>JBGVPE010000084.1:0-13599 GCA_045126895.1 Acutalibacteraceae bacterium | reverse complement strand
GTTGTTTCGGCGGCCATCATAACCAGTGTGCCGTCATCTGAAATACATCTGACAAGTTTATCCATTATACATTCCTCTTTCCTGTATATCTTGCGGCAATAACTGCCCTCTGAGTGCTTTCATTGATTGGCTCAAAGCTTGTATCGTCAAATATGTCTAAAACCTGAAAATCGGCTTGTTCAAGCCATTTTTTTATATCTTCAATTGAGTAAGCTCTTTCGGTGAATTCTTCACTGCTTCTGTAATATGCATCACCGTCAGGCTCAAAAAAATCAAGGGTTATATCAACGCTGTCATCATCGTTCAGTGTGTTTTGCCATACACAAAAAACATCGTCTGTGTCATAAACGAATGTGTTATTTGCGAGTATATTTCTGTGCTTGTAAACGGTATTGATGTCAAAAATAAAAACTCCGTCAGGGTTCATAAATAAACCAGCATTATAAAAAGCCTTTTTTACGCTTTCTGCTGACGGAAGGTGATTTATACTGTCAAGTGTGCTCACAGCGCAGTCAACAGTACCGTACAGGTCTAATTCATCCATACTCTGACATAATAACAATATATTGACTTCGTTGTCATACATATTGTTTCTTGCTTCACACAGCATCTCGGGGGAAATATCAGTGCCGATCATATCATAGCCGTATTTTGCCATTTCACAAGTGAATCTGCCTGTACCGCAGCCCATATCAAGTATGGCAGCACCGTCACTTACATTGTAACGAATAAGAAGCGTGCGGAAAAATTCTGCACGCTTTTTGTAATCAACATTATCTGTTAAGCTGTCATAGAATTGAGAAAAAACATCATAACTGCTCATTCTTTAGCATCTATCCTTAAAAAGAGTTTTTCATAGCCGTCACAGCCATATCTTAAAGAACGGTTAACACGGCTGATAGTTGCGGTACTTGCACCTGTCTGCTCAACTATATCACTGTAAACCTTATTATCTCTGAGCATTTTTGCAACAACAATGCGCTGAGAAAGAGCTTTTAATTCAGTAACAGTGCAAAGATCCTCAAAAAAGTCATAACATTCATCCATATTCTCAAGCTCAAGAATGGCTTTGAAAAGAAAATCTACATTAGAATCTTTGATTTTTTCGCGCATAATAAACCTCCACGAAATGAAATACAATCACATTGTAACACATTAAATCGTAAAAGTAAAGAACAATTTAATTAAATGCATTTTCGATAGCTTCAACACACTTGTCTGTATCAATGCTGGCAACAAGTAATGAGATTGTAACATCAGATGTAGTGATCATTCTTATATCGCAATTAACACTTCTGACAGCATTAAAAACTTTAGCAGCAACACCGGGTGTTCCGTTCATAGCCTCACCAAAAACAGATATCTTGCTGTTAGAACTGCTTACGCTGATTTTAAGCTCCGGGTTAGATTCCCTGATTTCACCGGCAATTTTCATAACTTTAATAAAATCACTGTCATTAACAGTGAATGAAATACCTGAAAATCTGCCGTCCTGAGGGGATTGGGAAATCATATCAACATCAATATTTTCTTCAGAAAGCATTGAAAAAACTTTAGCAATAAAGCCCATGTCAGCAGTTGTGCCGTGAAGGGATATCAAAGTAATTTCTTCATTAACTGTAATGTTTTCAATAACAGACACACTTAAACCCTCCTGAAATTATTTTGCTTCAACAAGATCTTTCATAGTATAAAGACCCGGCTTGAGGTTTTTTATAAATAATGCAGCGTTTACTGAGCCTACTGCAAAAATCTGCTTTGAGCGGGCTGAGTGGGAGATTGTGATTATTTCATCCTGACCTGCAAAGATAACATCATGCTCACCAACAATAGTACCGCCTCTGATGGCATGAATGCCGATTTCTTTCTTGTTTCTTTTTTCTCTTTTTGCCTGACGGTTATACTCATAATAGTATGCATCGTCAGCAGCTTTGTTGACGGCATCAGCGAGCATAAGTGCAGTGCCGCTGGGGGCATCAATTTTTTGATTGTGATGCTTTTCGATAATTTCAATATCAAAATCATCGCCTAAAACCTTAACAGCTTTTTGCGCAAGTTCAGATATAAGATTTACACCTAAAGACATGTTTGCACTGAAAAATACAGGCACTTTAGTTGCAGCTTTGTGAATCAACTCAATCTGCTCTTGGGATAAGCCTGTTGTTGAAATAACAGCAGGGGTACCTGTTCTTACAGCATAGCCGAGTAAAGACCCAAGAGCTGACGGGTGAGAAAAGTCAATTATAACATCAGCTTTGCCTGTGAAATTATCAGCGTTTTTATAAATAGGGAAAGGTGAGTTCTCCTGAGTTACAATGTCAATACCTGCAACGATTCTGCAATCGTCCTTTTTTGATATGCATTCTGCGATATTTTTACCCATAACACCGCAGCAACCGCTTAAAATAATATCTGTCATATTTATCACATCCGAATAAAATAAATAGGAGCTGTAAAAAACAGCTCCTTAATTATATTATATAAGATTGTATTTTGCAAGAGTATCTTTAAGAAGTGCCTTTTTAGCATCAGTCATTTCATACAGAGGGAGTCTGCAAGGGCCAACTTCCATACCCATCATATTCATAGCTTCTTTAACGGGGATAGGGTTAACATCGCAGAAAAGATTGTTGCAAAGCTCAAGGTATTCAAGCTGCATCTTTGTGCATGTTTTGATATCACCGTTATAACCGGTCATTGCAATATCGTGAGTGAGCTTAGGTGCCACGTTTGAAAGAACAGAAATAACACCTTTACCGCCCAATGCCATAATAGGAGCAATCTGGTCATCGTTACCTGAGTAGATATCAAGTGCATCACCGCAAAGGCTCATTGTTTTAAGAATAGAAGAAATGTCACCGTTTGCTTCTTTAGTAGCAACAACGTTGCTGAGCTTTGAAAGCTCGTAATATGTTTCAGGGAGAATGTTTACACCTGTTCTGCTTGGTACATTGTAAAGGATAATAGGTGTGCTTACTCTGTCATTTATATACTCATACTGTTTAATAAGACCCTGCTGAGAAGTTTTGTTATAGTAAGGTGTAACAAGAAGAAGCGCATCAGCACCGTCTTTTTCAGCTTCGTTTGAAAGCTTAACAGCATAATCTGTGTCGTTACTGCCTGTACCTGCAATAACAGGAACTCTTTTATTTGTATATTTGCAAGTGAATCTGATTGCCTCTGCATGCTCCTCATGGGTGAGGGTAGGGCCTTCACCTGTTGTACCGCAGATAACAATAGCATCAGTTGAATTTGCAATCTGGTCGTCTATAAGCTCAGCGAGCTTGTTGTAGTTGATTTTGTTGTTTTCATCAAAAGGAGTAACAATTGCAACAGCTGCGCCGGTAAAAACTGTTTTTTTCATAAAATAATCCTCCGAATAAATTAGTCCATATAACCCTGCTTGCAAAGAAGCTCAGCAAGAAGAACTGCACCACCTGCAGCACCGCGGAGGGTGTTGTGAGAAAGGCATACAAATTTGTAGTCATACTGTGTGTCTTCACGAAGACGTCCGATGCTTACAGCCATACCGCCTTCAAGGTCGCGCTGAAGCTTTGTCTGAGGCATATTATCCTCTGTGAAATAATGAAGGAACTGTTTTGGTGCGTTAGGAAGTTCGTATTCCTGAGGCTCGCCTTTGAAGTCTGCCCAGATTTTAAGCATTTCTTCTTTAGAAGGAACTTTGTCTTCAAATTTTACAAATACTGCGCCCATGTGGCCGTTTGAAACGGGAACACGGATGCACTGAGCTGTGAAGTTAGGCTGTGTAGCATTTTTAATTACGCCATCTTCAACAGTACCCCAGATTTTAAGTGGCTCCTGTTCGCTCTTTTCTTCTTCGCCACCGATGAAAGGAATAACGTTATCAACCATTTCAGGCCATGTTTCAAATGTTTTACCTGCACCTGAAATTGCCTGATATGTGCAAATAAGAACATCTTTAACTTTGTAACCTGCTTTATCAAGAGGATAGATAGCAGGTACATAGCTCTGAAGTGAGCAGTTTGATTTAACAGCGATAAAACCACGCTTTGTGCCAAGACGTTTTTTCTGGTCAGCAATAACTGCTGTGTGACAAGCGTTGATTTCAGGCACAATCATAGGAACGTCAGCAGTGCCTCTGTGAGCGCTGTTGTTAGATACAACAGGGCATTCTGCTTTAGCGTATCTTTCTTCAAGAGCTTTGATTTCATCTTTTTTCATATCAACTGCGCAGAAAACGAAGTCAACCATACCTGCGATTTTTTCAACATCAGCAGTAGCGTCCATAACAACAAGGTTTTTCATATCTTCAGGCATAGCTGTATCCATGCACCAGCGTGAGCCTACAGCTTCTTCATAAGTTTTACCTGCTGAACGAGGGCTTGCAGCCACAAGAACAACATCAAACCAAGGATGATTTTCGAGTAATGAAGCAAATCTCTGGCCAACCATACCTGTTGCGCCGATAATACCAACTTTAAATTTTTTCATAACAAAACCTCTTATCTTAAAAAAACTATTGTTTTTTTGCTCGTCTTGCAATATAATATACGAGCTGAATTTACAAAATATATTAACATTTTCTGCTTTTTCAGTCAATGTTTTTAAATTGGAAATTTTACCAACTTTATTCAAGTTTTGGTACTTATTTTTATACAAGAGGTTAATTTTAATGAAAACAAGTGATTTTTTCTATGATTTACCGCAAGAATTAATAGCTCAGCACCCGTTAGAGCCAAGGGATTCGTCACGCCTTATGCATCTTGATAAGCTTACAGGAGAAGTTGCTCACAGGCATTTTTACGATATCTGTGATTATCTCAGAGAGGGAGATTGTCTTATTCTCAATAACACACGAGTGCTCCCTGCACGTATTTACGGTGTAAAAGAGGGTACAGGTGCAAATGTTGAATTTTTGCTTCTTAACTGTATTGAAACAGATGTATGGGAGGTTCTTGCAGGCCCGGGCAAAAGAGCAAAGGAAGGTACCCGTTTTAATTTTGGTGACGGCATAATGTATGCCGAAATTCTTGAGGTCTTACCCAACGGCAACAGAATAGCAAAGTTCACTTATGATGCTTCTAATATATATGATGCTCTTGACAGAGTAGGCGAAATGCCGCTGCCTCATTATATTACCGAAAAGCTTGAAGATAAAGAAAGATATCAGACAGTTTATTCAAAAGAGCTTGGCTCGGCAGCTGCACCAACCGCAGGTCTTCATTTCACACCTGAATTGCTCAGCAAAATTGAGTCAATGGGTATTAAAATCGGCTATGTTACACTTCACGTAGGCCTTGGTACATTCCGCCCTGTTAAAGCCGATAAGATTGAAGAGCATAAAATGCATTCTGAGCATTACAGTATCCCGAAAGAAACTGCCGACCTTATAAACCAAACCAAGCAAAATGGCGGCAGAGTTATTGCTGTAGGCACCACTTGTTGCAGAACTCTGGAATCTGTATGTCAGGCAGCAGGTGAAGTTTGTGAATACGATGACTGGACAAGTATTTTTATCTATCCCGGTTATAAATTCAGGTGTATAGATGCTTTGCTTACTAACTTCCATTTACCTGAAAGCACTCTGATTATGCTTGTAAGTGCTTTCTGCGGTTATGAAAATACAATGAATGCATATAAAATTGCTGTTGAAGAAAAATACAGATTTTTCTCATTCGGTGATGCTATGCTGATATCAGGAGAATAAAAATGGCTTTTAAACTTATTAAAACTCAAGGTAATGCACGTCGCGGTGAATTCACCACCCCTCATGGTACGGTGCAGACACCTGCATTTCAGAATGTTGCTACATGCGCTGCTATAAAGGGTGGGCTTGATGCTTATGATTTAAAAGATATTCACGCTCAGGTTCAGCTTTGTAACACATATCACCTCCATGTAAGACCCGGTGATAAACTCATAAAAGAGCTTGGCGGTATCCGTAAATTTACAGGATGGGAAGGTCCTGTGCTTACAGACAGCGGCGGATTTCAGGTTTTCTCTCTTGCCGGACTTCGTAAAATCAAAGAAGAGGGTGTAACCTTTGCCTCTCATGTTGACGGCAGAAAGATATTTATGGGTCCTGAAGAAAGTATGCAGATTCAGTCAAATCTTGCTTCAACAATTGCAATGGCATTTGACGAATGTGTAGAGAATCCTGCAACCTATGAATATGCAAAAAATTCTTGCGAAAGAACTTTGCGTTGGCTCTGGCGCTGTAAAGAGGAGATGGAAAGGCTTAATTCTCTTCACGATACACTCAATAAAGAGCAGATGCTTTTCGGTATCAATCAGGGTTGTACTTTTGACGATCTGAGAGTGGAGCATATGCAAAAAATTGCCGAGCTTGACCTTGACGGTTATGCAATCGGCGGTCTTGCAGTCGGTGAACCTAAAGAAGATATGTACCGTGTAATTTCGGCTGTTGAGCCTTATGCACCTAAAGATAAAATCCGTTACCTTATGGGTGTTGGTACACCGGGCAATATTATTGAAGCAGTCAGTAGGGGAATAGACCTTTTTGACTGTGTAATGCCAAGCAGAAATGCGCGCCACGGACATCTTTTTACTATGAACGGTATTATCAATATAAACAATGCCAAATACGAAAAGGATGATACACCTATTGAAGAAGGCTGTCAGTGTCCTACTTGTCAGCGCCATTCAAAAGCTTATATCCGTCATCTTTTCAAAGCTAAAGAGATGTTAGCAATGCGACTTTGTGTAACCCATAATCTCTGGTTTTATAATACTCTTATGGAAAAAATCAGGGATAATCTTGATAACGGCACTTTTGATGAGTTCAAAAACAAATATGTAGATTTGCTTGATACAAGAATTTAATCAAAAATCACTTGCAAAAAGCAAAATAATGTTATATAATTGACAAGATATTTTTTTGGAGGTATTAATAATGGATCCTACTATGATTATAATGCTCGTGGGTATGGTTGTTCTTATGTATTTCACAATGATCAGACCACAGAAGAAAAAACAAAAAGAAGAGCAGGCAATGCGTGATAACATCCAGGTTGGCGATGAAATCACAACAATCGGCGGTATCATCGGCAGAGTTGTTACCGTTAAAGAAGATTCTATCATTATCGAAACAGGTGCTGACAGAAACAAGATTAAATTTGCTCGTTGGTCAATCAGTCAGAATAACACTGCTAATGAAAAACTCGCTGCAGAAAGAGAAGCTGCTAAAGCTGCTCAGGAAAAAGAAAAAGAAGCTCGCCTTGAAGCAAAAGGCAAGAGAAAGAAAAAAGACGATCTCGAAGATAAATATTGATTTTTTAGCACCCGATACAATTATCGGGTGCTTTTTTCTTGACTATAAAAAATAAAAGTGTTAAAATGATTGTGGATAGTTACATTTTTTACTATTGATTGTTATATCACTGAAAGGGTGATTATATGAAAAAGCTGAGTAAAAGATTGATTTCTGTTTTGTTAGCCTTTCTTATGATAGTAGGGTCAGTGCCGTTGAGCACGTTTTCTGATATTGACCTTGATATATTAGGCAAAATCAAAGCAAGTGCCGCAGATTATAGCGTAACCTGCGGAGATAATCTCACCTGGTCTTTTGATGCTTCAACAGGTGTGCTTACAATCAGCGGTTCAGGTGAGATGACAGATTATTCTTACGGTTCTGCGCCCTGGTACAGTTCACGTGAAAATATTAAATCAGTCAATATCGGTGCAGATGTTACAAGTGTGGGTAACTCTGCGTTTTCAGGCTGCACAGGTCTTATAAATATAGTGCTTTCTGATAATATCACAGATATAGGTTCTTATGCTTTTGACAGCTGTACTAATCTTACTGATATTGCAATCGGCAACAATGTTCAAAGTATAGGTTATGATGCTTTTTATAACACAGGGTATTCTAAAAATGAGTCTAATTGGCAAGACGAAGTTCTTTATATCGGTGATTGTCTTGTTGATTCAAAAACAAGCATCAGCGGAGAATATTCTGTCAAAGAAGGAACAAGGGTTATCGCTGACTACAGTTTTTATAATTGTACAACTCTTACAAGCGTAATAATTCCTGACAGTGTTATCGGTCTGGGTGCGAATGTATTCTATTTTTGCACAGGTCTTGAAAGCGCAATAATCGGTGATGGTGTTACTGCTATAAATACTTACGCTTTTAAATCATGCACAAGTCTTAAAAATGTAGTAATCGGCAACGGAGTTTCGTATATCGGTAATGAAGCTTTCAATGGTTGTAAAGCTCTTGCTGAACTCACAATGCCTGCATCTGCAAAGATATATAACAAAAAATCAACATTCAGCGGCTGTACAAATATTAAAAAAATAACTTTGACTAAAGGTAACGGTGCAGCTCAGAATTATGCATTAAGTTCACTTGATAACGATACATTTTATCAATATACTCCATGGTATATCAGCAAATGCCCCGTAGTTATTATAGAAGACGATGTTTCATCTGTTGGTGTTAATTCATTTTATAATTGTACAGGTCTTACAAATGTTGTAATTGGTGAATCTGTTGCAAGTATAGGCGATTATGCGTTTTATGAATGTACCGAACTTGTATCTGTCAACCTTGGCGGAGTATCAGGTATAGGTGATTTTGCCTTTGCAAGATGTTCAAAGCTTACGGATATAACAATCCCTGACAGCGTTACAGATATCGGTAATTCTGCATTCTATGACTGCACAGGGCTTACAAATATATCTATAGGCAACGGTGTAACAAGTATCGGATATACTGCTTTCAACAACACACCGTATTATCAAAACAGTTCAAATTGGCAGGATGATGTGCTTTACATCGGTGATTATCTGATTGAAGCAAATGGTAATGTAAGCGGAGCTTTTGTAGTCAAAACAGGAACGAGAGTTATTGCTGCCCGCGCATTTTATAACTGCTCACAAATTAAAAACATAACAATCCCTGAAAGTGTTGTGGTTATCGGCGATTATGCATTTTACGGTTGCAGCGGCATTGAATTCACATATTATCCCGGCACTGCGGATGATTGGAGTAAAATTTCTATAGGTGAAGAAAACTCTTATCTTACTGCTGTAATTATCTTTGAAAGCAATTCTCAAGGTACTAATGTAGGCTATGGAACATGCGGTGAAAATGTTGAATGGTATTTTGACGGCAATACAGGGGTAATTACTATCAGTGGTACAGGTGATATGAGAACCTATTCTGACAATAATGTGCCGTGGTATCAACATATTGAAAGTATTCAGGCAGTTGTGATTGAAAACGGTGTAACAAGTATCGGTATGAGAAACTTCTGTGGTTGCATAAATATTACCGATATAACTATCCCTGACAGTGTTACTACTATTGGCGATGATGCATTTTCTGACTGTGCCGGTATTACGAGCATAATAATTCCGGAAGGTGTTGTATCAATCGGATTTCATGCATTTTATGATTGTGAAAATCTTATAAGTGTAACTCTTTCTGAAAACATCAGCAAAATAGGTAGGTTTGCTTTTGGTGAATGCACTAATATTACCGAAGTTAAATATTCAGGAACCAAGGAACAATGGGCTTCTGTATCTGTAGAAGTTGGTAACGATATCATTGTTGCAAAAATTGCAAATAGTTTTATGCCTGAAGGGTCTATGCTCTATTCGGGAACTTGCGGTAACGATCTTTTGTGGGAAATTTATTCAAGCGGTGAGCTTATAATCAGTGGTACGGGGACGATGTATGATTATACATCTGCTACTGCACCGTGGTATGCTTATGCCCAAGATATCAAGTCGGTCGTTATTAAAAACAGTGTAACATCTATAGGTAGTTATGCTTTTGTCGATTGCAGCAGTATTACAAGCATAACTTTTGGCAGCAATATTAAAACTATCAGCTATTGTGCTTTTTCCGGTTGTTCTGACCTGAAAGATGTGTATTATATAAGTGATGTTTCCGATTGGTGTGCAATCAGTTGCAGCGGTGAATATTCTAACCCTATGTATTATGCCGAAAATCTTTATTTTAACAATGTACTTGTTACGGGTGATTTGGTGATCCCTGAAAATGTAACAAGCATATGTGCTTATGCCTTTTATGGTTGTGAAAGTCTTACAAGTGTAACGATTCCTAAAAATATTACAAGTATAGGTAATTACGCTTTCTACAATTGCACTAATATTGCCGAAGTTAAATATTCCGGAACCAAGGATAAGTGGAATTCTATATCTGTAGGTACCGGTAATGATGCAATCACTTCAAAGATAGTGCTCAATTTCCCGTCTGAACCGGTTCAGGTTGAATCAGGAAGTTGCGGAGACAATCTTTCATGGACATATTATTCAGACGGCAAACTTGCAATCAGCGGAACAGGTGAAATGTATGATTATACTTCGTCTGCTGCACCGTGGTATAAATATGTGCAAAATATAACATCAATTGCTATTGGAGATAATATAAAAAGCATAGGTGCGTATGCATTTTATGGCTGTAAAAATCTTACAAGTGTAACAATACCTAGACGTGTTCAAAAAATAAACAAATCTGCTTTTGAAGGATGCTTTTATCTTTCAAACGTGACCGTTGGTTACGAACTTGCTTTTGTTGCTGAGTCTGCTTTTAAGGATTGTACAAACATCCAGAATGTTTATTGTAGTAGCAGAGTGGAAAGTTGGTGTAAAATTAATTTTGAAAACATCTATGCAAATCCTATGTATTATGGCAAAAATCTTTATGCTAATAACGAACTTGTTACGGGTGATTTGGTCATTTCAGATATAATAGCAAACATAGGTTCTTATGCGTTGTATAATTGTAAAAATATTACAAGTGTTACAATTCCTTTGACTATTCAAGCAATCGGAGATTATGCATTTGGAAATTGCACCAATATTACCGAAGTTAAGTATTCCGGCACCAAAACACAGTGGGACGATATATCTATAGGTGATGGTAATGATAATATTACTTCATTAGTTACATATAAATATCCGGTTGAAAAAGTTCTTGTTAAATCAGGCGTTTACTTAAATAATTTTTCATGGGAATTTTATTCAGATGGTGAGTTTATAATCAGCGGCAACGGTTCAATGGGTGTTAATGAAATACACGATGATATGCCATGGTATTCATATGCGCCATATATTGTAACTGTTGTAATTAAAAATGGCATAACAGGTTTTTGTAATAATGCGTTTGATGATTGCTGGTATATAAAGGATGTGTATTATGAAGGTGATTTAGCCGATTGGTGTACAATCAGTTTCCACAATCTTTATGCTAATCCGCTTCACAGCGCTGAAAATCTTTATATCAATAACACCCTTATTACAGGTGATCTGGTGATTCCTGAGAAAGTAAGAAGCATCGGTACATATGCTTTTTATAACTATAAAAAAATAACAAGTGTAGAATTTGATGAGAATATCGGAATAATCGGTGATAATGCATTTAGAAACTGTACCAATATCACAGAGGTCAGTTACTCGGGAACTAAAGAACAGTGGTATCATATTAATATTGGTGAATATAATGATGCTATCACATCAAATGTTGTTTGCAAAGAAGATCCTGAATTCCAGCCAAGCGGAACACGTGTTAAAGTAGGTTCTTGCGGTGATGATCTTTTATGGGAATATTATTCAGGTGGTGAGCTTGTAATCAGTGGTACAGGTGAAATGTGGTCTTTCACTATTGATTCAGCACCATGGCAGGAATATAAAGAAAGCATACAATCGGTTGTGTTGAAAAATGGTGTAACAAGTGTAGGCTCTTATGCGTTTTATGGCTATAAACAACTCACAAGCGTATTCCTTCCTGATAGTGTTCTTAATATTAATAAATATGCTTTTTATAATTGTAATAATATTACCAAAGCTAATTATTCCGGCACTGAAGAACAGTGGGATAGCGTAACTTTGGCAACGGGTAACGGCATCATTAATTCCATGGTGTCAAAGTATTTTTCACCATCTAAGAAACTTCTTAGGTTTGGTTCTTGTGGTGAAAATGCTACATGGGAATTTTACACAAACGGTGAGCTTTATATTAAAGGAACCGGTGAAACAAGAAGTTTCTATTATGATGTTTTTGATGATACTATATATGTTAAATCACTTATAATTGAAAATGGTATAACATCGATTGAAAGTTTTTCATATTATTATACTGATCATCTTACTAGTGTAACTATTCCTGATAGTGTTACTTCAATTGGTAATTATGTTTTTGCACATTCTCAATATCTCAGCGAAATTACTTTACCTGAGAATCTTGTTTCAATTGGTGATGGAGCCTTTTTAGACTGCGACATATCTAATTTGACGATACCCGATAGTGTAAAAGTTATTGGCGATTATGCTTTTGCTGAAAATTATAGACTTTATCATATAGATTTTGGTAATGGGTTAACCGAAATAGGGGATTTCGCTTTTGGTGATACAAATCTTTTCGAAGTTCTATTAGGCGAAAATGTTGAAACTATCGGTGATGGTGCATTTTCAGGATGCATCCATTTGGAAAAGGTTACACTCCCTGAAAGCATTCGTTCTATCGGAGACAATGCATTTGAAAATTGGGTTTCATCTATTGTTACATACTATAAAGGCACCGGTGAACAGTGGAGCAAAGTAAGTGTTAGAGAAGAAGATGATGAATGGATTAATCGTGTAATTTGTGAGTCCGATTCTGACAGACCATATTATTACAGCCCTGGATTATGTGGTGAGAATGTTTCTTGGATTCTTTACACAGACGGTGAACTTGTAATCAGTGGTACCGGTGCTATGACAAATTACGAGTCTTCCGGAAACGAAGCACCATGGAGCAAAAATGTATCACTTATTAACAAAGTTACAATACTTCCCGGTGTAATCGAAATTGGTGATAATGCTTTCCGTAGGTGCTATAATGCCACAGAAGTAATTATTCCAAGTACTGTTACAAGAATCGGTGAGTATGCATTTGGGAACTGTTCAGAACTTACTGAACTTACAATTCCTAACAGCGTTGTAAGTATTGAGGAATATGCATTCAGTAATTGTGCAAATCTTAAAACTGTAAGAATGTATAACAGTGTTACAAACATCGGTGACAACGCTTTTAACGGTTGTATAAATCTTGAATCCATATATTACTTCGGAACTGCGAGTGAATGGCAATCGGTAGAAGTAGGTGACTGGGGTAACTGCTCACCACAGATAGTTTTTGTTACTGAGCATAGTGACGAAAACCATGCTTATGTGGAGCTGGTTATAACTCCGCCAACATGCACAACTGCAGGTGAAAAGCTTTACAAATGCTACTGTGGACATAGTTATACAGAGGTGATTTTGGCAACCGGACATACTCCTGAGCTTGTAAAACTTGAGCCTACCTGCAAAAGTGACGGCTATGAAAAGTCAGTGTGTTCCGTTTGCTCAACAGAGCTTCAGGTTACAGTTATCCCTGCAACAGGTAATCATAACTATGTTAAAGAAAGTGAAACACAGCCAACATGCTTAAATGACGGTACCGTAAAGTATACTTGCTCACATTGTGGCGACAGCTATTATGAAACAATCCCTGCAACAGGTGAACATGATATACAGATGGTTCATAAGAACCCGACTTGCTCGAATGACGGTTACGATAAATTTATTTGTTTTATCTGTAAA
>JBGVPE010000083.1:0-15203 GCA_045126895.1 Acutalibacteraceae bacterium | reverse complement strand
AGAGGCGGTGCTCTTGTTAATTTACCTGAAAAAGCAAAAAACATTCTCTCCTCATTAAATGGTGGCAGTGTAGCAAGCTATGCTATCCGTTACGCAGCAGGCTTTGAAGGTATGTTTATGGTGCTTTCAGGTATGAGCAATATGGAGCAGATGAATGATAATCTGAGTTATATGAAAGATTTTGTTCCTCTCAACGAGCAAGAGCACAAAGCAGTTCAGACTGTATGTGCTGTTATGAAAAATGAAGACCTGATTCCTTGCACGGCTTGCAGTTACTGTGTTGAAGGCTGCCCGATGAATATACCTATCCCGGATTTGTTCTCTTGCTACAATTCCAAAAAGCAGTATGAAGGTTTTAACGGCGGATGGTATTACGGTATCTTCACTCAAGAAAAAGGTAAGGCATCTGATTGCATAAAATGCGGTGCTTGTGAAGATATCTGCCCGCAGAAGTTAAATATCAGAGAGCTGCTTGATACAGTGGCAGAAGAATATGATAAATAAGGAGATTTCAAATGAAAATAACAGCTTTAAATAAGAAACTTTCTGTAAAAGCTCAGCTTATAGCAACTGTTGCAGCAATTGTATGTGCTGTTGCATTACCTCAGGTTTTGCATCTTGCAGGTCAGTATTTATCATTGGGAACTTCTTTAGGTGAGATTTTTCTCCCTATGCATTTGCCGATTATGTTGGTAGGCTTTATAGCCGGCCCTGCTGCAGGTGCAGTTGCAGGTGTTGCGGCGCCTGTTATCAGCTCACTTTTAACAGGTATGCCTGTTGCTTTTATGTTACCTTTTATTTTGATTGAAGTTTTTACATATGGTTTGATTTCAGGTGTGTTAAGTAACACTAAATTAAATATATCAGGCAAAGTGGCATTAACTCAGCTTGCGGGCAGAGCTGCGCGTATTTTGGCAACAATTATTGCTGTGTCAGCTTTTAGCTATGACGGTGTAACTGTTATAGGTGCAGTCAGAGTTATGGCTGTTGGCATTGTCGGTTTGGCTGTTCAGTGGGCAATTCTCCCTGCTGTTATCAAAACGGTTGAAAAGAAAAATGAAAACTGATTTTGAAAAAGCAAAAGATATGCTCTGTGATAAGGGGTATACATGTGTATTATGTAAGGATGATATTGTATACACCGCCTGTGACAGAGGCGTGAAGCCCTTGCTCCAGTGGCTTGATGACAGCGTTGACTTAAAAGATTTTTCTGCTGCTGATAAAGTTGTAGGTAAGGCTGCGGCATTATTGTATGTTCTTTTAGGCGTTTCCTGTGTGTATGCACCTGTGATGAGTATAGGTGCGCAAGAGGTTTTTAATAAGCATAGAATAGTCTTTGTTTGTGATAAAACTGTTGATGCGATTATCAATCGGAAAGGTGACGGATTCTGCCCGATGGAAACAGCTGTTAAAGATATTTTTTCACCGGAAACCGCAATTTCAGTGATTAAAGAAAAATTAAAAACATTGTAAGAATAATGGAGTGAATAGAATGTTATATTGGATTGTATTAGCTTTGGCTGTAGTTGCTATTTCAATTTATACAGTAAGACGAGGCCCTGAAGTAAGAGTTTCAGATGTTATTTTTAAAATAGCGGCAAGTATGATGTTTGTGCTCATCGGTGTGGTTTCTTTTATAACTAACCCTGTTGATGTAAAGTATGGTTTGCTTGTTGTTTTCGGCCTTTGTTTTGGTGTGCTCGGCGATATATTTATTGACCTTAAATCGATATATCCTCAGCATAAGAAAATTCATCTTAACTCAGGCTTTATATTCTTCATACTTGAACATACTGTGTTGATAACAGCAATTCTTATTGGCTATCCTATGACTTTTACCAATTTCCTTATATGCCTGATCTGCCCTGCTGTAGCATTGGTGGTTGCAAGGTTATATGAAGGAATATTTAAAATTAAATTTGGTGAATTCAGAACAATTTCTTATTTTTACACTGCGTTTTTGTTTATGACAATATCTGTAGGATTTATGACAATGACAACAAACGGCTTTGGGTTATCACAGATTCTCTTCTTTGTAGGCGGTGTATTGTTCTTTGCATCTGATGCTGTTTTAAGCTCCATGTTTTTTAAAGAAGGCAGAAACATAAAGCCTCTTGTAGTTGCTAATCATCTATTATATTATCCTGCCCAGGTGCTTATTGCATCATCTTTGTTTTTCATTAAATAAACCACATTTTCTTTATTGATTTAAGATTAATGATTTGATATAATTATCAAAACAGACCTTCGGAGGTTTTTATGAAAAAGATAATTGCATTAATGATGGTAATTGTAATTTCACTTTCATTTTCGTTAAGTGCTTTTGCAGCAGGGCGATACGGTGATGTTACAAATGATAATAAAGTGAATTCGTCTGATGCTTTGAAGATTCTTCTTGTAACTACAGGCAGGGGGTCTCTCACATCAGCTCAGCGTGTATATGCAGACCTTAACGGAGATAAAAAAATCAACTCTGCAGATGCACTTCTTGTTTTGCAGTATTCTGTTAGTCTTATCAGCGTTTTTCCGGTTGAAAAAGGTGAAGATCCTGATATTGACCACGATTTTTACGGATAATTTATTTTGGGAGTGATACTAATGAATAAACCTTTGAAAACAATAATAGTAGGCGGAGGTCACAGAAGTATTATTTATGCATCTCTTGCTGAATTAAAACCTGATAAAATGCAGATTGTGGGCATAGTTGACCCGGATGAGCTCAGAAGGAAGATTATCGCAGAAAGATTCAATATAAGCCCTGAACACTGTTTTGAGTCAGTGGAGCAGTTGGTTAAGGTTGAGCGTTTTGCTGATGCTGCGATAAACGGCACGATGGACGATATCCATGTTAAAACTACAATCCCTCTTCTGGAATACGGCCTTGATGTTCTTTTAGAAAAACCTTTCGCCGTAACCGAAGAAGAGGCAAGACGCCTTGTTTCAGCCGCAAAAGAATATGACAGAAAGATAATGGTTTGCTTTGTTTTAAGGTATGCACCATTTTACCGGACAATCAAAAACGAGTTACTTAAAGGTACAATAGGCGATGTAATAAACATACAGCTTTCTGAGTTTGTAAGCTATCATCATATGTCAACAAGCCATGTAAGAGGCAAGTGGAATAATTATGAAAAATGCCATGCGTCTATGCTTCTTGCTAAATGTTGCCATGATATGGATATTATGATGTGGCTTATGGGTGACGATAACCCTGTTATGATTTCAAGCTTCGGCTCAAATAAACAGTTTGTACCTGAGAATGCACCTGAAAACGCAGGTACAAGATGTATGGTGGATTGTCCTTTGGTTGACGAGTGTCTTTACTCTGCAAAAAGGCTATATATAGACCACCCGGACAGATGGAGCTTTTATGTATGGGCAGACCTTGAAGACAGAGGTATTGATGATATCGAAGAAAAAATTAAACTTCTTAAAACAGACAGTCCTTACGGCATTTGTGCATTCAAGAGCGATAATAATGTTGTTGACCATCAGAGTGTACTTGTTAATTTTGCAAGCGGTGCAACAGGTACTCACAATATGGTGGGCGGTGCTGCAAAAGGTCTTCGTAAAATTCATATAATAGGCACAAAGGGTGAAATTTACGGCGACCTTGAAGACGGAAAAGTAACTATTTCAATGATTGACCCAAGACCAGGCCACGAAAGTGCAGAAACAGTTATTGACATCAGCGTTAAAGATGACAGTCACGGCGGTGGTGATTTGTACCTGGCAGAAGACTTTGTTGACTACGTAACAGGCGGTAAGCCTTCTGTTTCATGCACATCAATTCAGGATTCTTTGAAAGGCCATCTTGCTGTTTTTCTTGCTGATGAATCAAGAGAACAAAACGGTGCAGTTAAAGAAGTTATATTATAAAAAATTCCCTATACTATGTATGTAGTATAGGGAATTATTTTTTTACAACGGATATATTTTTGATATTGTATTTTTCAAAAAGCTGAATATGATTGTGGTTTATAATTTCACCGCTTACGGCAATAGGTATTGCCGGTGGGCATGATACTGTCGGTACAGCACAAATTCTGCCAAGGGCATCGGCAACTGCGACCGTTTCACTTTGTGAAAAAACTGCATCTCTTATGCTGATTTTTTGTTCTGACGGCAATATTGGTGTTTCATCATTTGAAATATCTTTTTTTATTTGTAATACGCTGAAAGCTTTTTTTAACCTTTCATAATCTTCATCAATATTTTGAGGTGTGAACATAAATACCATAAACTCACCGTCAAAATATTCAGGTTCGATTCCGATATCAAAAAATGCATTCTTGTTAGCAACCTGACGCAAATCTGCCGTTATTTTTAACGGCTCCCGGGATAAATCAGGTACAGGCATAAGCTCTTTAATTTCAGCCACTTTTTTACAGCATGTATCAATATCTTCTTTTATATTTTCAGCAATATATTTGTTGCACAAATCCAGAGACTGCAATATTAAATATGACGGACTTGTTGAACCGAAAATTCCCATAGCCTGAACAGCATATGAAGAAAAACCATATAAATCACTTGAGGCAATATGCAGGTACCCTCCGCCGGTTAAAACGGGTAATGTTTTGTGGGCTGAATCACAGCAGATATCTGCCCCCAAATGAATAGGGTGATAATTCTCTTCGCAAAAAGCAAGGTATGCACCGTGGGCATTGTCAACAAGTAAAGGGATTTCATACTGACGGCAGATTGCTGACAAACTTTTTATATCAGACATTTTACCTAAGTAGTCAGGGCTTGTGATATAAACTGCAAAGGGCTTTTCTTTAGCTTTAAGAATGCTTTTTTCAAGAAGCTCAGGCGTGATTATACAACTGCAAAGATTAGTGCATTTATCAGGGTACATCCAATCAACATTAACATCAATTTTTGCACAGGCGTATAAAAAAGCTTTGTGGGCGTTACGGCCGGCTAAAATTGTTTTACTGTTACTTCTCATTTTTGCGAGAAAAACCATGGCGTTTATGCTTTGGCTTGAACCGCCGGCAGAGTACACTGTTTTTGAGGTTGAGAAAAGTGCAGACGCATTTTCTTCACTTCTGAGAATAATACCCTCAGGTGAATACAATTCGTCTGCACCGTTTATTTCTGTTATATCAGATTCTTCGAAGCCTAAAGCGGACACGCCTTTATGACCGGGCATATGTAACCTGGCCTTGTTGCTTTTAATATAGTTGTTTACAAAATCAACAATCGGAGTATCCATTTTTACCTCTTAATTTTCTTCAGCGTCAGCAACCTTGAGCATTACAGCGCATTCAATACGCTTTTTGAAAAGCTCACAGCCGTATTCGTAAATGCCCGTGATTTTGCCTGAAGCGTGGTATGAATTAGCAGCACAGCCGCCTGAACAATAAAGCTTTGCCCAACAGTCATCACATTCTTTACGTGCATAAGCGTTACAGAGCTTGAATTCATCCTGAATTTCTTTGTTTGTAACACCGTCATAAATATTACCTAAAAGGTACTTGGTGTCACCGACAAACTGATGGCAGGGGTACAAATCACCTGACGGGGTAACTGCCATATATTCAGTACCTGAACCGCAACCGGATATACGCTTGTAAATGCATGGACCATGCTTTAAATCAAGCATATAATGGTAGAAAGTAAACGGCTTGCCTTCTTTTTTACGCTTAATCATTTCTTTGGCAAGAATTTCATACTGCTCAAAAAGAACAGGTAAATCACTTTCGGTTAAAGCACTTGCATCTTCAGGTGAGCATACAACAGGCTCCATACTAAGCTCGGTGAAGCCCATATCTGCCATATGGAGAATATCATTTGTGAAATCTGTATTAGCGTGGGTGAATGTACCTCGCATATAGTAGTTTTTGTTGCCTCTGCGCTCAACAAATTCTTTAAACTTGGGTACAATTAAATCATAACTGCCTTTGCCTGCGTAGTCCTTACGAAGTCTGTCATGAACTTCTTTACGTCCGTCAAGGCTTAAAACAACATTACTCATTTCTCTATTTGAAAAATCAATAACATCATCGTCAATAAGAACGCCGTTTGTTGTAAGTGTGAAACGGAAGTTTTTGTTATGTATTTTTTCTTGTTCACGGGCATAAGCAACAAGCTGTTTTACAACATCCCAGTTCATAAGAGGCTCACCGCCAAAAAAGTCAACCTCTAAATTTCTGCGGGTACCTGAGTTTTCAATAAGAAAATCCAATGCACGTTTACCTACTTCAAAGCTCATTAAAGCTCTTTCACCATGGTATTTACCCTGACTTGCAAAGCAATAATTACAGTTAAGGTTACATGTGTGTGAAACGTGAAGGCAGAGGGCTTTGATAACAGTGTTCCTGTTTTTAAAATCAAAAGCCATATTTTCATAAGTGTCAGGTGTATAAAGCTTACCCATTTTTTCAAGAGCAGATATATCTTCGATACAGTCTGATACATCCTGAGCAGTAATATCGTTGTATTTTGCAAGGATTTCTTTTGAAATATCTTCAGGGCTTTTTTCTTTATATAAAGCAATAATATCATAAGCAACATCGTCAACGGTGTGAACAGAGCCGCTGCAGGTGTCAAGCACAATATTATATCCGTTTAATTTATACTGATGAACCATATTTCCTCCAACTATAAAAAACAGGCAATACTATGCGTATCACCTGTTTAGTACATTTTTACGAGAAGCTTATTATTCTTCGCAATTTTCGCACTGCTGGTTAGCAACGCCACAAGATGTTTTGCATGCTGACTGGCAAGATGTCTGGCATTCACCGCAACCGCCGTTTTCGATGCTTTCAACAAGATCTCTTGTTTCGATTGTTTTAATTCTTTCCATTTGAAAAACTCCAATCATAATAAATTTGAAGCAGGGAAACCCCGTATCATTACTATAAAAGTATAACACAAGCATAATATACTGTCAAGAATTTTAGATAAAAAAGAAGCAGACCGTACCATCAGCTAAAGTCTGCTGTTTATAATTTTAAAGTGTGATTAACTGAATTGCTTTTGTAGGGCAGCCTTCAACGCATTTGCCGCAACCGGTGCATTTTGTAGAGTCAATCTTTGCACAGAAGTTCTCAACCTTGATAGCTTCTGCTTCGCAGGTTTTAACACACTTCATACAACCGATACAACCTGATTTGCACTCTTTACGGGTAAGAGCGCCTTTGTCCTGGTTTTTGCAAAGGACAGCGGCTTTTGTTTCGTGAAGGGGCATCATTTTAATCAAAGAGTTAGGGCAGGTTTTAAGGCACTGTTTACAAGCGCGGCAGGCAAGGGGATTGATTCTTGCAACACCGTCACAGATGTGAATTGCATCATAAGGGCATGCATTTACACAATCACCGTAGCCGATACAGCCGTAAACACATTCCTTTGGTCCACCGTAAAGCTGTTTTGCCATTTTACATGACTGGATGCCGTGATAAACCATTTTAGTGTCACAGTTTGATTTAATACCCTGGCAGAGAACAACTGCTGCCATAGGCTTTACTTCACCTGATGCAAGACCTGCAATAGCAGCAATTTCTTTTGAAACTTCATTACCGCCCGGGGCGCAGAGAGTAGTGTTTTTGGTAGTGCCTTTTGAGAGTGCTGCTGCATAACCGTCACAGCCCGAAAAGCCGCAGGCACCGCAGTTAGCACCGGGAAGACATTCGCGGATAGCCTCTGCTTTTTCGTCAACAGGAACAGCCATAACAATTGAGGCAATAGCAAGACCGAGACCTAATAAAAGACCGAGACCTGCAACAATAGCCACAGCAATAAGAATTGGTGTAAATTCCATGGTCGGTTCCTCCTTTAAGCAAAGATATTCTCAACAAGTCCGGCAAAGCCGAGAAATGAGAGAGATACGAGTGAGGCTGCAATAAGTGTGATTGGTAAGCCTCTGAGAAATTTAGGTATATCGCAGGATTCCATTCTTGAACGGACACCTGCAAACATAACCATAGCAAGCATAAAGCCGATACCTGCACCGAGTGAAGAAACCATAGCTCTTCCAAAGTTTTCAAAGGTGCCGCTATAACCGTTAGTGTCAATGTTAAGAAGAACAACGCCCAACACAGCGCAGTTTGTTGTGATAAGGGGAAGATAGATTCCTAATGCGTTGTAAAGAGGGGGCATAAACTTTTTCATAGCTATTTCAACGAGCTGAACCAATGCTGCAATAACCAGAATGAAAACGATTGTTTCAAGGTATTCCAGACCAAAACGTACAAGCAGGTTGTAGATAGGATATGTAATCGCAGTTGAAATAAGCATAACAAATATAACTGCCGCTGACATACCCATCGCTGTATTAAGCTTTTTTGAAACACCCAGGAATGGGCAGATGCCGAGGAACTTTGAGAGAATAAAGTTCTGCGTAAGAATGTATGTTATAAGAATAGAAAGAAGCTCTTTCGAATAACTCATTTATCTGCCACCTCCTTTTTTGAATCACAATTTTCTTTGTGGGCAATTGTGCAGGAACGCGCCATAGGGCAGTTTTCGCAACCGTGAAGCTCTGCTTTAGGAAGTCCTTTGCCTTCAGCAAGCTTATTCGCAACAGCCATAAGAATACCGAATACAAAGAAACCGCCGGGGGCAAGTACAAAAATCAACATCGGATTTTCACTCAGGAAAGGGATTGCAAAGCCGTTGCCGCCGTTTATAGAGGCTATACCTGAAAGGAAAGTGCCGCTGCCCAGGCCTTCGCGGATAAGACCCATGCAGAATAATGCACCGGTGAAGCCTACACCCATTCCTAATCCGTCAACAGCAGATGCTAAAACAGGATTTTTACCTGCAAAAGCTTCAGCTCTGCCAAGAATAATACAGTTAACAACGATAAGAGGAAGGTACACACCAAGCGAAACATCAAGCTCAGGCATAAAAGCTTTAACAACCATCTGAACAATCGTAACGAATGATGCAATAATTACAATATATGCAGGGATTCTGATTTTTGACGGAATAACTTTTCTTAAAAGAGAAATTACAATATTAGAGCAAACAAGAACAGCTGTAGCTGATGCACCCATACCCAAAGCACTCATAACTGATGTTGTAACAGCTAATGTGGGACAGGTTCCGAGAACAAGGCGGAGAACAGGGTTTTCTTTGATAAGACCTTTGGTGAATTCTTGCTTAAGTGTTTTCTTTTCAGCCATTGTTCTCACCTCCTATAACATTCTCGTAAATATCAAGAGCAATATTTACACCTTTAGCAGCTGCTTTGGTTGTAATAGTAGCACCTGTGAGTGCTTTTACATTATTGCCTGACTGCTCATTTTTATCAACGCCGATTCCGTTAACAAGTCCTTTGAACTGACTTTTGAAAGAATCTTTTGTAGCATTCATTCCGAGACCGACAGTTTCGTTAATCTGAAGGAATTCAACACCTGTAACTTTACCTTCACAGTCAACGCCTGTCATTGTGTTTATTGCACCACCGTATCCTGTTGATTGGGTAACAAAAACGTAGCCGATAGTTTTGCCGTTTTCATCAACTGCCTCAACATAACTGTAAGGAGCTGTTGAACCTTCGTAAGTGTATTCACCTTCAACCTTTTCTTTGAAATCTGCAGCTTCAGGTAACACAATTTTTCTGCTTTCCTGCTCAGTCTGAACAGCGTTCTGAGCAATTTTGTCTTTGGTGATACCGTTAACTACGCCCAAAAGGAATGTTGCACATAAACAAATCAGAAATAATGAAATCGTAGGAATCAGGATAGCTTTTTTCATTTCTGCTTTTCCTCCTTTGATTTCTTTTCTTTAACTGAACCGAAAGGCTTTGGCGCTGTGAGCTTTTCAATATGCGGAACAAGAATGTTCATAAGCACAATTGCAAAGCTTACGCCTTCGGGGAGATTGCCGTAAATTCTGATGAGTGAAGTTATAAGACCGCAACCGATACCGAATACAATTTTACCTTTAAAGCTGATAGGTGATGTTGTATAGTCTGTTGCCATAAAAATCGCACCGATAAGAAGACCGCCGCTGAGAATCTGGTATGCAACGAAATTCATATCAAAGCCACCGGCAAATGCCATAAACACAGCCACTGTACCGATGAATGTGAGCGGAATAACAGGTGAAATAACCTTTCTTATAACAAGATACAAACCGCCTAAAATCAAGCCGATTGCACAAACCTCGCCAAGACATCCTGCTCGGTTACCCATAAGCATATCTGAAAGTGACGGAAGATTTTCTGCAGTGAATTCACCCGCTTCATTATACATAGCTGCGAGAGGGGATGCAGTTGTAACAGCTTCTGTCTGCCATGAAAATGGTTTTGTCCATGCTGCCATAGCTGTCGGGAAAGAGGTGAGAAGAATGATTCTGCCGGCAAGAGCAGGGTTCACAAAATTCTGACCGATACCGCCAAAGAACTGCTTGACAACAACTATTGATACAACGCTGCCTACTGCAGCCATCCATAACGGGATAGTTGACGGCAGGTTGAATGCAAGCAATAAACCTGTAACGATTGCGCTGAGGTCATTTATTGTGTTGTTACGCTTCATAACCTTGCGGCAGATAAATTCAGACAGAACGCAGGTACATACACAAACAACAACTACAGCTAATGCCTGAGGACCGAAAAGGAAAAAAGATGCCAGAAGAGAAGGCACAAGTGCGATGATAACATCAAGCATAATACCTGTAACAGTTTTAGGTGATTTAACGTGAGGTGAAGCACTTACATTAAGTTTGTTTTTAAGCTCTATCATTTTTTGGCACCTGCCTCTCTGACTAATGCTTTTGCAGCTCTCATATTCTGAACAAGTGTTTTCTTTGCAGGGCAGGCATAAGCACAGCTGCCGCATTCCATACAAACCATAACACCGGCTTTTTCAACAGCTTCAGCATCACCTGCTTTAGCATGACGTACAATAACTGTAGGCATAAGGCTCATAGGGCATACCTGAGCGCATCTGCCGCAACGGATACAATCTGTTTCTTTTGAAACAGGGTCATCTTTTTCTGTGAAAGCAAGGATTGCGTTATTGCTTTTTGAAATAGGCAGGTCGGTTGTTACAAGTGAAAGACCCATCATCGGACCGCCTGCAATAATTTTGTTAGGCTCCTGCTTGAAGCCACCGCAGAATTCAATAATTTCAGAAATGCTTGTACCGAGAGGTGCACGGACGTTTTTAGGTTCTCTGATTGCAGAACCGTCAACTGTCAATGCACGGCTGACTAACGGCATACCTGTTTTAAGATATTTTGCAATAAATCCTACAGATGTAACGTTCATTACAATACATCCTACATCTGCAGGTAACTTTCCGGGTGGAATCTTTCTGCCTGTTGCAGAAAGAACAATAACTTTCTCAGCACCCTGCGGATATTTTGATTCAAGCTCCATAACCTTGATTGCGTCGTCTGTATGGTTATCAGAGTCGGCAATTCGCTTAAGCATTTCAAGAGCCTTTGGTTTGTTGTCTTCAATTGCTATAACTACATTTTTTATGCCGAGCATATCTTTTATAATATGTATACCTGAAAGAATATCCCATGAGTTTTCAAGACACTCACGATAGTCAACGGTTATGTAAGGCTCACATTCGGCTGCGTTGATAATCAGTGTATCAACATTTTTATCTTTAGGAACATTAAGCTTGACATGGGCAGGGAAACCTGCACCGCCAAGGCCTACAAGACCCGAATCGCGAACTGCTTTTATGAATTCTTCGAGAGTATCAACCTTTGGAGGCTTGATATCCTCTGAAATGCGCATTTCACCATCAGATTCAATAGTGATTCCCTGAACAACAGAGCCGTTTGGTAATTTAACATTACCGATGGCTTTGACTGTACCTGAAATACTTGAGTGAATGGGAGCGCTGATGAATTTGTCGCTGTCACCAACAACTTGTCCTACACAAACGGCATCACCTACTTTAACAGTAGGTGTGCATGGCGCACCGATATGCTGAGACATTGGCAGGATAACCTGTGAAGGAACAGGCATATTGACAATTTCAAGATCAGCGGTGTTTTTTCTGTGGTCAACTTTTGCGCCGCCACGGGCTTTGATGACAGCCTTGAGTACGCCGCCTACTTTGATTTTGCTCATTTATTCAACCCCTTATTTTAATTTCTTATAAAAAACTTCATTTGTTTTTCCAACACAGGTATAACATATTTCAGTATTGAACCTGTAAGGAAGCCTGTTGCGGCCGCAGCTAAAAGTAAGAAAGGGCCGTAACTTATAAGCAGCATCGGTGTTCCTGAAATTATACAGGCAACACATAACTGCCCGATGTTATGACTGACAGCACAGATGATACCTATGCCGATATAACCGAATTTATTGTTTTTATTTCTCAAAAGCAGCAGTGCAATTGCCGTGCTTAATAGACCGCCTGTAAGGCTCATTAAAAAAGCAGTGAAGCCTCGTGTTATTCCGGCAAACGCTGCTTTTGCAACAGTGATGTATAATGTTTGCCACACACCAAGTGAGCCTGCCGAAAACATGGTAACAATATTTGATAATCCCGGTTTTGCTCCCGGGGGAAAACCGGGTATTGCAGGGATAAGACTTTCAAGGTAAGACAATGCAATTGCCTGTGCCGAAAGAATACCTGCAAGAGTAATATTCTGAATAAGTTTTTTTCTTTTCATATATATTCCTTAAAAAGTTATTACATCAGGTGAATCTGTTTTTTGTTTTTCTCCGCTGACACTTACAACAACCTTGGCAGGCAGACAAACAGCCATATCTCCATCGGAGTCAAGCCATCCGCAATTCACACAAAGTTTATCGTGGCAATCAGCTTTTATAACGCAGATTCTGCCGTTTTCAATCCTGACTGTTGTTTCCGGTGAAGATTCAAGCTTTATTTCCCTGAATCCGGAAACCTTATTCAGATCGATGTTTGAAACAATCTGACCGTCAACGGCAATGGTAGCCGTCAGATTTTGTCTGTTAAATAAGTGTGGGATAAGCAGCACAATTGAAAGTACACTTATCACAATCAGAATCAGCAAATCATATCTGCTGAATAGTTTCAATTTTTTCATTATTCCACCATATATTTATTTGAATTGAGTTTGAAGTTATTTTTTAAACCTTCAGTTACAGTAACAGTGTTGTTGTCAAATATGAATACTGCCTGAGCATCATATTTTTCAAGCAAAGCGAGCCCCTTTTTGTAACCCATAACAAAACAGGCTGTTGAGAGAGCGTCACTGTCAAGCCCTGAATTGCATATTACAGTAACACTTTTTAAATCACTCACAGAAGGGTATCCGCTTTCAGGGTCTATAATATGATGATATTTTTTACCGTCAGCTTCAAAATATCTTTCATAATCACCGCTGGTGGATACACATTGTCCGTCAATTTCAACTGTTGCCATGTAGTCAGAGCTGTTATCGGGGTCAACTATACCTACGGTAGCATTATCTCCGTAAATAAGAATGCTGCCGCCAACAGAAATAACAGCACTTTTGATATCATATTTATCCAAAATATCTTTTATGCAGTCGCAGGCAATACCTTTTCCTACAGCACCCAGGTCAATTGCCTGACCCTGACCGATTCTGACTGTGGTATCATCAACGAAAACGTTTTTATATCCTACAGTTTTTAACAGTGAGTTGATTTCAGCCCTTGCAGGAACTTTTTCATCACCGTTACCAATGTTCCAGAGTCTGCTGATTTTGCCGATTGTAATATCAAATGAGCCTTCGCAGTCAACACTTATATCAATGCAGCGTGATATCCATTGAGAAGTTTCTCTTGAAACAGAAACACTACGCCCTGCATCGGTGTTGATTCGCCATACATCTGAATTTTCTGTACGCCATGAAAGGTAACTGTTTTCAATGCCGGAAATCAATTCTTTGATTTCAGCTGTTGCAACCTGAGCGTCTTTACCGCGTATGTCAGATTTAATTACGGTACCCATAGCAATATATGTTTTTTCAACCGTATTTGAATTTTTTACAAAATCATATGAAACAAGCCCTGAAACAATTACGGCACATAGTACAATTGCAATAATTGATGTCACTTTTTTCATCAGGTTCACCTATACAAATAATATATAGTTCATTTTACAACTTTTATTGCTATTATTCAATAGCTTTAACACAAGTTAAAAAATTAACAAAAGCGATAGGGCTATGACACCTGCCATAGCCCCGTTTTTATTTTATTCCTTAGCGTTAGCAACCGCAGTTATTGTTGTTAAATAAACCGCCGTTATTGCAGCCACAGCCACAGTTGTTGTTTGAGCAACCGTTATCGCAACCGCAGAAAAGAACGAAGATCAAGATGATCCAGATCCAGTTATTGCAGCAACCCATAATCCCGAGCACTCCTTTCTTTTTGGCTTACACTACATACTATGTAAATATAAAAAAGTGGTTACAAAATTAAAGAAATATATTGACTGTGCAATGATATAGGAGTAAACTTAAATCAGACCAATCAAACGGTCGGAACTTTATTAAAGAAGGGGTAGTTATAATGTCAGAATTCAATCATAACCAGCAGCCTCAATATCAGCAGCCACAGTATCAGGCATCGGTTCAGACTGCACCGTCAATGCAGCTTCCTGCCAACAGAGGCTTAGTTAAAGCAATTCTTTTGTCAATTATCACCTTTGGTATTTACGGCATTGTTTTAATGTACAAGCTTACTGAAGAAATCAATCTTACTACAAGTAAGTATGACGGCAAAAAAACAATGAACTATTTGCTTATGGCTCTTATTGTAGCTCCGTTGACACTTGGTATCTACGGCATCGTATGGCAGCATGGTTTCTGCAACAGAATCGGTAGTGCATTAAAAATGCGTGGTATCGATTACAAATTCGGTGCAGGTACATTCTGGGGCTGGGGTGTTCTCGGTACTTTCATCGTTGTAGGTCCTTTTGTTTTCCTTCACAAGATGATTAAAGCTATGAACCTCATCAATCAGGATTATAATACAAGAGGTTAATTTAATAACAGCCAAAATAACCGTCGTTTATTCGACGGTTATTTTTTATAAATTTCAAAATAAATATAATTGTGCAATATCAACATATATGGTATCAATTGGTTGTATATATTCAATATATAGTAAAATGATGTTAGGCACACGCGGAGAGGTGGAAAAAAGTAAAAAAATAGGTGTTGACAAAGAGTAAAAGGTGTGGTAAGATAGCAAAGCTGTCGCGAGGACAGCGTATGCACCTTGAAAATTAAACAACGATGAAACAAGAAAACCCTGAGAT
>JBGVPE010000082.1:0-10477 GCA_045126895.1 Acutalibacteraceae bacterium | reverse complement strand
GAGCAGTGGACTGAAAATCCACGTGTCGCTGGTTCGATTCCGGCCGGAGGCACCAAGTTTGTGCGGATGTAGCTCATCTGGTAGAGCGCCACCTTGCCAAGGTGGAGGTAGCGGGTTCGAGCCCCGTCATCCGCTCCATTTATAAGGTCGTAGTCAAAAGACTGCGGCTTTTCTTTTTTTATTACTCCCCTGTTTATATAAAAAAACTCCCGTCTGAGACGGGAGTTAATTTTTTTAAAGAGTAACTTTATGGAATACCTTTTTACCTTTTTTGATAATTACTGCAGCAGCTTCAAGCTGAGCTTTTGAAATCTTCTGACCGATTGATGAAACTTTTACATCATCAACTGAAACGCCACCCTGGTCAATAAGTCTTCTTGCTTCACCTTTTGACTTTGCAATACCTGATTTTACAAGAACATCAATAACGCTTATTTCACCATTTTCAAAATCTTCGTCAGCAAGAACAGTTGTCGGCATATGCTCTGAATCTGCACCATTTGAGAAAAGTGCTTTGGCTGCTGACTGAGCTTTCTGAGCTTCTTCTTCACCGTGAACAAGCTTTGTAACCTCATAAGCAAGAACTTCTTTAGCTTTATTTATTTCACTGCCTTCAAGTTTTGCATATTCATTAATTTCTTCCATAGGAATAAATGTGAGCATTTTCATACATGTAACAACATCGGCGTCATCAATATTTCTCCAATACTGATAGAAATCGTAAGGTGTTGTTTTTGCAGGGTCAAGCCATACAGCACCCTTTTCGGTTTTACCCATTTTCTTGCCTTCTGAAGTAAGAAGAAGATTGAAAGTAAGACCGTAAACATCTTTTGAATCGCTGCGTCTGCAAAGCTCAACACCACCGATGATATTGCTCCACTGGTCATCACCGCCAAGCTCAAGCTTACAATCATATTTGCGGTTAAGAACAAGAAAATCATAGCTCTGCATAAGCATATAGTTAAGCTCGAAGAATGAAAGACCTCTTTCAAGACGCTGTTTGTAACACTCAGCAGCTAACATTCTGTTAACTGAAAAATGAACGCCTACTTCTCTGAGGAAATCAATGTAGTTAAGGTCAAGAAGCCAATCAGCATTATTTTCCATAATTGCTTTGCCTTCTGAAAAATCAATAAGGCGGGACATCTGCTTACGGAAGCATTCGATGTTATATGCTATTGTTTCTTTAGTGAGCATTTTTCTCATATCTGTTTTGCCTGACGGATCACCTATCATACCTGTACCGCCGCCGAAAAGAGCGATTGGTGTATGACCTGCCTTCTGCATATGAGCCATAACCATAACTGATACAAAATGGCCGACATGAAGACTGTCTGCAGTAGGGTCAAAGCCGATATAAAACTTAACATTTTCTTTGCCTAACATTTCACGGATTTTATCGGCATCTGTGGTCTGAGCAACGAGGCCTCTTTCCACAAGGATGTCATATACATTTTTCATTTTCAAGACTCCTCTTTATGAAATATACCCTGATATTTTACCATTTTAACCTTATTGTGTCAACAGTTTAACAATTAAAAACTCATCTATACTATATAATACAAAAAACTCACTAAATATTGCTAAAGAAATGTTGTTTTATGATTGACATCAAGCTATAAAAAATGTTATAATTTGTACACATTTGAGTGTTTTTGTGACTGACGGATAAGTGGTTCACCACAGGGGAGCAAAAACGATATTTCGCCGACCGTCTGGGCAGTCCTTTCAACGCAATAGGACTGCCCTTTTTTGCGTTCAGGCTCAAAATATTTTTTGGAGGTATCCACAATGAAAAAAATTGGAATTGTTATGGGAAGCGACAGCGACTTACCTGTTGTTGAAAAAGCAATGACTACACTTGATGAATATGGTGTTCCTTATGAGGTGCACGTTTTTTCAGCTCACAGAACCCCGGTTCAGGCTAAAGAATTCTCTGCAAACGCAAGAAAGAATGGCTTTGGCGCTATTATTGCTGCTGCAGGTAAAGCTGCACATTTAGCTGGTGCTATTGCAGCTAATACTACCCTCCCTGTTGTGGGTATCCCGGTTAAATCATCTACACTTGACGGCTTGGATGCACTTTTATCAACTGTTCAGATGCCTGCAGGTATCCCTGTTGCAACAGTTGCTATTGACGGTGCAGCTAATGCCGCTTTGCTTTGCGTAGAAATACTTGCAGCAAGCGATGATGAACTTGCTGCTAAGCTTGACGCTGCAAGAGAAAAAGCAGCTCAGGTTGTTCTCGAAAAAAATGCTGCTATCGAAAGCAAGTATAATAAATAAAGGAGTTTGAATTATGAACAGTAGTTTTAGTGAAAGTTATAAACAGGCCGGTGTTGATATCACTGCCGGTTACAAAGCAGTTGAGCTTATGAAAACTCATATTGCAAGAACAATGACTGCAGGCTCAATGTCAGATATAGGCGGTTTCGGCGGTCTTTTTGAACTTGACCTTACAGGCATCAGCAAACCGGTTCTTGTAAGCGGCACTGACGGTGTAGGCACAAAGCTTAAAATGGCATTCCTTATGGATAAACATGACACTGTAGGTATCGACTGCGTAGCTATGTGTGTTAACGATATTATCTGCTGCGGTGCAAAGCCACTTTTCTTCCTTGATTATATTGCTTGCGGCAAAAACTATCCTGACAAAATTGCTCAGATAGTTGCAGGTGTTGCTGAAGGCTGTGTTCAGTCAGGCGCTGCTCTTATCGGTGGTGAAACTGCTGAGATGCCGGGCTTCTACCCTGTTGATGAATATGACCTTGCAGGTTTCAGCGTTGGTGTTGTTGACAAAAACAAGGTTGTTAACAACAAAACAATCAAAAGCGGTGATGTTATTATTGCTCTTCCTTCTTCAGGTGTTCATTCAAACGGATTCTCACTTGTAAGAAAAGTATTTGATGTTGAAAACAAAGACATCAAAACTCCTGTTGACGCATTAGGCGGCAAGAGCATTGGTGAAACACTCCTTACACCAACTAAAATTTATGTTAAGCCTGTACTCGCATTGATGGAAGAAGTTACAGTTAAATCAATTTCTCACATCACAGGCGGCGGCTTCTATGAAAATATTCCGAGAAGTATCCCTGACGGATTCTGTGCAAAGGTTGAAAAGGCAGCAGTTAAAGTTCTTCCTATTTTTGACCTTATTGCAAAAACAGGTAATGTACCTGAAAGAGATATGTTCAACACTTATAACATGGGTGTTGGTATGAGCATTGTTGTAGCTAAAGAAGATGCAGACAAGGCTCTCGCATCACTCAGAGCTTCAGGTGAAGATGCATACATCATCGGTGAAATCACTGAAAGTGATAACAAGATAGTAATCTGCTAACGGAGGATTTTCCATGACCGAGAAAGCCAGAATTGCAGTTCTTGTTTCAGGCGGAGGCACTAACCTTCAGGCGCTTATTGATGCACAGAAAAGCGGTATTATCTGCGATGGTGAAATCGCGCTTGTTGTTGCAAATGTTTCTGATGCTTATGCTGTTACAAGAGCTGAGAATGCAGGAATCGACAGCTGCACTATTACAAAAAAGATGACCGGCTCTCAGGAGGCTTTTGAAAAAGCCCTTAAAGAGAAGCTCACCGAATACAAAATTGACATTATTGTTCTTGCAGGATTTTTAAGTATTTTATCTGAGGATTTCACCAAAGATTATCCTGACAGAATCATAAATGTTCACCCTGCCCTTATCCCCTCATTCTGCGGTAAAGGCTACTACGGATTAAAGGTTCACGAAGCTGCACTTGAATACGGAGTCAAGGTTACAGGCGCAACGGTTCATTTTGTTAACGAAATACCTGACGGCGGTAAGATTATTCTTCAGAAAGCTGTTGACATTCTTGACGGTGATACTCCCGAAGTTTTACAGAAAAGAGTCATGGAACAAGCAGAATGGATAATTCTTCCCCAAGCAGTACAATTAGTCAGCAAAAACATTATTCAGAATAAAAAGGAGAAATAATAATGGCAACTTATGATATCGCAAATCTCAAAGATACTCTCAGCTCAAACACCTACCCCGGCAGAGGTATCGTTATTGGTAAAACCCCTGACGGTAAAAATGCTGCAATAGCATATTTTATTATGGGCAGAAGTGAAAACAGCAGAAACAGAGTTTTTGTTGAAAAAGGTGATGAAGTTATCATTTATCCTTTTGATGAATCAAAGGTTGAAGACCCTTCCCTTATTATTTACTCCCCAATCAGAAAAGTAGGTAACAAGCTTGTTGTTACTAACGGTGACCAGACAAACACTATCTGCGATTTCCTCAAAAACGGTAAAGGCTTTATCCGTGCATTGAGAACAAGAGGCTTTGAGCCTGATGCACCTAACTTCACACCAAGAATCAGCGGTATTCTTACATTTGAGGAAGGCAGCTTTAATTACAGAATGAGCATTCTTAAGAGCGCTGACCCTGAAGGTACTGCATGTAACCGTTTCAGCTTTGAATACTCACCTATTGACGGTTTAGGTCACTTTATACATACATACGACCACGACGGCAATCCAATCCCTACATTCTCAGGCGAACCTGAAAGAGTTGCTATGAATGATGATATTGACGCTTTCACTAACGATATCTGGGAAAGCCTTAACGAACAGAATAAAATTTCTCTCTACGTCAGATATACTAACCTTGAAACAGGTGAAGTTACAAACAGAATGATTAACAAAAATAAATAATCGTTCTTATCTGAACAAGAGTATAAGGAGTTATAAAAATGAAAGATTTTGAACTTAAATACGGTTGTAATCCTAATCAGAAACCATCAAAGATTTTTATGAAAGATGATTCTGATCTTCCTATTGAAATTTTAAGCGGCAGACCGGGTTATATAAACTTCCTTGACGCTTTCAATTCATGGCAGCTTGTTAAAGAAATCAAAGATGTTCTCGGTGAACCTGCTGCAGCATCTTTCAAGCATGTAAGCCCTACATCAGCAGCTATAGGTACAGTTCTCCCTGAAAGCCTTAAAAAAGCTTGCTTCGTTGACGATGTTGAGGGTCTTGACGATTCACCTTTAGCTTGTGCTTATGCAAGAGCAAGAGGTACTGACAGACTTTCATCATTCGGTGACTGGATTGCACTTTCAGATGTTTGCGATGTAACAACAGCTATGCTTATTAAAAGAGAAGTTTCTGACGGTGTTATTGCACCGGGCTATGAGCCTGAAGCTCTTGAAATTCTCAAAGCAAAGAAAAAGGGCAACTATAACATTGTAAAAATTGACCCTGATTATGTTCCTGCAGAAATCGAAACAAAAGATGTTTACGGCATTACATTCCAGCAGGGCAGAAATAATTTCAGAATTGATAACGAGCTTCTTGAAAACATCGTTACAGAAAACAAAGAATTCCCTGACAGCGCTAAGAGAGACCTTATAATCGCTCTTATCACTCTTAAATATACACAGTCAAACTCAGTTTGCTATGCTGTTGACGGTCAGGCTATCGGCGTTGGCGCAGGTCAGCAGTCAAGAATTCACTGCACACGCCTTGCAGGTAACAAGGCTGACATCTGGCATCTTCGTCAGCACGAGAAAGTTCTTAATCTTCCTTTCCTTCCTACAATCAAACGCCCTGACAGAGATAATGTTATTGACATTTACATCTCTGAGGATGATGAAGATGTACTTGCAGAAGGTGTATGGCAGAATTATTTCTCAGTTAAGCCTGAACCATTCACAAGAGCTCAGCAGAAAGAGTATCTTTCAACCATCAGCGGTGTCAGCGTAGGCAGTGATGCTTTCTTCCCGTTTGACGACAACATTGAAAGAGCTTCAAGAAGCGGTGTTTCTTATGTTGCACAGCCCGGAGGCTCAATCAGAGATGATGTTGTTATTGATACCTGCAACAAAAAAGGTATGGTTATGGCGTTTACAGGTATGCGTCTTTTCCACCATTAATGAGGTAATGATATGAAAATAATGGTTATCGGTGGTGGCGGACGCGAACACGCTATCATCAAAAAGCTTAAAGAAAACAAAGATATAGAAAAAATCTATGCACTCCCCGGTAACGGTGGTATCGCACAGGATGCTGAATGTGTGGCTGTAGCCGCAACAGATATTGACGGTGCTGTTGATTTTGCAAAAAACAACAATATTGACTTTTGCGTAGTTACACCTGATGATCCGCTTGTGCTCGGTATGGCTGATGCTTTAAGAGCAATCGGTGTCCCCTGCTTCGGTCCGTCTAAGGATGCAGCAATTATTGAAGGCAGCAAGGTTTTTTCTAAAAATCTTATGAAAAAATACAATATCCCTACTGCTGAATATGAAGTATTCAGTGATATGGATGCAGCTCTTGAATATGCACAGACCTGCCCTATCCCCACAGTTATCAAGGCTGACGGCCTTGCTTTAGGCAAGGGTGTTATAATTGCTATGACAAGAGATGAAGCTATTGAAGCTATCCGCTCTATGATGGAAGATAAAATCTTCGGTGAAAGCGGCAGTAATGTTGTTATTGAAGAATTCCTTGAAGGCCCTGAAATCAGCGTTCTCTCATTCACAGACGGTAAAATTGTTGTACCTATGATTTCATCAATGGATCACAAGTGAGCTCTTGATAACGATGAGGGACTTAACACAGGCGGTATGGGTACGGTTGCCCCTAACCCCTACTACACAGATGATGTAGCAAAAGAATGTATGGATAAAATATTTATTCCTACAATCAATGCTATGAATGCTGAAGGTCGCACATTTAAAGGCTGCCTTTATTTCGGTCTTATGCTCACTAAAAACGGACCTAAAGTTATTGAATATAACTGCCGTTTCGGTGACCCTGAAACTCAGGTTGTTTTACCTCTTCTTGAAAGTGATTTGTTTACTGTTATGCAGGCTGTTGAAAACGGCACACTTACAGAAGATCTGGTTAAATTCAGCAACAACCATGCTTGCTGTGTTGTTATGGCTTCAGAAGGCTACCCTGTTAAATATGAAAAAGGCTATGAAATCACAGTTAATGACGGTGTTGATGCTGAAATTTATGTTGCAGGTGCAGCTTTAAAAGACGGCAAAGTTGTTACTTCAGGTGGTCGAGTACTCGGCGTAACTGCAACAGCAGAAAGCCTTGAAAAAGCTATTGAAAAATCATACAAAGCTGTTGACGGTGTTCATTTTGATAATGCTTTTTATCGTAAAGATATCGGTGCAAGAGCTTTAAAAGCAAAAAGCCTGTAAGGGAGGATTTATAATGGTTTACAGATTATATGTAGAAAAGAAAAATGGTCTCACAATTGAGGCTGATAATATGACTAATGACGCTAAAAATCTTCTCATGATAAAAGGCGTTGAAAAAATCAGAATTCTTAACAGATACGATGTAGAAAATATCGATGAAGCACTCTTTGAAAAATGCAAAAAAACTGTTTTTTCAGAGCCGCAGCTTGACGATATCTATGATCACATCGGTGATAAAGACGGTTGCAAGGTTTTTGCAGTTGAATATCTCCCGGGTCAGTTTGACCAGAGAGCAGACTCTGCTTCACAGTGTATCCAGATCATCTCAAAGGGTGAACGTCCTCTTGTAAGAACAGCAAGAATCTTTATGGTTTACGGCGATGTTTCTGACGAAGGAATTGACGCTCTTAAAAAATATGTTATTAACCCTGTTGAAAGCCGTGAAGCATCACTTGACAGAGTTGAAACTCTTGCAGTTGATTATGAAATCCCGACAACAGTTGCAACTCTTGACGGCTTTAATGCCCTTGACGAAGACGGTCTTAAAGAATTTGTAAGTAACTACGGTCTTGCTATGGACCTTGATGACATCAAATTCTGTCAGCAGTATTTCAGAAGTGAAGACCGTGACCCTACAATCACAGAAATCAGAATGATTGACACATACTGGTCTGACCACTGCCGTCATACAACATTCCTTACAACAATTGATTCTGCTGCATTTGAAGACCCTACCCTTCAGGCAGCATTTGGCGATTACCTTAAAACAAGAGAAGCAATCGGCAGAACAAAGCCGATGAATCTTATGGATATCGCAACAATTGCCACAAAATATCTTAACAAAAACGGTAAAATCCCTAATCTTGACGAAAGCGAAGAAATCAACGCTTGTACAGTTAAGATTCAGATAGATGTTGAAGGTGAAAAAGAAGAATGGTTGCTCCTTTTCAAAAACGAAACCCACAACCATCCTACAGAAATTGAACCTTTCGGTGGTGCTGCTACTTGTATCGGCGGTGCTATCCGTGACCCGCTTTCAGGCCGTTCATATGTTTATGCAGCTATGCGTGTAACAGGTGCTGCTGACCCGTTAAAGCCTGTCAGTGAAACAATGAAAGGTAAACTCCCACAGAGAAAAATCGTAACAACTGCTGCTGCAGGTTACAGCTCATACGGTAACCAGATCGGTCTTGCTACAGGTCAGGTTGATGAAATTTACCATGATGGTTATGCTGCAAAAAGAATGGAAATCGGCGCAGTTATAGCTGCTGCCCCTGCAGAAAATGTACGCCGTGAGCGCCCTGAAGACGGTGATATTGTTATCCTTCTTGGCGGCAGAACAGGTCGTGACGGTTGCGGCGGTGCAACAGGCTCATCTAAATCACATACTCTTGATTCACTTGAATCATGCGGTGCTGAAGTTCAGAAAGGTAATGCACCTGAAGAAAGAAAATTACAGCGCCTCTTCAGAAACAAAGAAGCTTCTCTCCTCATTAAACGTTGTAATGACTTTGGTGCAGGCGGTGTTTCAGTTGCTATCGGTGAACTTGCTGACGGCCTTGAAATCGACCTTAATGCTGTACCTAAGAAATATGACGGTCTTGACGGAACTGAACTTGCTATCAGTGAATCACAGGAAAGAATGGCTGTTGTTGTAGCTGCTGACGATGTTGAGCGCTTTAAAGAATTAGCCGAAAGTGAAAACCTTGAAGCAACTGTTGTTGCTGTTGTTAAAGCAGAGCCAAGACTCAGAATGCACTGGAACGGCAACACAATTGTTGATATTTCACGTGATTTCCTTAACTCAAACGGTGCTGAAAAGCATATTGATATTGCACCTGCAAAGCCTGAAGATTATAAGAAAGCTACACCTGAAAGCTTCACAAAAGGCTACAAAGCACTCGCTGCTGACCTTAATGTCTGCTCAAAGAGAGGTCTTTCAGAGCGTTTTGACTCAACAATCGGTGCAGGTACTGTTATGATGCCATTCGGCGGTAAAAATCAGCTCACACCTAACCAGACAATGGTTAACAAAATCTCTGTTGAGAAAAAGCATACTGATGCTTGTTCATTTATGGCTTGGGGTTACAACCCATTCATCACAGAAAAAAGCCCATATCACGGCGCATACCTTGCTGTTGTTGAATCAGTTTCAAAGCTTGTCGCTGCAGGCGCTAAATTTGAAGATGTTTACCTTACATTCCAGGAATACTTTGAAAAACCGTTAAAAGACGGCAAACGTTGGGGCAAGCCATTAGCAGCACTTCTCGGTGCATTCAAAGCTCAGATGGATTATGAAATCGCTGCTATCGGCGGTAAAGACTCAATGAGTGGTTCATTTGAAGATATTGATGTACCACCTACTCTTGTATCATTTGCTGTTACAACAGGTGTTACAGACGATGTAATTACACCTGAATTCAAAAAAGCCGGTCATCAGGTTACAATTGTTAAACCTGAATACGATAACGGTCTTCCTTTGGTTGACAGCGTTAAAAAGATTTTTGCAGATGTTCATGAGCTTATGCAGGCAGGTAAAATTGCTGCAGCTTACACACCAACTTATGGCGGTGTTGCAGAGTCAGTTCTTAAAATGGCTATGGGTAATGATATCGGCTTTAAGTTTGCTGACACAGTAAGCGTTGAAGATATCTTTGCTTACAACTACGGCTCATTTATTCTTGAATTCAACGGTGAAGCTGAATACGGTGAAATCCTTGGTGAAACTACAGATAACTTTGCTGTTTCACTTGGTGATGAAAAAGTTTGCCTTAAAGAGCTTTGCGAAATTTATGAAAACAAGCTTGAACCGATTTTCTCATGCAACATTGAGCAAGGCGACAAAGAAGTTCCTGCTTTCACATACAACGCTGAAAATCGTGTATCCCCTGCTATCAAGGTTGCAAAGCCAAAAGTTCTTATCCCTGTATTCCCCGGCACTAACTGCGAATTTGATTCAGCTAAGGCTATGGCTGATGCAGGTGCAGAGCCTGAAATCTTTGTAATCAATAATCTTACTTCCAAGGGTATTGCACAGAGTGTTGAAACATTCGCTTCAAAGCTTAAAGAATCACAGATTGTATTTATCCCCGGTGGATTCTCAGGCGGTGACGAACCGGACGGCTCAGGTAAATTTATCACAGCATTCTTCCGTAACCCTGAAATCAAAAACGAAGTTCACGAACTCCTCAAGAATCGTGACGGTCTTATGTGCGGTATCTGTAACGGTTTCCAGGCTCTTATCAAATTAGGTCTTGTTCCTTACGGTGAAATTATT
>JBGVPE010000081.1:0-12456 GCA_045126895.1 Acutalibacteraceae bacterium | reverse complement strand
CTTTCTTCAGCTACGGTGGTTCATCTTTGGTTATGCTTTTAGCTGAAATGGGAGTTGTACTTTCGGTTTCAAGAAATTCAAGAATCAGTAAAAAACACTAAAGGGTGTGTAAATATGCTTAATTCAAAACGTATTTTGTTTGCAGCAGGCGGAACAGGCGGTCATATAAATCCTGCTCTTGCTGTTGCAGGTTATATAAGAGATAATTACCCTGATGCAAAAATTCTTTTTGCAGGTACACCGAATAAAATGGAGGCAAAGCTTGTACCTGCAGCAGGTTTTGATTTTACAACAATTGAAGTCAGTGGCTTTCAGCGTGACTTCAGCGTTCAGGGTATCAAAGATAATATTTCAACCGTAACAAAGCTTATAAAATCCTTGCCTCGTGCAAAGGCAATTATAAAAGAGTTTCAGCCGGACCTTGTTATCGGTTTTGGCGGATATGTAAGCGGTCCTGTTGTAAGGGCAGCGGCAAAGTTAGGCGTGCCTACTGCTGTTCATGAGCAGAATGCATTCCCGGGTGTAACAAACAAAATGCTTGCTAAAAAGGTTGATAGGGTAATGGTTACAACCAAAGCTGCTGTCGAGTACTTTCAGGCTAAAAATCCCGTTACAGTTACAGGTCTTCCTGTAAGAGGTGAAATGCTCAAAGCTGACAGAGAAATAAGCCGTGCTGAGTTAGGCGTAGCTGATGAAATGCCGTTGATTCTCTCCATGGGAGGCAGCCTTGGTGCGAGAGCAATAAATGAAGCTGTTAAAGAGTTGATTTTAAAAAGATATCAGGATAAAAAATGTGCTTTTCTTCATGCGACAGGCTCAAACGGTGTCACAATGATTGATGACCTTAATCAAAAAATTGATATGGATGCCAATAAGCACGTTATGCTCAGAGAATATATAAATGATATGGACAGATGTATGTCTGCTGCAGACCTTGTAATCTGCCGTGCAGGTGCAAGTACACTCAGTGAGCTTCAGGTTATGGGTAAGGCATCTATACTTATTCCATATCCTTATGCTGCAGAAAATCATCAGTATTTCAATGCAAAAGATTTAGCTGATAATAACGCTGCAATAGTCATTGAAGAAAAAGATTTAAGCGGTGAAAAGCTTATTTCGATTGTGGATTTACTTATTTCAAATATGGATAAGGTAAAAGAATTCGGTGAAAATGCAAAGAAAATGGCTGTAACAGATGCAACCAAAAGAATTACCGAGTGTCTTTGCGAAATAGTTAAATAAAAAGTAACCCTTTCATATCATCGGCATACAATGGTAGCAGATTGTATTTGGTGATAAGGGGTTAAATATGAGTTACTTAGTAGTAAACGGCAATAAAAAGTTAGGCGGAGATATTTCGGTTCACGGTGCTAAAAACAGTGCGTTACCCATCCTTGCTGCAAGTGTGGCAATAGGGGAAGAGTGTGTGATTTTTAATTGCCCTCAGCTCTCCGATATAAGAGCAACAATAAATATTCTGAATTATTTGGGTTGCTATAAAGGCTCAGAAGGGTCAACTGTAATTGTTGATTCATCTGATATTAAAAACAACGAAATCCCCGATTATCTTATGAGAGAATTACGCTCATCATTTATTTTTATGGGTGCTCTTCTTTCAAAAACAGGTAAGGCTGTAATGTGTGCCCCCGGCGGATGTGAGATAGGTTTAAGACCGGTTGATATTCATCTGTTTGCTTTCAGGCAGATGGGTGCAACTGTCAGAGAAGACGGCGGCAGAATTATATGCGAAGCGCCCGGCGGTCTTCACGGTGCTGAAATAAATCTGTCCTTCCCCAGTGTTGGTGCTACAGAGAATATTATGCTTGCCGCTGTCAGCGCAAAGGGTACAACTTACATAAAAAATGCTGCAAGGGAGCCTGAAATTGCAGACCTTGCAGATTTTCTGAATTCCTGCGGAGCAGAGATAAGAGGTGCCGGTGAAAGTACAATTGAAATTGTCGGTAAATCTGCGCTTCACTCAGCTCATTACAGCGTGATGCCTGATAGAATTGTAGCTGTCAGTTATCTTGCAACTGCTGCGGTTACCGGTTCACAGTTGCTTGTGAAAAACGCTCAGGCAGAGCATATCGGCACTGTAATTTCAGTTTTCGAACAAGCAGGCTGCAATTTTAAAATAGGCAAAAATGAGATTTTTATTTCTTCTCCTGGCAGATTAAATAAAATGGGAATGGTAAGAACAATGCCTTACCCCGGCTTTCCTACAGACTGTCAGGCGATTGTTATGGCTATGGCATCTGTTGCAAAAGGGACAACGATATTCAACGAAAATATTTTTGAAAGCCGCTTTCGTCATGTAGGTGAGCTTAACAGAATGGGTGCGGATATTTCAGTAACAGGCAGAAGCGCTATTGTCAACGGTGTTAAAAACTTATATGGTTGTAATGTGAGAGCCACGGACCTTCGCGGCGGAATGGCTCTGATTACAGCAGCTTTGTGTGCTGAGGGTGTCAGCACAATTGATTGTGTAGAATATATTGATCGGGGTTATGAAAAAATAGAACGTGATCTGAGCCTTATAGGCGCAGATATACGGAGGGAAAAAGAATGGCTAAATTGACTCAGAAAGAATTGCAGCAAATGCTGCCTGAAAAACGAAGAGCCTATGAAAAAAGACGAAAAAAAGTCAAACGTAACAGAATGATTTTTGCGTCATTTATATCTATTCTTATAGTTTTAATAACAGTTCTTGTTTTATCACTTACAGTTTTTTTTCACATAGATACAATTACCGTCAAAGGTACAAGCAGATATGAAAATGAGCAGATAATAAAAGTTTCGGGTATTGAAAAAGGTGATAACCTATTCCTTTCCCATGCAGAAAAAGCTCAGGAGAAAATTACAGAGCAATTGCCTTATATATCAAAAGCAGTTGTCAGCAGACAGCTTCCGTCAACAATCGTTATTGAGATTACAGGCACATCAGCAAGATTCTGTTATAAAACTTCAGGCGGTTATGCATTGACAGATACGGATTCAAAGGTTCTCGAGGTTGTTAATGCAGATGCTTTACCGCAGGGTATAGCTGTCATCAAATCAAATACTGCTTTTGTTGCTGCTGTCGGTCAGCATATATCGATAAATAATGATAATAAAGATGAACAGGTTGTAAAAGATGAGAAAGAACTTGAGCTTTTAAAATCTGTGTTAAAAGCAATTAAAGAAAGTAAAATTCAGGATATTACAGAAATAGATATTACCTCACCGTCAGATATTTATCTTGTTTATCAGAGCAGATTCAGACTCAACTTAGGTAATTCCTCAGACCTTACTTACAAACTGAAATCTGCTGTTGAAATCATAGCAAAAGAGGATGCAATTAACCCTACAACATCAGGTGAAATTAATCTTAACAAACCGGGTAATGCTTATGTTTCACCGGGTGAACCTGTTGATGTAGAATAAATGCAGAATTTGTCATAGTTTAGATGTTAAAATAGCATAATTTTTTAAAAATAACTATTGAATTTGACTTTTTTATATGGTAAAATACATAAGTGTATAACCATGAGAAAATATAAGAATATTAAAACGGAGGTTTACAAAATGGCATTTGGAATTGACAACGAATACGAAAGCGAAGTTCAGATAAAAGTAATTGGTGTCGGTGGCGGCGGCGGTAACGCTGTTAACACAATGATCGCTGCAGGTATGCAGGGTGCAGAGTTTATCGTAGTTAATACTGATAAGCAGGTTCTTGCAAATTCTCAGGCAACTCATAAAATTCAGATCGGCGAAAAATCAACAAAAGGTCAGGGCGCAGGTGGCCGTCCTGAGGTTGGTGAAAAAGCTGCTGAAGAAAGCCGTGAAGAAATCACAGCTATCCTTAAAGGTACAGATATGGTATTCGTAACAGCCGGTATGGGCGGCGGCACAGGTACAGGTGCAGCTCCTGTTATTGCAGGTCTTGCAAAAGAGATGGGTATCCTTACTGTTGGTGTTGTTACAAAACCTTTCAAATTTGAAGGTAAAAAACGCAGCGTTCTTGCTGAGCAGGGTATTGCTAAACTTGCTGAGAATGTGGACAGCCTTATCGTTATCCCTAACGATCGTCTTAAACTCCTTTCAGACCGTTGCAAAACTCTCACAGAAGCATTTATCGTAGCTGACGAAGTTCTTTCACAGGGTGTTAAGAGCATTTCAGACCTTATTAAAATCCCCGGATTTGTTAACCTTGACTTTGCTGACGTTTGCAGCGTTATGCGTGATGCAGGTTATGCTCACATGGGCGTTGGTACTGCTAAAGGCAAAGATAAGAGCCTTCAGGCAGCTGATATTGCTACATCAAGCCCACTTCTTGAAACATCAATTTCAGGCGCTAAGGGTGTTATCATCAGCATCACATCTTCACCTGATATCGGTCTTGAAGAAGTTGAAAATGCAGCTGAATCAATCACAGAGAAAGCTCATCCGGATGCAAACATCACATGGGGTGTTTCATTCGATCCTAATATGGAAGACGAAATCACAATCGTTGTTGTTGCAACAGGCTTTGACAAAGAAGGTGCTACAGAAGATTTCGGCAGCATCCCATCATTCAAAGGTCAGGCAGCTTCAGCAGCTCCAATGCGTGCACAGGCTCCTATAGAGCCACCTGTACTCGGTGGTGCAGCTGCTCCTAAAGCACCTGCAAGCAACGTAGCTGATGATGATTTCTATGTAATCCTTAACGACATCATCAAAAAGAAACCTGAATAATAACTTCCAAAAGACCTCAACAATCGTTGAGGTCTTTTTTTGTTAATAAAAAAACATTTATTGACAAAATTTAATATATATGTTATCTTTAAAAAGTAAGTGAGATAGAGGTTGCGATAATTATCAGTACCATCATTTAGGGGTTTGATTTTGATGCGAAAGGAATTATCGCCGAAGTTGAATTTGTCCCAACAAATTCCGCTGGTGTGGTCGAGAATATTGCCCGCACTGTCACATCTGATGTGGAGAGCTATCGGCAGATTTTCAGAATTTGAGCCGCAGTTTTTCACTGTGGCTCTATTTTTTTACACTAAATTTAAGGAGGATGTTTTATGACAAAGTCTAAAAAAGTTATCCTTGCTGTAGCTATTGTTGCTATTGTAGGATTATTAGTCTTTGCGGCAGTTTCAGGTGCTTCTCTTGCAACAGTAGCATGTTCTGATTGCGGTTCAACCGGTCTTGTTGACGGTGCAGCATGTGAAACTTGTGGCGGCGAAGCAGAAGTAAGAGCTTCATTATGGGCATTATTGCCGCCGGTTATCGCTATCGGTCTTGCTCTTATTACCAAAGAAGTTTACAGTTCATTGTTTATCGGTATTTTATCAGGTGCGTTACTTGCATCCAACTTCTCTTTTACCGGCACTATGGACGAACTTATCGGTACAGGCTTACAAGAAGCTGTTATCGGTAATGCAGGTATCTTTATTTTCCTTGTTCAGTTAGGTATTATAGTTGCGCTTGTAAACAGAGCAGGTGGCTCAGCAGCATTTGGTAAATGGGCAGCAACTCATATCAAATCCCGTGCAGGTGCAATCCTTGCAACAATGGCTCTCGGTGTTTTGATTTTTATTGATGACTACTTCAACTGCCTTACAGTTGGCTCTGTAATGCGCCCTGTTGCTGACAGTCATAAAGTTTCAAGAGCAAAGCTTTCTTATATTATTGACGCAACTGCAGCTCCTATCTGTATGATAGCTCCTATCTCAAGCTGGGCAGCAGCTGTTTCAAGCTATGCTCCTGAAGGCGAAGGACTTAAGCTCTTCATTCAGGCAATTCCTTATAACTTCTATTCAATCCTTTCAATCGTATTTATTATTGCCATTACACTTATGAAGTTTGATTACGGCCCTATGCGTCTTCATGAGTTTAATGCTATGAAAAACGGTGATCTTTATACTTCAGGTGATAAGAATGAAGTTGAAGTTGAAGAAGTTTCATCAAAAGGTAAGGTTATCGACCTTATTCTTCCTATTATCGTTTTAATTGCTATTTCTGTTTTTGCTCTTGTATATGTTGGCGGCATTCTTGACGGCGTAAACTTCATCGATGCTTTTGCTAATACAGATGCTACTGTGGGTCTTCCGTGGGGCGGTATGATAGCTCTTGTGTTTATCATTCTCTACCTTGTAGCAAGAAAACTTATCACATTTAAAGATGCTATGTCAGCAGTTCCTAAGGGCTTTATTGCTATGGTTCCTGCTATCCTTATCCTCACATTTGCAACAGCACTTAAAAATATGACTGCATCACTCGGTGCAAAATATTATGTTGCAGATATTATGAGCGGCGCAGCAGAAAATCTTGATAAATTCCTTCCTGCAATCATTTTCCTTGTAGCTTGCGGTCTTGCATTTGCAACAGGTACATCATGGGGTACATTCGGTATCCTTATCCCGATTGTTACATACATTTTTGCAGGTTCAGAGAGCTCAGAGCTTATGATTATCGGTATTTCAGCTTGCCTTGCAGGTGCAGTTTGCGGTGACCATTGTTCACCAATTTCTGACACAACAATCATGTCATCAGCAGGCGGTCAGTGTAACCATCTTAACCACGTTTCAACTCAGATGCCTTATGCTATCAGCACAGCTGCAGTTTCATTCATTATGTTTGTAGTTGCAGGCTTTGTTCAGAATGCATACATTTGCTTACCGTTGAGCGTAGTTGTTCTTGTTGCATTCCTTTTTGTTACAAAAGCAATCACAACAAAGAAATACGGCAAATCAGCATAATAATTCAAAACAGTCAAGGCCGATGACGCTATGCCATCGGCCTTTCATTCAGTTGATTTATATAATCATACGGAGGAAAAATATGGACAGATTCCATACACAAGGCAAAAGAATTCTTGACGAATACGGCAGAGAAAGAATTTTTAACGGAATGAATGTGTGTGATAAAGGTGAATGGGTAGAAGAGACCTGCACACGTATCTATGGCAAGAATTGGGAAAGCTTTATTGCCGATAAGTTAAAAACACACGGCTTTAACCTTATAAGATTGGGTATTACCTGGGATGCAGTTGAACCTGAACCCGGCAAATATGACGAAGAATTTCTTGCTGACGTAAAAAAGACTCTTGATGAATGTGAAAAAGCAGGTATATATATATACCTTGATATGCATCAGGATCTGTATTCTGCCAAAGGAATAGGCTGCGGTGACGGTGCACCTGATTGGGCAACTGATCCCGGTAAGTATAAATTCCAAAAAACCAAGCTTGTCTGGGCAGAAGGCTATTTCTGGGGCAGAGCAGTTCATCAGGCTTTTGATAATTTCTGGGATAATAAAGTTGTTCACGGCAAAGGTTTGCAGGATTGGTATTGTGATATGTGGAAACATGTTGTCAAAGAACTTGGGACCCATCCTGCTGTAATAGGTTATGATGTTCTGAATGAACCATTCCCCGGGAAAAGTGGAGGTAAAGTATTCAGAAAGCTTATAATGAATCTTGTTAAAACTACTATTACTGACAAATCTATCAGCAAAAAGAAGCTTATTTCAGCAGTATTAAGCGAAGAAAAGCCAAGGGTTCTTGATCAGTATATAGCACCTGTGTTCAGAAAAATTACTTCGAGTGCAGATGAAATTATACGTGATTTTGATTTACATAAATATTTTCCGTTTTTATCCAAAACATCAAGTGCTATCAGGCAGGTTGATAATGACGGTTTCATTTTTATGGAGAATTCTTACTATTCAAATCTTGGTATTCCTTACAGTTGCCCTAAACCTGTTATAAATGCAAAAACTGCTGAAAATAATGTGATTTTTGCACCTCATGCATATGATTTAATGGTTGATACACCTGCTTATAAATACGCAAGTAATGACCGTGTAGGCTCAATTTTTGCCCAGCATAAAGCTTCCCAGGACAGATTGGGTATACCGGTTATAGTAGGTGAGTGGGGCGGATATTCTGAAGGTAACGAATGGTTCCCTCATGTTAAATTTTTGCTCGATTTGTTTGACAGCTATAAATGGAGCAATACTTATTGGGCATATTTTAAAGAGCTGCTTGATGATAATAATGAGCTTTTCAACGATGTTCTTACAAGGCCGTATCCAAGGGCTGTAACGGGTGAAATTGAAAGCTATTGCCATAATCGTGATGAAAATACTTTCACACTGAAATACACTCAGAATGAAGAGTTTTCAGTGCCTACCGAAATATTTGCTCACAAACCTGTTAAGTCAGTTGCAGTTGACGGTGAATATAAGATTATGCCTATAGAAAACAGTGACGGCTCAGTTGTGGAAATCACAACAGGTATAGGCGAACATACAGTTAAAATCGAATTTTAAATGAAATGACCTCAGTAGATATCTACTGAGGTCAAATTTTTAGAGTTTAAAAGGAACTATGCTGAACTCACAGCTGAATTCTTTTTCATCAAAGTCAAGACCTTCTCTACCACTGATAGAGCTGATTTTGTAATCGATATTAAGGTAAGTGTTGTCGGTTTCAGGTAACTCATGCTGATGATGATATGTATTGATATCTTCAGTTGAGTAATGACTTGCTTTAAAGCTGAATTTATCATGAGATTTACTTGAAATTTCAAGTGCATTACCATTTTTATCACTGATGACAGCCCATCTTGTATCAAATCTGTTACCGCATTCCTGAGTGATTATGTAATCTTCATACATATCAGTAACAGTTGAATTCCATAAACCTGTTTTGAGTGCCTTCACTCTGTCAGGGTAACTTTCAAAATCACCTAAACCAAAGTATGTAACATCCTCAAAATCCTTAGGCATTACTAACTTAAGACCAAAACGGGGGAGGCAAGGCGCGTTTTCGCGTACCTTTACATCATTTTTAACGTTTATACTGCCATCCGATAAAACTTCCCAAACAGCACTCATTTTAATTACAGGAGGTCTTGAGTGTGAACCTAAAGCAAGTTCAACCTTAACGGTTGCTTTTTCATCATTACTATCAATAAGCTCACAACTATAAGTTTTCTGCTTGATTTTGTCAAATCTTTCAAGCATCCATTCATCATAATGGCCGCCTTCGTAGTTTTTTGGTCTGAAAATATCAAAACCAATTCGTTCATCAATATACTGTTTTCCATTCTGAGTAAGTGAGCATATGCTACCATAAACTTTATCAAATACCACGTCTGTTTTGCCTACAGTTACGTTTATATATCTGTCATTTTCGGTAGTGGATACTGTATTGCTTGTTGCTTTTCTGCCGGAGCAATTAGAGGATTCTCCTATTTCAAACTGTAAGAAACCTACTTCAAATCCTTTTTCTGCCCAAGGCTTGTCTTCACATAATTTAAATGAAAGAGTGAAGATGCAATTGTTTTTATCAGTAATATCTTTTTCATCAAAGAATTTGATTTCAGCTTTATCGCATGGTGCAATATTGAGTGCATCTGTTTTGCCTGAAATAATTTCTTTACCGTTAGCAGAAACATTCCAGTTAATATAAACATCATTTAAATCAGCAAAACGTCTTTTGTTGCGGATTACAACAGCACCGTTATTATATTCACCGCAGAATGGCTCATAGCATTTCTTCAAGTCATAGTAACCTGGGTGCGGTGTACGGTCAGCATAAACAACACCACCCGGTCCGCCTAATTCGGTTGAGTTGATGTATTCATGGTCGCGTCTTGTATAAAGCTTTCCTTCAATGTTTACAGCATGGTCGCAGAATTCCCACACACAACCGCCTGAGAAATTCTCAAATTTATCAACAAGGTCAAAATATCTGTAAACTTCACCTGTTGACATTGCGCTTACATATTCGCACATATAGAAAGGCTTGGTGTTTGCTTCATCTTTAAGATAATTTTCGATATAATCTGCCTCAGCATACATACGGCTTTCAACATCAGAAATATCGCTGAAATCTTCTCCTTCCGGTACAGCCTTAAACTCTTTATGGCTGTTTTCATAATGAACGATTGCGTCATTTCTGCGTGATTTGATATATTCTCTCATAGCTCTGTGATTAACACCGGCACCGCTTTCGTTGCCTAATGACCACATGATTACACAAGCAGAGTTTTTATCTCTTTCAAAAAGACGCTGAGCTCTGTCAACATAAGCTTCTTTCCAATCAGGTGAATTTGATAAGAATGACCAACGTGTCCAATCCCAATCAGCTTTTGTGTTGTAACCCATACCATGAGTTTCAAGGTCAGTTTCATTAACAACATAAAAACCTAACTCACTGCACATCTCATAAAATCTTGGGTCGTTAGGGTAGTGAGATGTTCTGATGCAGTTGATGTTAGCTCTTTTCATAACATAAAGGTCATTAAGCATATCTGCAACGCTTGTTGCGTATCCTGTGTCAGGGTTGGCATCGTGACGATTTACACCTCTGAGGATTTCTCTTTTGCCGTTGATAAGGAACTTCTTATCTTTGATTTCAACCTTTTTAAAGCCAATCATTGATTTGATGAATTCACCGTTGCATTCAATCAAAAGAGTATATAAATATGGATTTTCGGCGTTCCAGAGAACAGGGTTTTCTACATCAAAAGAGAACTCACCGTCAAACTCATCACTTGCAACAGTGTTGCCCTGTGCATCGGTTAAAAGATAATTACCTTTTGAGTAGCCTGTAAAAGCAGCATCAACCTTGCAAAGTGAAAAATCATCGTTAAATTGTGTATCAACTTTAAAATCAACAATATGTTTTTCAGGGCGTGAAAGCAGGTATACATCTCTGAAAATACCGGAAAGTCTGAAAAAGTCCTGATCTTCAAGGTAAGAGCCGTCACACCATTTAGCAACAATTACAGTGATTCTGTTTGTGCCGACAGATAACTTGTCTGTAATGTCAAACTCACTTGTGCAGTGGCTTACCTGGCTGTAGCCGCAGAATTCACCATTTACATAAAGATAAAAGCATGAAGATACACCTTCAAAGTTGATATAAACCTTTTCACTGATGTTATCAATATCAATATCTTTAAAATAAACACCGCAGGGGTTTTCGTCAGGCAGGTAAGGCGGGTCAACTGAGAACGGATATTCAAGGTTAGCGTAAGTGATTTCATCATAACCTCTGTTTGCATACATCTGCCAGCAACAAGGCACAGTAATGTCATCGCAATTACTTGCATCAAAGTTTTTAGCAACAAGGTCTGATGTAACATCAGCGATGTTGTTAAAAAATCTGAATTTCCATTCACCGTTTAAAAGTGTAAATTTATCTGAATTTTCTCGTGTATCATTCAAAGCACCGTTGCGGCTGCCGAAGGGTATGAAGTAAGAACGTGGTGCTTCAGTGCCGAAATGAAGAACATCGAGCATTTTGTGATATTGAGTAAAAAACATTTTAAAACCTCCTTAATGTTTAATATAATCGTACCATATATTTCTGTATAAAGCAATAAAAAGAGCCGCTAAGGGCTCTTTTTATTATAAAACTTTTGATAAAAATTCTTTAGCTCTTTCAGAATGAGGGTCATCAAAAAACTCTTTCGGATCTCTGTCTTCAATGATTTTACCTTCATCAATGAAAAAGAGTCTTGTACCTACTTCTCGGGCAAATCCCATCTCGTGAGTTACAATAACCATTGTCATACCTGTATCAGCAAGGTCGCGCATAACATCAAGAACCTCACCGACCATTTCAGGGTCGAGAGCTGAAGTAGGCTCGTCAAAAAGAATAACCTCAGGGTTCATTGCAAGAGCTCTTACGATAGCTACACGCTGCTTCTGACCGCCTGAAAGAGTTGACGGATAAACATCGGCTTTATCTTCAAGGCCTATTCTTTTAAGAAGAGCAAGAGCTTCATTTCTGCATTTTTCTTTAATTTCTTTTTTGCTCATTTTAGTCTGCTTACGCTGTTTATTAGCAACATAAACAGGGGCAAGCATAATGTTTTCGATAACAGTTTTATTGTTGAAGAGATTGAACTGCTGAAAAACCATGCCTATTTTACGGCGGTGGATATTTATATCAACCTTCATATCAGCAAGGTCAGCACCATTAAAAATGATACTGCCCGAGTTCGGGTCTTCCATACAGTTAAGGCATCTGAGAAAAGTTGATTTACCTGAACCTGAAGGTCCGATGATAACAACCTTTTCACCTTTATTGATGGTAGTGCTTATATTATCAAGAACAACATTGTCGCCGAATTTTTTTACAAGATCAATTACTTCTATCACTCTTTTTCAAGCTCCTTTCCATCAATTTAACCAATATTGAAATTATAAGAACAAGCACGATGTAAATCAATGCCATTACAAGATAAGGCACCATAAATTCATAACTGTTAGAGCCTATATAGCTGAATGCAACATAAAGGTCAGTTGCGCCAACAAAGCTTACAACGCTTGTTTCTTTAATAAGTGTAATAAATTCATTGCCCATTGTAGGGAGAATGTTCTTAACAGCCTGAGGGATAATGATTTTAAGCATTGAAACAGAGAATGGTAAACCGACTGCACGGCCTGCTTCCATCTGACCGGGGTCAA
>JBGVPE010000080.1:0-42484 GCA_045126895.1 Acutalibacteraceae bacterium | reverse complement strand
TCTGACTAAGCATTTTGATTGTAACATTATTAACCCAAAAATTCAATTGAATATCATATAAAATAATTTGAGTGAATTTTTCTGATTCAACAATTAATTTAGATATAAAAGCAGACACATCATTAAGGAAAACTCCAAAATGATGTGTCTTGTTCTTCAGATATAAAAAGAGCCTTATCTTTCGATAAAGCTCTTTGAGAATATCTGAAACTTATTTAGAAGCCTCTTCAACTGCAACTGCGCAAGCAACTGTCATACCAACCATCGGGTTGTTACCTTTTTAGTTAAACTGATTTTAAGGCAATTTTTTAAACTTTTTTCAAACAGTATGATACTTTTTGTACATTTTTGTATGATGTTTTCATACCTTCGACTATACCATTTGCCGTCAATGGCTACAAAATGGCTACAACTGATTATCCCTTATCCAAAATCTCTTTAGCTCGATTTCTGATAATTCTTTCAATCATCGTAAGTCTGTCTTTACTCAGATTGTAACGACTGTGACGCTTGAATTTGAAATTAAGAAGCTTACGAAGATTGTTCTTCTGCTCGTGTGAAAGAACCGATACAGCTTCGGCTACAAAGTCGTCATATACACAAGGCATAATCGTATCGGCATATTTCTGTAATGCTTCTTCACTTTCCAAAGCATCCCTGCCTGCGAAGTTCAGAAGCGAATTGCCGTGGTCAAATAACGGAGCCGGTGCAACAATCTTGTTGGTTTTACAATCAACCAAAAAGCCAAAGTTTCCGTAGTGCCGGTCAGAATTAAATATCACAGCATCAAGCAGAATCATATCATTCAAAGCTTTGACAAAGTCTTCTCCGAGACTTGCATAAAACTCTTTGACTGCTTTAAAACCGCCCGATTTAACGATTCTGCCAACAGGAACATAGGCAAGGTCTTTGCTCGTGAACAAATCGCAATGTGAGCAAAGCCTACCCTTCCACATTGCAAGGTTATATTTGACAGCATCTATACCGAGAGCCTCTGCAATCTGATAAGCGTAAAATTCTGAATAAGGCTCATTACCTGTGTTTGATGCGCCTTCCGTTCCGCCTTTGTAAAGACGAATTACACCTTCCTGTCTGCGCCAACATTTCGGGAGCATACCATTTGTAGTAAACTCAGGGCTCGAAGATATAATTGAGCCCGTGCTACTCCCATAACCTGTGAAGGCAATCTGTCCGAGAACACGGCTGAAACGGTTATCGTACAGGTTACACTCTTCAAATGTACCCTCAAAAGTTTCATCGACTACCCAATAGCAGTCATTCAGAGAAAGTCCTTTAGACAGCTTTATAATATCAAGAGGTCGATTGATACTCATACCCATTGTGCTGAGCAGATTATCAACATACGCACGATTACGCGGAATGTTTCTGTGCTTGAGCCAACTTTCGATTCCCTTTGGTGAAACTTCCGCCAAATCCAACGGCAACAAATCTTTGTGCTCTTCGGTTACCCAAAGAACTTCAATGTTCATTTCTGCACCGTTATCCGCCTCAAATGTCAGCAACGGTAAATCGCACTGCTTCAATGTATATTTCATATCATCACCTCCTATTGTTTTATATGTATTATTATAACCTTATAATACTCTTTTTGTCAATTCGAAAGATGTGAAGAATACTGAAATGAAAAGCTATCTTTGTTACAGTAAATCTATAATGTTATTGATTATCGCAACTTTGACTGTTATAATAACAATATATTTATTGGGAGGAGATATTTTATGGGAATCAGTCGAGAAACTTTAGCAAGTGGAAATGTGTTAAGATATTTAGTAAAATTATTCAATGATAACGGCACGGAAGAAAACTTCATTTCAGTTCTCCGTTGTTTAAGAGACAGTAAAGTCTGGGTTCCCTGTTCTATAAAAATGAGCGATGCAGATTCCCAAAAATTTTCAGGAGCTTCTGTCGGCGATGTTGTTCAGTCAACTAATGACATAAGTTTGACACCGGATATATTAGCGAATGGTGATAATTTATTTTTCCCAACATTTTCCGGTATAGAACAAATGGGAGAAGAGTATAGTAGTCGTTTTAGTAAAATCGAACTGCATTTTCTCGATTGCATATCTATGGCAAGAGAAAAAGAAGGTTTAAGTGGAATTGTGCTCGATGCATTCACGCAACCCATCATTATTGCGGAAGAGATATTCAGTTTTATTGAACAACTTCCGAGTGAAATTGAAGAATAGATACCGCAAATTCATATAAAACACTTGAAGTATGAAAGAAGAGATACATATGAACATTCAGACATGGGAAAGCTTCTACGAAGAATTTGCTTCCAAGTTATTAGAATTTAAAGATAACAGAGAACCATTGATAGAAGCAATTAAAAATGTTTATACAAACATCGATTTAAAATTGCCAAAACTTGAAAAGGACAATAAGGTTATTGATATCGACCCTTTTACTGTTTTTGCTTTGTTCAACAAAGGAATCACTAAAGCTAACAGAATAAAAATAATAACAGGTTTTAAAAATTATTTTAAACTGCAGTCATCGGTCCCCAATAATTTTGATGGCATACCAGTGCTTAATAATATGCATGCAACATTTTATAGTTTCATAGGCAATAGAAAACCTGATGATATCCAAAACATATGGAATCTTTTTGAAACCGCTATTAAATATGCGGAGCAACAAAATAACGAAATTAGAAATAACTTTGCCAAAGAATATGATATAGTTGTTTCGCAAAAAGGTGTTTCTTGGAACATAACAATGGGTTTGTTCTGGATTCGTCCAGCTGCATATATCAATCTTGACAGTTGTATGCGGTCTGCTTTCAAAAACATGGAACTAATACCACCTGTAGACACAGTAATTTATCCCAATATAAAGAAGCTTCCAAATGGAAATCAATATTTAGAAATTATTGAAAATTGTAAAAAAGTGTTTGAACATTACCCTGACTTAAACTTTGTGAAACTATCCCATAAAGCTTGGGAGCATTCATCTGACAGAGACGAGAAAGGTTATTGGCCAAGTTTAACCATCTTTAACCCTGAAATCACCAAAGAAATGTGGCAGGAAGCTTTAAGCAATCTTCAAGTAACAAGTACCGAAAATTTAGTAATGCTAAAAATGATGCTTGAACTCGGCGGAGAAGCAACCTGTGCTAAACTTGCAGAAGTCTACGGCAAAACACATGGTTATTACAATGGTCTCGGTAGTGGATATGGATATAAGGTTTGCCACCATTTCGATTTATCTCCAATTGAAGATGACGGTGAAATCAGATATTATGTATTCCCTTTCCAAGGAAAGCGAGTCCAAGAAAATGGAAAAAGTCGTTATGTATGGCGTATAAGAGCTGAACTCAAGGAGGCTTTAGAAGAAATGGATTTATCGCATATTGATACAAGCTCCACAGCAAAAGAAACAGTTACCGCTATCCCCCAAAATACAATTTTATACGGACCTCCTGGCACCGGTAAAACTTACAACACCGTATGTTATGCTGTTGCAATTATAGAAAACAAATCACTTGAAGACATAATGACAGAAGCATCTGAAGATGGCGGTTATGAGTCTATTTTGGGCAGATACATTGAATACAAAAATGAAAATCTGATTGAATTCACAACATTTCATCAGTCTTATGGCTATGAAGAGTTTATAGAGGGTATTAAACCGATAACCGAGTTTGATGATGAAGAGCAGACGGACATTAAATATTCTATTGTAGACGGAATATTTAAAGAATTTTGTAATCGTGCAGACAGTCCGGTCGTCCAAAATGAAGAAAATATTCTTGGACTTAATAAAAATCCCGTTGTTTGGAAAGTATCTATGTGGTCAACCGGTGACAATCCGATTCGTACTGAGTGTATGGAAAACGGACACATAAGAATCGGATGGGATGATTATGGTCCTGAAATAACAAGTGAGACTGATTTTTCAAAGTTTGGCGGCAAAAATGTTCTTAACAATTTTATTTATAAAATGAACATCGGAGATATTGTCTTATCGTGCTACAGCAGCACAACAATTGATGCTATCGGTGTTGTTACAGGAGATTATGAATGGAGCGGCAAATACGAAGACCTTAATCGAATGAGAAAGGTTAACTGGCTCATTAAAGGTATAAATGAAAACATACTTGAAATGAACGGAGGAACAGTATTCACTCTTTCTTCTGTGTATAGGGCAAAAGTTTCTGTAGCTGACGCATTATCTATAGTAGAGAAATATAGTGATGCTTTACCCGTTGCTGATAAAAAAATGCAGAATAGAGTTTTCATTATAGATGAAATCAACAGAGGTAATATTTCGAAGATTTTTGGTGAACTTATTACCCTCGTTGAACCATCAAAGCGTATTGGTGCAAAGGAAGGTCTGAAAGCAACCTTGCCATATTCGAAGAAACCATTTGGCATTCCTGCAAATGTCTACATTCTCGGAACGATGAATACAGCAGACCGTTCAATTGCAACTCTCGATACTGCTCTTCGCAGAAGATTTGATTTTGTGGAAATGATGCCTGATACAGATATTTTGGAAGGTATATTGGTTGATGGTATTGATGTTGGAACAATGCTAAAAAAGATAAATGCACGAATTACAATTCTTTTTGATAGAGAGCACACAATCGGTCATGCTTATTTTATCGAATTAAAAGAGAACCACAAAATGGAAACACTTGCAAAAATATTCAAAAATAAAGTAATTCCTTTACTGCAAGAGTATTTTTATGAAGACTATGACAGGATTCGTCTGGTGCTTGCTGACAATCAGGTTTCAGAAAAAGACCGACAGTTTATTATAGCAGAAAATGTTGATGCAGCATCACTGTTTGGCAGTAATGATATTGATTTTCTTGACGACTCAAAGTGTTTTAAAATTAATAATACCGCCTTCGAAAATAAAGATGCTTACATCAAAATCTACAACATCTAAACCAACGGAAAGGAGCCGTATGAAATGGCTAAAAATTTTTATACCATAACTGAATACGGCTCTTTTGTCAGAGGTAAGCATATTGATAATTATAAATATCTTCCCGAAAGAGTTTTTGATAAGCTTGAAGAGTTTGTTCTTGAAAATTCAGAAAAAGGTAGCGATGCAACTGATTTAATGAGTGTTTCCGTACGAAAGAATATTGGCAGAGTAATTACTGCTAAAAATTATGTTGGTGTAATTGCTCTCAACGATGGAAATGTGATTGAAATCTTACCAAAAATCTGTGGTGAAGATAACGAAGGTGAAGTTAAAAAGCTACTTATCAAAATGCTTCGAACTGTTCAAAGCTCCCCCTTCAAGTCAATGCAAGTAACAAATGTAAATATTGACAAGTTGCCTATTTTTGAGATTTTTATCCGTATGTTTATTTCAGAAACATTTGCGGTAGTAAAAAGAGGCCTTAAAAGCGGATATGAAACAGTTTATGACAACCTTACTGTTTGTAAAGGAAAAATTGATTTTAATAATCAAATCAAGTGCAATTTTGCACATAAAGAAAACTTTTATGTAAGCTATGACGAGTTTAACAATAACCGTCCTGAAAATAGGCTTATTAAAACGACTCTGATGTATTTATTCAAATACAGTTCTTCTTCAAAGAATAAAGCTGATTTAAAAACATTATTAAATATTTTCGAGAACATTGACGGGTCAGTAAATATAGAAGCTGATTTTGCAAGCTGCATAAATGACAGAAACTCAAAATATTACAATACACTTTTAATGTGGTGTAAAGTATTTCTTAAAGGAAAGAGTTTTACATCATTTTCAGGTTCTGAAGTAGCTTATGCGTTACTGTTTCCGATGGAAACTGTTTTTGAAAGTTATGTTGCAAAACAACTCAAAAAACAGTTAAATCCTAATGAATATATAGTTTCCTCGCAACACTCAGGCAAATATCTTTTTGATACGCCACGAAAGTTTTCATTACGTCCTGACATTGTTGTAACAAAAAAATCTGACAACGCAATCTTTATCATGGATACAAAGTGGAAACGATTAAATAGTAATGCATCGGCTAATTATGGTATTTCACAGTCAGATATGTATCAGATGTATGCATATCAAAAAAAATATGGTTGCGATGTTAAAAGTGTTACACTGCTATATCCTTTAACAGAAAATGCACCTCAACAAAACATTCGATTTGCTTCTGAAGATGGTGTTATTGTAAATGCTATTTTCGTTGACTTAAATAATATAGAAAAATTATCTATCAATTTAGAAAACATAATAACTAAAAGCCTGCAGGGATAAATTAAAATCACCTGCAGGCTTTTCATTTTAAAACAATATTATTTAATGTTATCTTAAAAGCAACAATTATCATAGTAAAAACTGTTTTAAAACAATTAAACAGCAATAGATAACCCATATTCGGGTAATTGTTCCGTTTTTGACTTTGTCACTTCACTATCAAATAATATTTTGATGCCTTTTATTGTTTTCGCTCAAAAAATTAATTTCATCTTACATATTTTCGTTGGAGGTTTTTAAAAGCCTACTAATAAAAATATGGAGTTGATTTAATGAACAAATCATTCTTTGATGAAAAATTCATCGAAAAAGTAAAAGCTGCAGGATGGCAGCCACTTGATGTAGGTGCAACGCGCCGAAAAGACCTAAATGAGCTGTGTGCTGTCTTTATGAAAGCACAGCCAATTGCTGACAGAATTGACTTGTCAGCAAAAGAATTCTCAGAAAAGCCTGATATATCAACAATTTTGAGCACACCCCCAAAAGATGTAATGGCTAAATTAGATAAGGAGGGAGGTGTTTCTTCTTTCACCGATGCTCTCTTATCCTCTTCATCACTTTGTGATGATTTATTTTCTGTATCGTCTTCTTTTATTGACGATATGCGTTCAAATTCAAATTCTTTAAACATTATGTCCGACGTTTGTTGGACCGGTAATTCTGTACTTATTAGTTATAATTTATCTTTTATTTATAATAATCTTTATTACACTTTTATTTATTTTCCTTTCACTGATATTATTAAAAAGTTGAGCATTGATTTAATGCTCGGTGTTATTTTAGACTTTTTGTTTATTGAAGGACGAATTGACCGTCGTTCTATAAACTACAACTATATCTCAACGCTCAATGATAAAGGCAACCCTGTTGTTCTTTCACATTCTTCACGCGATGAAGCCTCATCTAAAGCATTATATTTATTTGATGAACACAATCGGCCTACTGATATTTCAGTAGATAGACTTGAAATTAATAAGAACAAAGGTTACAAGTCAATGATTCCATTTGTTTCTTCCGATAAAGAGCCTATTAATGTAACTCTTGTGCTTGACCACGGACTTCGCTTTTTATCGTTTATTGATATAAGTGATAATCATATTAATCTTCTTAGTCATTCTGATGCTGTTTTCGAATATCAGCACGGTATTTGTTCAAGTCGTCCAATTAACAGATTTTTTAACTCCCTGCACAACAATGGATTTAATTACATATACAATGTGAATTTTAATATTCGAGATATCTGTCATCACAGTATTCTCGGTGATGATTTTTCTCCGGAAGATTTTGGTCGTGTTTCTTCTTGTAAAATTTTTGATTTCAGTAACAGTAATTTTAAGAACGGTTTTATTAAAGTTCTTGATAAATATTTGCAAGCTTTACCCGTTAAATATTTTGATTTTTGCTGTACGCTTAATTTTTACCGCTTATTCTATATTTCTCGAATTTGGGGTTTTAACCGTGAATTCGGTACAACAATCGGCTCATCCGCCTGTAAAATATCGATGAAACTGATTTCTGATTCACTTAACTGCGTAAGCAAGAGTGATTATCTTGCTAAATATAGTGGTTTTGCATATCGCAGCGGAGCTTTAAAAAGAAGTGATAGCCATAAGTTTTACAGAAAAAGTCGCTATTGTGCCTTGTCTGATGATTGTGAAACTGTTCAACGTTATGCATCTTTTAGTTATAGGGGCGGGTTCAACGGTTGTTTTAATGTTGCCAAAAACGATAAATATCCTACCATAGATGTTGACCTGATTAGTGCCTACCCCACCGGAATGCTTACTATTCCCGGGATTGATTGGTCAAACCCCATTCAGAAGACTTATCGTGATGTCTATCTTACATTAGATGATTTTAAAGACAGTTCCGGTAATATCGATTTAATGACTCCAATTTTTGTGAATTGCACTTATGAATTTCCTGACGATTGCATTTTTCCTAATCTTCCTCATTATAAGGAAGATGATACCGAGGCGCCATGCTATGTGCTACACGAGTCTAACGGCGTTTATTGCAGTGGTCCCGAACTCTATACAGCTTTAAAAATGGACTGTAAAATTAAAATTATTAACGGTTTCAAGTTAAATGTTTTTCGCTACGATGACGATAATATAGTTTATCCTTATCGCGATTTGGTAATTAATTTATGTAAAGAACGCTGTAATAGTGAATCTTCCCTTGGCAAGAAATGTCTTCAGGCCAAACTCCTGAAATTTGTTATAAATAATTTATATGGAAAAATTTCGCAGAACGTCAGTGATATGTTCATAACAAGCTTTAAATTTTCAGACAAGCGTGAATCTGAAATAACGAACAATGTAAGTGCTTCACTTATAACATCTTTAGTTAGGGCGGTATTATTCAGTGCTTTCAATGATATTCATCGAAATGGTTATAATGCTTTCTCAGCCACGACAGATGGTTTAATTATGGACATGCCTTTTGAATTATTCAAATCACAACCGTTATTCGGTTTCCGTGAACTGTTAGAATCCGTTCGAGCTGACATTAGCGATGATGGTATTAATGATATTTGGCTTGTGAAACACCAGCAAGATGATTTGTTGAACTTATGTACTCGTGGCAACGCAAGTTTAAATGAAGAAACTGATAGCCATTTAGGCGGAGTTTTCGCAAAGAACGGATTAGCATCCTTTTACCCTGAACTTCCGAAAGAGTGTTATAAAAATAGAGAAGCTTTTATCAAAGCCGTAGTTTCTCGTAACGGTCCTATTTCAACTCCACGAAAAAAATACACGCAACTTTCTGAAGTTATAAAAGGAATAACATATACGGTTGAAGAAAAAAAGGCGAATATCTCATTGGATTATTGTATGAAACGAAAGCCTTTATTCGAGACACTCAAATCTGTTGATGTAACAATCGATGGTGAAACCTTTGAGTTTGCTACTATAGAGACAGTTCCATTCAAAGATAAGGATGAGTATCATTTATATCGCAAAACAAAAAATGATGTTTCTTGTCTGCGTACTGTGGACGATTGGAAATACTTCTTCAAATTAATTGATGCTCACGAAAATGGTAGTAGTAGGATTATTCCGAAATCTTCAGATGATTTAAATTTTAAAATTCTTAAGGATTGCGTTTCCGGTTTTAAAGCCGGTAAATGGGATATACCTGCTCTTTCAAACAAATCTTTAAAAGTTGCTGATAAGGTTGAGTGGATTCAAAGTTTTAATCCTTCACCTAAACATACTTTTACCAAAAAGATTTGGGAAAAATGTTCTGAACGAAAGAATCAGGATAATCTCCTCGCATTCGAAATTCTGAAACCAACTCTGCTAAAACTCGGCGCTATTATCCCTGAATAAATACCAAAATGGCTACACAGTCTTTATCCTGTGTAGCCGTCCTATTTAAGCTGCAGTTATGCTGTTGTGCATAATATCCACTATACTTCTCAATATGTGTGCCTGCGGGCCAAACATTGTTATAATATCGTAATTATCAAACGGAGATTTTTCAATCAGGTCATCGATTTCTATATCACCGTTTTCGCGCACATAATCAATGATTGATTTGACGAATTCCTGCTGTTGCGAGTTAAAAATATTGCCGCTGAGAAATTCACCGAACTTCTCGTTAATTGCATCCTGCTCTATGCCTACTATTGAACGTATAAAGGCTGCAAGATTATCAATATCACTGATTTTTTCGTACTCATCCTTTGTACCTAACTCTTCCCAAAGTACACGTTCCAATTCCCTGAGGTCAGCCGCATCAATAGGCTCAAGGTTACGAATTTTGTGAATTGTCGGGCTATTTGAATTTTCCGCGAGATAATCAATGACCTTTTCTCTGTAAGTTCGGATATCAAAAAGTCCGTCACCTTCGTAATCTCCATCAAATATATCATCCGGAGTATCTATATCAACAGGTGGCTCCTTCGGTACAATGTACTTCAGCAAATCTCGTATTTCTTCACGACACTTTTCAAGTTCATTGATTGTAGGATTGTTCCAAAAATCTGTACCTGCGAGCATCTTCAATGTATCAGCCTTTGCCATCACACTATCTATTGAAGCATAATCAAGCAATATTCTTGCCGACTTTCTAACTAATCCGACAGCACGGGTTGCCCCACCTATATCACCATTCGCAAGTACGGAAAGCTCAATATTAAACATCTTTATATCGAACGCAAGAGCTTTCTTGTCTTCGCCAATATCACTGTCAACAAGCTTTGAAATATGCATCTGCATTTCTTTCGCATCAAGGATTGATATTGCCTTCCAACGCTCTTTGTCGCAGAATTTATCTACATATGCCATCTCTTCCCTGACAGAAATTCTTGCACTGTTAGCTTTAACTCCATAAATCTTTTCGATTAGTTCAGGCTTGATTTTATCATAATATGCCTTGTGCTCGGGGTTTGACTGATGCTCATATTTCTGCAACTCAACAAGAAGATTAAGCTTTGCATCAAACAATCTCTGTGAAATTGATTTTGTTGCAACACCATCAGAACCTTCGGGATGCTGCTCAAAATACTCAAAATTTCCGCAGTAATCAAAAATAAGGAAATAATCTTTATCCTTGCCATCAATAAGGTTCGGACAAAGTCTCGTTCCACGACCAATCATCTGAACAAACTTGATTTTTGACTTTACAGGTTTAAAGAATACAAGATTGAGCACACTCGGAACATCAACACCTGTATCGAGCATATCAACAGAAACGGCTATACGGAAATTATCGTCGTTTTCAAATTTTTCTATAAGAGAGTTTGCTCCTTTAACTTGATTATCAATCAGCTGACAGTAATCTTCACCGTACTTCGGATATGTTTTCTTAAACACATCTACAATAAGCTTTGCGTGTTTGTGATTATATGCAAAGATAATTGTCTTACCTATTTTCTGACCGTAATCCACTTTCAGACCACTTGTCATAAGCTCATCGAGAACCTTACGGCAGGTGTCTTCGTTGTAGAAAATCTGAAAAAGTGTTTCTTTCGGAATAACAAAATCCGTCGGTATGTCTTCGATAATGTTATCAACTTTCTTCTTGTCTTCATCGCTCAGGTCATTGTATCTGATACCTTGACTGAGGAGCTTTGTTGTCTTGCTCTTCACTTTATAAGGCACAAGATAGTGCTCTTTGACACCCTCTTCAAGAGAATAAGCAAAGTTCGGTTCGCCGTTTTCACAATTAAAAAGATGATATGTATTTGCATCAACTTCATCTTTCGGTGTTGCTGTCAAACCAACAAGTAAGCAATCGAAATAAGAGAAAATCGAACCATATTTATTGAAAATCGAACGATGGGCTTCGTCAACGATAATCAAATCAAACCTTGCAGAAGAAAACTCTTTATCTTCTGCATCGATATAATTTATCATCGTCTGATGAGTTGAAAATGTGATTCTTGCATTCGGCTCATCTGCAAGAGACCTGTCCGAAAGAACACAGTAACTCATATTATCTAAAATATTTTTAAAATTCTTAAATGCCTGCTGAACAAGGCTTGTACGGTCAGCAAGAAAAAGGACATTTTTAATCCACTTGTTACGAGCCAAAATCTCAACGAGTGAAATTGAAACTCTCGTTTTTCCCGTACCTGTAGCCATAACGATAAGACCCTTACGGTGCAAATCATTAAATCGTTCGCAGATTTTTGTTATAGCCATTTTCTGATACGGTCTGCCTGAAATATCATCGCGAATCTGCAAGTCTGTAATGTCTTTACGGTCACGCTTCTGAATCAGATATTCAAGCTCTTCAGCCGTATGGAAAGCCATAACCTTTCGTGATGGATAAAGACCGTCTATAACATTGATTTCATAACCGTTTGTATAGTAAAGCACAGGAACGTAGCCGTACTGCTGACGCATACATTCGCCGTAGTCTTTAACCTGCTTTATACCCACAACGGGGTCAACGCTTGTCTTTTTTGCTTCAACAACAGCAAGAGGTTTGCCGTCCTTGCCATAAAGAACATAATCACAGAAACCAATACCCGAAGAATTGTTCATACCCTGAACGGGTATTTCGGAGCAAGCCATACCCGGCATAACGCTACCGCTTTTAACAACAGTTCCGTTTGGCAGAGTTGTGCTACCTGTGGGTTCAAGAACATTCCAACCAACTTCGCCAAGATAAACATCTATGTAAATACAGCGTGTTTCAGCCTCACTCATATAAGCGGGTATAACAAAATCCTTGACCGTTTCAGGCTTTTCAAACTTTCTGTAGACAAATTCAACAAAGAAAGCAAGGTTGTCCAAAGCGAGACGAGCGTGCTTTTTCTTGATATCCTTATCGTGCTGTGCATTCATACCGAGCTTACGGATAAAATGAAGTGTTTCAAGAATGACAGGATTATTGACAAAACCCGTAATAAGCTTGTTGTCGATAAGTTCGAGCATAGTCGCACTCGCCTGCATCGGTACGCAGTGCTTATCGTAAACGAATTCAACTGTTTTCAAAAGAGCATTACGACAGCAAGAAGCCATATCCGACGGAGTTTCAGCATTTTCAGCCAAAACACAAGCATCGAATATATCCCTGTATTCAGTTTTATCTTTTAAGAAATCAAAGTTTGACATAGGTTTTCACCTCAAAGTGAATATTCTTACATTTTTCTAATTGTCGTTCACTATTTATCCATTTTATCTTTATGACTTTTCATTTTCAAAAGCTTATATATTTCTTTTCTAATATTATCATTTTGCTTAACTGTATTCACTGTTCCCGTTTCATAGAAACCATTCGACAAACCAATTAAATTTTTTGACACTTTAATCAAAACATCTTCTTTTGGAATAAAAATCATACCAACGGGTCTTAACTCTATAATTGCATCAACTTCTGCTGCAAGTTTTCTTAATTCATAGGAAGCTTCTTCAATATCACTATTTTTATCATCAAACTTTACGGGATTCATATATAAATAAGCATATAATGTTAATGAATACGCTATCTTTGAACGTAACTTTTTATAGTCATTTATAGGTTTTAGGAAATACTCATTAAACAACTGACCCGCAACAAAAACTAAAACACCACTAATAACCGTTAGAAATGTATTCGAAGTAAAAACCTCTCTAAAAAAAGCAAGCATTTATCATCTACCACCTATAAATATTATTGAAAATCAGGTAACTTTTTGTTTGGCATTGCAACTATATACGGAGATTGATAATCACTAACAATATATTTACTCGAATAATTACTAAAATTTGTATTGGTTTTTTCAGCGATATAGAAAATCAAAATATATAATGCTGATATTGCCAATGTTGCATTCATGTATGTAGCTTTTCCAAAATAGCTATTACGTCCGTGCTTTACTTTTTGATAAGCTTCCCACCACAGAAGTTTGTTGTCGCCCCAATTCTCAAAGGGTTTTAAGTCTTTTCCTAATCTTTTAACTGTAACTGTACTGTCAACAATTTTGGGGAAATGATGAAGAACGATTCTTTTATAATCGCCAATATCACCACACTCTTTTCCTGTGAGTTCTTTGCAAATCAGTTTAAAAACTGACTCAACTTCAGTACAAGCTAAAATTAACAACTTTGCAAATTCAAATGAGTATACATTTTCTTGACCTGAAGGTTCAATGTACTGTGCTGTATTAGCTAAATCGTTTTCTAAACTTAAATAATAATTCCATATACCATTTAACTGTTTTTCGTTCATAATTTCACCTCAATTACAATGTTCTGATATAAAACTGCTTGTCAAAACCTAATAACGTACCAAGAGAGTTCTGCACGACAAATTTTGATTTGTCGGTCTGTTCGACAAAGGTTGCGAACTGCTCCTGCAGCTCGATTGGTGGAACCAAAATAGATATCTGCTTCAAATGGGTTGGACCAAAGTTCGGTTGAGCAGAACCAGTAATCAGTCTATCAATTTGTGTTCTAAAAGCATCGCCTTTAATGTAGTGGAACAAATACTTTTTTGAAATAACATTTTCGTCATATGGTCTTAATCTTATGATACTTGTGTTAAGGCATAAAGGAAGATGTTCTTCATAGATTTCCGCAATTTTCCCCCAAGTAACACCCGAACTTGCCATTACATAGTCACCAACATTAAGCAGAAAGTGCTGATATTTTTCGGCAACTTCTTGTTCCGAAAGATAGTTGCTTGTATTTTCCAAGACCAGTTTATCGTCAATAAGGTTTCTAATGTTAATCAGTTTGATTCCACTATCTCTAAACTGCCAATTTCGAACACCAGGCCCTTCTTGGAAATAGACAACCTCTTTGAAATCAGCAACTTTCCACCCCATAGGATTAGAAATAGGGTCGCCAAACAGTTCGACAAATCGGGCTTTGACGAGTTCATCAAGTTTTTGGAGCTGTTTTTTGCGACTAACAATCAAACCACTTACTTTATCAAGAAGAGTAACAATGTGACTCTGTTCTTCTAAATCAGGTAGAGTTATATCTATTTTTAGTAAATCTGACTTTGTCAGACTTGGTATTGTAACTGTTTTGTTCAATCTTTCGAAATCAAAGTTCTTACAAAAATAATACAAATAACGAGGTAAAAGAATGCTCCTATTAGCACACAACCCAAACGCGGTATCAACATTCCAAAATGGCTCGTCAACAAACAACGGATTGTTGATACTACCTTTTCTTCCAATGACCACGGTTTGCGAATCGCATATATAATCATCCGCATACCCCATAAGTCCACCACTGCCGTAAATAGGGTATCTACCGTTTAGATTTTCCACGGCTTTTTGATTTCGACCATTCTTTATTTCAAGGACATCTTCAAATTTCATAATTCATCCCTACAAATCCGAATTTGCAGGGTGATTTTTGTTTTATGCAATAAATTTCCTGTGAGCAGTTTTTACATTTGTCTGATTTACCATTGCATATTTCATAGTGGTATCAATTTGTGAATGACCGAGAATTTTTTGCACCTGTTCAACGGGCATTCCCTTGTCAATGGCTCTTGTTGCCATAGTCCGTCTGAATTTATGAGGATGAACTCTTTCCAAATTCTGACTTCTGCCAAGTCTGCGAAGCCTTATTTCAACACCGCTGATTTTAAGACGGTCAAAGGGATAATCAAGTGTTACAAACAAAGCAGGGTTATCGTCTTTCCGTGCATTTAAATAAGACTGTAAGTGTAGCTTTGCCTTTGCATCGAAATAAACACGGCGTTCTTTGTCACCTTTGCCAAAAACAACGCATTCACGTTCTTCAAAATTTATATCATTTCTGTTCAGATTTACAAGCTCACCTACGCGGATTCCCGTAGAGTAAAGCAAATCAATAATAGCAAGGTCGCGCTTACAGGCACAACCGTCACGAAGCTTTTCAATAGCTTCATCGTTAATTATTTCTTTTACTTGTTTTTTAGTTCTGATTTTATGGATACGGTGCATCGGACTTTTCAGAATATAGTCCTCTTCTTCCATCCATGAAAAGAAGCTTGAAATATTACGCCTGATATTATCAACAGTTGCATTGCTGCAATTGTTGATTTGCTGATATTCTGCAAGAAACTGACGGATTCTTTCGGTCGTCACTTTTCTTGCCGGCATTGGCACAATATCGAAAAACTTTTCGAGGGTACTTTTATAATAGTTGAGTGTTCTTGCAGAACAGCCTTCAACTTTTTTAGCGTCAAGAAACATTTGCAGATAGGTGTTGTTGGTTACTTTTTCAGGTAAAACCATATTATCTGACAACTTTTTCACTAAAACCTGTTGCAGTTTCTTTTGCTGTTCAACTGTCAGAACCTCTGACATCTCTTCAAGAATTTCAAGTATTGTTGTTTCCATTTTATTAACCTCACTATAATGTAAATTTTGATTTATCTATCATTATAGCATAGGTAATAATTGATTTTAACCGAAATATTCCTGCATCAGACTGTCGAATAAAGTTTGTGCTTCGTCAAGTGCTTTCTGCACGACAAATTTTGATTTGTCGACTTGTTCAACAAATGATACAAACTCATCTTGAAGAGTTTTTGGAGGAACAATTATCGGATAACTTCCAATTAAAGATTTACTCAGAGCTCTTTTATCAGTTCCTCCCTTGCTTGTGTGCTTAATGTATGCCTGATAATCGTCAAGATTTAACAATACATTAACAAACTCACTGTTGATAGAATCATTCAATCTGACGCACATAATATTATTGCTATAATTAGCACAGTCATCTTCTCCGCGATAGACAGATACTCGTCCTAAACTACTATCCTTAGTATAATATCTTCCTATTTTTGTAATTAATAAATCTCCTTTTTTTAACGATGTATCATAATAATGCTTATGATTTATTTCTTGTGTTATATAAACCGAATCATCTAACCTGAACTCATTTCGCCATACATTTTGAATTCGCAAAAACAAGACTTCTCCCTCGAGTTCATAATAATTTGGATTCACATTACTTCCATCAATCATAGATTTAGAAACATCTTTTAATTCCTTTATAGTCCATTTCGCAGTTTCAAATGGGTCACCAAACATCTCGACAAATCGGGCTTTAACTAATTCGTCAAGTTTTAAAAGTTCCATTCGTCGATATTTTATAATTGAATTTACTTTATCCAATTTAGCAACAATTTTATTCTGAACGTCTTTTGAAGGAACAGGAATATCAATCCCTGCTACTTCTTTTAAATAAATGCCTTTTTGAGCAACACCTTTTGCTCTATTTTCAATATACGAACGCCTACCTTGTAAAGCATACATTAAGTATCTTTCATTGCAAACTTCAATATTGGGATGTAAAACAGCAACACTTCGTTGTAAAGTGAAAGGAGGTAAATCTGCAGTTACAACTGCTGAACGTCCAACAGTTCCAACAATAGTAAGTAATATATCCCCGGCTTTTATATTTGTCCTTTTATTTTCTTTTTCAAAATCTTCTTTGCTCAAAAATCTTGGTTCATCCAATGTTATATTATCATCAAAAACATTTTTTGAACTTAACATCAGAAAAGAACTTTCTGATATTCCTTGAGGTGGATTGTGACTACCATCAGTTAATGAGCTACATATATCTTTGATTAACATTTTTATCCCTACAAATCCGAATTTGTTTTACTAAAAACTCAAAAAAATCAGTTCAAACCGAGCATTTTTTCAAGTTCATCCATCGCTGACCCGATTTCAATTTCCAATTCACGGATATTAGTCATAATCTCCTGTGTTGAGGGGTATTCAATCGGCACATATTCCGTCTTTTTATACTTATTGATTGAAAGGTCATAATCATTCTGTACGATTTCATCTTTAGGCACGAAGAAAGATTTCTCTGTTCTTTCTCTGTCTGTCTCTTTATCGAGATTGCTGAATCGTTCAATAATATCAGGGATATCGTTATCGTCAATCGGTGTACGTTTATCATCAAGAGTATGTCCGTCTGCCTGCATATCATAGAACCACACATCTTTTGTGCCTGACGGGTCTTTCTTGAAAACAAGAATAGCTGTTGAAACTCCTGCATAAGGCTTGAACACGCCTGACGGCATCGAAATCACCGCCTGCAGACAGTTGCTTTCAATGAGTTCTTTTCTGATAGACTTGTGTGCATTGGATGAGCCGAAGAGAACGCCGTCGGGAACGATACAAGCGCATCTGCCGCCAATTCTGAGTGATTTGATAAAGAGTGCAAGGAAAAGAAGCTCCGTTTTCTTTGTTTTACAAAGGGCAAGGATATCCTTGCTGATGTCCTCTTGGAATACGCTGCCTGTAAAAGGCGGGTTTGCGAGAATGAGAGAATATTCCTCGCGGACAGCATTATCGTCAGAAAGTGAATCCTGACGGTCAATGTTAGGCTCTTCAACACCGTGAAGAAGCATATTCATTGCACCGATTCGAAGCATCGTCGGGTCTGTATCAAAACCGTTGAACATTGTTTTATTGAAATGCTCGGCAATATCTTTACGCATAAGCTCTTTTTCATAGTTGTTATGAATATACTTTGCACTGCCAAGCAGGAATCCTGCACTACCCATTGCCGGGTCAAGGATTTTGTCGTCAATATTCGGACGCACAAGTTCAACCATCATATCAACAATATGACGGGGTGTTCTGAACTGACCGAGTGCACCTGCAGAGGACATAAGACCAAGGCAATATTCATAAACATCGCCCATTATGTCCTTGTTGCTCATATCGATTTCGTTAAGGGTATCAACACAGACCGCAAGAACTTTAGGAGTAGGAATGAGAAAAACGGCATCATTCATAAAGCGAGAGAAAGCTGTGTCCTTGCCCTCACCGTTGACAGATTTTATAAACGGGAAAACAAAATTCCTGACGGTATCAAACATTACATTCGGCTCGTCATTATGGAACTTCTTCCAACGCAGCTCACTATAGGGAATGCTTGTGTTGCCATCATCAGGAGTGTATTCACCGTCTTTGAAGATTTTGCTCTTATAAGCAAATCCGAGTGCAGCGGCATTGCCTTCTCGTTTGATTTCGTTATCATCGAGAAGTTTCATAAACATAAGGTATGTAATCTGCTCAAGCACAGTTGTGGGTGAAGATATACCTGCCGTCCAAATGGTGTCCCAAATTTTGTCAATTTTTGATTTAAGTTCGCCTGTTACCATTGCTATTCCCCTAACTAAGATTAGTTATAATAAATCATTATACATTATAATATATTTTAAAACAGTTTTCAACCATATGTCGTTGCTTTTGCTTATGGTGAGTACAACTTTAAGGACTTTAAAAGGCCCAACGGATATTTCCGCTGAGCCTTGGTTTTCATATTAGAGTGCTTGTTTTTATACAGCTAATAAATAATTAGTCAAAGTGTCCAAACGCCAATGAGAGAGGTGGAACACCGAGACCATATAAACCGCTAAACGGTCATATTCGACCGGAAGGCCATCAGCTAATGCTTTCTTGCGGTTGTCTCCACGCAACTTATAGACCCCCTTCGTATCCGCTATCGGAAAATACCGAGGCTTTCCTGTTCTCTTGTCAATGTTATATTTATTCCAACGTTTAATTAGCTCGCCACGAAATTTGAATGCAGTAGCTGAATCTTTTTCATAATCACCGGTATGCAATTGATTGTAGTAATACCAATACGCCCGTTGTGCTTGAAGTGCACGTAGGCGATGATAATCCATATTTTTCGAAAAATCTGATTCTTTGAATAGTTTTTCTGTGCTATCAGGAGTAAAATACGACCTGATGAACTCAACATCTTCAGGTAATATGCGTTGCAGTTGATATTTTCCGCCCTTGCCTCGCATCACCTCCACACACCAATATCCTGATTCATCTTGTTTGAAGTTGTTAAGTCTCAACTGTTTGAGCTCATTACGTCTGACAGCAACTTTCTCTTGGAATGTGGCAACAAGAGAAAGTTTATCATTTTTAAACTGTTGGTCTGACCTTTTGTATTTGTCAGGTCTATTCCTGCTTCTTACATTTTCCGAAACTTTTCTTGACGGCTTTTCAATTTGGTTCATCGGTGTTTGAAAGTAAGCACAAACCGGCGCTATGTAAGAATGAATCGTTGACGGTGTTTTTTTCTCTTTTACAAGATTTTCAACATAATCCTGAATATGGTCTATACACTCTTCTTCAGATTTGACATTATATTTTCTTCGACAAAAATCAATGTATTTGGCAAAGTTTGATTCATAAATCTTTCGTGTCGCATCGTTTTTATATTGTTGAAAAAACGGGCGGGCGTTATCAATAAGAACTTGTTTCATCGATTTTTTATTCTGCTGTTTTGTGTTTTGCTTTTTTCTGCGCTGCGTTGTTCGAGACATTATATCACCTCTTTAAATTTAATTTTGTTTGTGTTCGAAATACAGGTCGCAAACCAACCTCCACTTGTTCAACGTTCTGTGGGCACAAAGGCAGGAGTAACACTCCTCAAACAGGGGAACAGTGCTGTTTGCCAAAACTCAACGAATGAGTACGCACTAAAAAGTGCGATTTATTAAGTCTGCCTTTTTAAAATAAATCCTTCTTAAAAATGTCGTTACAAGCCTATTTGGTTTTTCCACAAGAAACTTTTGGAAAAACCATTAGGCTTGTCTTACTTAAAGCAGACTTTATGGCTGCTTCCGAGAAAAAATGAAAGGAGTAGCAAAAAACTCGGAAGCAGCCGTTCATCGACTTTGCGATGAACAAAAAAATGGCATCATATTGCGGAAAGAAAGGTCAGAAAAAGCCGCACGCCATCTTTTTAACTCATATTGTATTTTTATCTGTTCATATTTAATATGTAATATATTTCAAAAACGAATCAGAATCAAAAAATCTCTCTGCTAATTAAAGCGGAGAGATTCATTTTTTATATTCTAAAAATCTAACATATTCTTTTTGAAATTAATTGATGAAAGGAGTTTTAAAAATGTTGTGATTTCTTTTTTAGTAAGCCAAAAATCTAAAATCAAGTAAGGAGAGTTAATTTATGAAAAAAAGTTATATCCCAACTATTTCTTTCGAAGTAGAACCAAAGCACTTAGAAGGTCTTATTAATTTCGACCCATCTGAATTCAAGTTAAGGGTCATTTGCTTAAAATGTGAAACAGGTTTCTTGATTTTCGGTCAGTTAGAAGCTGAGAAAACAATTAACTCACAAGCAATTCATATCTCGGGTCCGGAAACAGAACGTGAAATAGAATCTACTGTCCAAATGTTTTTAAGAAGTGGCATTTTCCGTTTTCAGCAACTTATAGAAGATTATAAGTTAACAATTAACCTAACCGCAGATTAAGTCATTATATTTAATTTTTTCGCTAATTACATATTTGTTTGAAGTCAAAAGTATGGAAAGTTCAAACTTTCACTTTTAGGCTTTAAACAATATGAAAGAAGTGAAAAACAACACAAAAATGTGTTATTAAGTATTTGACTAAACAAGCATTCAGTAAGCAAAGAAAATAAGAAAGTAATATTTAATGGGTCTGGCTTAGAAATCAAGCCAGACTCATTTTTCGCCAGAGTAATTAAGACGGTTTTAAAATAATCTATCTTTTTTCGCTTCATACATATTCAGGTAAAAGCTAAAAGTATAAGAAAGTTGAACTTTCACTTTTTGCCTTTTAGCTTAATGTGAAAGAAGCGAAAAATTATCAGAGTATCGTTGTATTTCCACCAAAAAACAGCACAAAAGACTCATTTTTTAAAAATTTTTTTATTTTTTTGATAAAAATGGTCCAAAAATTGTTTTAAAAGCAATTCGGTCTCTGAGAAATTACATATTTACCATGAAAATAAAAATCGCGTACTAATGTTACACCGATTGAAATTTCAAAAAAAATTTATTAGAAGGAGGAATTCCATGAAGAATTCTAATCACAAAAATCAATCAAATTCTTACACCTTTCCACATCAGCTTGTTTATACCGTTCCACAGCTTGCCAAGCTCTTGCAGGTTAACCCTCAGTTTATCCGCGATTTAGTAACAGCCGGATTATTAGTCCCGGGTAAATACGGTCAAATTAAGTTTGATTATCACGAAGTTGAGCGTTTTCTCGACGAAGTTAAAGGTATGGATTTTACCGACCCCCTTTTTGTTAAGGAATTAGCACATTAAGAACATCGATAAAACTATTTATTATTATAAAGTATGTTAATAACAGAAAGGACTAATACAATGAATAAGTCAAAACTTCCACATGTGCATACATTAAAACGCGGCAAAAAATACTCATACTATTTTGAAGGAATTCCTGTTGACGGTAAAAGAACACGAATTACAGGCAGTGGTTTTTCTTCCGAAGCTGATGCCTTTGCCGAAGGAGAACTTAAGAGAAATCAATATTACGGAATAAGCGACGAAAGCTCAAGTGAAGACGACACCCTAATGTCATTTCAAGATTTCGTAAAAAAAGAGTGGTTGCCTAAACGTAAAAAGCTTAAAAAATGGTCGCTTGAAACAACTCGTTACTATAACAAGCTGTTTGATAATCACATATTCCCCCAAATTGGCGAATATCCTGTTTCAAGTTTAACTACAGAAATACTTCAGGATATGATTGACAGTATCTATTATTTTGAGAACCGTTCTTTAAATACTGTCTCTCACATTCATTCTCTTATGCTTAATGTGATGGAATACGCAACAAATCACAAATACAACAATCGCTTCTTCAAAAATGAGTTTGCCGTGCCAAAAGCTGATTTTGACATTGAAAATCTTTCACCTCATCGCACTTCTATCCCCTCAGATGCACTCGATAGAATTTTCGCCCGTTTTCCCGAAGGTTCACCCGCTTTCCTGATAATGGCAATTTGCTTGTTTACCGGTGCTCGAGTCGGTGAGGCCGCTGCATTAGCTGTAGAGGACTGCGACTTTGATAACAACACTATAACAATTCAGCGCCAGTTTCCTGATAATATGTATGGATACACCAAGTTACCTAAGTACAACTCCATAAGAACGGTTCCGATGTGCTCGACTCTTAAAGGATTATTATTGAATGCCGTTGAAGAACGAAACAAAAACCAAAACAAAAAGAAAACGAAAAATAGCTATCTTCATACATACTTCACCAAGGTTCCTCACAGCATTGAATTTAAAAACACTCAGAGCTTGCACTCAATGAGTTATGAAAAAGGTGATTTTGAGCTTCATTTTTTGTGCGTCAACCAAAGAGGCAAACCACACACACCTCATGTTATGAAACATGCATCAAGAATAATTCACGGGTTCAAATGTGACCACAAACACAAAAATGTTGTAAATCCTCTCTATGCAGAATTCAAAACACATTGTTTAAGGCATACCTTTGCTACATTTCTGCACACACAATCAATTGACCCCATTTCTATAAGTGCAGTTTTAGGACACAAAAGAACAGCTATCGAAGGTGCATCTAAAACAACAACCACTTACATTCATATCAGTGATGAAAAGATGAAGGAAATAGAAAAAGTTATTGACAACATTTACAAATTTAAAGATGGCGTTCTTAAAAACGCCATACCTAAGGATGGCGAATAGCCATCCTTTTTATTTTAGTGCTTTAGCTTTTCCGACTACCTAAAATACTGTATTTTGGTACCATTGGACTACAAATGGCTACAAAATGGCTACAATTTTTCATTTTTTTGCAGTCACATACAAAAATTAAGAGCTCTACCTCAAAAGAGATAGAGCTCGTTTTTGTTGATATATAAGGGTTTGAGCTTATTTAGAAGCTAATTCCACTGCACAAGCGCAGGCCACGGTCATACCCACCATCGGGTTGTTACCTGCACCGATGAGACCCATCATCTCTACGTGAGCAGGAACTGAAGATGAGCCTGCGAACTGAGCGTCTGAATGCATTCTACCCATTGTATCTGTCATACCATATGAAGCAGGGCCTGCAGCCATATTGTCAGGGTGAAGTGTACGTCCTGTGCCGCCGCCTGAAGCAACTGAGAAGTAGTTTACACCGTTCTCATTACACCATTTTTTGTATGTGCCTGCAACAGGATGCTGGAATCTTGTTGGGTTAGTTGAGTTACCTGTGATTGAAACACCAACATTTTCAAGGCGCATGATTGCAACACCTTCAGGAACGTTGTCAGCACCGTAGCACTTAACAGCAGCTCTTGGGCCATCTGAATATGCCTTCTCTTCAACAACCTTAACTGTTTCTGAGTATGGGTCAAATTCAGTTTTGCAATATGTGAAGCCGTTGATTCTTGAAATAATCATAGCAGCGTCTTTGCCGAGACCGTTGAGGATAACTCTCAAAGGCTGTGTTCTAACCTTGTTTGCGTTAAGAGCAATTTTGATTGCACCTTCAGCAGCAGCGAATGATTCATGACCTGCAAGGAAGCAGAAGCATTCTGTTTCGTCTGAAAGGAGCATCTTACCAAGATTACCGTGACCGAGACCAACTTTTCTGTTGTCAGCAACTGAACCAGGGATACAGAATGACTGGAGGCCGATACCGATAGCAGCAGCAGCGTCAGCAGCCTTTGTGCAACCCATTTTAATAGCGATAGCGCAACCTACAGTGTAAGCCCAAACAGCGTTTTCAAAGCAGATTGGCTGTGTTTCTCTTACGATTTTGTCGCAATCAATACCCTTTGCAAGAGTGATTTCTTTACATTCTTCAATTGAAGAAATACCATATTCTGCGAGAACAGCATTGATTTTATCAACGCGTCTTTCGTAGCTTTCAAATAATGCCATTGTAATTTACCTCCTCTTACTTATTCTTTTCTCGGGTCGATGTACTTAGCAGCGTCAGCAAATCTGCCGTAAGTACCGATTGCCTTATTATATGCATCGTTAGGTGTGTCGCCTTTTTTGATGAAGTCTGTCATCTTGCCGAGTGATACAAATTCATAGCCGATAACCTGGTCATCGCTGTCAAGAGCAAGTCTTGTAACATAACCCTCAGCCATTTCAAGATAACGAACACCTTTAACTTTTGTACCGTACATTGTACCAACCTGTGAACGAAGGCCTTTACCAAGGTCCTCAAGGCCTGCACCGACTGAAAGACCGTCATCTGAGAAAGCAGACTGTGAACGGCCGTAAACAATCTGAAGGAAGAGCTCACGCATAGCAGTGTTGATAGCGTCACAAACAAGGTCTGTGTTAAGAGCTTCAAGGATTGTTTTACCAGGGAGAATTTCAGCAGCCATAGCAGCTGAGTGAGTCATACCTGAGCAACCGATTGTTTCAACAAGTGCCTCTTCGATGATACCTTCTTTAACGTTAAGTGAGAGCTTACATGCGCCCTGCTGAGGTGCACACCAGCCTACACCGTGTGTGAATGCGGAAATATCCTTAATTTCATAAGCTTTTACCCATTTGCCCTCTTCAGGGATAGGAGCAGGACCGTGATTAGGACCCTTAGCTACACAGCACATTTCCTGTACTTCGCGGGAATAATTCATATTATTTAACTCCTTTCGGTTTTAATACCTCTTGTCGGACTAACGAAAACATCGTTATCCAATCTATAGTATTATAACAATCTGTTAATAATTTATCAAGTATTTTGGCAATTTTTTTCAAAAAAATCAGCGAAGTATCTGCTACTTCGCTGAAAATTTTATTCATTTACAGGTTCTTCTTCCTGTGGTTCAGCTTCTTCAGGTTTTTCCTCTTCAATAACGAGAGTACCTTCCATAAGCTGTCTGAACTTTTCACCGTCAATTTTTTCAAACTTAACGAGATAAGATGCAAGTTCATCAAGTTTATCCATATGCCCCGAAAGAAGTTCTTCTGTTTTCTCAAGAGCATTCATTATAATTGACTTAACTTCTTCATCAATTGCAGTAGCAGTTGTTTCGGAATAATTTTTGGAATGTCCGTAATCTCTGCCAAGGAAAACTTCACCGTCTGAAGATGAATATGAAACAGGTCCGAGATTATCACTCATACCATATTTGGCAACCATTTTTCTTGCGATATCAGAGGCGCGTTCAATATCATTGGATGCGCCTGTGGAAATATCGCCGCAAACCAACTTTTCTGCAACGCGGCCGCCAAGCAGAACAATTAAAGAATCAAGCATTTCGTTTTTATAGCGGTATGCTTTATCCTCTGTAGGCAAGTGCATTGTATAACCGCCTGCCATACCTCGTGGGATAATAGAAACCTGATGAACAGGGTCCTGACTGGGAAGATAATAGGTGGTCACGGCATGACCTGCCTCGTGATAAGCTGTCATTCTCTTCTCTTTATCACTTATTTTATGAGATTTCTTCTCAGTACCCACAACAACCTTGATTGTCGCCTCTTCAATATCTTCCATTGTGATTGCTTTCTTATTATGGCGCGCTGCAAGAAGAGCTGCCTCGTTAAGAAGATTCTCAAGGTCTGCACCAACAAAACCTGCAGTTGAATTAGCAATTACTTTAAGGTCAACATCAGGTGCTAAAGGTTTGCCCTTTGCATGAACTTTAAGAATTTCTTCTCTTCCTTTTGCATCAGGGTGACCTACAGTTACCTGACGGTCAAATCTGCCCGGTCTTAAAAGAGCAGGGTCAAGGATGTCAGGTCTGTTAGTAGCGGCGATAATAATAACGCCTTCATTCACACCGAAACCGTCCATTTCAACCAGCAACTGATTAAGAGTCTGCTCTCTTTCGTCATGGCCACCGCCCATACCGGCACCTCTGTGACGGCCGACAGCATCAATTTCATCTATAAAAATAACAGAAGGAGAATCTTTTTTAGCTTTTTCGAATAAATCTCTTACTCTTGAAGCACCGACACCTACATACATCTCAACAAAATCTGAACCTGAAATTGAGAAGAAAGGAACATCTGCTTCACCTGCAACAGCACGTGCAAGAAGTGTCTTACCTGTACCCGGAGGGCCCACAAGAAGCACACCCTTAGGTATTCTTGCGCCTAAAGCACTGAATTTATCGGGAGCCTTTAAAAATTCAACCATTTCTGAAAGCTCTTCTTTTTCTTCATCAGCACCTGCAACCTGGTCAAAGGTTGTCTTTTTAGCGTCTTTAGTCTGCTTAACTTTTACTTTACCGAAATTCATAGTACGGTTCATATCGCCGCCAACTGAATTCATTCTTTTCATCATTATAACGAGAAGAACTACACAAACAGCAACCATAAGGAATGACGGTATAAGATTAACTATCCATGAAGAAGAATTTTTGGTATATTCATATTTAATAAGTTCTTCAGGTGTTTTGGCGTTTTTGTTGTGTTCTCGAACTGTTTCATTAACATCTTCAAGGAAAACATTAACGCTTGGCACAACATACTCTTTAAAATCTTTTTCACCTTTGATTTTATACTCAAGTGCACCTGATGAAATATTTAATTTGAATTCAGATACCTGACCTTTATCAAAATACTGAATCACCTGATAGTATTCGGCACGTTCTTCAGCCGCTGCATTTGTTGCAAACATAACACCAAGAACCAATGCCAACGGAATAAGGACATAAGGGATAATCGCAAGCAGATTGCGTTTTTTATTCTGCCCCGGTTTTTTGTTGTTTGGATTTTCCAATGATTTCACTCCTAACGGATAATCTGATTTATATTTTAAACAAGTTTCAGGATATAACCTAAATCTTTATTTTATACTGATTTTCAATACCTTTGCGGTATTCTGTGTTATTTCGCATCTCTGAGCGCAGCCGAATCCTTCAACCCAGACAGGCCCTTCATCATCAGCTAAAATACACACAGCATTTTTATCTTTAACTTTTGCCTCTGTGAGTAATTTTTTGATTTTTTTCGTGCAGTTCCTGCCGGCAATTTTAATTTCATCACCTTCACGGCGACTTCTTAAAATCAAATCCCCCACTGTCGAATCAAAGTCTAACATATTTTTATGAACAAACTGTTTCTTTGTAAAGGATGAATTATGAATAATCTCAAATTCTGCTTTGCCTTTGGGAATCAAAACTTCGCCCTCGCCGTTGAAGCTTACACACCATTCCGGCGTAAGTTCCTTTGTGCCGAAAGACAGCACACCATTATCAACCTGAACGGTTAAAGCACCGGCAACCTGTGTTTTGCCGCCAGACAAAATATCATAAACTGAATTTATATGTTTGTTTTCAGGTGAGGTACCTGTTTCATTTTCAATAACAGCAGAAATTACCCTTTTAACAACAGCCTTGTGTTCACGGCTTATAACAGAAGCGTCGTACCCGTCATCAAGTTTTGCCTTTGCAATTACATCAGCAACGATTGCTCTGAAATAATCGTTATCTTCTGATACGCTTTCAATAAGCCTTGACACCGACTGTTCAAAAGACGGATTGATCTGCTTAAGCTCAGGGATTATATTCAGCCTTATTCTGTTCCTTGTATAAACAGTCTGACTGTTAGTTGAATCAGTAACATAATCTATAGAATTTTCTTTACAAAAGGATTCTATTTCTTCCCTTGTGCAAGAAATAAGAGGTCTGATAACATTATCTCTCACAGGCGGAATTGACATAAGCCCTTTAACAGAAGTTCCTCTTGAAATATTAAAAAGTAATGTTTCGCAACAATCGTTAAGGTTGTGTGCAGTTGCGATTAATGAACCCGGATTTATGCTTTCAAAAAAATCATATCTTAAAATTCTTCCGCATTCTTCCTCGCTTATTCCCATTTCTTTTGCTTTATCAGGTACATTAAATCGGGCAATTTCGCATCTGATATTCAATGATTTGCAAAATTCTTTAACAAACCGTTCATCTCTTAATGCTTCTTCACCACGGATACCGTGATTTACATGGGCTGCTGTAATCTCAAGCTTATATTCATCCTTAAGCTGATACAACGCCCACAGCAAAGCGCAGGAATCTGCACCCCCTGATACACCTACGGTAACACAATTATTTTTCGAAAACATACCGTGTTTTTCAACTGTTTCTCTGATTTTACATATCATTTCTCAGTTTCTCCAGACCTAAGAACAATGTATGGTCAGGATCCCAGACCATCTTAACTGTGTCGGTAGGACCGTGTCTGTTTTTAGCAACAATAATCTCTGCCTGGTTTGCTGCCTCTTCTTTTTCTTCATCAGGTACGCTGTTTTCTTCATCATCTTCTTCGCCTTTGTAATAATCCTGACGATAAAGCATAAGAACTATATCAGCATCCTGCTCAATAGAACCTGATTCACGCAAGTCTGCAAGCTGAGGACGGTGTGATTTGCCTCGACCCTCAGTACCACGGGAAAGCTGAGCACAAACAACAACAGGGATGTTAAGATCCTTTGCCATCATCTTAAGCTCTCTTGTGATTTCACTGACAGCCTGAACGCGATTCTCTACCCTGCCTGACGGTCTGATAAGACCAAGGTAGTCAATAATAACACACTCAACGTTGCGCATTCGGCGAATCTTTGCTTTCATCTCAGCAACGGTTATTGAGCTTGTATCATCAAAATATAACTCACAGTTTGAAAGAACACCTGTTGCCATACCGAGTCTTTCCCAATCTTCAGGGTCAAGCTCACCTGTTCGCATTTTTGCGCTGTTTACTCTTGCCTCTGTTGAAAGAACACGCATAGCAAGCTGCTCTTTTGTCATTTCCAATGAGAACATTACAACTTTTCGGTTACCGATAAATGCAACATTTCTCGCAAGGTTCAAAGCAAAGCTTGTTTTACCCATAGCAGGACGGGCACCAACAAGAACAAGGTCAGAACGGTGAAGACCTGTCATAATCTTATCAAGGTCTGCAAAGCCTGTAGGATAACCTTTGTATAAATCTTTATCTTCTGATGTAAGCTGCTGGAGGGTTGTATAAACCTCATTGATGATAATATCCCCTAATTTTGACGGGTCATTTGTTTTTTTGCCCTGACGGATATTATAAATTCTCTGCTCTGCAGCATCAAGAAGAAGGTCAGCCTCAACATCCTGAGCCGTTGCATCGTCAATAGTTTCTCTTGAAGCATTGATAAGTGTTCTTAAATAATATTTTTCTCTTACTATTCTTGCATAAGATTCAACATTTGCAGTTGACGGTACAATCTCTGCCAACTGAAATAAATAAGTTTTACCGGATGCAGTATCATAAACCTTATCTTTGACCAGACTGTCAAGAACAATAAGAGGGTCAATCTTACCTCCTAAGGCTTCAATTGTGGCCATAGCAGTAAAAATTGCTTTATGCTGCGGTAAATAAAAATGCTCTGCACTGATAATTACCTGCACCTGCATCATACATGCAGGGTCCATAAGAATACTGCCAAGCACTGCCTGCTCTGCCTCAAGGCTGAAAGGAAGATTAAGTCCGTCGGTGGAGTTAAAATTAGTATTCATTTTTATCCTCCGTTTTTTAATTCTTTTAGCTTTCGCTTACCATTACAGAAAAATCGGCTGTAATACCCTGATAGAATTTTGCCTGCGCTTTGTATGTACCAAATGCTTTGATATCATTAACTGTGATTTTTCTTTTATCAACACTAACGCCAAGGTCTTTTTTGATAGTTTCAGCAACTTCTTTAGCAGTTACAGAGCCGAAAAGTCTGCCGCCCTGACCTGCTTTAGCTGTAATTTTGATTGTTTTGCCGTTAAGCTTTGCTGCAGCCTGAGTTGCATTTTCTTTTTCAACTTTGATTTTATGATTCTGAGAATCTTCTCTGTTTTTAAGCTCAGTCATTGCCTGTGCATTTGCTTCAATAGCTAACTTTCTCGGGAAGAGGAAATTTCTTGCATATCCGTCTGAAGTGGATACCATTTCACCTTTTTTGCCGAGATTTTTAACATCTTGTGTAAGAATAACTTTCATAACATTTACCTCCTGGGAAAGTTTAATTTTTATCAATAGCTGATTTTACTTTTTGAATCACACTTTGTACCGATTGATTTTCAAACTGAGCAGCTGCCATAGTCTGATGACCGCCGCCGCCCAATGATTCCATAATCACCTGAACATTTATTTTACCTAATGAACGTGCAGAAACATTAACACAACCGTCTGCATTATAAATCACAAATGATGCATCAATATCTTTTATATCAAGTAATTCATTGGCAGCCTGTGATGCAATAACTCTGATATCAGATGTTATATTTTTACAAATTGATACAGCGCAGTTTTTATAAACCTCAGCAGACGAAACAATTTCACTTCTTGCCTTGTATGTAGCCATACTGTCAGCAAAAAGACGTTTGACTCTGATTGTATCTGCACCTGCATTTTTAAGGTATGCAGCTGTTTCAAATGTTTTTGAGCCAACTCTTAAAATAAAATTTTTGGTATCAAGCATAATACCTGAAAGAAGTGCATCTGCCACAACTGAGCCGATTTTGATTTTATCCGGCAGATAAGCTATAAGCTGAGTAACAAGCTCACATGCCGATGAAGCTGAAGAATCATGATAAAACAGATTTGCATTATCAATATAATCCACAGCTTTTCTGTGATGGTCAATAACTGCAACTGTTGTTGCTTTTTCAAGTAATTCAGGGCACTCAGCAAGAGCTTTCATATGAGTATCGGTTACAACAAGAAGTGATGACTTTCTTAACAGAGCCTTTGCTCTTGAGTGAGTTATTATATAATCACCGAAACCATTATTCTTAAGGTAATCAATCAACGGTTTTGATGCAGGTGTTGATGAATTTGTGGCAATAAATGCCTCTTTGCCATAAGCGCGTGCAATCGCAACCACACCCAAAGCAGAACCTAAAGCATCAAGGTCAGGATATTTATGACCCATAACAATAACACGGTTACTGTTTTCAATGAGCTTGACAAAATCACTTGCAACAATTCTCGTTTTTACACTGGTTGTGCGCTTGATACTACGTGAAACACCGCCAAAGAATTCATAGCAGTCATTTCTTCTGATAACAGCCTGGTCACCGCCCCTGTCAAAAGCCATATCAAGTGAAACTTTTGCCTGATCCTGACTTTTGCTTACTCCGCCTTCGGCACCTACACCGATCGAAAGAGTAACATTAAGCTCATCGCCGTTATATTGATACTCCCTTACTTTGTCAAGAATATCAAACTTTTTCTCAATCATTTTTTCAACATCAGAGGTTTTGGTTACTATAACAAATGTACCGTCACCTCTTCTTGTCATCATACAGTCATAATCAGAAAGCCAGGCTTCGATGATTCTTATAATACCGTTTCTGATAGATGAGCAGTCTGAATCCTTATAAATACGCTGAAGCTCGTCAACACCGTCTATACTCATAATAACTACGGCAGGTCTTGTTCTTACAAACTCATCAGCAACAAGCCTTAATTTTGTGTTATCAACAAAATAAAACACTACCTGCTGAGTACGGCGATGTGAATACACCGTAAAATACTTACCGTCACATCTGATATTTACGCCCTGAGTTTCAGCCGATAACAAAGCTTCCATACCATTCTCTATAATATCGTCAACTTCAGAGTATCCGTTTTCTTCAATAACAATATCATCAAAAGCCTTATTATACCATATAAATTTACCTTTTTCATCGGTAACTAAAACAGGCACAGGGAATTCATCATTCCTTTTACCTTCGGCAAAGCTTACTTCTTCAGAAATATTTTCCAATACCTTCTGCTTCTTTTTGCGATAAGCCGAATAGCCTGCAACCATCATAAAAATAACAGAAATAAGTGCACACCCCTCTGCAATCGCAAGCTTATACTGGCCCATTACTGCAGTAACAGCAATAAACACAGCAGCTATAAATATTGCAATAAAGAATATCGGGAAATTGCGAACAAAGCTTTTAAAATTCATTATCCCAGCACCTTTCTAATACAGATGTTAATCACTGTAAGGTAATAAATTATACCTCCATGATTATAGACAGAATCATCGGGTTTCTGCCGGTTTTTTCAAACATAAGATGTGAAACCTCATCTCTGACTCGGTTTTTCATTATATTCCAGTCGCGCGAACCTTTCTGAACGCAATCTTCAATAGCATAGCGTGCAATATCCCTTGCATCTTCAATAAGTTCTTCACTTTCTTTTACATAAACAAAGCCTCTTGATATAATCTCAGGACCTGCAACAATGTAACCTGAATAGCTGTCAATAGATGCAACAACCACTATAAGGCCGTTCTCTGAAAGACGCTTTCTGTCATTGATAACAACATTACCCACATCGCCTACACCTGAACCGTCAACAAAGACCTTGGCAATAGGCAGCTGACCTATCTCTTTGATTCCGTCACGGGAAATTTCGATTTGTTTGCCGTTATCGGCAACATATATATTCTTAGGGTCTATACCCATACTTTCTGCCAACATAGCATGTTTTCTTAAATGCTTCTGCTCACCGTGGGCAGGGATAAAGAATTGAGGCTTTACAACACCCATCATAAGTTTAAGCTCTTCCTGACAAGCGTGGCCTGACACATGAATGCCTTCATTCTTTTCGTATATAACCTCTGCACCAAGCTTCATAAGCTCATTGATAACATTACTTACTGTTTTTTCGTTACCCGGAATAGGTGTTGCAGAAATAATCACAAAATCATTAGGACCTACATTAACCTTTCTGTGGTCTGAGAAAGCCATTCTTGAAAGAGCAGACATAGGCTCACCCTGACTGCCTGTTGTTATGAGAACAATCTCCTCGGCAGAGTAGCGGTTTATCATATCGATACTCACAATCTGACCTTCGTCTGCTTCAAGATATCCCATCTCTATACCGATATTTACAACATTCTCAAGGCTTCTGCCTGAAAGAGCAACCTTACGGCCCATCTTTTTAGCAACATTTATAACCTGCTGAACACGATGAACATTAGATGCAAATGTAGCCAGAATAATTCTTCTTTTACCTGCTTTGTGGAATAAGCCTTCTAAAGACTCACCAACCTTCTTTTCACTTTCGGTATAGCCCGGTCTTTCAGCATTTGTAGAGTCAGACAGCATACAGAGAACACCTTGCGAACCGATTTCACCGAAACGGTTAAGGTCAATCATATCACCGTCAATAGGTGTGCTGTCAATTTTGAAGTCACCTGTCTGAACAACTGTACCGGCTTTTGAGCTGATTGCAAAGCCCAACGCATCAGGGATTGAATGATTAACATGAATAGCTTCAACGCTGAATGCACCCGTTGCAACTATATCACCCGGTTTAATAACATTCAGCTTTGCACTGCTTAAAAGGTCATGCTCTTTTAATTTACCTTCAATAAGACCTATTGTAAGACGAGTACCGTAAACCGGAATATTCACATCCCTTAAAAGATAAGGCAAACCGCCTATATGATCCTCATGGCCGTGAGTTATGAATATACCTTTGATTTTACTTACGTTTTCTTTAAGATAAGTGAAATCCGGTATAACCAGATCAATACCAAGCATATCCTGCTCAGGGAAAGCAAGTCCGCAATCCACGATTATCATCTGGTCATCCATTTCATAAACGGTCATATTTTTACCGATTTCATTAAGACCACCAAGGAAAGTTACCTTTACAGGTACTGCCGGCTGCACTTTTTTAGTGCGGTTTTTACGCGGATAGTTATTGGTTTTTGATGCTTTTTTAGATGCTTTTTCTTTATTTGTTTTAAAGTCTTTTTTAGTTTTATTCTGAGTTGCCTTTTTATTTTGCTGTTTTTGAACTTTATCTTTTTTTACACTTTTCTGATTAGTTTTTTTATTCTTACGTTCTTTTTTAGATTCGTTCTGCATCAGACAGTTTTTCCTCCTTATGCAACTTAGTGTATATGTATCCATAGTAATTTACAGTATATGATACTATATTAAGTGTCAAAAGTCAATTGAATTGACCGATAAAATATTATTGACCGATAATCATACTTGCATTCATAAAAAATGAATGGTATCATAAGTTATATCAGTTTTGAGGTGAATTATGAAGCATATCGATATTTTTACAGACGGAGCATGTTCAGGTAACCCGGGTCCGGGCGGTTGGGGTTCAATCCTTCGTTATAACGGTGTTGAAAAAGAATTGAGCGGTTCTGAAAAAGAAACTACCAACAACCGTATGGAGCTCACTGCCGTTATTAAGGCTCTTAAAGCTCTTAAAGAGCCTTGTGAAGTTACAATACACACCGATTCTAAATATGTCTGTGATGCAATAGTAAAAAAATGGGTTTATTCATGGCAAAAAAACGGTTGGAGAAAAGCCGATAAAAAACCGGCTCTTAATGTTGACCTGTGGGAAGAGCTGCTTGATTTATTGGATCTTCATAAAGCTGAATTCGTATGGCTCAAAGGCCACGCAGGTCACCCTGAGAATGAGCGATGTGATAAAATGGCTGTGAACGAGTATTCAAAATACCTTAAATAATAAAATGAGGCGTATTCAGAAAACATCTGAATACGCCACAATTTTTTATATTATCGTTGAATTCCGAAAGCAGAAACTCCGTTTGATGTAAGTTTCAATGCCAGGGCAGCCATTTCGGCAGGACTTTCCTGCATACCGGTATTAACCCAATACTTAAGCAAAGTAAGGTTTGCCGCTGCCACATACTGATAAACCATATCAACAAATCTTACGTCACCCACGCTTTTCTTGATTTCATCAAGATAAACCTTATGAATAACCTCATTGAACTTATCAGAATACTTATCTAATCCAAAAACTTCCATACCTTTGAGCAATACTTTGGCTAAATTATAATTCTCTTTAACATACTCATATACTTTTGTTGCTGATTTGTAGATGCTGTGCGGTTCTGATTCCAAAAAATTACCGAGAATATCAAGAGCTTTCATAATAAAATCTTCTACAATACTGTCATACAAATCAAACTGATCAGAATAATGAGAATAGAATGTACCGCGGTTTATATCAGCCCTGTCACAAATTTCTTTGATTGTAATCTTTTCAATGGGTTTGCTTTCAAGAATCTCGATAAGACTGTCTTTAAGCATAAGCTTAGTATATTTAACACGTCTGTCTACTTTTGTAGGTTCCATATAAAACACCTCCGTAACAAACATCAACAATTGTCTAAAAAAATACAAAAATTGACTTTTTGCCTATTGATAATTAAGTGTGTCTATTATATAATTATTGTGTCTAAAAGTCAACAAGTTGTTTGTTGATATTTATTTTTTTTGAGGAGAGATTCACATGGCAACAAAAAAGACCGTATTCCTTTCCGGTTCTTCAGGAACTATGGGTTTAGCAGGCTTCAAAGAGCTCTATGCTAAAAAAGACAAATTCAACATCGTTCTTCTTAACAGAGGCAGTGAAAAGAACAGAAAGCTTTTTGCTCCTTATGAAAACGATCCGTGCGTAAGACTTGTATGGGGTGACCTTACAAACTATGACGACGTACTTAACGCAGTAACAGGCGCAGACTATGTTCTTCACGTTGGTGGTATGGTATCACCTGCTGCTGACTACTACCCTGTTAAAACTCAGAAAACAAATATTACAGCTGCTCAGAACATTGTAAACGCTGTTAAAGCTCAGCCGGACCCTGATGCAGTTAAAGTTGTATACATCGGTACAGTTGCTGAAACAGGCGACAGAAATGCACCTATTCATTGGGGTAGAACAGGTGACCCTCTTAAAATCAGTGTGTATGACCACTATGCTATCAGTAAAATCAGAGCAGAAGCTGTTTTTGCTGAATCAGGTCTTAAACATTGGGTATCACTCCGTCAGTCAGGTATTCTTTACCCTGCTATTCTTAAAAACCTTGAACCTATTATGTACCATGTTCCGATCAACGGCATGCTTGAATGGGCTACTGTTGAGGATTCAGGCCGTCTTCTTGCAAACGTTTGCGGTGACGATATTCCTGAAGAATTCTGGAGAAGATTCTACAACATCGGTTCAGGTGAAGAATACAGAATCACAAACTATGAATTTGAAGAGCTTCTTCTCGGCACATTAGGTCTTGGCTCACCTAAAAAGCTCTTTGACCCACATTGGTTCACAACACGTAACTTCCACGGCCAGTGGTATTATGACGGTGACGAGCTTGAGAAGTATTGCCACTTCCGCGCTAACGTTCCTATCAAAGAATATTTCAAGCAGATGATGAATAATGTAGAATCATTCTACAAATTAGCATTCCTTGCTAAACCATTTGCTCCTATACTTAAAAAATTATGGATGAAGAAAATTGCTGAAACACCTGAATACGGTACTCTCTGGTGGGCAGCAAATAAAGTTGACGTAAGAATGAAAGCTTATTACGGCAGCATGGAAGAATACAACAAGCTTCCGAGAACATGGGATAAATTTGACATTATCATCCCTTCAAAGAAAACAACTGCAGATGATGTTGTTGTTCTCGACCACGGTTATGACGAAACTAAAGATTTCGATTCACTTACACTTGAAGACCTTCAGAAAGCTGCTGCTTTCCGTGGCGGTGAATGCCTTGCAACTGAAATCGTTGATATGTACACTCCTGTTAAATGGAAGAGCGCAAGAGGCAACGAATTTGAAATGAGCCCGAACCTTGTTCTCAGAGGCGGTCATTGGTGCCCTGAAGAGCTTCCATGGCCATGGGATTATGACACAGAAGCAAGAATCAATCCTTTCTTTGCTCAGGTATGGGATCGCGAAGGCGAAAACAATGTTTACGGCCCTGAAATCTTTGATAACTTTAAGGAGAAAGTTACACAATGAAAATATTTATGATTGGCGGCACAGGCCTTCTCGGCTGCGAAGCTGCAAGAATTTTTATTGAAAGAGGCCATCAGGTTAAGAGCGTTGCTCTTCCTCCTCTTCCTGAAGGAGCTCCGATTCCTGAAGAAATGGAACTTGAGTTCTGCAATATTTATGAAAAAACTGATGACGAAATCAAAGCAATGATGGCAGGCTGTGATTGCTTCGTATTCGCAGCAGGTATTGATGAGCGTGTTGAGTTCCCTGCTCCTGTTTATGATGCATATTACAAATACAACATCGCTCCTCTTGAAAGACTTCTCCCTCTTTGTAAAGAAGTTGGTATGAAGAGCTCAGTTATCCTCGGCTCATATTTTGCATACCTTGCAAAAGAACGTCCTGATATGAAGCTTTGCGACAAGCATCCTTATATCCGCAGCCGTATTAAGCAGGAAGAAGTTGCTTTCTCATTTGCTGATGAAAACTTTGACGTTGCAGTACTTGAACTTCCTTACATTTTCGGTACACAGCCGGGCAGAAAGCCTGTTTGGGTTATCCTTATTGAGCAGATCAAGATGATGGATAAGCTTCCTTGCACAATGTATCCGGGCGGCGGTACAGCAATGCTTACAGTTCGTCAGGTTGGTGAGGTTATCGTTGGTGCTGCTGAAAAATCAAAGGGCGCTACTGCATGGCCTATCAGCATGTATAATATGAACTGGAAGGAATTCCTTAAAATCGTTTATGCTGCAAGAGGTATGGGCGAAAACCGTAAGATTATCAGCATCCCACCATGGATGATGCGTATGGGTCTTGGCGGTGTTAAGAAGGAATATGCTGCTAAAGGCATTGAAAGCGGTATTGACGTTGACGGTCTTGCAGATATCATGGATATCAATCTTTATATGGACACTAAGTACAGTAAAGAACTCGGTGCTACCGAAGACGATATCAAAGCTGCTATCACAGACTCAATCAAAGTCAGCCAGGCAGCTTATGACGGTAAAGTTAAGCTCCTCGAAATGAAAGGTGAATAATTTCTTTCACAACTGATATAATGAAAGCCCGTGGATTATATCCACGGGCTTGTTTTTATATATTTACATTTTTGCATCTTCAGCTTTAAGGAAATCAATGCAGCGTTTAACCTCTTCAAGACCTGTCGGGTCAAGGGTTTCACTCTCAACAACAATTGTGAATCCTAAATCAATTGCCGCCTTTCTTACCTTTGCAACATCAACTTCACCCTGACCGAGTGAACGGCCCTTACCGCCTTTGATGCCATCTTTAAGGTGAATAACTGATATTCTTTCTTTCATATCATTAAGCACAGCTATAGGGTCTTTTCCTGCATTCCATGCCCAATATGTATCAATTTCAAGACCGATGTCAGTTCTGTTATAAAGCTCATATTCAGCAACAACACCATCTTTATTTGGCTCAAATTCTGATGAATGATTATGATAATGAAGCTTTATTCCTTCTTTTTTAAGTCGCGGAACAAGCACGTTAACCCTTTCAATAAAAGCATCTACATTTTCTTTTGTTGATAAATCTGTGCCGGGTATAATAATATTATCACAACCGATAGTCTTATGTGCTGCTACAGTTTCATCAAACTTTTCATCACTTAACTGGTCAACGCCTGTGTGAGTACCTGATGCTGTAAGGTTATATTTATCAAGTAAAGCTTTGATTTCTTCAGGTGTTTTGCCCTGAAAACCTGCAAACTCAACAAATGCATAACCCATCTGAGCAGTTTCTTTCATAGCGAGTTCAATATCATTCTCTGCTACATCACGAACACTGTATAACTGTAAACCGTATTTCATAATTAAATCTCCTTATGAAAAAGTCAACACCTGCGAAGGTGTTGACTTTATTGTTTATTAAAGTAAGCTTGCTGCAGCCTTGTCAAGCATAACAATTACATCATCATGCTCATTCAATACTGATGCCGGAAGCTGTGGTGTAACTTCACCCTGAATCATACCTTTAATTGCCTGAGCTTTTGATTCACCTGTTGCAATAAGAAGAATCTTTTTAGCTCTCATAATTGAACCGATACCCATAGTAAGAGCGTATCTTGGCATTGGAACATCACCAAAATATTTCTGGTTAGAATCGATAGTGCTCTGTGTGAGTGTAACTTTAAAGGATTCATCAGTGAAAGCATCTGCAGGTTCATTAAAGCCGATATGACCGTTAGTGCCGATACCAAGCAACTGAATATCAATACCGCCGACAGCTGCCATAGCATCTGAATAACGCTTACTTTCCTGCTCCCAATCTGCTACATTACCGTCAAGGAAGTTTACATTCTCTTCTTTAACGTCAACTTTATCAAAAAGGTTTTCGTGCATAAAAGTGTAGTAGCTGTTTTTATCGTCTTTAGGAAGGTCGCAATACTCGTCAAGGTTAAATGTTTTTACATCTTTAAAGCTGACCTTACCTGCCTGATAGGCTTCAATAAGTTTATTGTATGTAGGAACAGGAGATGCGCCTGTTGCAAGACCGAGAACAGCATCATTTTTGTTATTGATAATATCTACAAAAAGATCTGCTGCTGCAACAGCAATTTCCTGTGCGTCGTTAAAAATCTTTACTTCCATTATAGTACCTCTGCTGAATTATCTGACTGAACTTACAAGCTCTTCAAAAGCTGTGATTGTATTGGAACCTGCTTTATCGCCTGTTGCAACAATCTCTTCGTTAACACCTGCAATAATGCTGCTGTAATCATTATCTGTAAGGATGTAACCTACCTGGTCGTTTGTGATACCGAATACAAGTAATTCTCTGTCACCAACGATTTCCTGCATTGAAGGATAATCCCATGATTCGCCTCTGTAAGAATTTGTTTCATCAAGAGCGCCGCCATAAGCAATAGCCGGTTCAAGCTCACCCGGGATAATTGCCACTGCAAGATCATCACCAAGTTCCATATAACCGATTTCTGTAATAACGTCTACTTCTGTATCGCTGTAGTTGTTTGAAACTGCAAGGTTAGTTACAATGCCCATCTTTGCAGCAAATACAAGAATTTCGTTTGTTACAGGCACTTTATATTCCATAAAGCGGATGTTAAGAAGAGGCTCAACCTCTGTTTCAGGTGAAGTTGATTCAACAAGCTTTCTTGCGAGAGCTTCACCGTATTCTCTGAGCTCTTCCCAATCATCTTCATAATCTTCAATAAGTGTGTAATCACTTGAAATTGCAAGCTCTGCACCGAGAATGAGCATAAAGTTAGCATCTGCATTTTTGTTGATATACTGTTCCATATAATATGGATAGTCGCCTGTGATATCAGTGCCGCCTGCACCTGCACCTACGCAATGGATAGGACCGTTTACAAGCCATGTTTCTCTGCTGCTGTCATCATCAGGTACAAAGCGGAGACGGTTGAGATCCCAGTCGCATACGATTGGCTCACGTTTTTCACGGATATATTCAGAAACATCTGTTTCAGAGTAATAAATCTTACCTGTTTCCATGTTTGCATATGCTTCACGGATAGATCTTGCTGTAACTACAAAGAGATTTTCCATAAACTCTTCGTTTTTACCGTTGATAAGTTCAATATCTTTCTCAGCAAAGCCGTTATAAACATTTGAAAGAGGATTCTTAAGGATTGCTTCAATAAGATTTGCATTCATACCGTATGTATCAACACAGCTGTGCTGATGAAGAACTGAAACATTGATACTTGCAATACCGTTAGCTTCTGCAAAATATACAAGTCTTTCACGGATTTCTCTTACATCAGGGAGTGCAAGACCGAAAGCATCGATACATGCAAATACAACTGCACCTCTGCCGCTGCCGTCATCAATTGAGATAACTCTTACTCTCTGGTCGTCGTGAATTGCTGTTGCTGATTTGTCAAGTGCAAGGCTGCCGCCTACATTGTGTTTACCGTCAAGCTCATTACCTGTCTGGATTGATGCGCTTGAATAACCAAGGCTCCACTGAGCATCTGCTGCAGCTTCATCAAGGAATGTTTCGTAGCCTTCATAGAAGTTTTCTGTAACATAATCATCAGCATCGCCGAAATCATAAGACGGTGCAAGAATATTGATAGCGCCAACGATAGTGTCGATCAACATATCAACAATACCGTAAAGAACTTTCATCATTGAATCTGCAAAAGCGTCCATTGAAGAAATGTCGATATTTGTGATTGGTCTGATAATGTGGTCAAAGTTGATGTCAGTAAGTAACTGAGTGTAGATTGTTTCTTCAATTGAAGGAACATTCTCTTCAACAACAGGTTCGTTGTTTTCTGTGCTCTCAGCAAAAACTGCAACGCCGCTGCATGTAAGCAACATTACAACTGAAAGAAGAATAGCAATAACTTTTTTCATAGAATTCAACCTTTCCGAATAATATTTATTATATTCTAACATAATTGAATAAATTTTACAATAGAAACGGAGAATTTTTTATGGGGTGTTGCATAGCAGAATTGAGAAACAAAGATGTGATATGCTCGTCAAACGGATGCAGATTAGGTAATGTTGACGATGTTGAGATAGATGTGAACAGTGGGAGACTGGTCTGCATAGTAATTTTCCCTAAAGGGCATATCTGGGGCAAAAGCTGTGATATCAAAATCCCTTGGGAAAACATAAAAGTTATCGGTGATGACACTATACTTGTAGACTACTGTATACCTAACAACCCTAACCCTCAGCCGAGAAGAAAGTTTTTCTGATAAAACAAAAGAGCATCAACACCCGACCTGAGTGCTGATGCTCATAATTTTTGTTATTATTATAATGAAACAAACTGATTAACCCAGAAAATAACAGGTATCAGAACAATAAATAATATGATGCAGAAATAATACATAATAAAAGCAAGTATGTTTCTTTTACCGTTAGCATCATACTGCTCAAAGCTGACCTTATGAGCAGACATAAGCAAAGGGAAGAAAACGAGAACTGCATAAACAGCCTTAACCGCATAATTATCAAAAGACACACCGGCTTTAGCGAGAATTGCACCAATAGCAAAAATCACCATAGCAGCAGCAAACCAGATAAATTTCTCTTTTTTATTTACAGGTTTGGTTTTCTTTTTAGGAGCAGTTTTTTGATTATCCATCTCGGTTCCCCTTAAACTAACAATAAATCATCCCTTAAATAATATCATAAAAGAAAACAAAATACAAGTATATAAAACAAAAAATCCGATAAGACTTTCATCTTATCGGATCTTAAATGTAAAATTACATCATGCTTGCAACTTCGTCAGCAAAGTTGTCTTCTCTCTTCTGAAGGCCTTCACCC
>JBGVPE010000079.1:0-14497 GCA_045126895.1 Acutalibacteraceae bacterium | reverse complement strand
ACGGCCTGCTTCCATCTGACCGGGGTCAACAGCCTGTATACCGCTTCGCATAATTTCAGAAATATATGCACCGCTGTTAAGACCGAATACCATAACGGAAACCTCAACACCTGACATTTTGATTCCCATAAGCGGTAATATAACATAATAAAAAATCAAAAGCTGAACAACCATAGGTGTTCCGCGGAATATATTTACATAAAACTCACAGATACTGTTAAGAATACGGGGAAGAACCTTGTATTTTGGCATGGTTCTGACTGTGGCAATAAGTGTGCCGATAACAATACCTATAAGTAAGCCGATAACGGCAATAATAAGTGTGTTCTTTAAACCTTCGAGAACCTGGTTGTAGCCGCCTTGTTCCCAGAAAATTCGCCAGAACACATCAATTTTTTTATCAAAACTACCCATATTTCCAATCCTTTTTAACTGCAAAGCCTCATCGCATTGGCGATGAGGCTTTAAATATTTGATTTAGATGTGTTTAAGCAACAGCGTTGATTGCTTCAACAATGCTTGCTGCAGGTGCAGCGTCAATGATAACGAAATCAATGTTACCGTTAATCATATCCTGAACAGCGAGTGAACCTGCTTCATAAGTTTTGCAGTCTGAAGGAAGACCGTCAAAGCCCCATTCTTCATCACCCTGAACGAAATACATACCTGTTGTACCGTTCTGAACACCGATGATGTTGTCTTTTGTGAGCTTAGCAAGAATTGCATTTACATCGTCAACTGATTTACAAGCATCAAATGTTGTATCATCGCCTTTAACGATAATCTGCTGAGAAGCTTTGTAGTAAGAATCTGAGAATGTAACATACTGCTTTCTTTCTTCGTTTACTGTAAGACCTGCCATAGCGATGTCGCATTTCTGCTGACCAACTGAAAGGCAAACAGCCTCAAATTTCATGTTGCTGATAACAAGCTCTTTGCCGAGGTAGTCAGCAAGGAGTGCTGCGATTTCCATGTCGATACCGTAGTATTTGTCACCTTCCATATATTCGAAAGGAGCAAATGCAGCGTTTGTAGCAACTACGAGCTGATCTTTAGAGCTGTCAAGAGCAGCACTTGTAACTGCAACAGGTGTGCCGTCACCGAAATAATGATCGCAAATATCTTCAAATGTGCCGTCTTTCATGATTTTGTCAATGAATTTGTTAACTTCAGCAAGGAGCTCAGGCTGCTTTGAGTCAACACCGAATGCATACTCTTCTTCAGTGAGGTCGAATTTAACAAGCTTAACTGCAGCTGTGTTTGCATCAGAACCTTTGTCTTCTGAACAACCTGCAAGAGCAACAACGCCCAATGCAAGAACTACGCAAAGTACGAGTGAAATAATCTTTTTCATTATGTAATTCCTCCAACAATAAATATAGTGTGGTCATTATACTACTATATGCAAAAAAAGTCAATGTTTATAAGTAATATATGTATATTTATTTATTCTTAAAAATGCAAATAATATCTTCTCATATTGTTGTTTTCTATTGAAAAATGTATATCACTATGATAAAATTATTTTATATTTATGCATAGAAACGGAGTGCTTTTTATGAAAACATGTGTGAGCAGCTACAGCTTTTCTTCATATATGAATAAAACAGGTGCAACTCAGCTTGATATCATTTCAAAAGCCAAAGAGCTTGGCTTTGATGCAATTGAATATATTGACCTTGATCCGCACAACGGAATGAGTCAGCTTGAATATGCAAAACTTCTTAAAGCCGAAAGTGAGCGTGTCGGTATTCCGATTGTCAACTACACTATCGGTGCTGATTTTATCAACTGTGAAAATTTTGAAAAAGAGGTAGCACGTGTCTGTGCTCAGGTTGATGTTGCAAAAGCTCTCGGTGTTAAAGGTATGCGCCATGATGCAACAACAGGCTATCGTGACGGTAAAAAAGCTTATATGTCTTTTAATGAGGCCTTGCCGGTATTGGCAGAAGGCTATAGAAGAGTTACGGAATACGCTGCAAGTCAGGGTATTGAAACTATGGTTGAAAATCACGGCTTTTTCTGTCAGGAAAGTGAGCGTGTTGAACGACTTATCGGCGCAGTAGGCAACCCTAATTTCGGTTGGCTTATTGATGTTGGCAATTTTCTTTGTGCTGATGAAGATTCTGCAAAAGCTGTCGGTAGGGCTGCATCATTTGTAAAGTATGTTCATGTTAAAGATTTTCATGTTAAGAGCGGCAGTGAGTTTAATCCGGGCAAGGGATTCTTTACAACCAGAGGCGGCACATATCTGCGCGGCGCAATTCTCGGTCAGGGTAATGTTCCTGTTTTTCAATGTCTCAGAATTTTGAAAAACAGCGGTTATGACGGATATGTAAGTATTGAGTTTGAAGGCATAGAAGATAATATCTCTGCTTTGCAGACAGGTCTTGAAAATTTAACTGAAATGCTCAATGCATTATAATGTGGAGGTTTAATATGAAAAACGCAATTAAAGTTTTGATTTTTACTGTTGTTATTTTACTTATAGGCGCAGTTTCTGTTGCTTTTTTGTTAGGCTTTAGTATAAGTGATTTTGATTATGTTGACGGTTCAAAATCAGGTACAATAGAGATTATTGCATACAACGGTGATTCTGAAAATATTGTAATTCCTGAAAAGATTATGGGCAAAGAAGTTTCTTCTATTGCCGGAAGCACGTTTTCAAAAACAGATATTAAAAGTGTTGAAATTCCTGAAACAGTTACAGTTATCGGTGAAAAGGCTTTTGCTTACTGCGAAAACCTTGAGTCTGTTAAAATTGGTGAAAATGTAGAGAAAATTCTTGAAGGTGCATTCTTCCAGTGTACTTCATTAAAGTCTGCTAACATACCCGCATCACTGAAAAATATGGATGGTGCCGTTTTTTATGACTGCAAAAAGTTAGAGCTTACTGTTGAAGACGGTGGTAATTTTGTATATAAAGACGGTGTTTTGTTCAATAAAGATTTATCTTGTGTCTATTGGGTTAAGCCTGATAAAAACCTTGCAAACTACACATTCCCTGATACAGTTACAGAGCTTACTCCGTACCTTCTCGGCGGCCATGAAGAGATAAAGACATATACTTTGCCGAAGAATCTTGTAAAAATCCCTAACTGTCTTTTACTTGCGTGTTCAAACCTTGAAACAGTTATTATCCCTGAGGGTGTAAAAACAATCGGAGATATGACTCTTATGGGTTGCATGAAGCTTAAATCAGTTACCGTGCCGGCATCAGTAGGTCAGATTGGTACAGGTAACTTCCCTGTGAAAAATGCTGACGAAATGAAAGATTTTGTTTTGAAAGTTCATAATAATTCTTCTGCATTTTTCTATGCGCAGGAAAATGATATTAATTTTGAAGTAATAAAATAAGAGGATAGTATGGAATACAGAACAGAAAAAGATTCTATGGGTGAAATGCAGGTACCTGCAGATAAATATTGGGGTGCACAGACCCAGAGAAGCTATCAGAATTTTAAAATCGGCGATGAAAAAATGCCGGTTGAAATTATCCGTGCCTTTGCTTTGCTTAAACTTGCGGCGGCACAAGTCAACAATATGTCAGGTAAATTATCTGATGAAAAATTGCAGTACATTAACCTTGTGTGTGATGAAATTATACAAGGTAAGCTTGACGATAATTTCCCTCTCGTTGTGTGGCAGACGGGCAGTGGCACTCAGTCCAATATGAATGTCAATGAAGTAATTGCCAACAGAGGTAACGAGCTTGCAGGTAAAAAGCTTCTTCATCCCAACGATGATATAAATATGTCACAGAGCTCTAATGATACATATCCTACTGCTATGCATATTGCCGCAGTGCTTTCTGTTGAAGAGAAGCTGCTGCCTGTTATGGATGAATTTATAACTACATTAAAAAGACTTGAAGCTGAAAATGATGATGTTGTCAAATCAGGCCGTACTCATCTTCAGGATGCCACACCTATAAAATTCTCTCAGGAAATCAGCGGTTGGCGTGTAATGGTTGAAAAGTCAAAAGATATGATTTTATCGTCACTTATAAACCTTAAAGAGATTGCTTTAGGCGGTACTGCCGTAGGTACGGGGCTTAATGCACCTGAAGGCTTTGGTGATGATGTTGCAAAGGCTCTCAGTGTAATAACAGGCAAAGATTTCGTTTCAGAAGCCAATAAATTCCACGCGCTGACCTCTAAGGATGCGCTTGTTTTTGCTCACGGTGCATTAAAAGCATTGGGAGCAAATATGATGAAAATTGCTAACGATATCAGATGGCTTGCAAGCGGTCCCCGTTGCGGTTTAGGTGAAATTTTTATTCCTGAAAACGAGCCGGGCAGCTCGATTATGCCGGGTAAAGTGAATCCTACACAATGCGAAGCCGTTACAATGGTAGCTGTTCAGGTTATGGCTAATGATGTTGCAGTGGGATTTGGTGCATCTCAGGGTAACTTTGAGCTTAATGTGTTTATGCCTGTGTGTGCTTACAATTTTATTCAGTCTGTAAGATTACTTGCTGACAGTATAAAATCCTTTAATGATAACTGTGTTTCGGGCATTGTTGCCAATAAAGAAAAGATGAAACACAACCTTCATAATTCGCTTATGCTTGTTACTGCTCTTAACCCTTATATAGGCTATGATAATGCAGCAAAAACTGCCAAGAAAGCTTATAAAGAAAACATATCTTTAAAGCAGGCATGTGTTGAGCTGGGCTTTTTAAGTGAAGAAGAATTTGACAAAGTTTTTCACCCGGAAGAGATGGTTTGATGAAATATAAAAATTGCATTTTTGACCTTGACGGAACAATACTTGATACACTTGAAGATTTAAAAAACTCAGTGAATTACGCTCTCGGTCAGAAGAATTACCCTTTAAGAACATTAAATGAAGTCCGTTCTTTTATAGGTGACGGTATAGCAATGCTGATTAGAAGAGCTGTTCCTGAAAATACGGCTGAAAGTGAAATTACAGAAACTGTTGATATTTTTAAGTCTCATTATTTTGTGCATCTGAACGATAACACCTGCCCTTATGACGGGATTATGAATATGCTTAGCACCCTTAAATCAATGGGGGTCAACATTGGCGTAGTTACAAACAAATCTCATGAAGCTGCGCAAGAACTTGTCAGAAAATATTTTAATAATCTTGTCGATGTTACAATAGGGCAAAGAGCAGGGGTCCCCACCAAGCCTGATCCTGCATCTCTTTTTGAGGCTATGAATCTGTTAGGTGCAAAAACTGAAAATACTTTGTTTTTGGGTGATTCTGATACTGATATTTATACAGCACATAACGGAAAGGTTGATTGTGTAGGTGTTACATGGGGGTTCAGAGATAAAGACGTGCTTATCAGCGCGGGTGCAGATTATATAGTTGATACACCATATGAAATAATAAAAATAATTGGATAATAATTTTTGATCGGGCAATAATCTAATTGTCCGATTTTTTTTACCTGTACATAAATTTAATTGGAGTGATTTGTGTGCAGTTTACAAAAGTTGAAATATGTGGTGTTGATACAGGCAGATTAACTGTTCTCAAAGAAAAAGAAAAAATTGCATTACTCAAAAAGGTAAAAGAAGGGGACACAAAAGCAAGAGAAGAGCTGATAAACGGTAATCTAAGGCTTGTTCTTAGTGTTATACAGAGATTTTTAAACAGAGGTGAAAACCCGGATGATTTGTTTCAGGTCGGCTGCATAGGGTTGATTAAAGCAATTGATAATTTTGATACATCCCACGATGTCAAGTTTTCAACGTATGCAGTGCCGATGATTATCGGTGAAATAAGACGTCATCTGCGTGATAATAATTCTGTGCGTGTCAGCCGTTCAATGCGTGACACTGCATACAGAGCAATTCAGGCAAAAGAAAAGCTTTCAAATGAGTTACAGCGTGAGCCTACTGTTGAAGAAATTGCTCAGGAGCTTGAGGTGAAAAAGGAGGCAGTTGTTATTGCTCTTGAATCCATAGTTGAACCTGTTTCACTTTATGAACCTATTTATAATGACGGCGGAGATGCTATTTATGTAATGGACCAGATAGGTGACAGCAATACGGCAGACAGCTGGATTGACGAAATATTGCTTAAGCAGGCAATAGACAATTTATCTGAAAGAGAAAAACGCATATTAAATCTTCGCTTTATGTTAGGTAAAACACAAACTGAGGTGGCCAGAGAGGTTGGTATATCTCAGGCTCAGGTCAGTCGCCTTGAAAAAGGAGTCCTTAAAAAAATAAAAAGTTAAAGTCTGTAACTATTGCTATTTATAATTAAAAGTGCTATCATAATACAAATTGTTTTACGGAGGTAAATAACTATGGCATCACAACTTGCCAAGCCTCAACAGGGCGATATGGTAGCAATTATGACAACTAATGCAGGTACTATTAAAATTAAGCTCTTCCCTGAGCAAGCACCTAAAACAGTTGAGAATTTTACAACACACGCTAAAAACGGATATTACGAAGGTATCATTTTTCACCGCGTAATCAAGGATTTTATGATTCAGGGCGGTGACCCTACAGGCACAGGCCGCGGCGGTGAAAGTATCTGGGGCAAATCTTTTGAAGATGAGTTTGATATCTCTCTTCATAATCTTAACGGTGCACTTTCAATGGCAAATGCAGGTCCTAACACTAACGGCAGCCAGTTCTTTATTGTTCAGGCTTCAAGTGTTGATAAAAGACTTCTTTCTCAGATGAAACAAATCGGTGAGCAGGGTGGTTTCCCTGAGCAGACAGTTGCTGACTATGAGGCAGTTGGCGGTACACCTTGGCTTGACTTTAAACACAGTGTTTTTGGTCAGGTTTATGAAGGTATGGATGTTGTTAATGAAATTGCATCAACAAGGGTAGATATGCTTGACAAGCCTTTTGATGATGTTGTTATTGAAAAGATTGAAATTACACAGTTTTAATTAAATGAAAGTGCAATACCTGTTATCGGGTGTTGCACTTTTTTGTTAAATTTTAATGAATTTTATTGCTAAGTGGTAGCAGTTGTGGTACAATTTAATCAGATTTATTCTGAAAGGAGAATTTTAATATGGGACTTATTAAAGCAGGTATCGGAGCATTGGGCGGTACTTTGGCAGACCAATGGAAAGAGTTTTTTTACTGTGATTCACTTGAAAACGATGTGCTGATGGTAAAAGGTCAGAAAAGAGTAAGCGGCCGTTCATCAAACACCAAAGCAAACGATAACATAATTTCAAACGGCTCGGGTATAGCTGTTGCTGACGGTCAGTGTATGATTATTGTTGAGCAGGGTAAAGTAGTTGAGGTTTGTGCAGAACCCGGTGAATTTACTTATGATTCTTCAACTGAACCATCAATCTTTTCAGGTAAGCTTGGCGATACTATCAAAGAAACATTCAAAACTGTAGGTAAAAGATTTACCTACGGCGGTGATACAGGTAAGGATCAGAGAGTCTATTACTTCAACACAAAAGAAATCGTTGATAATAAATTCGGTACACCAAACCCGTTTATGTTTGAGGTTGTGAATAAGCGTATCGGTATGGCACGTTCCGTTCAGGTAAGATGTAACGGTGTGTACTCATACAAAATAACCGACCCGATTCTTTTCTATACAAAACTTGCAGGTAATGTCAGTGACGAATATACAAGAGAAGATATCGACAGTCAGCTCAAAACAGAATTTATTTCAGCTCTTCAACCTGCATTTGCAATGCTTTCAGAGCTTGAGCTCAGACCGGCACAGATTCCGGCTCATACTGTTGAGCTTAAAGATGCTCTTAATAAAGCGCTTAAAGTAGAATGGACAGACCGCAGAGGTATTTCTGTTGAGTCAATTGCTATGAATCCGATAACCCTCACTGATGAGGATATGAAAAAAATCAATCAGATGGAAGATGCCGCAACAATGGGCTCAAATCCGTTTATGATGGCAGGAAGAATGACAGACGCTCAGGCAACTGCAATGGAAGCGGCAGCCAACAACCCAAACGGAGCAATGATGGGCTTTATGGGATTTAATATGGCTATGGGCGCTAACGGCGGCTTCAACGCTCAGCAGATGTATAATGCAGGTGTTCAGCAGCAACAGCAGATGCAACAGTCAGTGAATGAATGGAAATGCTCCTGCGGTGAAGTGAATTCAGGCAAATTCTGTCAGAATTGCGGCGCGGCAAAACCTGTTGCAGATGGTTGGTCTTGTTCCTGCGGTGTTGTGAATAAAGGTAAGTTCTGTCAAAATTGCGGCTCACCGAAGCCGGCAGGTGCACCGCTTTATCAGTGCGATAAATGCGGCTGGAAGCCTGAAGATCCGCACAATCCACCTAAATTCTGCCCTGAATGCGGCGACCCGTTCGATGCAAATGATGTGAAATAGGTGATATAATGTCAGGTTTAATAGATTATAAATGCCCGTGTTGCGGTGGTAAAATTGAGTTTAATACCTCTCTGCAACAGATGAAGTGCCCTTATTGTGACACTACTTTTGAAGTTGAGGCTTTGAAAGAATATGACGAAGCTATCAACAAACAAAGTCAGGATTGTATGGAGTGGGAAACTGATCCCGGTGCCCAATGGCAAGAGGGCGAAGAGGATACAATGTCTGTCTATATCTGTAATTCCTGCGGTGGTGAAATTGTAGGTGATGAAACCACTGCTGCAACATCTTGTCCGTTTTGCGGTAATCCGGTTATAATGACAGGTAAACTTTCAGGTGTGCTGAAGCCGGATTACGTAATTCCCTTCAAACTGGATAAAAAGGCTGCAAAAGCAGGTCTTGAAAAACATCTGCAAGGCAAGCGCCTTTTACCCGATGTTTTTAAAGATCAGAATCATATTGATGAAATCAAAGGAATTTATGTTCCTTTCTGGCTTTTTGATGCCGATGCTGATGCTGACATTCGCTACAAGGCAACAAAAACACGAAGCTGGAGTGACTCAAAATATAACTATCATGAAACAAGATTTTATTCTGTTCACAGGGCAGGTAATCTTTCTTTTAACCGTGTACCTGTTGACGGCTCAAGCAAAATGGCAGATGATTTGATGCAGTCAATTGAGCCTTATGATTTCAGTGAAGCCGTTGATTTTCAGACAGCGTATCTCTCAGGATTTTTTGCCGATAAATATGATGTCTCTGCTGAAGAGAGTGTTATAAACGCTAACGCACGAATCAAAACAAGTACAGAGGAATCTTTTAAGTCCACTGTTTTCGGTTATACATCAGTTACGGCAGAGTCGAGCACGGTCAACCTTTCAAACGGCAAAGCGAAATATGCACTGTACCCTGTGTGGATACTTAACACCACATGGAATAATCAGAAATATACCTTTGCCATGAACGGGCAGACAGGCAAGTTTGTTGGTGATTTGCCCGTTGATAAGAGTAAATACATAAAATGGCTTGTCGGCTTGGGTATAAGCATCAGTGCAGCGGCTTTTGCAGTGATTTTTGGTTTTACACAGTTGTTTTAAGGGGGGCTGATTATGAAAAAACTTATTGTTTCATTATTTATAATTATCAGCCTTCTCACACTTTCTTTAAGTGTAAATGCAACAACACCCAATGTGGTTGACAATGCCGATTTGCTCACTCAGGACGAAACAGATTTGCTTGAAGATGCAATTGATGTTATCCTTGATGAATATGAGTTTGAGGTTGTAATTGTAACCGTAAATTCCCTTGAAGGCAAAACAACACAGGAATATGCCGATGATTTTTATGATTATAACGGCTATGGTGTAGATGACCGTCATAGCGGAGCTTTGCTTTTGCTTGATATGGATTCAAGAGGCTGGTATATTTCAACAACAGGTTACGGCATTGATGCAATCGACCAAAACGGCTTTTATTATATAGAAGGCTCAATTATTCCCTATTTTTCACAAGGTGAGTATTACGAAGGCTTTTCTGAATTTGTTGATATTTGTCAAGAGCTTTTAATATTTGAAAATAACGGTCAGGAAATTCCTGAAAGCTACTACAGCGATGTTATGAATTATTATGAGGGTGGTTACAGCCTCAGCTTACCTAAGATGCTGTTGATTTCAGTTGCAGTTGGTTTTATAATCGCATTTATAATTGTTTCGGTTATGAAAGGTAAGCTTAAAACAGTCAGAGCAAAAAACAATGCAACAGACTATGTTGTGCCGGGCAGCCTAAATGTTACTCACAGTAGCGACCTTTATCTTTACAGGCATGTTAATAAAACACCGCGTCAGCAATCAAGCTCAGGTAATGGCGGCGGTACTCACCGAGGCTCATCAGGCAGATCCCATGGCGGCGGGGGAGGAAGATTTTGATAAAAAATTAACAATTTATCAAAATTCTATTGAAAATACGGTTTTAACATAGTAAAATATCGTTGAAAAGTGTTTATCACTAATAAATACAGAAAGAGGTAATTACCAATGGCAAACAGATTTATTCTTAACGAAACATCTTATCATGGCGCAGGTGCAATTTCAGCAGTTGCTGATGAAATCAAAGGCAGAGGCTTTAAAAAAGCTTTTGTTTGCTCTGACCCTGATCTTATTAAATTCAATGTAACAAAAAAGGTTACAGATATTCTTGATAACGCATCAATCCCTTATGATGTTTATTCAGATATCAAAGCTAACCCTACTGTAGAGAACGTTCAGTCAGGTGTAGAAGCTTTCAAAGCAAGCGGTGCTGATTGTATCGTTGCTATCGGTGGCGGTTCTTCAATGGATACAGCAAAAGCTATCGGTATCATCATCACAAACCCTGAATTCAGTGATGTTGTAAGCCTTGAAGGTGTTGCACCTACTAAAAACAAGTGTGTTCCTATTATCGCAGTTCCTACAACAGCAGGTACAGCTGCTGAGGTTACAATCAACTATGTTATCACAGACGCTGCTAAAAATCGCAAAATGGTTTGCGTTGATGTTCATGATATCCCTGTTGTAGCAGTTGTTGACCCTGATATGATGGCTTCAATGCCAAAAGGCCTCACAGCAGCTACAGGTATGGATGCTCTTACCCACGCTATCGAAGGTTATATCACAAAAGGTGCTTGGGAGCTTTCAGATATGTTCCACATCAAAGCTATTGAAATTATAGCAAGAAGCCTTCGCGGTGCAGTTGATAACACTGCTGACGGCAGAGAAGGTATGGCTTTAGGTCAGTATGTTGCAGGTATGGGCTTCAGCAACGTTGGCCTTGGTATTGTTCATTCAATGGCTCATCCTCTCGGCGCTCTTTATGACACACCTCACGGTGTAGCAAATGCAATTATTCTTCCTACTGTTATGGAATACAATGCTCCTGAAACAGGCGAAAAGTACAGAGATATTGCAAAAGCTATGGGCGTTGAAGGTGTTGACGCTATGAGCCTTGAAGATGCAAGAAAAGCAGCAATTGACGCAGTTAAGCAGCTCTCAATTGATGTTGGTATCCCTGCTGACCTTAAAGATATTGTTAAAGCAGAGGATGTTCCTTTCCTTGCTCAGTCAGCATATGATGACGCTTGCCGCCCCGGTAACCCAAGAGATACAAGCGTTGAAGAAATCACAGCTCTTTATAAATCACTTCTTTAATATTTTAAGGCTGAGGCGTGAAAATGCCTCAGCCTTTTTTATTTATAATTCTGAAATGAATTGCAAAATTGATAGAAAAGAGTTAGAATGTTGTTACAAATTCCCTTAAGCGTTGTTTGTTATATTAAAAAGATAAACGGAACGTAATTTGATTTTTAAGGAGATTTTGACGATGACAAAAAAGAAATTACTTTACGGGATGGTATTATTTGTATTTGTAGTAGTAACCGCAATTATTTTACTAAATTTATTTTTATTTCCAAAAGCTGAAGCAAAAATAGTTGGAAAGGATGATTACAATAGACTAATCATCATTGAAGGTATTCCGTATTACTACTATATAGAAGATTGTTTTTTTGATGATGATGCTGATGAAATTAATAAGTATTCCGATAAAATATATTCATATCGAGAGTATGAACTAAGTGAATATCAAAATGGTGTATGCATAAATGCCTATTATGGCGACGAAAAAGAGGTTGTGATTCCTGAAACTATTGGAGGAAAAAAAGTAGTGGCACTGGGAAACCATTTTTCAGATAGTGAGGAAATAGTTTTTACCGCTTTTGAAGACCCATATGGTGAATCGATTATAACTTCAATTCATATTCCGTCAGGAGTAAAATATATTGCAAACGGAACTTTTTCATCTGGAAGTTTTACAAAACTAAAAACGATAACCGTTGACAAAGATAATCCTTACTATTATAGCTTTTGTGGAATGCTTTTTAGCAAAGAAACGAATGAACTTCTCTGTGCACCGATGTTTAATTACCATAAAGGTTATTACTTCTATTAATGGTAATGCAATTGCCTGATTCTTCTGTAACAATTGAAGATTAACTTCGTGTTTAAAAACAAATGATTGCTCTGAGTTCTCTGAGTGAGGTGTCATAAATGAAAAAACTTTTGAAAAACAAAATATTTGTTTATTTAACTGCATTTTTGTTAGCAATAGTTACAATTTTTTCATTTTTGTATTTTAAATCAATACCGGAATATTTTGATTTTGAACAAGACAATTATGATTTCAATGGAATTGTAAGTGAGATAAATCAAAAAGAGCTGTCTGATTATAACATCTCTTTTGATAATATTCGTGAACTTAATGAAGCAGAAAAAACAGCTTTCTTTGATGCCAACTATGAATTTATACCCAGACATAAAGCAATTCTTAAGAATATACTTTATTTCGAGGGTAGATCTTTTTTACTGAGAACAGAAACTGAAAATATTGTAGTTTTTTATTTCTTTAAAATCCATAATGATATTTATACTAATGTAGTATGGTTTGAGGGGAAATATGATATATTTTCATCTATGTTTAAAGTTGATAATTTAGATATTGGGTCTTTAGATATAGAAGAAATGGAAGAAGCAACTCCAAATTTGTTTGCAACATATCAAAATGTAATTTACGGTATGTCTAACTTGAGCATATTTATTCTAAGTATATGCCTTATCATTATTTTTGAATGGTTGGCACACCGTTTCATCTGTTCGAAAGAGAAAAAAATCCCTAAAAGCAAAAAAGCAGTGAAAAAACGCTAATTATTTTACATTTTAACAAAATCAAATTGGGGCAGTTAATTCTGCCCCTTAACACGATATGACTACATGTAAACACACAAGAGAACCGTCCCCTTGTGTTCTTGTAGTCAGTATGCTTTGTAAGAAGGTGAACGATATGAAAAAGAAATTGAAGTTATTTTTACCCATTATGGTCGTAGTTTTTATTATAATAACAGTAAGTTTTGTATCATATTTAAAGGCAAATAATTGGGATGAAACAGACCAAAACGGAAATATTGTAATTTTAAAAAATGATCCATACTACGGATATATAGAAAAAAGCTATTGGGAAGAGGATTACGAAAACATAATTATTTATCAGCAGAAAAATTCTTATTTATCTAAAGAAAACAAAGATTATACTGTCAGCAACTATGACGGCGGTATCTGCATAGAACGTTTTTGGGGAGAAACAAGTGATGTTTTGCAAATACCGGAAACAATTGACGGGAAACCCGTGGTTAAACTTGGTCAATATCTTTTGGTTGATCAAGATAATAATGTTTTTGGTGATGCCTTAGCTTTTGGCTGTGATAATGAAACAACACAACCTAAAATTAAAGAAGTTTATATCCCGTCAGGGGTAAAAGAAATTGTAGCACATACATTTTCTTCAATGGGTTCGGACTTGGAAAAAATTATTGTCGATAAAAACAACCCATATTATTACTCTGAAAACGGTAATCTGTACAGTCGAAAAACAAATAAACTTCTTTGTGCCCCTAAATATGATTATTATGCAGAAAGTAATTTTGTGATTTCTTTATATCATTATCAAAAACCAAGAACACAAGTGCCTGATTCTTCTGTAACAATTGAAGATTAACTTCGTGTTTAAAAACAAATGATTGCTCTGAGTTCTCTGCGTGAGGTGTCATAAGTGAAAAAACTTTTGAAAAACAAAATATTTATTACATTACTTGTTTTGGTTGTAATGTTATGTGCTTTGTTTGTTCCCTTTATCAAAATACCACAAGAGAATATTTTTGTATGTACGGAAGATGATGAGTCTAATGAAATATTAATATACAATAGCAACACATATCGTTTTTTGAACTGGCTTGATATTGATGGTAACTGGTATGTTTTGGATGAAAATAGTTATGATTTTGATGAGAAAACACAATTAAACTTGCATCCATATTATTACAGCTATGATTATATCCCACAGAAATTTAAGCGCATATTCCCGGAAAATAAGGTTTCGCTTTTTAACTATTTTGTTGATCTGAGATACTATTCTGCAGGGGACAGTCTGATTCTGGAATATTGTCCGGGAACGGGAGTAATTCCTTTAGCAGAAAATTTCATTTATTCTAATGAATTTTTTAAGTTCCCTGATTTTGAAACAAACAACATTTCTCGAATTGACATTGTTCGTTTTGATGAATATTTTAACTCCAACGGGGAATTACAGT
>JBGVPE010000078.1:0-32280 GCA_045126895.1 Acutalibacteraceae bacterium | reverse complement strand
GCAGCCTATTTCAAGAATAACCGGATTGTTGTTCCCGAAAATTCTTTCGAAGTCAAGGTATTCTTTATCTTTGATAGCTTCAATAAAGTTGCGGTCCTCAGTGTAAATCTCAAAAAAATTTGAGCATTCAGCCATACGCTTTTCAAGATTTTTCTTTTTTCTCATTCTCATAAACAAAACCTCTTATATATTGAAATCAGAAACAAATAATGATATAATATTTTAAATGAAACACAACAAATCGTCAATATACGGAGTTCACAAAATGTTCTTTTTTAACAGAAAAAAATCGTGCGAAACAGAAGAGATTTCAACAATACCCGGCATTGAAGCAGAAGGTGTTGCAGCGTTAGAGGAGCTTGGCTTTGCAAAGGTTGCACAGTTAAAAGGCAGGGATGCTGAAGAAATGTACTATGAGCTGAGCGTTAAAAGGGGAGAAGTGACAGAAAAAACGCTGCTTTATCAGTTCAGATGTGCTATATATTTTGCAACAGTAAAAAAAGCTGACCCTAAAAAGCTTCATTGGTGGTATTGGAAGGATTCATCAGCAAATGATGAAATAATCAGTGTTGAGCAGCTGATAGAAGCATACAAAAATGATTAACAGATTTTTCTTTTTTCTTTAACCCGTTCTTTATATTTGAGCTTTATTCTTTTTGTAAGGAGGAATAATGATGGAATATGCTTTGATTGTCAATGAAATGTTTAAATTTTATAAAACAACCCCTGTGCTGAAACTTTTGTCAATAAATGTTCCTAAAGGCTCAATTTACGGTCTTGTAGGCAAAAACGGGGCAGGTAAAACAACATTGATTCGCGTTGTCAGCGGACTTCAGGAGCCTTCAAAAGGTGATTATTCTATTTTAGGTGTCAGCAACAACAATACCAAAGAATTAAGAAAAATCCGACTAAAAACAGGTGTTATGGTAGATTCACCTGCAGTTGACCTTGATCTGACTGCCCGTGAAAATCTTATGGTCCAGTATAAAATTATCGGTAAGCCTGATTATAATGGTATTGATGAATTGCTTGATTCCGTAGGTCTTGACCCTGCTTGTAAAAAGAGGGTAAAAACATTCTCGTTGGGTATGCGCCAAAGGTTAGGCATTGCTATGGCTTTGGCAGGGGAGCCTGAATTTGTTATTCTTGATGAACCTGCTAACGGAATTGACCCTCAGGGGATAATTCAGATTCGTGAGCTTATATTAAAACTCAATAAAGAAAATGGCGTCACATTCCTGATATCGAGTCATATATTAGATGAGCTTGCAAGGGTATCTACTCATTACGGATTTATAGAGGACGGAAGACTTGTTAAGCAGATAAGCGCTGATGAAATTAACCTCGCAGCTAAGAGAACACTCAGATATAAAGTAAGTGATATCAACATTTTTGCAGAAGTTGCAGATTCTCTTGGGGTTGATTATAAAATTATATCAGATTATGAAGCGGATGTTTTTGGCGAAATCAGGCTTCTTGATATGGCTGCTGCCTTGAATGAAAAGGGCTGTGAAGTTCTTTCTGCTGCAGAAAACACAAAAAGACTTGAAGATTTTTATATCGATCTTTTAGGTGGTGAAAAGCGATGAGCAAATTCTGGACAATGAATTTTAAAACCTTAAAAAGAGATCTCAGCTTCTGGATATTGGTAGGCTGTCTGGTTATCTTTTGCTCCGTAACGGTTGACAACATGGCTTATTGGGCAAAAGATATAATGTTTCAGGATTGTTTTTGTGATACCGAATTTTTTGAATGGTGTTTTCTTTTTCCCGGTTTGGCTATTGCTTTTTCTGCTTTTTATATTGGTAAAGGATATCGACATAACACTATAAGAAACCGTATTTTAAGAGGCATTAAAAGAGAAAATATATATTTTTCAAATCTGATTACTGTTTTTATTGTTTGCCTGGCTTTTGTGTTGGTATATATGCTTGTAGTTTATGTATCTGCAAGGATTCTGAAATTAGATTTTTATTATAGTTATGATGCTGTTTTAATAAGGCTTGCTTTATCTTTGTTCCCGATGTTTTCTCTTTGCTGTCTTTGTACGGCAATATCAATGAATATTAAGAATGAGATTGGTTCACTTATTCTTGGTATGGCAATAATGGGAGCGATGTTATGGCTGCCGGACGGTTCAGATTTCGGATACGCTTACACAAACGTGTTTGAAAAAGAATTTCTTGAGTTTATGAATGCTTTTTTACCTATGCAACAAATTTTTTCAATTGCCGATAATTTTGCTGTATCTGATGGATACGATCAGTTCAATAGTATGATAAAATTTTCAGAGATTGATGCATTATTTATTCCGTACGCTTTATTGTCATCAGCAATTTCTACTGTAGCAGGGTTGCTCCTGTTCAAAAAGAAAAATATTAACTGATAAAGAAAAAACCGACGAATTTCGTCGGTTTTTTGTTATATTACATAGTTTACAAGGTAATGCTCAGTTCCGCCAAGCTCGTATTTATGACGTTCTGTACCTCTTGACATATCGGTTGTTATATTGGTGCCTTTGCCGTCAGCGTAAAGAATATCTCTGAAATATCTGAAATAGGCAGAGCGGCCCGGTGTGTAATATTTATACTCTTCGTCAAAGCAAACGATAATATTTCTCCATATGGTTTTATTTTCCATAATGCCGTAAATAAAGCCGATTTTTTTATCATTATGAAAAATGCCGATCATATAGTTATCTTTGTTGTTGACCATATTGTAAGTAATATAGTTTGATTTAGCCAGACCCGCTTTTAATCTGTCGTTATAGCGTTTATTAAAATATTTTAAAAGTGTAGTTTTTAAACCGTCTTTCTTTAAGTTAAGCTCATTCTTTGATACAGAACGGTTGATATAAATTGAAAAGAATTCGTCTGCATCTTCTTTTGAAATTTCACGGAATTCTTCAATATGTATATGGGTTTCGGTTTTATTTTCACGGTTAAAAGCTTTTCTGATATTCTGACGGGAATATTTTGTCATTGTTTTGTGAAATTCTTCAAAACTGTCATGGGGTAACGTCTGAACACAGATTGTTTCACTGATTACTTTATCAGCATGCTTCTCTTTTAAATATGATTCTAAACTGTTACCCTTGATAATAAAATTAAAATGAAATTTCTTGTTAGGGTACTTTTTATTGACTGTTTCTATGATTTTATCAAAGCATTCTTTGTCAAATTCATCATAAATAAAGTTGAGGTAGTCAGTGAAACCCCATTTACCGATTATATAAATACCGGTTTCAGAGCCGATTCCTTTATATTCAAAGCCAAACTTTTTAATGTGTAAAGGAGCAATCATTTTAGCCTGACCGTCTTTAAAAGCGACAACATAAAGGGCGGATTCACCTGCACCGAAGCAGCCTTTAACATATTGGTCGTTCAATGCTTTTGCCCATATATATTGCTGAAAAACAGTCATATCCTTGCCTTTTTGAAGGTCTTTCCAGATATTTTCAAGCTCTTCAAAATTATTATGATAATATAATTTTGTTTCAATCATTTCTGACATATCTCCTCGAAAAATCTTTCTGTATATTTGATTTGGTTTTCCATACTGAATGCAGCGGCTCTGATTTTTTCCTCTGCTTTGAATTTTTCTGAAAGTTCAGGATTATCAAGAACTTCTTTAAGTGAATTATATAACCCTTCTTTACTGTTTTCGCAGATTATACCGCATCTGTAATCGCCAAAAATTTCTCTCATACCTGAGCATTCGGTTGTAACAATAGGCAGACCTAAAAGTACAGCTTCACTTACAACCGTGCTGTAACCCTCAGCGTACGAGGAACAAACAAACAAATCGGCATTTGCCATGAATTTATGCGGATTTGCCTGATAATCCAATAAAGTTATTTTATCACGCAGATTATATTTATCCAAAAGAACTTCAATGTCATTTCTTTCGTATCCAATACCCATAATCACAACAGAAAAATCATAACCTTCATCACGCAGCATAGCGCAGACCTCAACCATACGGTCATAGCCTTTGACTTTTCTGAAGCTGCCTGCAAGTACCCAGAACGGTCTTTTGGTTATTTTGAAATCAAGCGGTTCTTTTGCTTGATTAAGAGTCTTTTTATCATCTATAAGGTTGTAAATTACATGAAGCTTTTCTTCCATGCCGTATTTTTTTGCAAAAGATTCTCTGATAGTTTCAGAAACACAAACTATTGCATCAAAATTTTCATAGCATTTTCTTTCGTTTTCAGCACCGCCGAAGATAGACTCACTCCATGGATTATTTAAAACGTCAGTGTGTACCCATGCGATTTTTTTAGCTTTTCTTTTTTTTGAGTTACCGATAATCTTAGTTGAATATCCCTCACAAAAAGCAACTTCTATATCATACCTGCCGCGGATAAGAAGCTTCCTGACCATATTTTCAGGCGCTATAAGCGAGAATTTGATTATTATTTTGTTGATAATCTCTCTGAGCTTTGAACCTTTGAGATTTTTGTGAATAAAGCTGTGGTGTCGGCTGTTTTCTTTAACCCTTTGTGTTCTGAATTCGTTGTCAGTTTCAGAAACAACGTGCAGGTCAAATTTAGTTTTATCAAGGCTTACAACAACGTTTTCAAGAACGCCTTCGGCCCCTCCGCCGTCAAGTGATTCAATGAAAAACAGAATTGATTTCATCAAACTTTTTCCTCCGGGTTAAACATTGATATCATTTTATGAAATGATATGAAATTATTGTGATTCATCCTGCCTATGTAGCTGAAACCGGCTTTTTTGATTGCGTTTGAGCTGGCAATATTAGTGTCATAAGCATATATAATTGAATACTCTTTTTGGTTTGATACTACAATATTTTTAAGCAGTTCGCAGTAGTAACCTTTTCTTCTCTGGCATTCGTTAGTGAAATAGTGGAAAAGCACTGCTGTATTCTCGGGAACAGGGGAGGAACGGTTGATTTCTGTTACTGCAAAATCTTCGGTAGTGGTGGTATACCAGCCCCAGCAGCCGTAATGGTTATCTTCTGTGATAACGCAAAAATGTTGCTTGTTTTCAAACCTTTTTTTTGCATCAGCATCAGGAACAGAAAAATCATATTTTTTGCATACCTCTTCAAACTCTGCAAGGTTATCTATGTCATAAAACTTTCTGTTACTGCTTTTATCAGGCGGGATAATTGTCTGTGCCGTAGCAATAAAAAAATCCTGTTTGTTAACAAATCTGCATAAAAAACGGCTGATTAAATTTATTAACTTTGCTTTCATTACAGCAGCACCGCCTTTATCAGAATAGTTTTCGTTTTAAAATGTAAAACAGTCTGTATAAATTGAATCGGGAAGATTTAATATCTACAATTTCAATTTCATTTGTACGTGCATAGGTGTGAATACCTGTGATTTTTTTTGAACTGCTTGTGGTTATGCTTTGCGGAGTGATTTCGGTGAAGGCTTTTTCACTGTAGCCCTGACTATCACACTGCTCAATCTCATTAAAATACAACTTGCAGCCGTATTGCTGATTTTCGCAACTTTGTGCAGGTCTTATTCTTTTGCCGTTATGGTTAAAACATTTGCCTGCGCCTCGTTTTGTGTAGCTGTGAGAGTAAACAGGGTTGTAACTGCACGGTTTTAAATCTTTATCATAAACACAAAGGTCAATGCTCATATCGTTTTCAGGGCAGATTACAGATGTGATAAGCATACCGTTTTCTAAAACAGTATCGGCTGTGTTTATGTCATCAATAAGAGTATGCGATTTTTCCCATTTATCAGGGAAGTTTACAGCCTTATAAAGCTGAATGCACTTATCGTTATGGGATTCGGGCATCATATAAATTTCGCCGTCTTTTTCAAATATGTAGGGGTATGATATATGAAAGGTCTCTTTTAATATAACTTTCGGCTTTGTGAATTTGCCGTTTACAAGCTCAGAATACCCTATAACACCGATTTCTGTGCGATTATCAAACATCTCAATAAATAAAAATGTCTTACCGTCTTTCTCAAATAAAAACGGGTCAGCATACCAGAATCTTTTATCAGATTTTAAAACATTGAAATCATACTGACCTTTACCGTTGACAACAGATGTATCATCAGTGTATTTGCGGTATCCGATTTCCCAATACTCTTCAAAAAATAAATCCTTTATTGAACGCACTGTTAACAACTCCTAAACACATATATAATAATTATATCATATATAGTTATGGTTTTCAATAAACATTTTGTTCTTGTTTTATTTGATTTTTACCAACAAAATTTAATGAAACAGTTGCAAATAAAGATATATGTATGATATACTGAATTGATTTTATATATAAATCAAAAAGGAGTTGAAATCATGTCAGAAAACGAGAAAAAGACTGTCCCTTCAACCGAAGGTATGGACGCTCATATTGACACGTGGCGAGACATTATCAAGAATAAGCAGAGAGGTATCTTTGCATTTGATGAACTTGCTGAAATCAAATTAAAAACACTTAAAAAGAGAATCTACACTGATTTTGAAAATACAGGCTCATGGCAGATGCGCGAGTGTATCTACAAAGAGATCGGTGAGTATGAATATCTTTATGACGGATGGAAAGAGCTTAAAGTAGGCGACTACTGGGGCGGTAACGGTCTTAGCGCTTTCTTCAAAAATAAAATTGTTATCCCTGAAAAATTTGCAGGTCAGAGAGTTACTCTTTACATATACTTCGGCGGTGACTCACTTGTTTCTGTAAACGGTGTTCCTTATCAGGGTCTTGACCCGTTCCGTAATGCTGTTACACTTACAGAATGTGCAAAAGCAGGTGAGGAGTTTGAGATTGATGTTGAGTCATATTTTGTATGGCACTCAAACGAAAGCACACTTAAAAAGCTTGAATGCTCATTTATTGCAACAACTGATGACGAAATCAGTGATATTTACTGGGATTTAAAAGCTGTTTTCAATGCTTTGTTTATTCCGGGCATGAATAATGACTACGGTACTCTTATCCGCGAATCACTTAAAGAAGCATTCCAGTATGTTGACTTTGATGAGCCTGATTTCAATGTATTCAAAGCTAAACTCAGAATGTGCAAAAAAGTACTTCAGGACAGAGTATATAACAACCCTAACTACAAATGTATGGGTCAGCTTGACCTTATCGGTAACTCACATCTTGACATGGTTTATATGTGGGCTTACAAAGAGTTCGTTCGTAAGGTTGGCCGTACTCACGCAACAATGCTTCGTCTTATGGAGCAGTATGATGATTTCATCTTCTCACAGAGTCAGGCAGGCATGTACGAAGAGATGAGAATTCATTATCCTAACCTTTTCGAGCAGGTACAGCAAAGGGTTAAAGAAGGCCGTTGGGAATATATCGGCGGTATGTGGGTTGAGCCTGACTGTAACATTATTTCAGGTGAATCTTTCGTTCGTCAGTTCCTTCACGGCGTACGTTATGCTGAAAAATGGTTCGGTGTAACACCTAAAACATGCTGGCTTCCTGACGTTTTCGGTAACAGCTATTGTATGCCTCAGATTATGAAAAAAGCAGGTATGGAATATTTTGTTACTCATAAAATGGGTATCTGGAACGATACAAACCCATGGCTTTACAACTCCTTCTGGTGGGAAGGTCCTGACGGCTCTAAAGTATTTGCTGCAGTTCCTCCTACACATTTCATCGGTTCTATGGAACCTGATTCACTTAAAACAAACTGGATTAAATACACAGATAAAGACACAATCGGTGAATCAATGTACTGCTACGGCTGGGGTGACGGCGGCGGCGGTGTTGACGCTGAAATGCTTGAATACGTTAAACGTTATAAAAACTTCCCGGGTCTTCCTGAAACAAGAGCTTGTAAGATTGAGGATTCTCTTGAAAGCATGAAGCAGAAGGCTATCGCAGCAGGTGACAAAATGGTTACCTGGAAGGATGAGCTTTACCTTGAAGAGCATCGTGGCGTTCATACAACAAAAGCTGCTCTTAAAAAGGCTAACCGTTATTGTGAAAACCTTTACAGACAGGCTGAAATGTATGCAACTATTGCAGAGCAGTACGGCTACGAATATCCTCGTCTTGAGCTTGAAGCAGGCTGGAAAAAGATTCTTACCAACCAGTTCCATGACTCATTACCCGGCACTCATATTACAGAAGTTTTCGGCAAATTGATGGGTATTTATGACGAAGTTATAGCAACAGGTGAAAAGGTTCGTGACGGTGCACTTGCCTGCATCGGTGAGCGTATCGGCTTTGACGCTGATAAGGGTACTCCTTTCGTTCTCTTTAACTCACTTGCAGTTGCTTCAACTTCAAAGGTTGAGCTTGATTATCAGGATGTTGATATTCTTGATGAAAACGGCAATCCTGTTGCAGTTCAGGAATATACAAAACCAAACGGTGATAAGAAGCTCCTCTTTGTTGCTAAAGATGTTCCTGCAGTAGGCTACAAAGTATATTACAAAGTCCCTGCAAGCGGTAAAGCTGCTCTTACAGAATGCACAGGCAAAACAATTGAAAACGATTTCTTTAAGCTTACACTTGATGATAATGCAACACTTGTTTCAATTTATGATAAAGTGAACAAGAGAGAAGTATTGTCAGAAGGCGGCAAAGGTAACGATTTCAGACTCTTTGAAGATATGCCGGGCGCTTATGATGCATGGGATATCGTTGCAACTTATGTTGACCGTGAATATGAGATTAAAGACGGTGTTGTTAAGTCAATCGTTTCAGGCGATGTTTACACAATGATTTCTATCGAAAAAGAAATTCTTAAATCAGTGCTTCATCAGAATATCATTATTTATAATGAGATTGACAGAATCGACTTTGACACTCATGTGAGCTGGCATGAGGACCAGAAGCTTCTCAAAGTATTCTTTGATGTTGATCTTCAGACAAAGAACTACACAAGAGATATTGCTTATGCAACTATGGAATGCAGCTCATACCGTTACAATCCGTATGACAAAGCTAAATTTGAGGTTAACGCTCATAACTGGATTGATATGTCTGATACAGATTACGGCGTAAGCCTTCTTAATGACTGTAAGTACGGTCATGAAGTTAATGAGCATAAGATGATTCTTACTCTTCTTAAAGCTCCTATCAAACCGGACCCGACATCTGACAGAGGTGAGCATTACTTCACATACTCAATTTATCCTCATGCAAACGATTGGAAACATGCTAAGACACTTACAATGGGTCTTGAAATTAACAATCCTCTCGTTTGTGCAACACCAACAGGTGATGGTGATAAGGTAGGTTCATTCATTAATCTTGATTGCGACAATATTACTCTTGAAGCAGTTAAGAAGTGTGAAGAAGAGGATGCATACATTGTTCGTATGGTTGAAAAAACAGGCAGAACAACAAATGCTACAGTCACTCTCTTTGCAGATATTACATACGCTGCAGAGTGTGATCTTATTGAGCGTAACGATGTTCCTGTTGAATTCAGTGGTAACACTATCAGCTTCACAGCAAAACCATTTGAAATCAAGAACTTTAAAGTTAAGTTTTAATTGTTAATGGTTGATGAATCAATATCAATACTGATTGCATTCGCAGAAGACCCTCAGAATTGTTTTGATGAGTACTTACAAGAAAATAAAAGTAAGATTTCAGGCCTTTCAGCTAAGCAATTAAGGTATTTAATTATTGCCAGAGAACGTTGCCAAAAACTGAGCAGAATAGCTCCGTTTACCAGAGACGAAATAAAACTCTGCTTTGATGAAGGATTGATAAGTGATGGTGGGCTTTTTGCTCAGGTTTGTGATGACTTTTTAATATCTGATTCATTTTTTAATTAAATTAAGTCTCCCTGATTGAAAAATCAGGGAGATTTCTTTGTTGTTTTGACTTGCAATAATAAATCAACTTTGTTATTATATTTTCAGAAAAACAAAGTGAGGTTTTATATATGGGATATCAGTTTATTATGCCGAAACAGGTCTTTTACGGTGAAAAAGCTTTGAGAGATGCAACAGCTTCAATTTGTTTGTTAGGTAAAAAAGCCCTTGTTGTTACCGACCCTTTGATGGTTAAGCTGGGCAATGCTCAGGCTATAACAGATATGCTTGATAAAAACAATATTGCTTACTGTGTTTTTGACGGTATAACAGGCGAGCCTACCGATAAAATGATTGATGCAGGTCTTGATGCTTATAAAAAAGAAAACTGCGACTTTCTTATAGCTGTGGGAGGAGGTTCACCTATTGATTCAATGAAAGCAATCGGTGCTCTCGTGATCTCAGGCGGCTGTATAAACGACTATTTAGGCAAAGTGATAACCATTCCTGCGCCGCCTATGGTGGCTGTACCTACAACCAGCGGTACAGGCTCTGAAGCAACTCAGTTCACAATTATCACAAATACCGAAAAAGATATCAAAATGCTTTTAAAGGGTGCAGTGCTTATGCCTGATATAGCTGTTGTTGACCCTGCGTTTTCTGTAACAGCACCGAAATCGGTTACAGCCGCAACAGGTCTTGATGCCCTTTGCCATGCTGCAGAGGCATTTACATCTAAAAAGGCTCAGCCACTTACAGATGATTACGCTTTATCTGCGATTAAAAAGATTTTTAAATATCTTCCTGTTTGCTATAATGACGGTAACGATGTTAATGCCAGAGCGCAGATGTCATTAGCTGCCCTTGAAGCCGGTATTGCCTTTAACAATGCCTCTGTTACTGTTATTCATGGTATGAGCCGTCCTATAGGTGCACTTTTCCATGTGCCTCACGGCATCAGCAATGCTATGCTTCTGAGTGAATGCTTCAGCTATGTTTATGACGGTGCAATTGACCGTTTTGCAACAATGGCAAGAGCAATCGGTGCGGCATCTGATTCAGATGATGATAAAACTGCAGCTGAGAAATTTATTGAAGCTTGTAAAAATCTGTGCAATATCTGTGGAATTCCTACTCTTGAAGCTTATGGTATCAATAAAGATGAATTTTTTGCAAAGATGGATAAAATGGCAGGGGATGCGGTAGCTTCAGGCTCACCTGCAAACACTATTAAAGAAATAGATAAAAATGATGTACTGAACATTTATAAGGCTCTCTGGGCATAAGATAAGACCACTGATTAATCAGTGGTCTTTTTATCAGTAAAGCTTAATCCATTCCATTAAAACTTCGTCCCTTGCTGAAACAACTTTTACTTTTATTCCGTCAGTTTCTGTAGGGGGGAGTTTTATTATTTTTCTGCTGCCAATAGTTGTATATTGATCTATACGAACCCACTGATTGTTATTATCTTTGGTGTATAGAATAAACGCTTCAACTCTTTGACCTTTTGAAATTTCTTCAGCTACTTCAATATAATTGATGGTTTTCTTTACAGGCAGAGTAACAATAAATTCTGCTTGTGTGCCGCTGTGTGTTTCGGTTATCAGAGCATCTTCAGCTAAATTTTTACTTAATTCGTTTTTTATTTTATTGCCTAATTCCTGAAGCCGCTGAACATCTTTTTCATCAAATAATCCTTCAGGTGTGGGTGGGATATTAAGGTTAAAAGTGGTGTTACCGCCAACAGTACAAAGGTATGTGTTAAATAACCTTTCAAGTGAATGAGGTTCTTCATTTTTGTGATAAAACCAACCCGGTCTTATGGACATATCGGTTTCAGCAGGGGCAAACACAAGGCCTTTTGAGTAAATGATGTTGGACATATCACCGATATTGGTGTCTGAATTATACATATAATCAAGGCTACCTGCAAATGGGCCTTCATCTGTCTGCACATCACTGTATATGCAAAGCTCTTTTGGCACAACTGCCCACTGAGTGTGAGCGGCCTGACCTGCTTCATTACCGCACCAACGTACCATACCCTTATCGTGAAAAATTGTTGCTTCGGGTTGATACTTTTTTATAAGCTCAAAAAATCCGCGGAAGTCATAAACTTGTTTCTTCCCGTCAGGTCCTTCACCGCAAGCTCCGTCAAACCATACATGAAAGATTTCTCCGTAGTTTGTGAGAAGCTCAGTTAGCTGATTTTTATAATAAGTGTTATATTCATCTGTTCCGTAGCATTTAGAGTTTCTGTCCCAAGGGGAAAGGTAAAAACCGAATTTCAGACCGTATTTTTTACATGCAGCAGCAGCCTCGGCGACAATGTCACCTTTACCGTTTTTGTAAGGGCTGTTTTTCATACAATGTTCGGTATATTCTGATTGCCACAAACAAAAGCCGTCATGATGCTTAGCGGTAAGCACCAAACCGGTCATACCTGCTGATTTTACAGCCTTTGCCCATTGTTCACAATCAAGCTTTACAGGGTTAAAAATTGAAGGATCTTCGTTACCGAGTCCCCATTCCAAATTGGTGAATGTATTAGGGCTGAAATGAACGAATGCATAAAATGGTGTTTCTCTGAGAATACGCAGTTGATTTGCGTTTGGCCTAACATTTGCAGCCTGCTTGATGAAAGTGTTGAAATCCATAATCCACCTCCGAGATTTTGACAGACATATTATAACTTTTATCTGTCATAAATTCAATAATATATAGACTTGTTTTAACTTTAATGGTATAATCTTTTTATAAATTTATGTGGGGGCATTTTATGTTGTTACCAAACATTGAATTAAAATCAAAGACTGTTCTTATAACCGGTGCAGCAGGTTTTATAGGTGCAAATCTTGCTAAAGAGATTCTTGCTTCAACCGAGTCTGTAAGGGTAGTCGGTCTTGATAATATGAATGACTATTACGATGTTTCAATTAAAGAATACCGACTAAGAGAGATTGAAGCTGTTTCATCTGCCAATAAAGCCGAGTGGGTTTTTATAAAAGGTAATATAGCAGATAAAGTGTTAGTAGATGAACTTTTCCAAAAATATTCTTTTGATGTTGTTGTTAATCTGGCTGCTCAGGCAGGTGTGCGCTATTCTATTGAAAACCCTGATGTCTACATAGAGTCAAACATTATAGGGTTTTACAATATTTTAGAGGCGTGCAGACATAACCCTGTTGAGCATCTTGTTTATGCTTCAAGTTCATCGGTTTACGGCTCAAATGCAAAGGTGCCGTATTCAACAGATGATAAGGTGGATAACCCTGTAAGCCTTTATGCAGCCACCAAAAAAAGTAATGAGCTGATAGCTCACGCTTATTCAAAGCTCTATAATATTCCGTCAACAGGGCTCAGGTTTTTTACTGTTTACGGTCCTGCAGGCAGACCTGATATGGCATATTTCGGCTTCACCAATAAGCTTATAAAAGGTGAAACAATCGAGATTTTTAATTATGGCGAATGTAAACGTGATTTTACATTTGTTGATGATATTGTTAAAGGTATTATGCTTGTTATGAAATCTGCACCTGAAAAATCAGTTGGATCAGATTCTTTGCCTGTACCGCCTTACAGAATTTATAATATCGGCAACAGTAACCCTGAAAATCTGCTTGATTTTGTGGATATTCTTCAGCAGGAGCTTGTATCTGCAGGTATTTTACCTGAGGATTATGATTTTGAATCACATAAAAAACTTGTACCGATGCAGCCCGGTGATGTGCCTGTGACCTTCGCGGATACAAGCGCATTAGAACGTGATTTCGGCTTTAAGCCTTCAACATCATTAAGGGACGGATTAAGAAAATTTGCACAGTGGTACAAAGATTTTTATAACATTCAGTAATCAGGAGGTATAATATGAAATCTGTTAAAAAAGAAAAAGTTCTCACTATGATACCTGTTATTATTTCTGCGGTTCTGGCAGTTGCATTGTTTGTTTTGAGGACAAATATGGTTTCGGTTATCAATGCGGGATATATGTGTGTGTCAACTCTTTTTATTCTTTTTGGTCTTATTTCAGCTAAAAAAATATATCCGAAGTTACTTGCAGCATATGCAATTCCGGGTATAGCTGTTTCACTTTACTATACTATTTTTGGTGCAGATGCAGGCTTTGGTGCATTTTCTTCATGTGTAGCAGGGTGGAAGTCGGTTGAAAACACTCTTTTTGCAGGTCAAGGTAATTTAGGCATGAGGATTCCGGGTAATCTTCTTCTGTATTTGCCGTGCGTGATTATTGTTACTGTACTTTTTTTACTGTGTAAAAAGAACTTTAAAAAAGCAGTGACGCAAAAAGTCTTTGCTTTTATTTTTAGCATAACACTTGTTGCAACATCCGTATTATATCTTCTTACAATGAATCTTCGTTCTCAGCCTAATGTTCAGCGTCTGTGGGAAGGTCATGATGATTATCTTTCAAAAGTTGATAAAGCAGCTACGGATAATCCTAATGTTCTTGTTATACTTATGGATGACATGGGTTATGGTGATACTTCATTAAACGGTGCAATCTATCATACACCTAATATGGACAGAATCGGTGAAGAAGGTCTGAATTTTGAAAACTTTTATTCAAGTTATTCTGTTTGTTCACCGTCAAGATTTGCTATGCTTACAGGTCGCTATCCGTTCAGAGGATATGCTGATAATGTTATTTATCCTACCATTGACTCAACTACAGAGTTTGCAGCAACACGTCTTTTCAATTCTTTTGAAATGGGTGCTAACTGTGACGGTATGCTTGGTGATGAAATCACGCTTGCAGAGGTGTTCAACGAAGCCGGATATAACACCGGAGCTTTTGGTAAATGGCATCTTGGCGATTACGGTGAATATCTGCCGACAAATCAAGGATTTGACTATTTTTATGGCAGTCATCATGTGAATGATATGACTCCTTTCTATCACGTTAAAGAAGAGGGTGGGGAGTATGAGATTGTCCACGGTTATGATGAGCTTGAAGATCAGAGTAAGGCTACCAAGTGGATTCACGATGAATTGACAAATTGGGTAAGCAGTGCTGTTGAAAATTCTGATAAGCCTTTCTTTGCTTATTATGCAACGCCGTGGCCTCACGCACCTGTTTTTGCAGGGGATGATTTTGATGGCACTTCAGGTATGGGAACATATGTTGACTGTGTAACAGAGTTTGATTATTACCTTGGTGTTCTTTTTGATAAGCTTGAGCAGTTGGGTGTTATGGATGACACAATTATTATCTTTACAAGTGATAACGGACCTGCACTTGAAGGCTCTGTCAATGACCTTCGCGGAGGCAAATATCTTGCTTATGAAGGCGGTCAGAAAGTGCCGTTTATGATTCGTTGGGGTAATAACGGCGGATTATGGCAGGCTGGTACAACTATTGAACAAAGTGCTGTAACGGTTGACCTTTTCCCTACACTTATTGACCTTTGTTCAATTTCAGTTGACGGTAAAGAAAATTCTCTGCCGTCTGACAGAATTATTGACGGTGTTTCAATGCTTCCGTTACTTACAAATGACGATGTTATTCACACAAAAGAGCATCCTATTCTTCACATGAAACGTGAAAAGCTTAAGGCAATTCAGTATACTGTGCCTACCGATGAAATTCTTGCAAAGCCTGAATACAAAGATTATGAATACGATGTTCTTACACAGAACGAAAATGTAACATTCAAATACTTTAAGAATATCCAGAATGACAATTCAGCATTTTTCGACAAATTCCGTAAAAACTGGCTGCATATTTTAACCGACGATGTTGGCGAAAACTATAACAGAGCAACAGTTTATCCTACGGTTGCTGATGAAATGAATGCAAAAATGGACGATATAATGAAAGATTTTAAAGCTAATCGCAGAGGTGCAAGATAATGCCGCCGCTTTCAATTATGATTAAGCCCGCCTCAAGCCTTTGCAATATGCGCTGTGAATACTGCTTTTATCATGATGTGTCAGATATCAGAGATGTTAAAAGTTTTGGCGTAATGTCGGCTGAAACTGCAGAGAATCTTATAAAAAAAGCTCTCAGCTTTGCTGACGGTGAAAGTGTTGCTTTTGCTTTTCAGGGCGGTGAGCCGCTGATTGCAGGTGTTGATTATTTTAAGAATTTCATTTCTTTAGTTAATAAACATAATAGCCTTAAAAGTGAGATTTTTTACGGTCTTCAGACTAACGGCACACTTGTTACCGATGAATGGTGCAGCTTTTTTAAAGAAAATAAGTTTCTTATCGGTCTGAGCCTTGACGGTGATATGAATAACAACAAATTCCGCATTGACGATAAAGGCAACAATGCATTTTACAAAATCGTCAACGCCGCTAAAAAGCTTGAAAATGCACAGGTTGATTTTAATATTCTCACTGTATTAACAGGCTATTGTGCAGAGCATATTGACGAAATATATCGTTATTTTAAAAGTAAAAACTTTAAGTTTCTTCAGTTCATACCGTGCCTCAGACCTTTCGGTGATAACAGTGAAAGTGAGCTTTATCCCACACCTGAGCAATACGCTGATTTTTTAATCAAGTGCTTTAATCACTATGTTAAGGACTATGTAAGAGGGGAGTATACAAGTATCAGATTTTTTGATAATCTGGTTCACTTGTATCTGGGTAACCGTCCTGAACAATGCGGTATGTGCGGTCATTGTATGCATCAGTTTGTAGTTGAGGGCAACGGTAATGTTTACCCGTGTGATTTTTACTGTATTGATGAATGGCTGCTTGGCAATGTCAATACAGATGGTTTTGACTCACTTGCAAACAGCGAAAAGGCAAGTTGCTTTATCCGTGAAAGCTTAACTGTAAAAGAAGAATGCAAAAAATGTAAGTTTTACCCGCTTTGCCGCGGAGGCGGCTGTAAAAGAAGCAGATGCGACAGAGATTATTGCCAATCATATAAAGCATTTTTCTCAGCGTGTCTTCCGCTTTTCAGGGTGTTTATAAACGAAAAATAAGGAGAATATTTATGTTCAGAAAAAGACAGGTTCATCTTGATTTTCATACTAACGAAACTTTACCTGTAGGTAAAAAATTTTCAAAAGAGCAGTTTCAAGGTGCTTTGAAAGCAGGTCATGTTAATTCTATAACCGTTTTTTCAAAATGCCATCACGGATGGTCATATCACCCTACACAAGTCAACGAAATACATCCTTGCCTTGATTTTGATTTGCTTGGTGCTCAGCTTGAAGCCTGTAAAGAAATTGATGTGAATGCACCTGTTTATATATCAGCAGGTTATGATGAAAAAGAGTATGTCAGACATCCTGAATGGCATTTTCATCGTTCTGATGACCCTGCTGATGTGCAAGAGTATGCAGATGAGGTTCATTTTCATCTTCTCTGCTTCAATACAGGCTACCTTGACCTTTTATGTGAGCAAATAGAGGAAGTGATGCAGCAGTATAATCCTTGCGGAATTTTTCTTGATATTGTTTACCCTAAAGTCTGTTATTGTGAAAAATGCAAAGCAGATATGAAAAATCTGGGTATGGATATCAATAATGAAGATGATCGCAAAAAGTTTGCAGATATGACTCTTTATAAATATATTGAAGCAACTAATGCAGCTGTGCGAAAATACAGCGATACTGCAACTATTTTCCACAATGCAGGGCATATTTCAAAGGGCAACTATGGCTTTATTGAATGCAACACTCATCTTGAACTTGAAAGTCTGCCTACGGGCGGATGGGGATATGATCATTTCCCTCTTTCAGCTGCTTATGTCCGTTCACTTAAAAACACTGATTTTCTTGGCATGACAGGTAAATTCCATCATAGCTGGGGTGAATTCGGCGGATTTAAACATCCAAACGCCCTTATATACGAAACTTCTTTGAGTATAGCAAACGGCGCAGGGTGTTCAATCGGGGATCAGATGCATCCGCTATCAGAAATGAATATGGCAACTTATAATCTTATAGGAAAAGCCTATTCGTTGGTTGAAGAAAAGGAGCCGTGGCTTTACGGTGCAGTTAATGTTGCTGATGTTGCGGTTTTAAATGCTGAGTCTGTTACAGGTGAGCGCGATTCAAAGGCTGATGTGGGCGCTAACAGAATGTTGCTTGAAAAGAGCTATCTTTATAATTTTATAGATACAACAATGGATTTTTCACCTTTCAAATTGCTTGTTTTACCTGATGTTTCAATTTGCGATGATAAAGTGATTGAAAAAATCAAGACTTATGTGAATAACGGCGGTAAGGTTATAGCAACAGGTGAAGCGATTGTTAAAGACGGTCAGTTTTTCCTCGATACAGGTGCAGAGTATCAGGGTAAAAATGAGTTTGATACAACATATCTTGTTCCTTGCTTTGAAACTGTCAACGGCAAAACTGAGTATGTAATGCGTTGCGATTTCAACAAAATCAAAGCTGTTGACTGTCAGGTTGAGGCATATATGCAAAACCCGTATTTTAACAGAACGGCAGAGCATTTCTGCTCACACGCACATACACCTAATGACCCGTCAGCAGATTTTCCTGCAGCAGTAATAAAAGGTAATGTTGCATATATCGGCTGGGATATTTTTACAGCCTATGCAAACCACGGCCATCTTATTTTTAAAGAATTATTTACTGATATCATGGAAAAAATGATTGCAGATGACAGAACAGTTGTTGCAAACATTCCTGACAGAGCTGTTGTAACTTACACAAGACAAGAAAATGATGGCAGAAATATATTGCACCTTCTTTTTGCACATACAACCGTAAGAGGTGAAAACACAGAGGTAATTGAAGATACAGTCCCTCTTTACAATATAAAATGCAGTGTAAAGAGAGCTGAAAAGCCTTCATCAGTTACCCTTGTACCTTCAGGTCAGGGTATTGATTTCGATTATGCTGACGGCAGAGTTCAGTTTACCGTACCTGAAATAAACATTCACCAGATGGTAGAAATAAAAGATTGATTGTTAAACGTAAAAGCAGATGAGTTTTACGCTCATCTGCTTTTTGTGTGTTATTTATCAAAGCTTGGGTTAAATGCGTAAAAGTTTTTACTGTCGAGTCTGTCTGTTGCGAGCCTGAGACCCTCACCAAATCGCTGATAATGAACAATTTCTCTTGCACGCAAGAATTTGATAGGCTCACGGACATCCGGGTCGTCAACAAGACGAAGGATGTTGTCATACGTTGTTCTTGCCTTTTGCTCTGCCGCAAGGTTTTCGTGAAGGTCGGTGATTAAATCTCCTTTTGATTGCATACTTGCCGCTGACCAGGGGAATCCGCTTGCAGCAGTAGGGTACACTCCTGCAGTGTGGTCAACAAAGTATGCGTCAAAACCAGACTTCTTAATTTCGTCTATAGAGAGATTTCTTGTAAGCTGATAAACAATTGCCCCTATCATCTCGAGATGAGAAAGCTCTTCGGTACCGACGTCCGTCAATAATCCTTTGAGTTCGGCAAAGGGCATTGAATAACGCTGACTAAGATATCTTAATGATGCTCCTAATTCTCCGTCAGGTCCACCGTACTGACTTATAATAATTTTAGCGTATTTAGGGTTTGGGTTTGCAATTTTAACAGGGAACTGCAATTTCTTTTCATAAACAAACATCAGCAACCGCCTCCTTCATATTCCCAAGGCCATGGATTTTTAAGCCATCTTACACCGGGCGTTCCTCTTGTGGAGTAAAGCGGTCCGAACTTGTTTTCAAATTCATCGCGTAATGTACAGTATTTTTCTTCATACTTGTTATACATTTTTAGCGCGCTTATATCCTCGGGGTGAGTGTCAAGATACAAATGAAGTTCCCACATCGCAAACTGAATTGCAGATAATGTGGTTTTCATATTGTTCATATCTTTCATCAGGCACCACGACCCATAAAAGGCTTGCTAAGGCACGGAAAAAGCGTACCGCAAGCAAAAGCCTGAATCAAATCATCAAAAGTTGTAGTATCTGTCTGGAATGGGATATAAGCCATTGCAACAACAGGGTTAGCAGGTAGTGGGGTGATCGCAACAGGGAAATCACAGTGCGAAATTTTAGCACTTACCCGCTGTGGAGCAGGTGAGTAGTTCATATTGATTCTCCTTCTGAATATAAAATTAGGTTATCGCCTGTATCCACTATCATTCTATGCGCAATTTATTTTTTTGACATAAAACAAGCACCTCCTTTGAGAGGTGCTTGCCTTTTATGATTTAAACTGATTTCTGAACTGAACAGGTGTCAGATTATGCATCTTTTTGAATCTGCGGTTAAAATGTTCAACGCTTGGATAACCGGCATTTTCTGCAACTTTTTCAACAGTCATATTAGTTGTTGTAAGAAGCTCCTCAGCCTTTTTCATTCTTACTTTCTTAACATTATCACAGAATGTCATGCCTGACTTTTCTTTGATATATTTTGAAATATACTGTTTTGAAAGGAAGAATTTAGATGCAAGCTCATCAAGAGTAACAGTTTTGTAATTATCTCTGATATAGTCAATCATATCAATAATTCTCGGGTCAATATTTACCTGAAAATCCTGTACCTGCTTAATCTGGTTAACTGCAACAACAAGGGCATCAATAGATGATTTAATAATATCTTCGTCAATGCCGACACCCCAATGAATTTCATTACCGCTCTTGATGCTTACATAAGAAACAGCTTTTGATGTTGAGCCTGTTGTAAGAGCATGCTGTTCATAAATATCGATATCAAATTCAATATCAAAGTATTTCTGAAGAGCTTTTGCAACAGCATCAAGACGGCCGTTACCTTCGGATTTAACGTTGAATGTGTTACCTGAAGAAAGCTCTATTACTATATCAGCTTTAACGTTTGAATCGTGCTGGAATACGCTTTTGACAATCTTGAAAATTGAATTATTTGTTATGTAGTTTTCACTGAATACGGCATAAACAAGGTCAGGTGTGAGCTCTTTATGCTCGTGGTCAGATACGGACTTGACTGTATAGCCCAATTCTTCACGCATTTTGTCAGGGATCTGAAGACCGAAGCTACGATTAAGGATGTAAGCAACACCGCCTTTACCGGACTGGCTGTTGATACGTATAACGTCTGAATCGTATGTTCTGCCCACATCCATAGGGTCGATTGGCAAGTAAGGAACATTCCATTTATCAAGTTTCTTTTCTTCTCTGAATTTCATGCCCTTTGCAATAGCATCCTGATGTGAGCCTGAGAATGCAGAGAATACAAGTGAACCTGCATAAGGTGAACGTTCATAAACATGCATACCTGTAAATCTCTCATATTTCTGAACAATTTCAGGAATGTTGCTGAAGTCAAGCTTAGGGTCAACACCGTGAGAGAACATATTCATAGCAAGTGTGATAATGTCAACATTACCTGTTCTTTCACCGTTGCCGAAAAGGGTACCCTCGATTCTGTCAGCACCTGCAAGCATAGCAAATTCAGCATCACAAACACCGCAGCCTCTGTCATTATGAGGGTGAATGCAAAGAGTAACAGCATCTCTGTATTTAAGGTTTTTGCTCATGAATTCAACCTGTGAAGCAAAAACATGAGGCATTGAATTCTCAACAGTTGTAGGCAGGTTGATGATAGCCTTATTATCTTCTGTAGGCTGCCAGATATCAAGCACTGCATTACAAACTTCAAGAGCGTAGTCAACTTCAGTTCCCGGGAAACTTTCAGGGCTGTACTGGAATGAGAAGTTGCCATCGGTTTCACTTGCAATATCGCGAAGAAGCTTTGCACCTTTGATAGCAATTTCTTTAACTTCCTCTTTTGATTTTCTGAAAACCTGTTCACGCTGAGCAACAGATGTTGAGTTGTAAAGATGAATTACTGCATGAGGAGCACCTTTGACAGCTTCAAAGGTTTTGCGGATAATGTGCTCTCTTGACTGTGTAAGAACCTGAACGGTAACATCATCAGGGATAAGACCGTCATCAATAAGACGGCGCATAAATGTATATTCGGTTTCACTCGCTGCAGGGAAACCTACTTCAATCTCTTTAAAACCGATTTCAACAAGAAGTTTGAAAAATTCAAGCTTCTCTTCAAGGCTCATTGGTTCAATCAAAGCCTGGTTGCCGTCACGAAGGTCAACACTGCACCAGATAGGGGGAGCGTCAATATGGTCTTTCTTTACCCAATCGTATGTAACGACAGGAGGCATAAAATATTGGGGTTCGTATTTTTCAAAGTTTTTCATGTTTTTCTCCTTCAAGACAATTAAATCGCCCCTGTTCATGGCAGGGACAGCCACGAACAGAGACGAAAGATAAAATCTTACGCGGTACCACTCTGTTTCACGTAATAACGTGCACTTACGGCACGGGCCTGAGCCTATGCCTTGCTCCTGTAACGGAGAGCCTCCGACTACGTCTACTCTTAGCATTTCGGGTAGTAACTCCGAGGTGAGTTCACTGCAAGCACTCTGTTGTTTTTCACCGGCCAACAACTCTCTGAAAGGGCGATATACAGCTACTGCTCCTCTTCACAGCATTTTGATTTATTTACTCCAACATTATAACATACAAAACGGTTTGCATAAGTGAGTTTTTTAACCAATATATTGATTTATTTTAACATATACGGTTGTTTCGTTTTAGCTTGATGAAGTTTCACAGTTTATTTTGTTTTTATAACATTGATAACCATATCTGCCTTTAATTCAACAAATTTGAAGCCATGGTCTTTGCGGTTTCCTGTATCTGTGACCCAACCTTCAGGTAAATATAAATAACCCCACATGTTCTCAGGGATATTGATTTTTATCGTTCCGTGATTTCCGTCATTTTCCCATCTGACAAAAATCTTACCATTGACCGAATTATGCCAAGCTTCTGCAAAAGAAAGCTTTTTTATAAAGTTAGGTCTGATGTTTACATTCGTAATATCGTCGCCGTTAGGGTTAAGCTGAATACCTGCAACCTTCTGAATATACCATGAAGATACATCACCCCAGAAATGGTGATTAAGTGAATTAAGGTGGTTAAGATAAAAATCTTCACGCAAGGCTGTAGCGCCCTGATTGAGCCAATAACCGTAAGAAGGGAAGTCAGGTCCTTCGATCATTTTATATGCAAGGTCAGCGTAACCGTTATCTGCAAGTACATGGAAAATGCATCTCGCACCAAGCACACCTGTGTCGAGCAAATCATTTGAATCATGCACCAATTCTACAAGGCGTTTAACAGCAAAAGGAATCTCAGCCTTTTCAAATATGCCGTAATAAACAGCCATAGAAATTGCTGACTGAGTATCACTGTGAACGCTCATCTTTGAAAAGTCAACAAGATGCTTTCTTATAGCGTTTTTAAATTCAGCTGCAAGCTCCTTTGCGAATGTGCATTGACTTTTCTGACCGATTGCATCAAAAATCACTGCAGCCTTTTCACAGATGCTGTAGCAGATAATGCTGTCAGTAACAATAAGAGGGCAGGTAGGGTCGCCTGCATTTCTTTCAGGCTGTAACCAGTCACCAAGGCCGATTGCAATAAGACCGTTATTGTCACGTTTGCCTGAAATGTAGTTAAGATATCTGAATATTGCAGTTGCATTTTCCTTAAGGATTTCTTTATCTCCTCTGTAAACATAGGTGTAATAGGGGAGATAAGTCAGTACACAGTCCCATGCAGGTCCGTTACCCCATTGGTAACCCCAATCGGCTGTAGGTATAATACCGGGGAGCTGACCGTCTTCTTTCATGGACTTTCTGATATTGTTGAGCCATTCTCTGTAGCTGTTTTCAACACTGAGGTTCACAAGCATATGCTCAGCAGAAAGGGCGGCATCACCTGTCCAACCATTTTTTTCACGGTGCGGACAGTCTGTAGGGAAGTAGTAGAAGTTAGAAACATCAGAATTTCTTGTAACTTTCTGAATAGTGTTCGCTGTTTCATCAGAGCAGACAAAATCTGCCATTTCTTCAAGCTGAGTGTGTGCCTCTATGTATGTAACAGTGTCAGTGGTTGCTTCACTGTCATCAAGACCTGTTACAAGCAGATATCTGAATCCGTGATATGTAAAGTCAGGCACAAAGCTTTCACTGCCGCCTTTACAGATATAAATATCTCTCTGAGCGTAATATTTAGGGTAAAAATTGTGGAATGTGTATGTATCAATATCACCGTTTTCATCAAGCATTTCTGATGTAAAAAACTCAATTCTTCTGCCCGGTTCAGCACCTTCGATTTTAAACTCAAACACACCTGCAGTATTTATGCCAAAATCAAAAATGTGACCTTCTGTGGTTTCAGGGATTTCAAGACTTTCCCAGGTTTCTCGTCTCTCAGGCTCATAGTCAAGAAGCTTACCTTTTGTGATTGCGACAGGTTTGATTCTGTTGGTTGCAACAATCGGGTCAGCTTTGCACAAGCGCTGTTCACCTCGCGGAGTCTCAGCAAAAAATGCATTGTTCCAGCTGCTGTCATCAAATCCCGGCATATTCCAACCGCATTGCTCCTTAAGCGCATTATAGAACACACCGCATCTTAAATCGTCAAACCAAATGGGTGAATCACTCGTCTTAAATGTCTCGTCGGCCTCAAAATCAAGTGCATTACCGTCAGCAAAACGAAGTTCAACATTTAATGCAACTTTAGGTGCAGAGCGCCATTTAGCTTTGTCAAAATCCCAGATTCTGCCGCCGGGGCAGTTAAGCATACCGTTACCAAGTGTGATGCCGATAACGTTCTCACCCTTTTTCAAAAGAGGAGCAATATTATAATTATCATAATATAAGATATGGTCAGGGTTTGAAATATAAGGTGCAAGCAGACCTTTTGTTATATCTTTGCCGTTAATATAAAGCTTGTAAAAACCAAGGCCGCAGATTGTGATTTCAGCACTGTCAATATCTTTTTCAATATTAAAGCTTTTTCTGAAAAGGGGTGCAGGAATATGTTCAAAAAAAGTATTGAATTTTTTTGAAGCGGAAATAAATTTTGTTGAGAATTTCATACAATACCTCCAAAAATTGAGATGTCTTTATTATATAATTTTTAAAAGCAAAAAGCAATAATTATTATTGACGGTAAATAATAATGGTGATACAATATTATATAGTTATTGAACTTTGAGAGAAGGTATAATAAGGATGTTAAAAAATAATTCGTTGTTTAAAGTGGGTGTAGTTATTATGTTGGTTGCTTTAGTCGCCTTTGTGGGCGCTGCTGCAGTCAAATTAAATGCTCCGAAGCCTGAAACTTCATTGGTTCAGACAACTACAACTGAGCCTACAACAACTACCACAACAACTACAACTACCACTACAACAACCACCACAACCACAACTACAACCACCACGACTTCAACAACAACTAAAAAATCAACAACAAAAGCTACCACCAAAAAAACTGCAGCTAAAAAGACTCAGGCTCCAAAGCCGAAGTCAACCACAACCACTCAGAAGCGTACAACAACCACTCAGGTTTTTAATGCAGACAGAAAGGCTTATCTTGAAGAAATCAAAGGTAAGAAAAAGCTTATCTGCCTTACTTTTGATGACGGTCCTTCTAAAAAGACAACACCTAAGCTTCTCAATTCACTTAATAAATACAATGCAAGAGTAACCTTTTTTGTAACAGGTGATATGGTAAGCAAATACGGTTCAACATTAAAAGCGGCCTATGATATGGGTAATCAGATCGGTTCTCATACCTACAGCCATTCAGATCTTACAAAGCTTTCGGCAGCCAAGGTTAAAGAAGAAATCAATAAAACCAATAAAGCTGTTAAAAAAGTAATAGGGGTTGAACCCAGTCTTATGCGTCCGCCTTACGGCAGTCATAACAGTACTGTAAGAAATGCTGCAGGCGTTCCGATTATAATGTGGAATGTTGATACATTAGATTGGAAATATCGCAATAAAAACACGGTTGCAAATAATATTATAAAATATGCTCATGATGGTGCGGTTATTTTACTGCACGATATACATGCAACTACAATTGACGGTGCAATAATAGCTATGGAAGAGCTTCAGCATCGGGGTTATGCATTTGTTACAATTAACGAAATGGCATACCTTAAAGGCAGAGAGCTTGTACCCGGCAAGGTATATAACAATTTTAAATAAAAAGTAACCCCGTGATTGAACGCTTGGCGAAAATCACGGGGTATTTTTTGCTATTCTTTAGGGTGAGAAGCTATTAGCTTTTCATTCTCTTTTTCTTTTTTCACAAGACTTTCTTTTACAAGTTTATATATTACAGCCATGGCAGGTACACCGATTATCATACCGCCGATACCTAAAACGCCTCCGCCAACGGTAACGGCTGCAAGTACCCATATACCGGGCAGTCCCATAGATGAGCCTACAACCTTAGGGTAAATAAGATTACCTTCAATTTGCTGCAAAACAATTATAAATATAAGAAATACTAACGCTTTGACAGGGGATTCGGTAAGGATGAGGAATGCACCTACACCTGCACCGATAAAAGCACCCACAATAGGTATAAGTGCTGTGAAAGCAATCAATGCGCTTATCATTGCTGCATAAGGTATACGAAGAATAAGCATACCTGCAAGGCATAAAACACCTAAAATAACAGCTTCTGTGCATTGACCCACTATAAAACGGTGAAAACAATCGTTTGTAATCTGTGTAATATGTGAAATTTTACAAATGAATTTTTGTGGAATATAGGCTTTTGTGAGTCTTTTTACTCTTGAAGTCAGGTTATTTTTATCAAGCAATAAATATAATGCAAAAATAAAGCCTATTACTGCGCTTGAAATGCCCGATACAGTTGTTGTAACTGCAGATACGGCAATATTCATCACACTGCCTATACCTGTTGTAAGCGGTTTTGTAAGGTCACCTATTTTTGATGCCCAATCAATTGAGGTGACTTGGTTCAGCAAATTCTCAGGAACAAAATCAAAATCATTAAGCTTTGATACAATGAAGTCAACCGTACCCGGTAATTTTGATATAAGTATAGTAATGCAATCAACAAGCTGTGTTGCAACAAGCCATAAAATAACAGTAACAATACCTGATAATGTTACAATTGCACCTGTCAGGCAAACAGGTCTACGGCTTTTTAAAATGAACTTTTTATTTGATTTGGGGAAGAAGTGCTTTTCATAAAAGCTCATCAGAATATTTATAATATATGCTATCACAAGGCCGATGACAATAGGCGTTCCTGCAGAGAAAAATCCCTTGATAACACCTGATATTGACGGCCAGTAATGTATTGCAAGATATATGGTAAAAATCAACAATCCTAATTTTAAATATGCTTTCCACCAATTCTTTTTCATAGAAACAATCCTTCCATGATATAAAATAGCCCTCAACGTCTTAACGCTGAGGGCTTTGGATTAAACGAGGTCGATAGTTATATCGTATTTAGGCATGTATTCACCTGCAGCGAAGTTTCTTGCTCTGAAAAGAACTTTGTTTTCATAAACTTCAACCATATAACCAATGCCTGAGATGTTACCTTCATCATCACCGTCTTTGTTTTCAATAGTGATTGATGGGAGGTTGATTGAGTGGATGCTGTCAACTAACTCGTAAGTACCAACACCGAATCCCTGATGAAGATGACCTGTGATAAGGATGATGTTATCATAACGGCCCATAATCTCTCTGAGCTCGTCTGACTGGTCGCCAACTGAACCTGCGCCGTCAACAGCACTGTTCCATGCGTTTTCGATATTGTTAGTGTCTTTAAGAACCTGATGAACAACAACGAATGTAGGCTTGCCTGTTGCAGATGTTTCTTTAAGTGTTGCATCAAGCCATTCAAGCTGAGCATCACTGATATATGCTTCTTCAAACACGATTTTATCAGAGCCGAGAACAACAAATTCATATCCGTTTACAGAGTATCTGTATGAAAGAGAATCAATAACTAAATCGTTACCTGCATTTGAATTAAGAGCGTTAGTGAGCTTTGTGAATCTCTTAACAGCATCTTTATATGTCTTAAGTCTGATGTCGTGGTTGCCACTCGCGTTAATGTAGTGTTTAACACCTGTCGGAGCAAGTCTGTCATAAACGAACTGGAACTCACTGTAAAGACCGTTTTCAGCAATATCACCTGCCATAACAAGTGCATCAATAGGGATCTGTGTGTTTGTAAGGTCTTCACAAGCGGCTCTGAAAACAGGCTCACGTTTGAAAATATAGTTTGAAATCTGTGGATCGCCCCATGCAGCAAATGTCATTTTAACACTGCTTTCATCAACAGCTTTGATTGGCTCAGTTGTTGCAGGTGCAACATAAGGATTAACTGAATAGAACAAAGCCATTACAGCAACAAATAATTTGTAAAAGATTGTGCCTACTAATGAGCAGAGTCCTTGGATAGGGAATGCAGTCATTTAAAACGCTCCTTTAATTTAATATAGATAAATAATACTACTTTAATTGTTTTTTGTCAACAAAATTAATACGTGTTATTCATTATTTTGGCAACTATCATGTTTTTTGATTTTATAAAGCTCTTCAGTAGCAAGACGTGTTTTGGAGACAAAATCACCTTTAACCTTAGGGAAGCAGTAATAAAGTGTTTTTGTATCACCTATACAAATCATATCATCAATTTCATACCAATAATAATCAGAATAAAGGCTGTATGATGCTATCGGCTTTTGTTTATAATCAAGCTTTCCGTTACCGCCTGTCAGGTGAAAACCGTTTTTATCGTGAATAAGTCTGCCTTCACCTATATCGTATACACATTTAGTGTCAACCATCATGTATATTTCAACAGGGATGTCAAGCTTGTATGTGCCGTCAGTGATTTCTTTTTTTACACATTCTCTTTCCCAATGATACCAATCAGGGATATGGTCAAATTCAGTTTTACCGTTGAGAGCTTTAATATAGCCGTATTCGGTAAGCTCGTATTCTTTACCGCAATTTTGGCATCTGACAGTTGTGCCCTTGCCTTCCATTTTACCTTCATTTAAACAATTAGGGCATTTGTAAAGGACTCTGTTAAGGTGGTCGGCTCTGAATGGTTCTGAAATTTTGACTTTATTTTCTTGCTGCCAACGGAAATTATCAAAATCAAATCTTTTTTTAATAAGTTCGTTTATTTCTTCACTAGTCATTTTCTGAATTTCTTCTTTTGATAAAACACATTCCATTTCAGCGCTGACTTTAACTTTGCGAAGCTGAAGGTTATTATATAAAGGGTCACGGGCAAATGCACCGTAGGTCCTGATAATAACAAGGGGAACTTTAAGAGACTTAACACATTCGCCTAACGAATCAGGAAGGGTAGTGGCTGTACCGTCAAAAGAATAGCTTGCCTCAGGATACATAAGAATAGAGCTTTTCAATGTTTTTATTGTATAAAACATATCGCGTACAAGAGGCAGATCTGTTACAAATTTTTGTGTAGGGATACAACCGATACTTCTCATAAGCCATTCTTTACCCACAAAACCGTCAGATGTGCACACGATATTGAAAGGCCTGGGGTAAAGCAGTGAAAAAGCAATTTTTAAGTCGAGAAAGCATGAATGATTCATAAGAATCAGGCAAGGCTCGTTTTTGCCTAATTTTTCCATTCCTGTTTTTTTGCAAGTGAATTTTGTGGAAATAAGGTCAGGGACAGAGATTGCCTTTAATAAAGTTCTGAAAAGAATATTAGGCTTGACGGGCTTTTTCCTTTGCTTTATATCAAGCTTAAGGACCTCGTCGTAACTGAGTCTTTTTGTTTTGATTTTCATAAAATTACACCTATATTATTTTTTAGATAATTGCATTGTGTATTCTGCAATACGCTTGGTGCTGTTACCGTCACATGCAGACATAAATTTCTCTCTGAAATCTTTTACTTTGCTCATATCGGTTCCGTTTAAAATAAAATCAATAACCTGGTCATCATTTCTTGCAATCGGACCCGGTACAAAGCTTCTGTAATCATAATAGTAACTTCTGGTACTGTCGTATTCTTCAAGGTCATATGCTAAGAATATCATTGGTCTGTCAAGCAGAGAATATTCAAATACCAACGAAGAATAGTCAGATATAAGAATATCTGCAGCACACATAGCTGTATCAATGCCGATTTCTTTAGGGCAAAGGAATATAGCGTCACCGTAAAGTTCCTTCTTTTCGGCGGTGAATGTATCTTCACCTTTTGTGAACGGATGGTATTTTAAAACGAGTACATATTCATCGCCCATTGCTTTTCTGAATTTGCCGAAATCAATCACATCGTCATTTCTTGCGTCAGAAGGATTGTTACCTCTGAAAGTAGGTGCGTACAGAATGATTTTTTTGTTACCGATTTCAGGTATTGCTTCGACAAGCCTCTGACGGCCAGAGCTTACAAATTCTTTATCAAAGAAAACATCAGTTCTCGGTACACCTAAAGGCTTGATAATATCTTCTTTGCAATTAAAGGCTTCGGCATAGCAGGGGATGATGTATTCAGATGAAACAAAAACATCTGTAAGAGTGTTGTATCTCGGGAATATTTCCCACATACGTCTTTCTCCGCCCCAATCAGAGTCCAGGGTAGAGTAGCCCCACTTTTTAAAAGCACCGCATGCATGCCATAACTGAACAACCCTTGTTCCTTTTCTCGGGTTACAGGCATAAAGAGGGTCAAAGTTGTCTGTTATAAAAATCACAGCACTTCTTGCATATATAAATTGAAAGCGGATATCACCGAGAAGACGCTGTATAGCACTGGTTTCGTTACCGTATTCAATGCAGTGCCAACCCGCTTTTTCATATATTTTTTTAAGTTCTACCATATTGTCCGGCAGGGAGGAATAATGATGGTTATAGGCAAAAACAGCCTGATTTTTTTTGACAGGTAAAATGCAACCTAATCTGAAAGCTACAGGCCAGATAATATAAAAAACAATGTATCTTCTTAAAAATCTTAATTTGCTTTTCATAAGTAAACCTCCTTAAAAGACAAAGAGACTGCCCGAAAGGACAGCCTCACATTATCTTGATCAAAAGAATCAAACGGCACGAGTCACCTTGCCGGAACGTAAGCATCTTGTGCAAGCATATACTCTGCGTGGTGAACCATCAACGATTGCTTTTACACGCTTAACGTTTGGTTTCCAAGTTCTGTTAGAACGTCTGTGTGAGTGTGATACTTTGATACCGAAAGATACTGATTTATCACAGAATTCGCATTTTGCCATTTGAGGCACCTCCTTTGAAATTCACAAATACTAAACAACAGACGATATTTTAACAGAAAATTTCAATAAAATCAAGACCTTTATCAAATATTTTTCTTCTTTTTTTCAAAAAAATTTTTAATTTATCTATTGCATTTCTCAAAATGGTATTGTATAATAGCACAAACGAACAAATGTACGGCAAATGGAGGAATATAAAATGGCAGATAAACAACAGGCACTTGACACCGCAATCAAACAGTTAGAAAAGCAGTTTGGCAAAGGTACGGTTATGCGCCTTGGTGAAGATAAAGGCTTAAGCGTTGAAGCTATTTCAACAGGCTCACTTTCACTTGATATTGCAACCGGCATAGGCGGTCTTCCGAAAGGCCGAGTTATAGAGATTTACGGCCCTGAGTCATCGGGTAAAACAACCCTTGCACTTCATGCTGTTGCTCAGGCACAGAAAGCAGGCGGTGAGGCTGCATTTATTGACGCTGAACACGCTCTTGACCCTGTTTATGCAGCAAATCTCGGTGTTGATGTTGATTCACTTCTTGTATCACAGCCTGATAACGGTGAGCAGGCTCTTGAAATTGCTGAAGCACTTGTACGCTCAGGTGCAATTGATATTATGGTTATTGACTCTGTTGCTGCCCTTGTTCCCAGAGCTGAAATTGAAGGCGAAATGGGTGACTCACATATGGGCGCTCACGCAAGATTGATGTCACAGGCACTTCGTAAATTAGCAGGTGCATGCTCAAAATCTAATACAATTATTATATTTATCAATCAGCTCCGTGAAAAAATCGGCGTTATGTTCGGTAATCCTGAAACAACAACAGGTGGCCGTGCGCTTAAATTCTACGCTTCAATCCGTATTGATGTTCGCAGAATTGAGCAAATCAAAGGACCCGGTAATGAGTTTATCGGCAGCAGAACAAGAGCTAAAATTGTTAAAAATAAAGTTGCACCGCCTTTTAAAGAGGCAGAGTTTGATATTATGTACGGCAGAGGTATTTCAAAAGAGGGTGAAATCCTTGACCTTGCAGTAGCACTTGATATTGTGCAGAAAAGCGGCGCATGGTTCTCTTATAATGGTGAACGTTTAGGTCAGGGCAGAGACAATGTGAAAAATCTCATCAGAGAGAATGAAGACCTTGCCAATGAAATCGAGGCTAAAGTGAGAGAGAATATGGACAGACTTGCTAAACTCAAGGCTGCTCCGAAAATCAAAGCCAAAGAGATGCCTGTAAGCGCTCCTGTACCTGCACCTCCAAAAACAGGGGTTAAATTAGATATAAGTGTGAATGATGACGAATGATTATTCAAGCCAAAGAAGGTAGATTCAATAAAATACATATAAGCATTGACGATGAATATATTGCTACTGTTGATAGTGATTATTGGTACAGCTGCGGATATATCTCCGGTGATGAAATCAATGAAGAGGAGCTGGCTGCGTTTAAGGACGCGGTCAGCTCCC
>JBGVPE010000077.1:0-16221 GCA_045126895.1 Acutalibacteraceae bacterium | reverse complement strand
TCAGCTTCATAAACTCTGACGATAATTCCGTTACCGTCCTGAGCCTTTTTAACTGCATCAAGAATGACATTATCACCGCTGATTTTACCGAATGAATGGCCTGTGTCTTTGCCACCGTTACCTTTGATGAAGTTTGATTTTAAGCGGATGTTTTCATTAAAACCAAGCTTAACGGTGTTAGCGTCTCTCCATGCATTTTCATGAGGGTAGAGAGAATAACGGAATGTGCTGATACCTTCATCACCCGTAGCGTCAGGGTTGTTAGGCGCTCTCATAAGAGTAATTTTCATAATGTTGTCATGAACATTATATCCGTATTTGCAATCGTTAAGAATACTTACGCCGTAGCCGCCTTCTGAAAGGTCAGCCCATTTGTGAGCGCAGAATTCAAACTTAGCCTGGTCATAACTTGTATTGTAGTGAGTCGGATACTCAGCTGCACCGTGAGCAATTTCACAGCTTGCATTTCTGCTTCTGATATCAACAGGGAATGCAGCTTTAAGCACCTTCTCTTTTTCCCACCAATCAACTGTTGTGTCAAAATCAACAGTTCTTTTACCTTTTTCAAGAATGATATCCTGAGTTATAGTTGATTTGTTAAAGCTTCTTACTACTCTTACAACACCGCGAAGAGGGGATGATTCGATTACCTCAATACTGTCAGCTTTGATAAGCTCCCATTGTTTCATCTGGTAGTCGAATTCCAAATTCCACGCGCTCTCAACAATAGGCTTATCCATAGAGATTGTCATAAGATTGCCCTTGTCGGTGAGAATCTGTCTGTCGTTATCTTTGTCATAAACTTTATCGAGAAGACCGTTTTCGTCAAGCTCAATTCTTAAATATTCGTTCTCAATAACTGAAGTTGTAGCTTTAACACAATCAAACTTTTCTTCTCTTTGGCTGAGGGCGTAGATGCCGTAGCCCAAGGCAGGTACATCTTTTGCGATGAACTCTATAGTATATCTGCCCTCATTTTCTGTAACAATGCAGGGGAGTGACTCACCGTTTTTGTCTGTTACACCACATGCTTTAAAAGGAATTTCGGTTTTAACGATGCCGTCAACATTCCACGTGAGCATATTCCATACGATAATTGAATCTGCTGCAGGATTGATTTTGCTTTCAAGTGTAGCTTTTGCATCGGCAATAATCTTGTTACCGCCCTCATGCATCTCTTTGTATTCTTCACGGCAGACTTCAAAAACTTCGTGTATTGATGTGCCCGGGAGAATATCGTGGAACTGGTTAATCAAGAGAAGCTTCCAGAGTCTTTCAATCTCTTCTTTGTCATATTTGTTGCCTGAAAGCACTGTCAGCAATTCAACCTCGCGCATAAGGTATTCACCCTGACGGTTGTTTTTCTTAACAAAAGCCTGGCTTGTGAAAGTACCACGGTGATTTTCATAATACATTTCACCGTCCCATACAGGAAGTTTGTCGGCAACTTTTTCAACCTTGTCAAAGAATTCAGCAACATGTGCATTACGTGATTTTGGCAGACCCGGCAATTTCTCAATTCGTTTGCCTTGCTCAAGCATCTGATATGTGCATCCGCCGCCGCCGTCACCGTAGCCGAACATACCGAAGGATGTATCAACAATATTGTTCTGCCTGTTGGTGCTTCTTGTTTTGCGGATATAATCAGGGTCATAATCGCCCTGATAGTGAACCTTTTGCATATATGCAAGAACTTCATCACCGCTGTGAGCTTTCCAACGGAAAACGCTCAACGGGAATTCGTTTGTATCGTTATACTGCAGCTTTGATGTAAGGAAATATTTCATACCTGAACGCTTGATAATCTGTGGCAAAGCCCAGGTGAAACCGAAACAGTCAGGCAGCCAATAAACATTTGAATCCACACCGAATTCTGTTTTAAAAAACTCTCTGCCGTAAAGAAGCTGACGGATAAGCGCTTCGCCGCTTGCAATATTAGTATCAGCCTCAACCCAGGCGTTACCAACAATTTCCCACTGACCGTTTTTGATTTTCTCTTTAACACGCTCATAGATATCAGGGTAGTGCTTTTTCATAAAATCATAAAGCACAGCCTGGCTCTGAGTGAATTTAAAATCAGGGTAATTATCCATTAATGCAAGGTTGTTTGCAAATGTTCTTGCAGTTTTTCTTGTGATTTCTCTGACAGTCCAGAGCCATGCAACGTCAAGATGGCTATGACCGCCAACAAGAACTTCACCCGGGGTAGAGTATTCAATTTTATCAATCAATTCCCAAAGCTTAGCAATTGCATCAGGGACACTTTTGATAAATGCTTCCTGACCTAAATCAAAATCAAGCCGGTGAACCGATTCGTCTATTGCAATAAAAAGTCTTGGCTTTATATACTCATCATCGCAATACTGATATGCCTGATGAGCTGTTGTGATGTCAAACCAATAGCTTTCTGTTGCCTCGTCAACGGCAATAAGCTCTGATTTAACCATCTGATATTCCATATATTCTTTGCCTTCATAAACATTAAAAGCGCAGAAAGCTGCGGTGTCAACAGTACCTTCAATCTGAATATCAAGCTTTTCACCGCCTTTGAATTTCTCTTTAAAAAGAATTTCTGAACGGCCGACCCAGCCTGAGTTAGCTCTTGAACTTACTGCACCAACAATTTCACCGTTGATTCTTACAATAGCTTCACCGCCGAAATCAATATCAAGATAAACCTTTTTACCTGCAAGGCAGTCAGGTACGGTAACACTTGCTTCAAAATATCTTGTGTCATGGTAGCCGATTTTCCAACGGTCACCAAGTTTCATTGTTGTTGACGGCTCACCGTCAAGGACGATGTTGTTAGGGCTTTCGTGAACACCTGTATAAGTAACCCATTCATCAATAACAAGCCTGTCTGTTGTGATGTATGGTTTGATTTGCTTAATCTGATTTTCTAATACTCTGGGGTTGAGAGTAGACATATTTATTCACTCCTTATCTGTAACATTCAACTATTTTGAGGTTACCTTTAACGGTGAATTTACCTGTTGCGGCAACAGGCATAAAGAAATAATCACCTTTTTTAACAGCTCTATTATATCCGTCAGCAACGATTTCACCGTTGCCTTCAGTTACAACATAAATTGCAGCACCCTTATTAAGTGTGAATTCACCGCCTGAAAGAGTAGCTCTTTTAACATTAAAGCTTTTTGTCATTCTTTCATCAATAATTGACTCATACTTTGCATCTGCACTTTCACTGACAACAACAGGTGTCAATGGGGCAGGGTAGGTTTTGTCCATATCAAAGCAGTCGAGAGCCGTCTTTTTGTCAAGACCAAGATACATTTCGTTATCTGAAAGTCTGTAATCACCACACCAACGCTCAGGTTGAATGGTGAAATCTGTTGGTTCCTGAACCTCTAATAATAAACAGCCTGCACCGATTGCGTGAACCATTTTTGCAGGAATATAAATTACATCACCTGCTTTAACAGGGAAGGATTCAAGCAGTTCTTCCATAACTGTAGTGCTGTTTTCACTTTCTTCAATAGCTTTTTCAAACTGCTCTGAAGTTACACCTTTTTTGAAGCCGTAAAAGATTTTAGCATCAGGTCTTGTGGCTAAAATTATCCAGCTCTCTTCTTTGCCGTAGCCTGAATTAAAATGTTTCTTTGAAAAGGCTTTGTCAGGGTGAGCCTGAACAGGTAACCTGATAGCACTGTCAAGAATTTTTGTAAGAATACCGATATCATCCATATCCCCGATAAGCTCTTTTTTGTATTCTTTAAGAGCATCACTCAAGTATAAATCAGTATCTTTGATTTTTGAAATACCTTCATATTCATCAGTGCTGCCTTCGTTAAGAGCGTGAACAGCTGAAACAACCCATTCTTCAGGATAGTTACCGTCAGTGGAATCATCGCCAAAAAAGTCGGCAAAAAGCTTACCGCCTTTATATACTCTGAAAACTCTGTTTTTTTCAAAAAATATAGGTTTTTCGTAAAACATCACTTTTCTCCTTCATATGTTATAAGCTTTCTTGCGTCATCAAGTGAGCCGTAAATATTGGCACCCGCCATTGATGTAAGTGCTGCACCGTAAGCAGCCTCTTCTTTATATGCCGGTATCTGAATTTTACTGTTAAACATATCAGCAGTTATTTTTCTCAAAGCAGCATTTTTTCTCATTCCGTTGCCTGAGCATACAAGACTGCTGCATTTTTTACCTGATGACACATACATATCATAAAGCTCTTTGGTCATAGCGTTAAGAGTTGAAACAATCATATCATCAGGTGTGAAATTGTTTTCATCAATATTGTAATATGAGCCTTTGATATCAGGGTCTTTCCTTGTGCCGCAGAATCTGCTGTCAGCTATCATAGTTGTCTGTGTCTTTTCAGCAAGAAGCTTGTCAATCTGTGCATAAACATTATCAGGCTTATGACCGGTTGCAATTTCGGCAGCACGGGCTATGAATCTCTCTACCATTGCAAAAGCTCTTCCTCCGCATAAAGCACAGCCCGCTGCAAGATATTTTTTACCGTCAAAAGGTCGTGCTTCAAGGGTATCACCTACATCGGCACTGTCACATATAACAGAAACCTGAGAGCCTGTGCCTACATTAACCAAAGCAGTGTCATTGTCTTTAACAGAGCCGATAAAACTTGCCTGATTATCACCGACTGAAACAGTAACGGGTATGCTGTTATATGTGCCTACTACCTTAAAATCTGTTGCAATTTCAGGCAAATAGGGTAAATCAATTGTAAATTTGTTTTCTTTAATATCAAAACAACCGAATGCAGCTGCGTTAGTTATGTGCATAACAGGTTTGTTTTTGTTACAAAGCTTTAAAACAGCTAAATCACCGATGCTCATGCAATATGCTGTGTTTTCAGGTACAAGTGAGTTGACCCTGTTATAAAAGTCTGTTGCAAGTCCGTAGCCTGAAAATGCACCGATGGTTTCAGCATAGCTTTTGCCGTTTTTGTATTCAAGTGAACCTCTTGAATCCTGCCAGATATAGAGAGGTGAGAGTGGATTGCAATTTTTATCAGTATACAGAATACCGTGCATCTGATTAGAAAAACCGATAGAAACAGTATCATCATCACAAAGCTTTTCAACTAAAGAAAAAACCTTTTTTATGATTACTTCACAGTCCTGGATTCTTTCGAAATCTTTATCAGTTTTTATAAAAGAATCGTTGCTTAGTGTAATTGATTTAAGGATTTTTCCGGTTTCAGAATCTACACAAATTCCGCATATACTTGTTGTGCCTATATCAATTCCTATTGAGTTCATATTATCACCTTATGACAAATTTGCAGAGCCCGGGTCGAGTCTTGTTATAATATCCTGCTGAATTGCAGGGGAAAGGTCAAGGAAGTTTACAAATGTGCCGTGTATTCTCATGATGTATACACCGCTGGGTGCATATTTTGCAGGGTTAGCAAGCACTTTTCTGAGAATTTCAGCTGTTGTAACATTAACATAAAGATAAAATGGTGATACACCTTCGTTAAGTGGGTTGAAGAAAAGCGGATTTACAATTTTATCTCTGAATTCAAGACCTTTGCCTTCAAAAGAATCACTTGTGAAATACTTAGGGTCAACGCCAAGATGTGAAGCATAACCGCCGTTCATTTTATGGAAAGGTAATTTCATATTTGAAAGCATACGGAAACCAAGACCGTTTTCAGCACTGCCGTAAAGTGGGTCAACACCGTAGCCGAGCATATCTCTTGAGCTTCTGCCGTCAGGTGTAGCACCGACCCAATAGCCGTAAAGAAGATGGGTTGACGGGCTTGAGAAGTCAGGTCTGAATGAATTGCCGAGATAATTCTTTTCACCTGCAACAATATCAGCTACCTTTGATGCAATTTCTGCAGCTTCACTGTCAACATTTTCAATGTTATTGCCGAATTTATCAGCACTGAGAAGGAATTTATGTAAGTCTTCATAACCTTCAAAATTGTTGATTAAAGCGTCAACAAGCTTATCGGCGTCTTCAGGTCTTTCATTTAAAAGCTTGTCGATTGCGCTGAAGCTGTCGGCAACAACGGTTACACCGTGAATAAGACATCCGCTGCCGTTGTATTTTGAGCCCTGTCGTTTTGTGTCACGCATGTCAATGCCGTTATCTTTACCGCCCATAAAGCATGAGAGGAAAGGCACTCTCTGTGTAGAAAGAGCAACAGAAGCACCGTTGGCAGCTTTTGCCATTTCATCACAGAAAAACTGAAGGTTTTTGTAAAACTCTTCACGGATATTTTTAAGGTCAGCCTTTTTTACATCAGCTAATTTTTCACCTGTGATTGTTGAAATGCCGCCTGTAAGTGTCATTTCAAGAATTTTAGGTAAGTTAAGCCAACTGTTAGTTGTATTGCCGTTATCTTTGCCCATAATCAACGGTTCCTGACAGCCTGCAATAGAAATATCGCAAAGGTCATTTTCATCAATGCCGTTCATTTTGAGTGTTTCAAATAAAGCATCATCATTAAAAAGGGATGGAGTGAGTACACCGGGTGAGAAGAAGAATCTACCCATTTCTTCATAAAGCTTTGCAGGTGTGTTTTTGTGAAGCTTCACAGATAAAATCGGCTGAGGCAAATTCATATCATAATAAGCATCAAGCAAAGCGTATGTTGTTTCGTTTGTAAGATCGTTACCGCAAAGGTCGCGACCGCTGACGATAAGATTCTGCGAAATTGCCCAGCTTCTGTCAGCAACATTGTAAAATACGAGGAGATGTTTTAACAATGCAGCAGCTTCATCACGGTTAAGACCGTTTCTGTAAGGCTCAAAAATTCTGTCAGCATTACCTACTGAAAATGCAAAGGGGTTAGGTGTCTGCTCAAGGCACATAACCTGCCATAATAAGATAAAAGACTGAATTGCTTCATACATATTTTCAGCAGGGGAATAAGGCACTTTCTTTAATGTATCAGCCATTAAAACAAACTGTTTTTTCGCTTCACCTTCAGAGATTTCTGCTTTTTCTCTTGCAAGTTTTTCATATCTCTGAGCGAGTAAGCAAACAGATTCAAGTGCAATAGTGAATGCAGTATAACCGTCACCGTCTTTGCCTTTCATTTCGTCAATCATCTGCTTGACGCCGTGACGAAGAGCATATCTGAAATCAGGTATAAGATGGCCTGTAACCTGCTCTATAAAGAATATAACTTCTTTTGTGTAGCTTTCACATTCAGAATAAACCTCACTCAATTTAACTGCATATTCACCTTTACCGAATTTTTCTCTCGCAGAGTTGATTCTCTCTTCGGTGAATTCGTCATTTGGTTCAATATCGCCAAAAACAGCAGTAGGGTCGCAGTAGCCGCAAAATTCTTCAACCTTGAATGAAGGGTTGATAAGGGCATAGCTTCTTGCAAAAGCGTCATCCTGTGTACCTGCAAAAATCTGATTTTCGTTGATATCAAGAGGTATATCTTTGATAATTTCTTTAAGGATATTAGCTTTTTTGATTTCTTCGCTCATACCCTTAAAGCTGTCGTAGATTTCGATTTCTTTCTCTTTAGCAATAAACCAACCGTCAAGGCGCATTTTTGACCTTTCGTGTTTAAAAAGATCCTTTGCCATTGATGTTAATTTTTCAGGTGAATAAATGTTATATATCATAATTCAACACTCCTTTATGTAGTAATCAATTTAATCCCTGTTGAAATAAGAGCTTGTTTGAAATTCTCGATTTGCTCTTTACTTACAAAACCGTCTTTGATTTCATAATCTTCAACCCATTTGCATTTGCCGTATTCGTGGTATGGCAAAATTTCAACAACAATATTACTTGTATCAAGATTTTTAAATAGTTCAACAAATTTTAGGGCATCAGAGTTTACCTTATTAATCAGAGGGATTCTTAAATGTAACTGTCTGCCTGATTTGCACAAAGCTTCAAGATTTTTAAGTGTAATACTGTTTGAGTGACCGGTGTATTTTTTATGAATCTCGTCATCAGGCTGCTTGATATCCATAATGAGATAATCAATATAATCACTTATTTCAAGCAGTTTAGGATGTGAACCGTTGGTTTCAATAGCAGTGTGAATGTCTGATTCTTTAAGCATTTTTAAAACCTCAGAAAGCTCTTTGAACTGCATTGTGGGTTCACCGCCTGTGAATGTTACTCCGCCGCCGTCAAAAAACATCATTCTGCTTCTTATCACTTCATCTGCAATCTGGTCAACGGTGTAATTCTTGCATTTTTCATAGTCAGTTTTTATACTTTCGGGGTTCGAACACCACTTACATCTGAAGTTACAGCTTTGCAGATGGTAAACCAGTCGGTTGCCGGGCCCGTCTTGTGAAAAATTAAAGCCTTTTTGTAGAATTTTCATATAATTATCCAACTTTTTACATTTTTACTGTCATATGATATCACAAAGAAATTTTATTCTCAATAGTAATTTATAATTTTTCCAAAATAGTAGTGACAAAATTTAAAAATTGTGCTAAAATAATCAAGTAATTTATTTGAAAGGATTTTTGATATGAAAACTTTAAAAAGAATGTTAGCACTTCTTCTTGTTTCATGCCTTTTATTCTGTGTTGTACCTACAGCTTTTGCTCAGGAGCCGACAACATCAGTTGAGTCAACTGAGCAGGAAGAAGATATCCGCGATAACCCTATTGCACAGGGTGCTCTTACAGAAATTGTTTTAGCTTTTGCTCAGTCATTTTTTGAAACCATAGTTCGTTATGTAACAGAGCTTGTTGAAATGATTATGGAGGCTCAGCCGCCTGAGGCTGCACCCGAAGCTGCTCCTGCAGTTGCATAAATAAAATTTTAAGGCACACTTCATTGTGAAGTGTGCCTTAGTTTTTAGCTTGATTTTATTTTTTATCTTTAAATATAAATAATTTGCTGAAAACGTAGTTGATAATAACAACAATAACTGCAAGTAAAACTTTTGTCATCATCATTCCGCTGATTTCGATCGAGAAAACATCAAAAACTTTCTCATCTGCGTGGAAAACGAACTGGCCTATAATAAGTCCCAGTTCTTCAATGCCGAGTGATAATACTCTGGCACCGGTGAAAGCAGCGAACTCTTTTAAAAGAGTTTTTGATTCCATACTTTTACTGCGAAAAACAATGAACTTGTTTGTTACAAAAGCAAATAAAACCGCTGCGACCCATGCGATTACATTTGAAACCAAAGAAAGCTTTGCTCCCAATATTTTTTCACATAATGCAAAAACTACAAGATTAACTACTGTTGTTAATACACCGAAAAGCAAATAATCAAACATTTCTCTGCTGACAATCTTTTTAAGAAGGGTATTTAATTTCTCGTTCTTAATAAGCTTGTCTATTATTTTGTCTGTAAATTCAAAAATCTTATTCATTTCTATACTCCTTTGTTAAATCCTTTATGATTTCACCGGCCATAATCAAGCCGACTACACTGGGTACAAAAGCCACACTGCCCGGGGTCTGCCTTTTCGGATGAGTCTGATTTTCTTCTGCTGTTACATCAGGTACAATCGCAGGTTCTTTAGAATAAACTACCTTAAGCTTTTTTATGTTACGCTTTTTTAATTCTCTGCGCATAACTCTTGCAAGCGGACAGGTTTCGGTTTTGTAAATATCGGCAACCTCAAATCTTGTCGGGTCAAGCTTGTTGCCTGCACCCATTGATGATATAACCGGTGTACCTGAATTTTCACATTTGACAATTATCTCGATTTTGCCGGATACGGTGTCAATAGCGTCAGCAACATAATCATATTGTGAAAAATCAAAGCTGTCAGATGTTTCAGGTGTAAAGAATGTTTTGTGAATATTTATTTTGCAGCTTTCGTTTATATCAAGAAACTTTTTTTTCGCAGCCTCAACCTTGCTCTGACCAACAGTTGAGAGTGTTGCAACAGCCTGACGGTTAATATTAGAGATGCTCACATCATCATCGTCTATAAGGTCAATTTCACCGATTCCGCTTCTTACAAGCGCTTCGGCAAGATGACCGCCTACACCGCCGATTCCGAATACGGCAATCCGTGAATTTTTCAGTTTTTCCATAGCTTTGTCGCCAAGGAGAATCCTTGTACGCTCAAATTGTTCATTCATTTTTATCACCGTAATAATAATCTAAAAATGTATGCTCCTGGCCAAACATTTTGTAGCCGGGGAGAGTATCAAAATTAGCTGTGTGAATACTGTTAAATATGTTTTTTTCAATATTAGGGTTAATCTTTTTAAGCTCAGCTATAAGAGCTTTGATTTCTTTTCTTTTAGAAAGGCTTTCGTGAGCATTATAGTCATCTTTTGTGAATTTACAGGCGCACTGAATAAACTCTAATGAATTGTAGTTTGCCCACGCGATAATGTCTTTTTCATTAACTCTGTAAAGGGGTCTTATAAGCTCCATACCTTCAAAGTTAGTGCTGTGAAGCTTTGGCATCATTCCCTGAAGCTGAGCGCCGTAAAACATGCCCATAACTGTTGTTTCAATAACATCGTTAAGATGATGACCCAAAGCAATTTTGTTGCAGCCTAATTTTTTTGCCTGAGCGTATAAATGGCCTCTGCGCATTCTTGCACACAGATAACAGGGATTTTTTTCAATATTGTCAACAACACCAAAAATATCCGTTTCAAACACTTTAATAGGTATTTCAAGTGTTTTTGCATTTTCTTCAATTCTTTTGCGGTTTTCAGGTGCATAGCCCGGGTCCATAACAATATACTCAACCTCAAAGGGAATTTCACTAATCTTATGAAGCTGCTTCATAAGCAACGCCATAAGCATAGAATCCTTACCGCCTGAAATACATACTGCAATCTTATCGTGGGGGAGTATAAGCTCGTATTTTTTTACTCCGCCGACAAAAGGGTTCCATATTTCTTTTCTGTATTTTTTTAAAACACTTCTTTGTGCTACCTGAAATTTTGATAATTCTCTGTCCATAACATCAATCCTCAATATGTAAGTATATCATCAAATAAAACTGCCGTCAATTAAATTCTGATTATAATTCCTGTTTGAATTAATACAATAATAATGAACTAATATTTAGGAGTGATTTGATGTTAATTACAAACATTAATAAAAAGCAATTGTTTATAAGCCTGTTGATTCCGTTAGCAGTGGGAGGATTAGCTACTCTGATAAATTTTGACGGTATTCAGAGTTTTAGTGAAATTGCAAAACCGTCATTAACACCACCATCCGTTGTGTTTTCAATTGTGTGGACAATACTGTATGCTTTGATGGGATTTTCATTTTATCTGATTCATAACAGTGATAAGCAAAATAAAGGAATAGCTTACTCTTTTTATGCAGCTCAGCTTTTTCTTAATTTCTTATGGACATTTATATTTTTTACTCTGCAGAACTACCTGGGAGCATTTTTTGTCATAATTGCTCTGATTATTATGATAATCGGGATGATAGTTGCTTTTTGTCGGATAAACAAAAAAGCAGCCTTGTTTCAGCTCCCATATTTGTTGTGGGTTTGCTTTGCAGCGTATCTTAATTGGCAAATTTATATTTTAAATTAAAAATATACAAAATAATGCATAAAATCAACAGAATATACAATAAAAATGAATAATTATACTTTAAAGGACTTGACATTTTTGTAAAAAGATGTATAATACTTTGGATAGTTTATTTGTGGAGGTATTTCTTTGTATAAGGTATTTATTGACGGAAAGGCCGGAACAACAGGCTTAAGGATATATGACAGGCTTTCCGAAAGAGAAGATATAGAGCTTCTTACATTGAGTGAAGAAGACAGAAAAAATCCTGATGCCAGAAAAAAGATGATAAATTCTTCTGACATTACTTTTTTATGTTTACCTGATGATGCGGCAAGAGAATCTGTTTCTTTTGCAGAAAATCAGAATGTAAGGATTATTGACACCTCCACAGCACACAGAACAGCATCTGATTGGAGTTACGGATTTGCCGAGCTTTCACCGCAGCACCGTGAAAACATAAAAAAAGGTAAGCGTGTTGCTGTGCCGGGTTGCCATGCCAGCGGATTTATTGCTTTGGTTTATCCTCTTGTTAAAGAGGGGATAATTTCACCTGACTATCCGCTGAGCTGCTTTTCAATCACAGGTTACAGCGGTGGTGGTAAAAAGATGATTGCTGATTACGAAAGTGCAGAGATGCCCGAGCTTTTAACAGCTCCCCGTCAGTATGCAACTGCACAGTCACATAAGCATCTCAAAGAGATGCAGGCAGTTACAGGTATCGGCAAAGCTCCTGTTTTCAGCCCCATAGTTGCTCCTTTTTACAGCGGTATGGAGGTTACTGTGCCTTTATTTCCGTCTTTGTTTGAAAAAGAAGCAACTCCTGAGGATATTGCAGAGATTTATAATCGCTACTACAATTCTTCAGCATTGGTTAAATCAGCTGGTTATATCGGTGATAATGAGTTTGTCAGTGCAGTTCAGTTAGGCGGTAAAGATTGTATGGAACTCGCTGTCAGAGGTAACAGTGAAAGAATCATTCTCACAGCGGTTTATGATAACTTAGGCAAAGGTGCTTCAGGTGCAGCTTTGCAGTGTATGAATATTATGCTCGGCCTTGATGAAACAACAGGCCTTGAGCTTTGATTTGAAAGGGATATTTATGGAATTGATAAAAGGCGGCGTTTGTGCCGCAAAGGGTTTTAAAGCATCAGGTGTTCATTGCGGAATCCGCAAAAACAAAACTAAAAAAGACCTTGCTCTTATCGTAAGTGATGTTCAGGCAAACGCCGCAGCAGTATATACATCTAACCTTGTTAAAGGTGCACCTATTTATGTAACTAAAGATAATATTGCAAACGGCAAAGCAAAAGCAGTTATCTGCAATTCAGGTAATGCAAACACATGTAATTCAAACGGTGTTGAAATTGCACGTCAGATGTGTAACCTCGTTGAAGAGAGTACAGGTATCAGTGCCGATGATGTTGTAGTTGCATCAACAGGTGTTATCGGTCAGCCTCTTGATATCACACCTATAAAAAATGGTATGAAAGAGCTTGTTGATTCACTTTGTTATGATGGTAGTGCAGATGCAGCAAATGCTATTATGACAACCGATACAGTTCTTAAAGAGGTTTCATATAAATTTGACATTGATGGCAAAGAATGCCACATCGGCGGTATTGCAAAAGGATCGGGTATGATTCATCCTAATCTTGCAACTATGCTTGTTTTTATCACAACAGACACTGCAATTTCTTCACAGATGCTTGAAAAAGCACTTAAAGGCGATGTTGCAGATACATTCAATATGGTAAGTGTTGACGGTGATACTTCAACTAACGATATGGTCTGCGTCCTTGCAAACGGTATGGCAGGTAACAGTGAAATCACAGCAGACGGTAAAGAGTTCGAAAGCTTCAAAGCTGCATTAGCTGCTGTTAATTCATATCTTTGCCGTGAGATTGCAAAAGACGGTGAAGGCGCAACAAAGCTTCTTGAATGTAAAGTTTCAGGCGCAAAAGACAAAGCTACTGCAAGAGTAGTTGCAAAGAGCATTGTTTGCTCAAGCCTTGTTAAAGCTGCTATGTTCGGCGCTGATGCCAACTGGGGCCGCATACTTTGTGCAATCGGTTACAGCGGTGCTGATGTTGATATAAATAAAATAGATGTTTCATTCAGCTCGGAAGCAGGAGAAATTCCTGTTTGCCATAACGGTATGGGTATTGATTTCAGCGAAGAAATTGCAAAAGAGATTCTTCTCAAGGATGAAATTCAGGTTTTGGTTTCTTTAAATGACGGTGAAGATTTTGCTGTTGCAAGAGGTTGCGACCTTACTTATGATTACGTTAAAATTAACGGAGACTACAGAACATGATGGATAAAAATATTACAAATTCAGACAGGGCGCAGGTGCTTGTTCAGGCGCTCCCATATATCAAAAAATATACAGGCAAGGTCTGTGTTATCAAGTATGGCGGCAACGCTATGATTAACGAAACACTCAAACAGGCTGTTATGCGTGATATGGTGCTTCTCAATCTTGTAGGTGTGAAGGTTGTACTTGTTCACGGCGGCGGACCTGAAATTTCATCAATGCTTACAAGAGTCGGTAAAAAAAGTGAATTTATCAACGGTTTGCGTGTAACTGATGAAGAAACAATTGATATTGTTCAGATGGTACTTGCAGGTAAGGTTAATAAAGACCTTGTTGCTCTTATCAATCAGGCAGGCGGTAATGCTATCGGTCTTAGCGGTATTGACGGCAAAATGATACAGGCTACCTGTAAAGACAAAGACCTGGGTTATGTGGGCGATATCAAATATATCGACCCTCAGCCTATCCACGATGTACTTGACAGAGGTTATATCCCTGTTATTTCAACTGTGGGCTGTGACAATGAATGCAATACATATAACGTTAATGCTGATACTGCAGCAGCTAAAATTGCTGCGGCACTTAACGCAGAAACGCTTATTTCAATGTCAGATATTCCCGGACTTCTTCGCGACAAAGATGACCCTGATTCTCTTATCCCTGCAGTTGATGTAAAAGAAATTCCTGCAATGGTTGAGGAAGGTATTATCAGCGGCGGCATGATTCCAAAGGTTGAGTGTTGTGTTGATGCACTTAAAGACGGTGTAGGTAAAGTCTTTATTATTGACGGCAGAGTAGAGCATTCAATTATTATAGAAATGCTTACCGATGAAGGTATCGGTACAATGTTTACAAACAAAAGAGGAGTTAGAAGTAAGTATACCTTCTTCTCGGACTAAGGAGTGAAAACTGTGGATATTTTTTCCATGGATAAAGAATATATAGCAAATACATACGGCAGACTCAATGTTGCGTTCCAAAAAGGCAAAGGCTCTGTGCTTGTTGATTTCGACGGTAAAGAATATATTGACCTTGGCAGTGGTATTGCCGTTACATCTTTCGGTATCGCTGATGATGTGTGGAATCAGGCTGTTATCAATCAGCTTAACTGTGTTCAGCACGTTTCAAACTATTATTATACAGAGCCACAGGCAAAGCTTGCCCGTTTAATTTGTGAAAAAACCGGTATGAAAAAGGTTTTCTTCGGCAATTCAGGTGCAGAAGCAAATGAATGTGCAATCAAAGCTGCAAGAAAATATGGCCTTTCCGTTATGGGCATTGAAGAGCCGGTAATTGTAACCTTAAAAAACAGCTTCCACGGCAGAACAGTTACAACCCTTACTGCTACCGGTCAGGATGTTTTTCATAAGGATTTCGGACCGTTTACACCTGGCTTTGTATATGCAGATGCCAATGATAAGGGTGAACTTGAAAGGCTCATCAGTGAAAATAAATGCTGTGCTGTTATGATGGAGCTCATTCAGGGTGAAGGCGGAGTGATGGCACTTGATAAAGAGTATGTTGAATTCGTAAGAAATCTTTGTGATGAAAACAATATGCTTCTTGTTATTGATGAGGTGCAGACAGGTAACGGCAGAACAGGTGAGTTGTATTCTTTTATGAATTACGGCATTATGCCTGATATTTTCACAACTGCAAAAGGTCTTGGCGGAGGTCTTCCTATCGGTGCCTGTGTTCTTGGTGAAAAGGTTCAGGATATTCTCAAAGCAGGGGACCACGGTTCTACATTCGGCGGTAATCCTGTTTGTGCAGCAGGTGCTTTAAGTATTATTGAAAGACTTGACAGAGAGTTCCTTGATGAAGTTAAAGCTAAAAGCGAATATATTATTTCACAGTTAAAAGATGCTTCAGGTGTTGAATCATTAAGTGGTATGGGCTTGATGATTGGTATTAAAACCAAAAGGGACGCTAAAGAGATATTAAAAGAATGTCTTGAAAAGGGTGTGCTTGTTCTTACAGCTAAAGATAAGGTTCGTCTTGTTCCTGCACTTAATATCCCTATGAATGAGCTTGAAAAAGCAATTTCTGTGCTTAAAGAAGTTATTTCTGAATAATTTTATAAGTTGTTTTAAGAGTCGTGGCTTTCCGTCACGGCTCTTTTTATTTCTTACTCAATTTGCAACAATGTGAATAAAATTCACAAAATTACTGAAAATCTGTTGACAAACGTAAAACTCGATGTTAATATAAGTGTGAATTTAATTCACAGGAGGATTTATATATGAACAATGCAATACGAATAATGTTAGCAGAAACAAACACCGAATTTTCGCAGAAATGTGTCAGAGTATTATCCGCTTACGGTTATGATGTTACCACCGTTGAAAAAGATGGGGTTCAGGTGCTGTCAAAGCTTAAAATAGCTGCCCCTGATATTTTAATTATGGATGCCTTTATGCTTCACATAGATGCTCTCGGGGTAATGA
>JBGVPE010000076.1:0-8185 GCA_045126895.1 Acutalibacteraceae bacterium | reverse complement strand
CACTGCCGAGATTGAGTTTGACTTTGATTACAGCAAGGTTATTGAGTGTAATCTTATGGAATGTGATGAGCATGAAATCCCTTGCGAAAACAAAAAATTCAGATTCTGCCTTAAACCTCATGAAGTTAAAACATTCAGATTAGTTTAATTTGATTAAAGCTATTGATTTAATCGGTAAATTATGATATTATTCTGTTGTTCTCGTGACTGACGGATAGTTGTGATTTACACAGTGGAGCGAGAATCTACGGGCATTTGCCCATTCAGCCGACCGTCTGGGCAGATTTCTTCGTATAGCAGAAATCTGCCCTTTAATCTTTTTCAAAGGAGTTTATACAAAATGACAGATATTGAAATTGCTCAGTCAGCTCAGATGCAACCTATTATAAAAATTGCAGAAACTGCAGGTATTGATGATAAATATCTTGAACAGTATGGCAAATATAAAGCAAAGGTAGACCTTTCTATTTTAAAAGAAAGTGACAAGAAAGACGGTAAGCTTATCCTGGTTACCGCTATCACCCCTACCCCTGCCGGTGAAGGCAAAACCACCACATCTATCGGCCTTGCTGACGGATTGAAAAAAATAGGTAAAAATGTTGTTATTGCATTACGCGAGCCATCTCTCGGCCCTGTTTTTGGTGTTAAGGGCGGTGCTGCAGGCGGCGGATATGCTCAGGTTGTTCCTATGGAAGATATCAACCTTCATTTTACAGGTGACTTCCACGCTATCGGCGCAGCTAACAATTTGTTGGCAGCTATGCTTGATAACCATATTTATCAGGGTAACAAGTTAAATATTGATCCCAGAAGAATTATATGGAAGCGCTGCGTTGACATGAATGACAGACAGTTACGTTTTGTAACTGACGGTCTCGGCGGCAGAATTAACGGTGTACCTCGTGAAGACGGATATGACATCACTGTTGCATCTGAGATTATGGCTGTTCTCTGCCTTTCTAACTCAATCACAGACCTTAAAGAAAGACTTTCAAGAATCATTGTTGGTTACACATATAACGAAGAGCCTGTTACCGCAGGTCAGCTTAACGCCGCAGGTGCTATGACAGCACTTCTTAAAGATGCTATCAAACCAAACCTTGTTCAAACCCTTGAAGGCACACCTGCTCTTGTTCACGGCGGTCCTTTTGCAAATATTGCTCACGGATGTAACTCAGTAACTGCCACTAAATTAGCATTAAAGCTCGGTGACTATGCTGTTACAGAAGCAGGCTTCGGTGCTGACCTTGGTGCTGAGAAATTCCTTGATATCAAGTGCCGTTATGCAGGTCTTAAACCATCAGCTGTTGTTATTGTTGCAACTGTCAGAGCTCTTAAAATGCACGGCGGTGTTGCAAAAACCGAGCTTGGTGCAGAAAACCTTGAAGCACTTGAAAAAGGCATACCTAACCTTCTTCGTCACGTTTCTAACATCAAAGATGTATATAAATTACCAAGTGTTGTTGCAGTCAACAGATTCCCCACCGATACAGATGCTGAAATCAATCTTATTATTGAAAAATGTAAGGCTCTGGGCGTTAATGTTGTGCTTTCAAACGTCTGGGCTGAAGGCGGCAACGGCGGTGTTGAACTTGCTCAGGAAGTTGTAAGACTTTGCGAACAGGAAAATGATTTCTCATTCTGCTATGACCTTGATATGAGTATTGAAGAAAAGATTGATACTATTATCAAAAGAATTTATGGCGGTAACGGTGTTTCACTCTTACCTAAAGTAAAGAAGCAGATTCAGCAGTTAACCGACCTGGGATTCGGCAATCTTCCTGTATGTATGGCAAAAACACAGTACAGTTTTTCAGATGATGCTACTAAAATGGGTGCACCTGAGGGCTTTACGGTTACTGTTAAAAATATTAAAATTTCTGCAGGTGCAGGTTTTATCGTTGCACTCACCGGTGATATTATGACAATGCCGGGGCTTCCTAAAGTTCCTGCAGCAGAAAAAATTGATGTTGACGAAAACGGCACAATTTCAGGCTTATTCTAAAATTTAAAGCGGCTTCAGCAGAAGCCGCTTTTTGTTATTTTATTCATAAATTAGTACATTATTTTGTTATAAATTATATTGAAAACATATATTCTTTGTGATATTCTTATAATTGTAAAGGGGGAATTTTATGATTGAATTCTTTCAGAATAATTTATGGATAATGTGGATGATTGCTGCAGGTGCATTCCTTGTTGTTGAAGCGCTGACAACTGCTCTGGTTTCAATCTGGTTTGTACCGGGTGCTATAATCTGTGCAATCCTTTCTGTATGGGTTGACAACTTCTTTATTCAGATTATAGTATTTTTAATAATATCGGTAATCACTATGATTATCTGTAAAAAATACTTTAAATTCAACAAAGGTGAAAAATTAGAAGAAACCACTGCCCTTCTTATAGGCAAAACAGGAATTGCTAAAACCGATATTACAGATTTAGAAGGTAAAATCCTTATAGGTGATGTTTATTGGCGTGCTGTTTCTGATGAAAAAATCAACAACGGTGAGCAAGTTATCGTTAACGCTGTAAACGGTAACATCCTTACCGTAACTAAAAAGTAAAGGAGAAAATTTATGGAAATTGCTATTATCTTACTCGCTATTGTTGCTGTAATCTTATTATTAGTGATTGCAAACATCAAAATTGTACCACAGGCTAAAGCTTATGTTATTGAGCGTCTCGGTGCATACCACACTACATGGGAAACAGGTCTTCATGTTAAAATCCCTATTATTGACAGAGTTGCAAAAATCGTATCACTTAAAGAAGCTGTTGTGGACTTCCCTCCTCAGCCCGTTATTACAAAAGATAATGTTACAATGCAGATTGATACAGTTGTGTTTTTCCGTATTGTTGACCCTAAGCTTTACACATACGGTGTTGAAAGACCTATGATGGCTATTGAAAACCTGACAGCAACAACACTTCGTAATATTATAGGTGATATGGAGCTTGACTCCACTCTTACATCACGCGATATTATAAACAGTCAGATTACAAATGTACTTGACGTTGCTACTGACGCATGGGGTATTAAAATCAACAGAGTTGAGCTTAAAAACATTATGCCTCCGAAAGAAATACAGGATTCAATGGAAAAGCAGATGAAAGCTGAACGCGAAAGACGCGAAAAAATACTTCAGGCTGAGGGTGAAAAGAAATCTGCAATTCTTGTTGCAGAAGGTGAAAAAGCATCTGCTATTCTTCGTGCTGAGGCTGAAAAAGAGTCAGCTATCCTTCGTGCAGAAGCTGTTAAAGAGGCCAAAGTCAGAGAGGCTGAAGGTGAAGCTGAGGCTATTCTTAAGATTCAGCAGGCAACAGCTAACGGTATTGAAATGATAAACAACGCTAAACCAAGCGAACAGGTTATCAAGCTTAAATCTCTTGAAGCATTCAGTGCTGCTGCTGACGGTCAGGCAACAAAAATTATTATCCCGTCAGAAATTCAGTCATTAGCCGGTCTTGTCGGTTCAATCAAAGAAGTAGAATAATAACAAAAATCCTACGATTAAATCAATCGTAGGATTTTTTATGTAAGAATACAAAGTGTCTATAAATCGGGGCTGATAATGCATATTGACTGCAACTTTCCGGTTCAATTATTATTTACGCTTCTTCTATGTTGCCTGCACGTACTGCTTCAAAATCTTCTTCAATCTCTTTTGAAGGAGCTTTTGTAACAAGTGAAACAACTACGATACAAATACTTGAGAATATGAATGCAGGAAGCAATTCATAAATTGCAAACGCACCGCCCAGATTGCTGATAACAAGCTTCCAAAGGAAAACCATACCTGCGCCTGAAATCATACCTGCGATAGCACCTGCTTTGTTGATTCTCTTCCAGAAAAGTGAGAAAATCATAAGAGGTCCGAATGTTGCACCGAAACCTGCCCAGGCAAACGAAACAATCTGGAAAATAACACTGTTTTCATCAAGTGCAATTGTTACACCGATAAGGGTGAGAACAAGAAGTGTGATTCTTGTAACAAGCATAACCTGTTTATCAGTAGCATTCTTTTTGCATACACCCTGGAATACATTTTTAGAAAATGCTGATGCTGCAATAAGAAGATATGAGTCAGATGAGCTGATTGTTGCAGCAAGAATACCTGCCATAACAAAACCTGCAAGTATTGCCGGCAATGAGCTTGTAGCTAATGTGATAAAGATGTTTTCAGCTGATGCCTTTGTAAGATGCTCTACAGGGAACAACTGACGGCCTACAATACCGATAACTACTGCAACAGCAAGTGAAATCACAACCCAAACCATTGCAATTCTGCGTGAACGTTTAAGCTCACTTTCTTTACGGATAGCCATAAATCTTAAGAGAACCTGTGGCATACCAAAATAACCGAGGCCCCATGCCATCATTGAGCAGATTGATAAAACGCTGTACTCTGATTTTGCACCAAATACAGGAGCACCGTTTACAACTGACTGAACGCCTTCTGCGTTAACTTCAGGTGTTGCAAGACCGAAGAATTCAAGGAAGCCCGGAATGTTTTTAGCGTTTTCTAATACAACATCAATACCGCCTGCTTTAACAGTGCTGATAACAACAATAACAGCAAGAGCAATAACCATAACAATTGCCTGCATAAAGTCTGATGCACTTTCAGCAAGGAAACCGCCGAGAAGTGTATAAACCAAAACAAAAACAGCGCCTACAATAAGCATTGACTGATATGATGTACCGAATAATGTTGAGAAAAGTTTACCACAGGTTACAAAACAGCTTGAAGCGTAAACTGTGAAGAAAATAAGAATGAATAAAGATGATACAAGCATAATAACTTTCTTATTTTCTCTGAATCTGTTTGAGAAAAACTCGGGTAAGGTGATTGAATTATTTGCTCTGATACTATATCTTCTTAAACGTTTAGAAACAATCAACCAGTTAAGATATGTACCTACTGCAAGACCGATTGCTGTCCATGCAGCATCTGCAAGACCGCACCAATAAGCCACACCCGGAAGACCCATCAAAAGCCAACCGCTCATATCTGATGCTTCAGCACTCATAGCTGTAACCCATGGGCCTAAAGAACGGCCGCCGAGGAAATATGCCTCTGAGTTTTTGTTTGCGCGTTTTGCATAAACCACGCCGATTCCTATAACTACTGCCATATAAATAACCATAGCTATCAGAATCTGAATTCTGTTGTTATCCATTTATTAAACCTCCTAAAATAAATCAAAACATGGATTCATTTCAATTACTCTGTATGTTAGCACATAAGCAAAAATAATGCAACTAAAACTTTAAATTTCAGTTGCATTTATATAAAATATAGCAAAATAAATCAATATTTTTGATTTGTTTAAAAAAGCAAATTAAAATATATCTTATAATTTACGGGAAATTTCATCAACACATTGTTCAGCTGAAAGACCTGAACAATCAATGGTTATATCTGAATACTTTTCATAAAGAGGAGAACGCTGATTATATAATTCATAAATAGTAGTCCCCTCTTTCATAGCGATACCCCTGGTATGTATATTTTTAATTCTTTTTACAAGCTCATCAGGGTTCACTTTCAAATAAACAACAACGGCATCTTCTTTTAATTTTTCCATAGCTTCTGTGCCGTAAACAGCACTGCCGCCGGTTGCAATAACACAATTATAAAACTCAAAAGAACTTATAACCGAATTTTCTATTGATAAAAACTCGTCTATACCCTTTGATTTTATAATATCACAAAGACTTGAGGCATACCTTTTCTGAATAAGCAAATCAGTATCTACAAAATCCATCAGCATTGATTTTGCAAGTAATACGCCGATGGTACTTTTACCTGCACCCGGCATACCTATCAAAACTATATTTTTCATAAAAGCTCCTGTCTGATTATTCCCCTAAAATCTTTTCTAACAAATCAGGGTTCCTGGTTGTAATATTATCAGGTGAAAATGACAAAATTTTGTAAACATCTTTTTCTTCATCAACAGTCCATATTGAAACGAGCAAATTATTCTGATGAAAAACATCAACCAACTCTTTACTTGCATTATCTTTATTGAAATTTATTCCGATTGCACCGCTGTTTTTAACCTTTTCAACAAGTGAAGACAGATATTCCTTCGTATGCTTCCTGGGCGGTTTCACATCAACATTAAGATAATATGGTATGTTGTGAGTATTACTTCTGACTTGCTGAAGGAACTCATCATTAACCCCTGTGAAGAAAATCTGTTGAGCTATTCCGTACTTTTGAGCAGACGGATAAATTTTTTCTAATGCGGCTGTACTTTTTAAATCAACATTAACCTTCAGGTCCGGATATTGGCTGACCTTTTCAAACGCCTCATCAAGTGTGACCTCGTTACCCGTGGGTAAATCGTGGCTGAGAACAGGTTCTTTTGCCTCATTAAAATTCAAATCAAATTCCACAATATCAGCACCGTTTCTGACTCCCTGTTCAATAGATTCAAGGCTGTTATCTGCAGCACCCATACAACCTGTATGTGCAGTGTATGTAAAACCATCCGGCAGATTCAGCGGCATAGATTTATAATTATTCAATATGTTTTGTTGATTTATTGCATAAGCTGCAAAAAACGCTGCACCTGCAAGCAGAAATCCACCTGCTAAAAGTGATAACTTTTTAAATCTGTTCATAACATCACCCAAAAACATATTAACACTATTATTCAAAAATATCAATAACTGCTTGTTTAAAATATAGCAATATGTTATATTAAATATGATATTGAGTTTTCAAACAACGGAGGTATTTTATGAACAAGAAGTTTTTTGATCATATTATTCACGGCGGTGACTACAACCCTGACCAATGGATTAACACCCCTGAAATCTGGGATGAAGATATGCGTCTTATGAATCTTGCCCACGTCAACAGTGCAACAATCGGCATTTTTTCATGGTCAATGTTAGAGCCTGAAGAAGGTGTATATAATTTTGACTTCCTTGATAAAATGATGGATAAGCTCCATAAGAACGGCAAAGATGTTATTCTTGCTACACCTTCAGGTGCAAGACCCACCTGGCTTGCTCAGAAGTACCCTGAAGTACTTCGTGTTGAAGAAACAGGTATACGTAACGAATACGGCGTACGTCATAACCATTGCCTTACTTCACCTGTTTACAGAGAAAAGGTACGCAAAATAAACACCTTACTTGCTCAAAGATATAAAGACCATCCTGCTCTTAAAATGTGGCACATTTCTAACGAATATTGCGGTGAATGCCACTGCGATATGTGTCAGGCAGCATTCAGAGAATGGTTAAAGAAAGAATATAACAATGACCTTGATTTGCTTAATTTCAAATGGTGGAACGGTTTCTGGAGTCATCAGGTTACTGATTGGGAACAAATCAACTCACCTAAAAACAGAGGTGAAAATCACGTATCTGCTATGAAATTGGCTTGGAGAAGATTTGTTTCTGACAGTCATATTTCTTTTTATGAAAACGAAATTGCTCCGCTTCGTGAAATCACCCCTGATATCCCTATCACAACAAACTTTATGAAAATGTATGACGGTATTGACTATCAGAAATTTGCTAAGAAAATGGACTTGATTTCGTGGGATAATTATCCTGCCTGGGATAAAGGCAGAAACGTAAATGAAGCTATGGAAACTGCTTTTGTTCATGATACATTCCGTTCAATGAAAAACGGTCAGCCTTTCTTTATGATGGAAAGTACACCTTCACTTGTAAACTGGCATGACGTAAACAAATTGCCTAAAACAGGCAGACAAGCGCTTTCATCAATTCAGGCAGTGGCACACGGTGCTGACAGTGTTCAATACTTCCAATGGAGAAAAAGCCGCGGCGGACACGAAAAATTCCATGGTGCAGTTGTTGACCATTGCGGTCACGAAAACACAAGAGTTTTTAAAGATGTTGCAAAGCTTGGTGCAAATCTTGAAAAGCTTGACGGCGTTGTTGGCGAATACTGCAACAGCAAGGTTGCCATAATTTATGATTGGGAAAACAAATGGGCAACAGGATATTTCTGTGGATTCAATAACCTTAAACGCGATTATTTTGGTGAATGTGTCAAATGGTATGCACCATTCTGGAAAAACGGTATTTCTGTTGATATAATTTCAATGGAAGATGATTTCACAAAATATGACCTTATAATAGCTCCGTTTTTATATATGCTCAAAGACGGTACAATTGACAGAATAGAGTCTT
>JBGVPE010000075.1:0-13691 GCA_045126895.1 Acutalibacteraceae bacterium | reverse complement strand
AACTTTGTAGCGCGTAAGCGGAGCAATATTTATTGACTACCCAAGCACCGTATGAAGATAAGAACAGAGGCAATCTGTACTTATTTCAGCGGTGTTTTTTTGTTTGTCTTATGCGATACCGACGCTAAAAGTCCTTTCCTCTGTTCATCGGAGGTGAGGACTTTTTTGTTTTATATGCACCTTGAAAATTTAATGACCGTCTGAAAGTGATACGACTTTGCGATGATACGAGCAAAGCAACGCTGCGGTGAGATTCCGGGACAGGAACTATTTCAGGTAAAACGGCAGAAAATTTGCAGAAATTATTGACAAAAGAACAAATGTTCTCTATAATAGTAAATTGGTAAATAATGTATTTACCCTACAACTTAATACAAGCTGAAACACATATTTTTTACTTATTGGCTTTATGCCACATTTATAATCTGACCGAAAAAGTATAGTCCGATACTCGGTTAGTAACGAACGGACAATCAGAGCTTAAATTTTAAGCCGTTACATAGTTTCAGTGCAAACTGTGCGAGAGGATGAAATGTCCTCCCGCTATTTGTGCTGTCTATGTGACGGCTTTTTTTGCTCTCAAAAAAACTTTTTCTAAAAATTAGGAACAAATTTATGTGGCTTATTCCCATTACCTTTAGGTGCAATTTCTTTATATAGTAACTGCCCCCACAAAAGCATCTTGGGATAAAGGATACTACAGCCACCCTTACATAGCGAAGCTCGTCTGCGGTATATACCGCAACTAAAGTTTATCGCTCCCTTGATAATCGAGAAACTTTAGTTTATGAGCCTCGCAGAGCCCACTGACATCTTTGCAGACGTTCAGGCTGAAAGTGTCATAGTGGGTTACGTACTTTGGAAAAGTGCGGAACAAATAAAGCAGTAATGCAGAAAGGAGGTAAACCTATGTCAAAGAAAAATTACAGTGTTGCAAGAGTTGTCACTCACACACAAAGCACAATCGGTAAATGTGAAAGGCATAACGAGCGAAAGAACGAAAGCTATGCCAACATGAATGTTGATACGGCTCGGTGTGATATGAATGTGCATTTCAAAGGTTGCGGTGAACTGACCTACAATGAACAACTGAATAAGCTCATTGCCGAAAAGAGAGTCTGTATGCGAGGTCTGAAAGCCGATGCAAAAGTATTTGATGAAATGATATTCGATGTCAACACAGACTACTTTGAAACACACGGCGGGTATGAATATGCCAAAGAGTTTTATGAAGAAGCCTACAGATTTGCTATCAATCTCTACGGTGAACAGAATATCATCTCTGCCGTAATGCACACTGATGAACTGCATGTTGCTCTCACAGAACAGTATGGAAAGCCTGTGTATCACTATCATATGCATCTTGTAGCTCTGCCTGTTGTAGAGAAACAAATTCTGTGGACAAAGCGTTGCAAAGATAAGTCACTTATAGGTACTGTTAAAGAAACCGTCAATCAGATAAGCCACTCAAAAAAATGGAAGTCACCTCAGGCAGTTGATGAAAACGGCAATGTTATATTCAACGAAAAAGGTAAGCCTGTGCTGATTCCCTCTTACAGTATCTTGCAGGATGATTTCTTCAATCATATGCAAAGAGCCGGTTTCAACGATTTCATCCGTGGTGAAAAAGGCAGTACGGCTGAGCATCTGTCTTGTTTGCAATATGAGATTCAACAGGATAAGAAACGACTTGAAGAAATCAAAGAACGATTGCAGACGGAAGAAGTCAGATATGATGAAATTAAGACAGTGAATAAAACATTCAATGAGATTGACGGTATGGGCAAGAAAACACTTACGGGTAAAGTGACAATCTCAAGTGAAGACTTCAATGACCTGAGTAATATGGCAAAGCAATCCGTTGCCGCAAGGAGCAAGATTTTTGACCTTGAGGGTGAAAATGAAAGGCTCCGAAAAAGAAATTGGGAGCTGCAAAGCAGTATAAATAGACTGAGTGCAAGGCTTCATGAGCTTGAACAAGTCTGTGCACCGTATCTTGAGGCTTTGAGGCTGATGCCTGAAAAAGTAAAAGCATTTATCTCGGATGTACTGAAAACTGTCCGAAAAGAGAAACCCAACAAAAATATTGATATAAGAAAAGAGAGGTAATTAAATGAATAAAGAAGATAATTTTATTAACACCCTGTTTGATAAAACAGAAGAAACCAAACCCGCAAGTACTGAAATAGTAAATATGCCTGTAGGCAAAATCGTTCCGAATTTCAAGAATCCGTACAAGTGCCGTGAGGAAGATATGAAGCCGTTGGAAGATAGTATCCGTGAAAACGGTATTATTCAGCCCCTTATGGTACGAAAGGATGATAAGGGTGATGTGTACGAAATCATATCAGGACACAGAAGATACCTTGCAGCAACAAGACTTGAAATGACAGAGGTACCGGTGGTAGTTCTGTCTATCAGTAAGGAAGAAGCAGATATTATTCTCGTTGACAGTAATCTGCATCGAGAGCATATTCTTCCCTCGGAAAAAGCCTTTGCTTACAAGATGAAAATGGATGCCCTTAAAAAGCAGGGCAAACGCACAGATTTAACTTCGGACCCGGTGGGCCCAAAGTTGAGCTCTGCAGAAAAAATCTCACAGGACAGCGAAGACAGTGCAACCCAAATCAAAAGATATATCCGTCTGACTAACCTTGAAAAATCAATTCTTAACCTTGTGGATGAAGGCAGAATCGCAATGCGACCTGCGGTTGAACTTTCATACCTTACTCCCGAAGAGCAGAAGATGATTTTTGAAACCTATGAGAGTGATGAGGTTACTCCATCACTTGCACAGGCACAGAAATTGCGTAAGCTCTCCGAACAGAATCAACTTAATGCTGATACGGTGTTAGCAATTTTAACAGCACCAAAACCCAATCAGGCAGAGGCTATTAAGATACCTGAAGAACGTATCAGTAAGTTCTTCGGTAAAAATTATACCAAGCAGCAGAAAGAAGAGCATATCTTAAAAGCCTTGGAATATTATCACAAATATCTTCAGCGACAGAGAAATAAGGATAGGGATGCGAGGTGAGATAATTGAAAGCGATATTTCCCGATAACAAAAGCATATTTGTAGTACCGCCTGAGCCTATTGATGAAAAAGAGCTTTCAAGCATTTCTGATATTATGGCATGCCGCAGTGATGAAACTGCTGTTGACCGTAGTAAAATACGCCGTTTCGGTGAAGAGACCTTTCAAATGAAAATCGGCGGTACAACCTATGAGGTTTCTACGCATTTCAACCCCCAAGGCAGACAATGTATCTTTGAACAGTTCAAGGAACTAATATTGTCTGAAAAATTATTGTAATATCACACATTTGAAAAAAGGCAATCGGACATTGTAAAATGTGAATACCCTTGCGATGTCCGGTTGTCGGAAAGGAGAATAATTAATGACAACTGCAACAAATATTTCAGGACAAACAATAAATGATGAATTAATTACGGCTCTTTACTGCCGTCTTTCAGTTGAAGATATAAAGGATGATAAATCAAAAAAGAAGAACGGCAGAGAAGATGAGTCAAACAGTATATCCAATCAGAAACAGATTTTGCTTGACTACTGTAAAAAACACGGATACAAAAATACAATGTTTTTCATTGATGATGGTATTTCGGGAACAAGTTTTGACAGAAGCGGATTTAACCAAATGCAACAAATGGTTGAAGAAGGTAAGGTTTGCAGAATCATAGTAAAAGACCTGTCCCGATTTGGTCGTGAACAGGTCGAAGCAGGTAGGTTAACACAAATTGTTTATCCGTCCCTCGGTGTAACCTTCATTTCTATTCAGGAAAATGTAAACAGTTCCACAGGTGACGGTATGGAGATGTTACCGTTCTATAACATCTTTAATGAATGGTATGCCGCACAAACCTCAAAGAAAATCCGTGCCGTATGGCAGTCAAAGGCTAACAACGGAAAACGAGTATCTTCAACTGTACCTTTTGGTTATGTAAAGGATTCAACCGATAAAGAGAAATGGCTTATTGATGAACCAGCGGCAGAGGTTGTACGCAAAATATATGATTTGTGTCTTGCAGGGCGAGGACCTCTGCAAATCGCTCGTATATTGGAAGCGGAAAAAATATTGCTTCCGTCAGCATATTATGAATCTGTAGGCAGAAAACATTCAAATCCTGTGCCACAAAATCCTTATAGATGGGACCAAAAGACAGTTGTTCACATTCTTGAAAACAGGCAGTACACAGGCTGTGCTGTAAACTTTAAAAGCACAACTGTCAGCTACAAGGTTCATAAGGTAATTCATAATCCCAAAGAAGAGTATCAGATAATACCTGATATGCAAGAGCCTATTATCAGCGAAGAAAAGTGGTTAAGAGTTCAGGAGCTCCGTGAAAACCGTCGCAGACCTACTGCCACAGGTAGAACAAGTTTATTCTCAGGCTTGGTTTATTGTTATGATTGCGGTGCAAAATTACACTTCTGTGCAGCTAAAAGTCTGAATAAGAATCAGGAGTTTTTCAGATGTGCAAACTATAAGGACGGCAGAAGCGGTACTTGCAAAATTCATTATATCCGTAATATTGTGCTTGAGAAGATTGTGCTTGAAGCTATACGAAATTTAGCGGAATTTATTCGTTACAATGAAAAGGTCTTTTTGTATATGATTGCAAAGCAGAATGATGCAATGAGAAAGGCAGAATACGAGAAGCTGAAAAAGACAGTCGCTGACGGCGAAATCCGTATGAAAGAGTTAGACCGCCTTATTGAAAAGGTTTATGAGGATAATGCTCTTGGCAGGATAGATGATGACAGATACCGAAAGCTGATGGCAAAATATGAACGAGAACAAAAAGAGCTTGCCGTAACTGTTTCAGAGGGACAGGAAACATTGAAATCGGCTGAACAGAAATCTGTTGATTTAAGGTTGCTTCTTCGCACTTTCAGAGAAATGACGGATATACAGGAGCTTACACCGACACTTGTCAATTCACTTATTGAACGTATTGAGGTTCATAACAATGATAAATCAAGCGGTCACTGTTTTGTGAAGGTGGATATTTATTTTACAGGTGTCGGAATGATTTGTATACCGACAGAGGAAGAAGTTATTGCTATGATGGAAGAAGCAAGAAAGAATCCGCAAGAATACCGCATTGTAGCATGACAAACAAGAAAACGGTGCAACCCCAAACGGGGTTACACCGTATCTCTCAAAAAACATCCTTATGGGGCGTGCCCATTTAACTGCACCTTGTTTTTGTTTTTTCAGCAATCTTGTCGTAAAGCTTCATTGCAGGTTTTTCGATAAGATTTTTTCTGGTTAATTCTATTGCACAACCAACTGCAAAAATTATCACTGCACAGGCGATTATATGTAAAAGCATATAATTGGTTGCAGCATATTTATCTGTGTCAAAAATTTCTAACCACATAAAATATCTGAAAAACCTGTTATCATGAATCAGATAAATACCGAAAACACAACTTGAAATTGTGTTGATTACCTTTGAACTAAATGGCTTGATTTTTGCAAAAGATGCAACCAGACTCACAGCAATACCTATTACAAATATTGAATGTCTGTAATAAAAGTAGGTAGAATAATCTTTATCTGCGCCCATATACTCACTGATTTTAATAAGCACAACTGATGATAATACAAGGGTCAGGGCACAAGCAGTGAGAATAATAAACCTGTTTTTGTTTTTGTTGACTACATTATCAGGGTATTTTCTCAGGTATGCACCTATGCTGTAAAACATAAAAAACTGAGTTAATTCATTACTCATCAGATTTATGTTTGTAACAGTTGGTATCACGCTCCAGCAAATGAGCATAATTATATTCATCTTAAAATGAGAACTTCTTGAAATACTGTTTAACATTTTATTGATGAATGGTGAAAAAATGTAGAGCAAAATATATGCCGTAAAGAACCAATAAAGACTCATTGTAGCAGGGAAGAGGGCAGTTATTATGTTTGATATACTCAATTCCCTTGCACCGAAAACCACACTCAGTATAAATAAAACAATACTGTAAAATAAAACCTGTGTAATAAGCTGAACAGCTTTTTTGACTTTAAATGTGGAGTTGATTAAAAAGTAACCTGATATTATAACAAAAATTACGGCACCCAGATTACCCAAATTTGTAATGCTTGTTATAAATCTGTTAAGTGAAAACTCAACCCCCACAACACTTGCCGCACCGTGGGCAGAATAGTGAGATATTATAATAAAGAGTATAGCGATAATTCTGAGCAGTTCTAATGAAGAATTTCTTTTAACCGAAACAGCGGACATTTTATCACTCCTTTTTAATCATTATTCTGAGCTGAGCTTTTTTCCATAATCATAAGTGCTTTTTTAAGAATGGTGAGCTGATCCTCTCCTGGATGAAGCTTTATAGCTATATGAGGCTTGCCTGCAGCGGCAACTGTGATTCTGCCTCTCATTTTTGCTGCAAGTGCAGATATTTTAGTCATATCAAGGCTGTCGATATAAAGGTTAATTTTATCACCTGATTTGCCGATTTCATAAATACCCTGAGCCAAGGCTGTGTTTCTCATAAGTGCAACGGTTATAAGACCCTGAACACTCATAGGCGGTTCACCGAAACGGTCAATAAGCTCATCCATAACATCGTCAGCGTCATCACTTGTTCTGATATCTGCAATTCGTCTGTACATAGCAATTTTGTTAGGTACGCTTTTAATATATTCAGGCGGAATATAAGCGTCAACAGGCAAATCAATAAGGCACTCTTTTTCAGGTGCAGGCTGTAATTCACCTTTCTCTTCACCGACTGCCTGGTTAAGCATTTTCATATACAAGTCATAACCGACCGATTCCATATGACCATGCTGCTGAGTGCCTAAAATATTACCGGCACCTCTGATTTCGAGGTCGCGCATGGCTATTTTAAAGCCTGAACCAAACTCGGTATATTCTCTTATAGCAGTAAGCCTTTTAGCTGCAATTTCTGATAATTCTTTGCCTCTTGTGAATGTGAAGTAAGCACTTGCTCGTCTTGCACTTCTGCCGACTCTGCCTCTGAGCTGATGGAGCTGTGAAAGACCCATTCTGTCAGCGTTTTCAACGATCAGGGTGTTTACGTTAGGTACATCAACACCTGTTTCAATAATAGTTGTGCAAACAAGAATATCTGTTTCACCTTCAAGAAGATTTTTCCAGATAGTGCTCAGCTTTTCTTCGGTCATCTGACCGTGGGCATAAGCAACATTTGCGTCAGGCATCATCTCTTTGATTTTAGCAGCGACCTTGGTAATGGTTTCTGTTCGGTTGTGAAGATAATAAACCTGACCGCCGCGGCGGATTTCATTTGCCATAGCCTGAACGAGAACATCCATATTGTGCTCTATAACATAGGTCTGAACAGGATGTCTGTCCTGTGGTGCTTCTTCAAGAATTGACATATCACGAATACCCGACATAGCCATATTAAGAGTACGGGGTATAGGGGTAGCTGAAAGAGTAAGCACGTCAACATTTGGGTATGCAGCTTTAAGCTTTTCTTTTTGAGCAACACCAAAACGTTGCTCCTCATCAATGATAATAAGACCTAAATCCCTGAACTGAACATCTTTTGAAATAAGTCTGTGTGTGCCTACAAGTATATCAATATAGCCTTTTTTCAGGTCAGCTTTAATCTGCTCCTGATCTTTGGCGCTTACAAAGCGTGATATCATCTGAGCTTCTATAGGAAAGCCTTCAAATCGTTTGCGGATAGTCTGATAATGCTGCAGCGCAAGTATTGTTGTGGGCACAAGAATTGCACACTGTTTACCGTCAGCAGCGCATTTGAATGCAGCTCTCAGCGCAACCTCTGTCTTGCCGAAGCCTACATCGCCGCAAAGAAGTCTGTCCATAGGATATGGTTTTTCCATATCACCTTTGATTTCATATATGCAACGAAGCTGGTCATCTGTTTCGTCATACTGGAATCTGCGTTCAAAGTCATTCTGCATATCAATATCAGGTGAGAATGCAAACCCGGGCATATTTATTCTTTTAGAGTAAAGTTCAATGAGCTCTTTAGCCATATCTTTAACAGATGAACGAACTCTTGAACGGGTTTTGTTCCACTCTTTACCACCCAAGCGGTTAAGCTTCAGTGTATGTGAATCACTGTTAGGTCCGATGTATTTGGATACCTGGTCAAGCTGAGTTACAGGCACATACAAAACATCGCCTTTATCATATTTGATTTTGATGTAATCTTTAACGTTACCGTCAGCCTCAAGCTGAGTTATACCGTCAAAAATACCGATACCATGATTTACGTGAACAATATAGTCGCCTTTATGAAGCTCCTCAAGGCTGTTAAAAACTGCAGCTTTATTGACCTTCTTTTTTGATTTAGCAACGGGTAACGCTTCACGGCTGCCGTAAGTGAAAACGGTAAATTTGGCATTAGGGTACTCAAAGCCTGATGAAAATCCACCGGGTAAAACAATTATTTTTCCCTCCGGAACAACTTCGGGTGCGTGGTCAAAATATACACTGTCATATCCCTCTGCAACAAGGTCACTGCTGAGGGCATCGGCAACCTTAGGTGTGCCTGACATAATAACAATAGTCTGCCCTTTGCGGTTATAAATCGGTTGCAAATCATCTTTTAACACGGCAAAGGTGCCGTTCCACGGTGAAATCTGACGGGCGTTAAATGTGATAAGCTCTTTGGTAGGTGTGTCAAAACTTCCTCTTGCAAGGTTGTCAAGGTATATTACACCTAAATCCTCATAATATGTGAGCATATCATTCCATGAAATAATATATCGGTCAAGACCTTTGCATACAACACCTTCTTCAAGGTATGCCTTATACTCTTCGTTAAAAAGCTGTAAAGCTGCATTAGCTTTATCTTTAACAGAAAAGCTTTCACTCACAAATAAAAGAGGTCTGTCAATATAGTCAAACACAGTTGAGCAATCTTCATAAATCAAAGGCAGATATCTGTCGAGTGAAGAGAGAGAAACGCCTGATTTTAATTGGTCAATATCTTTTTGTAAAGATTCTTTAACTTTAACAGAACCTTTGCCTTTAACGCCTGATACAAAATCTTCAATGATTTTAATAAGCTCATCTGTTTCGCAGCATATTTCATTAGCAGGGGTAATTGTGATTTCATCAATCTGATTGACTCGTCTTTGTGAATCTGTTTCAAAAACAGATATTGAATCAATTGTATCGCCCCAGAAATCAATTCTGAAAGGTAATTCACTGTCAGGTGAAAACAAGTCAACAATTCCGCCCCTGACGCTGAATTGACCGCTGCCTTCTACATTTTCACAAAAGGTATAGCCTGAACGTCTGAGCTTTGCTGATAAGTCCTCAATAGTGATATCTTCACCAACGCTTATGTGTACGCGTCTTGAAAAAAGTTCCTCAGGCGGAATGGTGAGCTGTAATGCTGCCTCAACGCTCAGAACAACTGCATCAGCATTACCGTCTAACAAATTACCTAAAACAGACAGCCTTTTATGTTCATATTCTCTCGATTTAACCTGATTTGAGCGCAACGAAATATCCCCGGCGGGATAAAGTAATGCATTACAACCAAATGCATTCAAATCCTTACACAGACGGTTAGCCTGTGATTCATCCGGGGTGATAATAACTGCCTGGCGAGGGGAGTAGTTTTCACATAAAGAGCTGATAATGTGAGCTTTGTGAATCTGAGTAAGACCCAACACGCCTAACGGTAATCTGTTTGAGGTGATTCCTTTTATGAGTGATTGGAATTCTTCTGTATTTTTTAGTGATTTAGAAAAAAAGGACATTAAAATCTCCTTATAAAGTAATTGCCGAATCTTTCATTTTGCTTCTGAGCTTTTGGAAATCTCTGTCTGCAAAGCAGTGAGCATTCATACCAAGCCTTAAAGCTGTTTCTATATTTGCAGGGGAGTCATCAATAAAAAAGCATTCTTCTGCAACTAAATTATATTTATTAAATAATATTTTATATATTTCTTCATCGGGTTTTAAAGTTTTGTAATCGGCTGAAATAACATAACCTGAAAACTTTTCACTTGAAGGAAGATGATTTTTGAAAAAATCATGGAACCAATCAGCACAGTTTGACAAAGCATAAAGCTTGTAACCGTTAATGTGAAGCGAATCAATAATTTTAGTCATTTCACTAAGCGGAGGCATTTGCTCCACTCTGTTTAAAATCATATTCTTTACATTTGGGTGAATTTCAACAGGGAGCTTTTGGCACATCTTTTCAACTGCATCTTCAGCTTCCAGCTCACCTGAATCCATCATCAGCCACTCATCACTCTGAAAAGTAGCCTCAGTTACAGCCTTATGATAAATTTCAGGGATATTATCATCAAGCATTCTTTTCATATTGAAATCTATAAGAACTCCGCCTAAATCAAAAACAACATTTTTAACTGCCATCAGAACACCTTATTCCTTAATCTCTGCACTCCAGCTGAAGTTGAATTCTTCGTCAGGGTTGATTTTTTCAATCAGTCTTTTTTGTGAAAAATCATCTTTTTTCTCTTGTGAATCATTTATACCGTGCCATGGTTCAATGCATACATAAGGAGCACCCGGCTTTGCCCATAAAGCAAGAACAGGAGCATCGCCAAATGTAAATTCAATTTCACCTGAACGGTTTTTGCCTTTGATTGTGCATTTCTTTGATTTAAGGTTTGTCAGAACGTGTGCATCATCGTCAAAGATATGCTCGGTGATGGTTAAAATTTTGCCATCGATAGGTGAGGGGAAGTGCTTGTCAATAAGAAGGTGTGCTTCATCATCAATCATTTCGTTGATAACTTCGTCTTCAACACATTCAAACTCAATAAAATCACCCATTTCACAGTTGAATCCGGGGTGAGCGCCTATTGAAAAATACATTGTGCTGTCGCCTTCGTTTTTGACAGTGTGAGTTACAGTGAGCTTTTTGCCCTCTAATCTGAATTCAATATCAAAAACATATCTGTAAGGGTAAACCTTTAAAGTTTCTTCATTATATTTCTGAGTGAGGATAATATAATCATCACCGGCTTCTTTAAGCTCAAAATCTCTTTTTCTTACAATACCGTGACGGAACATTTCGTATTCTTTGCCGTCAACATAGTATTTGTTTTCAAGTAATGTGCCTACGATAGGGAAAAGTACAGGTGATTGACCGTACCAGATATCAGGGTTTCCCTGCCAGAGATATTCAACACCGCTGCCGATAGATTTAAGTGAAGAAAGCTCTGCACCGTATTTTTTGACACTGATTGATAATTTATCGTTTTTTAATTCAAAATTCATAAAAACACTCCCTAAAAAATACTGAAAAAATTATACCATTTTGTATACCAAAAATCAATAAAATAATTTAAAAAAACAGTGTTGCATTTTTAGCGTATGGTTGTTTATTAAATAAAACAGATTGACTGTTTTTGGTAACAAGTGTATAATATCCTTAGGAAGATATTTCTATGGGATAGGGAGGCGTTACAAAATGAAAAGAGTGCTATCATTAACATTAGTGGTTTTAATGCTGTTTACTGTTTTATCTTTTGCTGTCAGTGCTGCTGAAGTAACAGACAAGGGTGTCATTCTTTATTCTTCACCCGTGGTGCGTGTTGCCGAGTCATCAGGCTCAATGGCAAAAGGCTCAAAAATTGTTAAAGCAACTCCTTCAGGTGTACCTGAAATTTCAGGCAGTTTCACAGCCGAAGCTTATGCAGGTGAAACACCTGTGAGTGCCCAGGTTATCTTCAAAAGTGAAGCTGAAGCAGAGAATGTTAAAATTATCTGCTCAAATAACAGATCTGTTATTTTCAGCCTTACTAATCCTGATAAAAATACATATGTCTGGTCAATTACAGACGGTACTGCAGATGCAGGCACATTCCTTGATTTTGAAGTAAGCTACACAATTGACAGCGTTGAGTATTCAGCGTATACAAGCAGTTATGTTGAGGGTATAATTCAGCCTGCAGGCGTTGTTATCAATGCACGCAGATCAAGTCCTTTTGCGTCAGAGGGCTTGCTGATTCATGCAGGTTATGCCACACGAATTTTAGGCAAAAATACCTACGGCAGTTATTACGACCCGGGTGACGGAAGTGCAGGTAAAGGTGACAGATATAATAAAAATGAAGTTGTGTGGTCTCACGGTTATTATGATTTTGTAAGCGGTGAAGAAAAAATGTGGGGAACAACCGCTGATGCCGCTGAGGGTTATGGTACGGTCTTATGGTCCAGTGAGCTTAATGACGGTAACCAATACTGTAATAAGGCTCTCGATAAACAAAGACCGGTTTCAACCACATACATTGATGCAACTGAATCAGTTGCTCTTAACAGTGAGTCGGTGAATCTCAGATATGCTGCTGCAGATACTCTTTATAACTTTAAAGAGAGTGATTACATCCGTTCATTATACAGTGAAACAAGAGTTCTTCCCGGTCAGGCAGTGTGGGATAAAACAACGGTCAATGACCCTGAGGCTTCAGCTCAGTTAGGCTTTTCTGCTATGGATACAGAGGTATTTTTCAGGCAGCAGTATACTTTACCCGAAACACCTTACAGGGTCGGTACTTACGGCATTTCTGTACCGTTTAACGGCACTTCTTACACTGATGCTATGACAACGCTCCCTGACGGAACAAAAGAAGCTTATTATACCTTCATAACAGCTTTTTACAGTAAACAGACCAGAGATGCAATATTTAAAACTCACTCTGCCATAAATTTACACTTTGTAATGTACGATAAGTCAGAGCTTAAAGCTTTGGTTAATGATGCTGTAGCAAATTATGTTGCCGATAAGAATGAATATTCATCAGGCTGGTGGAATTTCAAATCGGCACTTACAAATGCACAGCGTATTTTAGCAAAACCAAACCTTAAACAGATAGATATTGACAGAGCTGTTGATTCGTTGAATATAGCAATTTCAGGTTTGCAAAAGACAGACAATTTATCAGATTCAACTGTTTCAAGCAATCTTGTTAAGGATTTTTTACAGAAAGTTTTTGATTGGATTCTTGATTTGATTCTGAACTTTTTATCAAAGAACTGATTGTTTGATTTAATCTCTCATTTTACCCGGATATTCTTGCGGATATCCGGGTTATTTTTTTATTTAAATCTATTGATAAATTTCAGTTATAATGATAAAATATACAATATATTGGGTTTTTGTGCCTATGATTATTTGAAATAATTTTGGTTAAACTAAATCAAGATTGTTTCAAAGGTGATGATTATATGGCATTCAGAAATACAATGGGCATTGGCTACACTGCACCGACCCCGCCGGAATGCGGTGAAAATGAGCAGGAAAGCCGGGCAGCTGAATATAACGAAGCATTTAAACAAATTGTTGATACAGGTTCAATTACTGTTGAAAAAAACGGTCATCTGATTCACTGTATCACAATTGTCGGTCAGATAGAAGGTCATTATATTCTGCCTTCACAAAATAAAACAACAAAGTATGAGCATGTTATACCACAGCTTGTAGCTATTGAAGAAAGTGATTCGGTTGACGGTTTGCTGATTATACTCAACACTGTCGGCGGTGATATTGAGGCAGGTCTTGCAATTGCAGAGCTGATTTCAGGTATGAAAACACCGACTGTTTCACTTGTTTTAGGCGGCGGACATTCAATTGGTGTACCTCTTGCTGTTTCTGCTCAGAAATCTTTCATAACTCCATCTGCGACTATGACTATC
>JBGVPE010000074.1:0-10704 GCA_045126895.1 Acutalibacteraceae bacterium | reverse complement strand
AACACCATGGACTACACAAAGATATGTTTTTTTTAGGTTTCTTTCTTTCATCTGCGCGTTGAGAATTTTTAAACTCTCTGCATTTTTGGCAGCTATAACGATACCGCCCGTGTTTCTGTCAATTCGGTTGACAAGGGCAGGGGTAAAGGAGTTTTCTTTGTCAGGGTCATATTCGCCTTTTTCATAAAGATACTTTTTGACTCTGGCTATCAGGTTATCAATGTATTCTTTATCGTCAGCGTGGCAGAGAAGACCGACTTTTTTATCAAGCAAAAGCAGATTCTCATCTTCATAAATAACATCAATTTTATTTGATGCGCCTGAAAAATCGTATCTTGTTTCACTTTTTACAAAAAACTCATCGTTTATGTACATTTCAACAAGGTCACCTTCGATAAGCTTTGTTGAAATATCTGATTTCTTTTTATTTACTTTGATTCTTTTGGTTCTTATATATTTATACATCAGCGTTTTGGGCAGGTTCGGTACAGTCTTTGTAACAAACTTATCCAGGCGCTGATTAGCATCGTTTTTGCTTATAATAAAACTTTTCACAAATTCACTCCTATTTTGAAAAAAACACTTGAAAAATCAGAAATGTTGTTATATAATACAGTCATTCGCTTTAACGCTTTAAAGCTTTTAAGCTTTCAAGTGATAAATTTAAATCTTAAAACAACTTCTTTAGACAGTTTAACTCTATAAAGGTAAAAAATCAAGGATTTTGTTTCAGATAACAAATTAAACATACATTTTGAGAGGGGTATCGGAATGGTATCAAAGATAATAATGCTTGTGATATTTGCAGCGCTTATGATAATTATAGGCGTTGTTACTCATAAAAATTCAACAGATGTTAACGGCTTCGTTTTAGGTGGTCGTTCTGTAGGCCCTTGGATGACTGCTTTTGCCTATGGTACATCATATTTCAGCGCAGTTGTATTTATCGGCTATGCCGGTCAGTTCGGTTGGAGTTATGGTATGGCAGCAACCTGGATCGGTATCGGTAACGCGCTTATAGGCTCTCTTCTTCCGTGGTTGATTCTCGGTAACAGAACAAGGGTTATGACAAAAGCAATGAATGTTTCAACAATGCCTGAGTTTTTTGAGAAAAGATATGATTCAAAAGCTCTTAAAATAGCGGCAGCATTGATTGTTTTTTTGTTCCTTATTCCGTACACTGCATCGGTTTATAACGGATTATCTATTCTTTTTAACTCTGCATTCCCTTCAATTCCGTATACAGCATGGATAATAATTATGGCTGTGTTTACAGCTGTTTATGTAATTCTCGGCGGGTATAAAGCAACAGCTATCAATGACTTTGTTCAGGGTATTGTTATGCTTGTAGGTATTGCTGCGGTTGTTATTTGTGCAGTTGAAAACAAAGGCGGCATAACACAGGTGTATGAAGGCTTGGGTATGATTAAATCAAGTTCATCACACGGCACCTTTAATTCTGTTCTCGGTCCTGACCCGTTGAATCTCATCGGTGTTATTATACTTACTTCTTTAGGCACATGGGGTCTTCCTCAGATGATTCAGAAATTCTATGCTATTAAAGACAGACCTTCAGTTAAGAGGGGTGCAGTTATATCAACACTCTTTGCTGCTGTTGTTGCAGGCGGGTCATATTTCCTTGGTGGTCTTGGCAGACTTTTCTGCACAACAGACAGTGCCGATACAAGCAAGACTTTTATAAATGTACTTTCTAACGGAAAACCTGATTTTGATACTATGGTTCCTGCAATTCTTGATGCCTCTGTTCCGGATTTATTGTTCGGTCTTGTAGTTGTTCTTGTTCTCTCTGCTTCAATGAGCACATTGGCAGGTCTTGTTCTTTCATCAAGCTCAACAATCACTATCGACCTTATCAAGCCTTTTATTAAAAAGAATATGAGCGATAAAAAGCAGGTTTTTATTATGCGAATTTTTATTGCTGTATTCCTTGTTATTTCAGTTCTTATTGCTGCAAACAAAGATAAGCTTAATGCTGTGGGTATCAACATTTCTGCCTTGATGAGTATCTCATGGGGCACATTGGCAGGTTCATTCCTTGCACCTTTTCTCTATGGCCTTTTCTCAAAGAAAATTACAAAATCAGCAGTGTGGACGAGTCTTATTACAGGTGTTGGAATTACAGTTATAAGCATGATACTCTTCAACCTGGGCTGGTTCCCTGAACTTGCAGCAAAAGCTGCAGCTTTCTCAATAGGCGGCTATAATTTTAATCTTGCATCTCCAATCAACTGGGGAGCAATCACAATGATTTTAGGTCTTATTGAAGTGCCGTTGGTATCATTTGTAACAGGTGCTGAAAAAGCTGCGAAAAAAACCGAAGAAATTTTTAAATGCTACAATGCAAATGAATAAAATAACTCTTGAAGATAGAGTGAGATAATGATATAATATAATATCGCTTTAAATTAGCAAGTCCGGGGGCGAGAGCTTTTCGGACTTTTAAAAAGGAAGTGCATTTAGAATGAATTGTTTTCAGAAAGATATTGAAACATTACCACGTAAAGAAATTGAAGCGATTCAGCTCGAAAGATTGAAATGGATGGTAAATTACTGCTATAACAATACAGAGTTTTATAACAAAAAGCTTACTCAGGCAGGTGTTTTTGACGGCAGCAAAATCAAACAGCTTTCTGATATTGAGTACATACCTTTTACAACTAAAGATGATTTCAGAGATAATTATCCCTTTGGTATGATGGCTGTACCCATGAAAGATATCGTAAGAATTCACGCGTCTTCAGGTACAACAGGTAAGCCTACTGTGGGTGTTTATACAAAAGAAGACCTTGATGTATGGAGCGACTGTGTTGCCCGTGTTGCTATGGCAGGCGGTGTAACTGCCGATGACATTGTTCAGATAAGCTTTGGCTACGGTCTTTTTACAGGCGCTTTAGGACTTCATTATGGTCTCGAAAAAATCGGAGCAACCGTTATTCCTGCATCGTCAGGCAATACAGAAAAACAGCTTATGATGATGAGAGATTTTGGTGTTACAGGTCTTGTTGCCACACCGTCTTATGCATTGTATTTAAGTGAAGCTATAAAGGATTCGGGTTATTCTCTTTCTGATTACAAGCTTCGTCTTGGTATTCTCGGCAGTGAGCCTTGTACCCCTGAAATGCGTCAGCAGATAGAAGAGAATATGGGTGTTTTTGTTTCTGATAACTACGGTATGACCGAACTCGGCGGCCCGGGTGTCAGTGGCGACTGCCCTATGAGAGACGGTATGCATTTTGCAGAGGACCACTTCTTGCCTGAAATTATCAGCCGTGAAACAGATAAACCTTTAGGTGAGGGTGAAGTCGGTGAATTGGTTGTTACAACCCTTACAAGAAAGGGTATGCCTGTTCTTCGTTACCGCACAAAAGACGTTACAAAACTTACATATGAGCCTTGTGAATGCGGAAGAACACACGCGAGAATGTCCAAAACAATGGGCAGAACAGATGATATGCTTATCATCAAAGGTGTTAACGTTTTCCCGACTCAGATTGAAAGTGTACTTATTTCTATGGATCATATCGGACCTCATTATCAGCTTGTTGTCCGCAGAGAAGGATTTAAAGACACACTTGAAATAAAAGTTGAGCTTATCAGTGCAGATTTACTTGAAAGCTACGGTGAGCTTGATGCACTCAGAAGAAAAATCGAAGAAAAACTTAAGAGCGTTCTCGGTCTTCAGACTAAAGTTACTCTCGTTCAGCCAAAATCACTTGAGCGTTTTCAGGGTAAAGCAAAGAGAATTCTCGATTTAAGGAATAAATAAAAGAGAGGATGTAGCTTTATGAAACAGCTTTTAATCGGTAACGCTGCTGTTGCCAGAGGATTATATGAAGCAGGCTGTAATATTGTTTCAAGCTATCCGGGTACACCGAGTACTGAAATAACAGAATTTGCAGCAAAATATGACGAAATGTATTGTGAATGGGCGCCTAACGAGAAGGTAGCTATGGAAGTTGCTTTCGGTGCATCTTTAGGCGGTAAAAGAAGCTGCTGCGCTATGAAACATGTTGGTCTTAATGTTGCAGCTGACCCGCTTTTCACATTATCTTATACAGGTGTAAACGGTGGTATGGTTATCTGTGTAGCTGATGACCCCGGTATGCACTCTTCACAGAATGAGCAGGATTCACGCCATTATGCAATTGCTGCAAAGGTGCCTATGCTTGAACCTGCAGATTCAGCAGAAAGCTATGCTTTTGCAAAGAAAGCATTTGAAATATCAGAAAAATTTGATACTCCCGTTTTCTTGAGAATATGCACAAGAATTGCTCACTCACAGAGCATTGTTGATGTGGGTGAAAGAAAAGAAGCAGAAGCTATCCCTTATGAAAAAAATCCTGCGAAATACATAATGATGCCGGGTAACGCCAAAAAACGCCACCCAATTGTTGAAGAGAGAACTCTCGCTTTAACCGAATTTGCAGAAAGCTGCGAGTTTAACCGTGAAGAAATGGGCGGTACAGATATAGGTATCATCACCTCAGGTACATGCTATCAGTATGTTAAAGAGGTTTTTGGTGACAGTGTAAGCGTTTATAAAATCGGCCTTATAAATCCGATGCCTGTTGAAGCACTTAAAACATTTGCATCAAAAGTTAAAAAGGTTGTAGTTGTTGAAGAGCTTGACGGTATTATTGAAACTCATTGCCGCAACATCGGTATTGATGTTGAAGGTAAAGATAAATTCACCAACATCGGTGAATTCTCACAAAAAACAATTGCAGAAGTTTTTGGCTTGGAAAAGAAAGAAACTGCACCGATTGATACAATCGTTCCGTTAAGACCTCCTATGATGTGTGCAGGCTGCCCACACAGAGGTATGTATTATGTACTTGCTAAAAACAAAATCACTGTTTTAGGTGATATCGGTTGCTACACCTTGGGCGCAGTACCTCCGCTTAATGCTATGGATTCAACTCTTTGCATGGGCGCATCTGTTTCAGGTCTTCATGGCTTTAATAAAGCAGGTCTTGATTCAACTGAGGGTAAAACAGTTGCTGTTATAGGCGACTCAACATTTATGCATTCAGGCGTAACAGGACTTATCAATATCGCATATAACGGTTCAAATTCAACTGTAATTATTCTTGATAACTCAATTACAGGTATGACAGGCCATCAGCAGAATCCGACAACAGGCTACAATATCAAAGGCGACCCTGCAGGTAAAATCAATCTTGAAGCACTCTGCCATTCAATCGGTATCAACCGTGTTGCAGTTGTGGACCCTTATAATCTTGCTGAATGTGAAAAGGTTCTTAAAGAAGAACTTGCTGCCGATGAACCGTCAGTGATTATTTCACGCCGTCCTTGTGTTCTTTTGAAATATGTTAAAGCAAAAGCACCTCTTAAGGTTAATCCGGATAAATGTCGCAGCTGTAAAAAATGTATGAAATTCGGTTGCCCTGCTATCAGTATGCGTGATGGTAAGGCTTCAGTTGACAGCACTCTTTGTGTGGGCTGTGAAGTATGTAAACAGCTTTGTGCTTTTGATGCTTTTGAAAGTGAGGTGCAGGCATAATGTCAGTTAAAAGTATAATGATTGTCGGTGTAGGCGGACAGGGCTCTTTGCTTGCAAGTAAGCTTTTAGGTAAGCTCCTTGTTGACGAAGGCTATGATGTTAAGGTTTCAGAGGTTCACGGTATGAGTCAGCGCGGCGGCTCTGTTGTAACTTATGTTCGTTTTGGTGATAAAGTTTATTCACCTGTTATTGAAGAAGGTGAAGCTGATTTTATCATTTCTTTTGAAAAAATTGAAGCTGCAAGATGGGTGAAATGCCTTAAAAAAGGCGGCAAAATTATTGTAAACACTCAGCAGATTGACCCTATGCCGGTTATTATAGGTGCTTCTGAATATCCTCAGAATGTGCTTGAAGAAATAAAAGCGGCAGGTGTTGACGTTGATGATATTGATGCACTTGCACTTGCTCAGCAGGCAGGTTCTCCTAAGGCTGTTAATATTGTTCTTATGGGCAAGCTTGCCAAAAGTTTTGACATTCCTTACGAAAGTTGGATTAAAGCTATTGAAGGCTCAGTTGCACCAAAGTTTGTTGAGATGAATAAAAAAGCTTTTGAGCTTGGTTATAACTGCAAATAATTCGAAAGGTTAGTGAATACAATATGGCAAAATATTATCAGGAAGCAATTGAAACTGCATCCAGAGAACAAATAAAACAGTGGCAGGATGAACGACTTGTTGCCACAGTTAAACGTGTTTATGAAAATGTAGAGTATTATCGCAATATGATGGACGAAGCAGGTGTCAAGCCTGAAGATATCAAGTCAGCAGATGATCTTCATAAACTTCCGTTTTTAACTAAAAATGACCTTCGTGAAGCATATCCTTACGGCCTTATGGCAGAACCTCTTGAAAATTGTGTAAGAATTCAGTCAACAAGCGGTACAACAGGTAAACGTGTTGTTGCTTTTTATACACAGCATGACGTTGACCTTTGGGAAGATTGCTGCGCAAGAGCTATTATGGCAGTAGGCGGCACAAAAGAGGATGTTTGCCAGGTATGTTACGGCTACGGTTTGTTTACAGGCGGCCCCGGTCTTAACGGTGGTTCACATAAGGTTGGCTGTCTTACTCTTCCTATGTCATCAGGTAACACTGACAGACAGCTTCAGTTTATGACAGACCTTGGCTCTACAATTCTCTGCTGCACACCGTCTTATGCAGCGTACCTTGCAGAGAGCATATATGAAAGAGGTATCCGTGATCAGATCAAGCTCAAAGCAGGTATTTTCGGTGCAGAAGCATGGACTGAAGAGATGCGCCGCGATATTGAAGATAAGCTTGGTATCAAGGCTTATGATATTTACGGACTTACAGAGATTTCAGGCCCCGGTGTAGCTTTTGAGTGTGAAGCACAGACCGGTATGCATATTAACGAAGACCATTTTATCGCAGAGATTATTGACCCTGAAACAGGTGAGGTTCTTCCTGAGGGCTCAAAAGGTGAGCTTGTATTCACAAGTATCACTAAAGAGGCATTCCCTCTTATCCGTTACCGTACTCGTGATATCTGTGTTCTTTCAAGAGAGAAATGCTCGTGCGGCAGAACTCACGTTAAGATGACAAAGCCAATGGGCAGAAGCGATGATATGCTTATTGTCAAAGGTGTTAATGTGTTCCCTTCACAGATAGAGATGGTTCTTCTTAATAAAGGTCTTACAGCAAACTATCAGATAGTTGTTGACAGAGCAAATAACTCTGACTCAATTGAGGTTCTTGTTGAAATGACACCTGAGCTTTTCTCTGACACAGTCAACTCTCTTTCTTCTAAAGAGAAGGATATTACAGAAGCTCTTAAATCCGTTCTCGGTATTTATGCAAAGGTACGAATTGTTGAGCCTAAATCTATCGTAAGAAGTGAAGGTAAGGCAGTTCGTGTAATTGATAAACGTAACCTTTATAAACAGTAATTTTAGGGAGGAACAATTATGGCTATAAATCAGTTATCTGTTTTCGTTGAAAACAAAAAAGGCACAATCCTTAATATCACAAAGGCTATTGCTGATGCAGGTGTTGATATCCGTGCTCTTAGCGTTGCTGACACACAGGATTTCGGTATTCTTCGTCTTATTGTAAGTGATACAGAAAAAGCAAAGGCTGCTTTACACGAAGAGAATTGTGTTGTGTCTGCAACTCAGGTTATCGCGGTTTCTGTTTCTGATGTGCCGGGCGGACTTCATCAGGTGCTTACATACCTTGCTGATGAAGATATAAATGTTGAATATGTTTATGCTTTCATCACAGTTTCAGGTAAACACGCTTATGTTGTACTCAGGGTTGAAGATAATGACAAAGCTTCAGAAGTTCTTTCTGATAAAGGTATTACTCTTGTAACAGAGGAAGATATCAAAGCTCTTTAATATTGATTTTTAGCAGACTGCATAATTTATGCAGTCTGTTTTTATGTATATTTATGGTAGCAATTTTGCTTGACTTTAGAGAACGGTGATTTATAATTAAGTTAAGAGATGTTATCTCTTAATATGTAATCGGGGTGATTATAATGAAGAAAAAAGCAATTAAAATTCTTGCAGGTATAATGAGTGTTGTGATACTTTGTATCAGTATGTCTGTAGGTGCATTTGCTGTGGGTGCAGTAATTAAATCTGAAATTGATGACCTGTGGGGATGTTATGCATATGAAGTTGTGTCAAGTGAATCAGGCTCGTCTGTTTTGGTTAAAACATACACAGATGACTATGATTCAAAATATGCCATAACAACCAACGGTAAAGACTATAATGTATTTTATGCTGATGAGCTTAGTGATGCTGATTATGCAGAGTTTGCAGATGTTACAGTTAAAGGTGAAACATTTGTAATACTTATTCATAATTATGTTGAAGTAGAGTATTATGATGAGGAGTCTGAAGAATACTATTACGATTACGATTTTGACAATTTTGAATTTGTAACAACTGATGACGGAATAAATTTTGAGAGCTATTATTTTGAAGTTGATTACAGCATAGGAGAAATATACCCTGATGTTAGCAGCTATTACAGTAAAGGCGTAATAGGTTTTATTGGTGATACTTTTGTTTTTGCTAATTGTGACTATTGTGCATGGTTTGAAGATGGCGAATGGTATAACGAAGGTGTTTATTATACAACCAAAGATTTTGAAACATGGGATGCACACTATACAGAGCCAATGCCGATGTGGTTGAACGGTGAATCAACTTACTACACAGGATACAGAATAGCCGGTAATAATCTTATTATAGAGCATTATTATAATTTTTATTATTTTGATTATGATTATGAATCAGAGATGGATACATGGCTTCTTGATACAGTAGAAATAACAACAGATTTTGAAAATTATAAAGAAATTTGGAACCGTGGCGGCAGCTATATATTGTATGAAAATGTTTATGGCGTTTTAGAAAATCATCCTGATGAAATCTTTATACAGCAAGCAGTTTATCCTTACGGATATACTCATGGCGAATATGTGATTGACGGCTCAATCTTATACAGTTACAATCTTAAAACCAACAGAGAAAAGCTTATTTATGAAGCTGAAGGCGATGGCTATCTTAGTGTTAGCTTTTCAGATGACTGGATGTTTATTGAGAAGGTTTCTTATCCTTTTGAGGAAGGCTTCATTCTTTCTCAGCTGATATATACAAATGAATCTGAAATAGGCCAATTAGCTGTTTACGATACCGAATTTACATATTGTTACGCTTTAAATAATACTGTTTATGCTATGGATTCTTACGGCTTCAATATTATTGAAGATACGTATTTTAAATCATATGACTTATCTGATACTTCTATAGATCTTTATAACAGTATGGCTTTTGAGCTTGACGGTAAGATTTTTGTGCTCGAAGCACCGGGTGAAACAAAGGTTAATCTTTATACCTTAGCCGATAAGAGTGATAGATTTACATATATGGGCGATGTTGACAATGATGAATGGGTTACCTCTTCTGATGCATTGATGGCTCTTCAGTATTCAACAGGTGTTAAACCGCTTACATCAGCTCAGCGCAGACGTGCAGATGTTACCGGTGATGACAAAATCAATTCATCAGATGCGTTGTTAATGCTTAAATATTCAACAGGTCTTGTTCCACAACCTTAAATTTTAAAACGGGGAGAGTAATCTCCCTGTTTTTTATGGAGATAATTATGAAAATAGTAACAATCGGTGAATTGCTTGTTGATTTGACTCAGACAGGTGAAATCAATAATATTCCGCAGTATGCAGCTCATCCCGGCGGTGCACCTGCAAATGTAGCTGTTGCCGCATCCCTTATGGGAAGCAATACTGCTTTTATCGGTAAAGTCGGAGCAGACAGCTTTGGTGAAATGCTTGCGGATACATTAAAAAATAAAAATGTTGATATTGATTCAATAATTGTTTCATCAGATTTTAACACAACACTTGCTGTTGTCAGCCATGATGAAAAAGGTGAGCGCAGCTTCTCTTTTTACAGAAAAAACTGCGCTGATGTAAATCTGCGTGAAGATGAGTTGCCTGTTCAAGTCATTGAATCTGCAGATATCTTCCATTTCGGCTCAGTTTCTTTGACTGACGAACCTTGCAAATCTGCTATAAAATCTGCTGTTAAACTTGCAAAATCTCATGGCAGTATTATTACCTATGACCCTAATTACCGTCCTCTTTTGTGGGATGATGAAGATGCAGCAAAAGAAGCCATGAAAGAGTTGCTGCCTTTAGTGGATATAATTAAAGTATCGGAAGAGGAGCTTTATCTTCTTACAGACACAGAATCTATCCCTGACGGTGCAGACAAATTACTCAACGAAGGCATCAGCATAGTCATTGTAACTCTGGGTGAAAATGGTGCTTTTTATAAAACACCGTTTTCTCAAGGTAAGTCAGATGCATTCACAGGTAAAGTAGCTGATACCAATGGCGCAGGGGATACATTTTTTGGCGCGTTTCTTTCACAAATCGATGATTTTGAATCTTTCGTTCACAATAAAAACGGTGTTTTGTGTGATACGGTGAGATTTGCTTGTGCTGCAGCAGGTTTATCGGTTTGTAAAAGCGGTGCAATCCCATCAATGCCCACAAGACAAGAAACAGAAGCTTTTATTGCTTCTTGTAGCAAATAAAATTATTGTTTTTATCACAGGCGGCAAGTAGTGTATCGGCTATCTTGCCGTTATTTTTTTCTTTTA
>JBGVPE010000073.1:0-2150 GCA_045126895.1 Acutalibacteraceae bacterium | reverse complement strand
CGACCGTGTACGGCACAGCAGGGTTCTTGATGTTCCGATGTTCAGAAAAGTTATTCGGGACACCCAAACACTTATGATAAAAATCAATGATGAATTAACAAAGGAGATAAACCATGAGAAACAGAAATAACAGAATTGCAGTCAGAGTTACAAACAAGGAAATTGAACGTATCAATGAAATGGTAAGCAAAAGTATATTCCCAAAGGAAAAGCTGATTCGACTTATCGTTACAGGTTATCCGATTCAAGAAAAACCTTCAGATGATTGTAAGCAGCTTGAACTTACCTTGGGTAAACTCGCAACAAATATGGGAATTTTGCTTTTCCAAGGAACAGAGGCAAGCAAAACTTCAGAACTTGTGTATGAAACATTGAATATTTTAACGAATGTAAATTATGTATCTTACGACATAAAGCGTAAGAAAAAGAAAGGAGTCAAATTATGAAAATTGATAAAGTAAATATCAACAATCTTTTACCGTTTAATGAAAATCCTTACCGTATCCGTGAGGGCGAAGAATTGGAATCGCTGCTTGACAGCATAAGTGAGAACGGAATTATCTCACCACTTGTTGTCAGACCGACAGAGGAGAAAGACAAATACGAGGTCATATCGGGGCACCGCAGACTTCACACTGCAAAAAAGCTTAAACTTGAAACCGTACCCGTTACTGTTTGCAACGTAAGCAGAGAAGATGCAATGATTATGCTTGTTGACAGTAATCTGCAAAGAGAACATATTTTACCAAGCGAAAAGGCAAAGGCGTACAAGCTGAAGCTCGATGCTATGAAAGCACAGGGAAAGAGGACAGATTTAACTTGTGGACAAGCTGTCCACAAGTCCAGAGAAAGTGTTTCTGACACCGACAGCGGCAGACAAGTACAGCGATATATCCGTCTGACTATGCTTATCCCCGAACTGCTTACTATGGTTGATGAAAACAAAATCGCATTTTCCGTTGCTGTTGAGTTATCGTATCTTGATAAAGCTACTCAACATTTTCTGCTGAACGAAATCAAAGAAACGGAATGCACTCCGTCATATTCTCAGGCAAACAGAATGCGAAAGCTTTTTCAATCGGGAGAACTGACCGAAAATTCAATCAAAGCAATTATGAACGAAGAGAAAGCCAATCAAAAGCCGATGTTCAAGAGGTCAATGGAACGGCTGCAGAAATACTCTCCGAAGTCTGATGAAAGACAGATGCAGGAGTTCATTATTAAAGCTTGTGAATACTATGCGAAGTATTTACAGAAAAAGAGAAATCGGGAGGCAAGATGATGAGATTTTGGCAAATTATAAAATCAAAGTTTATTGAAATAATCGGCGACACCCGTGGAGAATTTAGGACAAGTGAAGCTGATGCAAATGAATATGTCATCAACGGTGTCCGTTATATTGTTTCAACCCGTTTCAGCAAATCGGAAAACAAAACTATGAAAGAAAAATTATCAGAATTTATCGGAGGCGATTTTGCACATTTGACAACCACTCAGGATATTAATACAATCAACACAGAATATGTAAATTCGACTGCCGGAGAAAGGAGGACAAATGCAGTCAGATAACTATGGCATCACCGCCATCTATTGCCGCCTGTCCCGTGACGACGGTACAGACAAAGAAAGCAACTCCATAGCCAATCAGAAGAAATTGCTTTCTCAGAAGGCGAAAGACTTGAAGCTGACCAATACCAAGTTCTATATTGATGACGGTTATACGGGAACTAATTTCAACCGACCCGGTTTTCAGGCAATGCTTGAAGATATTGAAATGGGATATGTAACTACCGTAATGGTGAAAGACTTATCCCGTCTGGGCAGAGATTATGTTTCGGTCGGTCACTATACGGACAACTTCTTTCCCGAGCACAACATCAGATTCATAGCAGTCAATGACTTGGTTGACAGCAATGACGGTGATAACGAAATTGCACCGTTCAAAAATATTATGAATGAGATGTATGCAAGAGATATTTCAAGGAAAGTCAGAAGCTCACACAGAATTCGTGGTAATCTCGGTGAACCGTTATCTCAACCGCCTTACGGGTATATGAAAGACCCGCAGAACAAAAAGAAATGGATTGTTGATACCGAAGCTGCTGAAGTGGTCAAGAGTATCTTTGCAATGTGTATTGAGGGTAAAGGCA
>JBGVPE010000072.1:0-26410 GCA_045126895.1 Acutalibacteraceae bacterium | reverse complement strand
AAAACTCTTGCTATTATTGAAGAAATGGCTGACAGAGGTTCATCACTTATCGCTGCACACGCTAAACAGCTTAATTTCACTGACGATGTTATTGAGGTTGTTCTTTCAGGTTCAATTCACACTAAGCTTCCGTCAGAAATTTATATCAACAAGCTTATGGAAAAATCTATTGAAAAAAGCGGCAGACAGATGCGCTTCATTAAGCTCACAGAGCCACCTGTTGTCGGTTGTGTTAATTGGATTTTCCAGCAGTATGTTTAATTTAAAGGAGAGATTACAATGAAAGAAATTACACTTGCCGTTATCGGTTCAGGCAGTACATATTGCCCGGAGCTTATTGACGGATTCCTTAAAGCAAGAGATTCACTTAAGCTCAAAAAAGTATCATTTATGGATATTGATGAACGCAAGAGAACTATCGTAGGTAACCTTTGTGTTCGTATGCTCAGAGCTGCAGGCGTTGACTGTGAAGTTGTTATGACTGATGATGTTGATACAGCTCTTCAGGGCGCAGATTTTGTTGTTACACAGATGCGTGTAGGTAAACTCCCTGCCCGTCATCTTGATGAAAGCATCCCTAAAAAATATGACCTCATCGGTCAGGAAACAACAGGTATCGGCGGTTGCTTCAAAGCACTTCGTACTATCCCTGTTATCAAACACGTTTGTGAAAGAATTGAAGCTATCTGCCCGGATGCATGGCTTATCAACTTCACAAACCCATCAGGTATTCTTACTGAATTCATTCTTAACCACACTAATGTTAAAAACATCGGCCTTTGCAACGTTCCTATTGATATGCTTGACGATGTTAAAGAAATCACAGGTGAAGACAGTGATATCACTTACCTTGGTCTTAACCATCTCAGCTGGATTACATCAGTTAAGAAAGACGGTAAAGAGCTTCTTCCTGAGCTTATTGAAAACGGTTTTTCACCAAAAGTAATGGCAAATATCAAGGATGACGGTTTTGACATTGAATGCCTTAAATCAGTTCAGGGTCTCCCATCATCATATCTTCAGTATTACTACTGCCGCGAAGCAAAGCTTGACCATCAGCGCACTGATGAAAAGACAAGAGCTCAGGTTTGTATGGAAATTGAAGAAAGTCTTCTTGAAATGTATCAGAACGAAGAACTTTGCATTAAGCCTGCACTTCTTGATAAACGTGGCGGTCATAAGTACTCACTTGCTGCTGTTTCACTTATCGACTCAATTGCAAATGACAAACAGGATGTTCACGTTGTTAATATCAAAAACAACGGCACACTTGATTTCATGGCTGATGATGATGTTGTTGAAATCGCAGCAGTTATCGGCAAAGACGGTGCTACACCTGTTAAGGTTGATAAAGTTGAAAACAAGCACATTATCGGTCTTATGCGTGTTGTTAAAGCTTATGAAAAATACACTGTTGAAGGTGCATTGAACGGTGACGAACAGGCTGTTATCAACGGTCTTCTTATTCATCCACTTGTTGGTGACTGGGAAAAAACAACCAAATGTTTTGAAGAGCTCAAGCAGGCACACAAAGACTATTTACCTGAATTTAAATTCTGATTTTAAAGCCTCCCTATTGGGAGGCTTTATTTTTTAAGTATCTATTCCTAAACTGACAGAAAGTGCCTGATTAACACGATTCATATCAGTTTCATTCAGATTTCCCATTTTTTCTTTGAGTCGTTTTTTATCAATAGTTCTTACTTGTTCAAGCAAAACAATAGAATTTTTAGCAAGACCGCAGCCATGCGCATCAACCTGAATATGGGTAGGTAATGAATTTTTAAATCTCTGACTTGTAATTGCAGCCGCAATCACTGTAGGGCTGAATTTATTCCCCACATCGTTTTGCACTATTAAAACCGGGCGTATTCCGCCCTGCTCCGAACCGACAACGGGACTTAAATCAGCATAATATATATCTCCCCGTTTTACTGTCATTTTTATCACTCTCCGAAATTTAATCAGCAAAAATATTTTTGCCGACAAAAGGCATATTTAAACATTGAATCATAAAATATACCTACTATATTTTATTCAGGAAAGTGAGCTTGGTTAATTTATTTAAAATTGAATTTACTTTTTTTAAATTCAATAGAAAGTAAATTACCATCGTAATCAAGTATTGCAGAAAAGTCATTGTCTGTATATTCTAAAAAATCATCCTTAATTTTAAATTCAGAAACTACACTTAGTTTTTTATAGCAATTGTAAAGTTCATTAAACACACCTTTAACTTTTAAATCATTCTGAACTACACTTATATCGCCGTATACACTTGAAACAGTATTATCAGAAACAATAAATTTTACATCTTTAATGGTTTCGGGGTAATTGATTGTGATAATAAGGTTATCGTTCTCAACTTTAATTGTCCCCTTATAAATCCCTTCGTTCAAAGAAAAAGCAGTATTTAATGAATCAGGATTCAAATAAATACCGCTTTTAACATTACCGGATTTACATGAGCTTAACAATAAAACAACTACTAAAATTAAGAGTAAAACTTTTTTCAAATCAATCAACCTTGTTTTCAAAATTTGAAAACAGCTCAGGCAAATAATCAATCATCATAGACGGTGTCATACCTGTTAAAGATGATTTCTCAGCAACTATATCACCACATAATCCATGAATGTACGCCCCGCACACAGCACTCTTAAACGGATTAACGCCTTGAGAAACCAGAGATGAGATTATACCGGATAAAACGTCACCGCATCCGCCTTTTGCCATACCCGGATTACCGGTGGGGTTAATGTAAACCTCATCACCGTAAGCAATTACAGTATTGCTGCCCTTTAAAAGAACAACAGCACCTGTTTTAGCCGTTAATTCTTTACAGGCACCAATTCTATCTGCTTGTATTTCATCAATTGTTTTGCCTAAAAGACGAGACATTTCACCCGGATGTGGGGTAAGAACAACCGGTGCACTTGCTGTTTTCAATATATCTATATTCTCACTTAAAATATTTAGACCGTCAGCATCAATAATAATCGGGCATTTTGAATTATTTATAACAGAAAGTAAAACTTCTTTAACCCCTTGTGTAACACCAATCCCGCATCCTATTATGACAGCTGAAGCCGCTTGTAATTTTTCGGCTATTTCATCAGCTGCATAAGCTGAGAAAAAACCTTTTTCATCATCAGTCAACGGCAACATTAACGGTTCGATCAATTTAGAAGCTATTGCACTATATGCCTTTTCGGGGAAAGCACAAAAAACAAGACCTGCACCGCTTCTTACTGCAGCATTTGCACAAAGCACAGCTGCACCCTGCATATTTTTACTGCCGCATACACATAAAAGTTTACCGTAAGTGCCCTTATTAGAGTCTGTCTTTCTCGGCACTAATGATGCCTTGATAAATTTATCGTCAGCTGAATTAAAAGCGTAATCAACTTCATAACATTTTTCAGAAAAACCGATATCTACAACCCTGACTTCACCACAATATTCTGCAAAAGGCTTAATCACATGCACCGGCTTTTTGCAAGTAACTGCAAGAGTATAATCTGCCCTTATAAAATCCCGTGTAATTGATTGTGCATCACCCTCAAGGCCGCTTGGAATATCCACAGAAATAACTGTATTGCCACTATTGTTTATTACTTTTGTTAACTCTGACACTGAGCCTCTGAGAGCACCTTTAAAACCGATACCAAATATGCAATCAATAATTACACTGCTATTTTTAATTACTTCAACAGCTTCATTCATAGAATCATCTGAGTTGGTTATACTTATATTAACATTATCCATTTTATTATACATTTCGACTGCTTCATAAGCCTTTGGTTCACCACAAGCTAAAATGACATTTACCTTATAACCTGAATTACCCAGGTACCGTGCTATAACAAAACCGTCACCTGCATTTTTACCATTACCGCAGATAATAGTTACATCTGTACAGTTAATCAGTTTTATAATTTCGTTGTAGCATGCCTTACCTGCATTTTCCATCATAGTAATATATGACATACCTGACTTATTTGCATTCTCTTCAATAGCCTTCATTTGTTGACAAGTATAGATTTTCATAATCCACCTCAAATGCATTATATAAGCAAATTATATCATATTAATACATAAAAACAACCAACAAACTTAAAAAAGTAAAAAATACCCCTTGTTTAATTATTAAAAATGGTTTATAATAGTAAAATGATTACGGAGGTGTTTGCAATGACCGATAAAACAATTAAGTTTTCTATTAAAGAAGACCACGAGAATGAAATGCGTGTTGCTTTACAAACTGTATACAATGCATTAAGTGAAAAGGGCTACAACCCTATCAGCCAGATCGTCGGCTATATTCTTTCAGAAGACCCCACATATATCACAACATATAATAATGCCCGTAGCGTTATTCGTAAGATTGATCGAGACGAGTTATTGCAGTCACTTGTTAAAAATTATCTTGACTTATAATTTGGAGGTACTGCTATGGCTAAGAAAAACGAAATCAAGTTTTTAACATACAAGGGCAAACCATTGGTTCGCAGCGGTAACACAATTTACTACGGCAATATGAATGACCCTTTTGTTATTATGCTTTCTGTTACAAGCACAAAAACATTCAAGGATATGGAAATTGCTGACAGAGTTGTAGTTCAGATGCTTAACACTGACCCTGATTGCCGTCCGAGAGAAAGAATTGTTAAAAAGGCTGAAAAAAGAGGTCTTTACAACGCTATGGATATCGGTTCAATCTGGCTTCACAGAGCCCTTGAAAAAGGTAATGCATAACAAACATAAACGCGACAGTTAATAACTAACTGTCGCGTTAATTTTTAAGTCGCTTACAAAAGTAAGCGACTTATTTTTATGAAAATGATTCTTTTAACATTTCAAACGGTTTAACTGTTTCCATTTCAACAGGTTTGATTCTGAATGTAAAGTTAACAGATTCCTCTTTGAAATGATACTGCTCAGAAGCAATAGGTCCGCACGAGCCTGAACCTATACCCTCTTGCTTATAGTCAAGGCAAACAACTGCATCATCAATCGCCTCAAGTTCATAGTCATGTCTTGTAGCATCAAGATGCTCCTGAGTGTAATGCGAAACATTAACAGATACACTATCAAGACCGTATCCCGACATAAACAGACCATATCCGGAATCTTCACCAACGAGAGCCCATTTTGTACCGAAGTGAGATGAATTTTCCTGTGGTCTGATATAGTGCTCAAAGTTATCAGTAACAGTTGATACATAACGGTCAACCATAGCTGCATTCTTCTTATCGCAATAGCTTTCCATAGGGCCGTAACCGAAATATTCAAAGCGTTCATTCTCTTTCGGCATTCTGAAAGTAACACCAAGTCGAGGAAGGTAATCAATATGCTTCAAGTCAATATTACCATTAACATTGATAAGCAAATCACCTGTTGCCTGAATTATATAAGTGATTTTAGCTTTCATTACCGGTGTAAAAATTACAGGAGCATAAGAAACATCTGCAACAATAGCTACACCTGAATCACTTTTGGCAACCCTAACGCTGTAGGTTTTTTGTATAAGCCTGTCAAGACCGCGTTTAAGCCATTTCTCATCACGGAAAGGTCTGTCGTTATCGGTTGTAGCTCTGAATAAATTAAGCTTAATCGGTGTTGAAATCATCTCACGATTCTTAAAAGTAATTGTATCAAGAACACCGAAATACTTATCAAAGCGGTAAACATAATCACCTGCAGTGACAGTAATAAATTGCTCATCTTCAAGTGTTTCAATACCTGATGCAGCAACTTTAACCAAATCTGCTTTTGCAGTTTCGATCTTGAACTGACAGTGGCCGCATTCATAACCGCTATCGGCCCATGGTGTATCTTTAGTGTTGAAGAAATACAAATTAAGGTATGCTTCACCGTAAACATCAATTTCTCTGAAGTTGAAAAGTGCAAATTTCTGTGTAGAACGAGGCATAATCATAAGGCCTGAAAGCTCACCGTTTGCAATCTTTTCACCATTACACTTTATTTCCCATTTAAGACCTACATCATCAAGACCCTTGAAATATCGTTTATTAAAGATTTTTACATTACCCTTCTGATCAAACTGAACAGAAAACGGCTGGTAAAGATTTTTAGCCTCAAGGAAACCTGTGTGAGGGCGTCTGTCAGGATAAACAAGACCGTCAACACAGAACTCACCGTCATTAGGAGTATCACCGAAATCACCGCCGTAGGTGTATTTTACGCCGCCTTTGCCGTCAGGAACAGCTACTGAATGGTCAGTAAATTCCCAGATGCAGCCACCTACAAAGTTATCATAATTTTCGATAACATCCCAATACTCTTTAAGGTTACCGGGGCCGTTACCCATAGCATGACAATACTCGCAAAGGAAGAAAGGCTTTTTCTTGATTTTTTTCATTGTCTCGATGCACTCTTCCGGAGAAGGATACATTCTGCTTTCAAGGTCAGAAATATCACCGAGCTTCTGCTTTCTATCTAATGAATAGCTGTAATTAGAGCCTTCATAGTGAACTATAGCATCAGGATTTCTGCTCTTGATATACTTTCTCATTGCTCTGTGATTATCACCTGCACCGGATTCATTACCAAGAGACCAGAAAATTACGCAAGGGTGATTTTTATCTCTTTCATAAAGGCGTTTTGCTCTGTCAACATAAGCAGCTTCCCATTCGGGACTGTTTGAAAGACTATCTAACGAAACACTCCATTCATCGTGAGATAAAACCGAACCCATACCGTGAGTTTCAAGGTCAGCTTCATCAATAACAAGAAAGCCTAATTCATCACAAAGACCATAAAAACGAGGGTCATTAGGATAATGTGATGTTCTTACAGCATTTACATTATGGCGTTTCATAATGTATAAATCTTCAAGGAAATGCTCATATGGAGCATAATGACCATAAACCGGATGAGAATCATGGCGATTAACACCGCGAATTTTAATCTTCTGACCGTTTAGATATACAACAGAAGAGTGAATTCTGATGTCTCTCATACCTACAGGCATACAGATAACTTCGTCGTGACAATATAAGTATAATTTATAAAGCTGTGGTATCTCATCACTCCAGAGAAGCGGATATTCAAGCTTTAATAAAAGTTTATTATTTGAAAATGAACCTTCTGAAGTAATATTCCCATCAGGTGATATAAGTTTATATGTAACATCTGCGTTACCATTCATTAAAAGATTGACTGCGAAATCGCATTTTGTAATCTTTTTATTAAAAGATGTTTTGATTTCTACATCCTTGATATGACCTTTTGAATTTCTTGCAAGGATATATACTTCACGGAAAATACCGCTCAATCTCCAGAAATCCTGGTCTTCAAGATAACTGCCGTCACACCATTTAAAAACAAGAACAGCAATTTTATTTTTTCCTTCTGAAACAAACTCAGTGATATCAAATTCACTTGTGTTATGGCTTACCTGACTATATCCCACAAATTTACCGTTTATCCAAAGATAAAAGCATGAATTAACGCCTTCAAAATTTAGGAATAACTGTCTTTTTGCCATATCCGGTGTAACATCAAAATCTCTTACATATGCACCACACGGATTATCATCAGGTACATGTGGCGGATCTTTCGGAAAAGGATAATTGACATTAGTATAATGAGGTGTATCGTAGCCTCTGCCTAAAAGCATCTGCCAGTTCATCGGTACAGGAATTTTATCAAAATCTGTTGTATCATAACCTACTGCCCAGAACTCATTATCAATAAATGTCTGATTTTTAAAATATTTAAAATCCCACTCGCCGCAAAGAGAAGTAAAATATTCTGAATTTTCTCTTAACAAATCTGACTTCTCTTCGTTTTTAAAGGGAACAAAATATGCTCTCGGTTCTTCACAACCAACATGTAAAGTTTCGAGACTTTTATGATAATTTTTTAAACGAACCATTTTATTGCTCCTTTATTTTAAGTGGAGTATTAAAGCAGGTTTTCTGCCAACTTTCCGCCATAAGCTTCTGCAACATCAGCAAGTCTGTCTTCAGGGATCGTCTGAAGCATAGGCATACCCATACTGAGCATTCTTACATAAATCTCAGCACTCTTTTCAACTGTGTGCATAAGACCGAATGCTGAATCAAAGTCATTACCCATAACAAAAAGTCCGTGATGAGCCCAAACAACAATATCATACTTTTTCATAAGCTCACTGGTTTTAAGAGCAATCTCTGCACCGCCGGGAATCATCCATTCAACAACACCTACACCCTTAGGGAATACAACAGGACACTCTGTCATACTTTGCCAAAGAATCTTTGAGAAAACTGAATCTGTAAGCGGAAGAACAAAGGTCATAGCAATAATATTGGTAGGATGTGCATGATAAATTACTCTTGCTTTACCGTCTGTTTCTGCAACCTTAACACTGTGATTAAGGAAATGGCTTGGAAATTCACTTGTAGGGCCGCCACCGTTTACAAGACCCCATACAATTCTGTAGCTGTCACCAGCTTCATTGATTTCAAGAATACAGATATTTTCTTCAGGTGCAAGGCTCATATTACGGAAATACTTACCCGTGCCTGTTGACATAAAATATTCACCTGCAAGGTTTTCTGCTTTAACGCCCATATTTACCCAAGGTTTATCATATGTGAATTCTGCTTTGCATTCTTCAACTTCTTCTCTAGTCATACGATATGTAAGGTTGCCGCCGTTTCTTTCGTGCCAACCCTGATTCCATCCGTCATCACAAACACGAACAAAACCTTTTAAAACTTTACTGTCTAATACGCTCATATTTATACCTCTCATTCTTTATAAATCATTTTTAAAGGAGCCTGTTTCAAGGCTCCTTGCAACAATATTATTTTATATCTACTTTATTATAAAGTCAAGATATTTAACCCTGTATCAGCATCAAACAGGTGAATTTTTTCATTTTTCAATGCAAGTTTTATATTTTCGCCAACCCTGAACTTTTCTTCATTGTTTGTTCTTGAAATCAGCTTATTTTTAAAATATTCAAGATACAAATAGGTTTCACTGCCCATAGGTTCAATAACTTCTACGCTGGCATTTATAAAAGATTCAGGATTTTGATTGATATAATTCTGGTCAGTTGTTATATCTTCCGGTCTGATTCCAAGAATAAGATTTTTATTGCCGATTTTTATAAGTTTTTCAGATAACAAATGATTATTAACAGGAATGTTATTGTCATATAAAGCAAGAAAAGCCTTATTATCTATAATTTCACTTTTGCATTCAATAAAATTCATAGAAGGTGAACCTATAAAACCTGCTACAAATTGATTAACTGGGTTATTATATAGATTCTGAGGCGTGTCAACCTGCTGAACAATACCGTCTTTCATAACAACAATCCTGTCAGCCATCGTCATTGCCTCTGTCTGATCATGAGTAACATATACAAAAGTTGTTTCAAGACGTTGATGAAGTTTAATTATTTCAGTTCGCATTGATGTTCTTAGCTTTGCATCAAGATTAGACAACGGTTCATCAAGCAGAAACACATCAGGTGAACGAACCATTGCCCTGCCTAAAGCAACTCTCTGACGTTGTCCGCCTGATAAAGCTTTAGGTTTTCTTTTAAGAAGATGCTCAATATCAAGAATTTTAGCTGCTTCAACTACCCTTTTATGAATTTCATCTTTAGGAACTTTGCGCAGTTCAAGAGCAAACGCCATATTTTTGTATACGCTCATATGGGGGTAAAGTGCATAACTTTGAAAAACCATTGCAATATTTCTGTCTTTGGGGGCAATATTATTTACAATTCTGTCCCCTATTTTCAGTTCCCCTTCAGAAACTTCCTCAAGCCCGGCAATCATTCTTAATGTTGTTGATTTACCACAGCCTGACGGACCTACGAGAATAATAAATTCTTTATTTTCGATATCAAGTGATAAGTTATCCACAGCAACAGTACCGTCAGAATAAATTTTTGATATATTTTTTAATGAAATTTGTGCCATAAGATTACCCTTTCACTGCACCGGCAACAACGCCTTTAATAATATATTTCTGAGAAAACAGATAGAACACTATAATCGGTATAATCGCTAAAACTAACATTGCCATCATTGAACCCATATCGATTGAACCGTATCCGCCTTTTAAATATTGAACTGCAATAGGTATAGTTTTATATTCACTGCCAATTAAAAGATACGGTAAAAGATAGTCATTCCATATCCACATTGCATTTAAAATTGCAACAGTTATACTTGTAGGTTTAAGAATCGGAAAAACAACTCTGAAAAAGGTTTGCAAAGGTGTGCAGCCATCTATCATTGCAGCCTCCTCAACCTCCTTTGGAATGGACCTGACAAAGCCTGAGAACATAAAAATTGACAATCCTGACCCAAACCCCAGATATATAAAAATTATACCTATAGGATTATCGAGAGAAAGCATATTTGCAGTTTTTGTTAAAGTAAACATAACCATCTGAAATGGAACAATCATTGAAAAAACAAAAACATAATACAATATCGTAGTGAATTTGCTTTTCCTTCTCATAATGTACCAAGCTGTCATCGAGGTACAAAAAACAATTGCAATAACTGAAAAAAATGTTATAAACAAAGACCATGCAAAAGCTGAAAAAAATTCAATTTTATCTGCACCTTCAAAATAATTTGATAGACCGACAAAATTATCTGTATCGGGAAATTCAAATGGTTCGCTGCTGATATAAAATTTATTTTTAAATGAATTCATCAACACAATCAAAACAGGTGCAATAAATATAAAGCAAAAAACTATAAGAAAAATATATGAAAAAATCTTTCTGTTTATGATTTTATTCATTGATGCTCCACCTCTTTTTTTCGTGTGAGTATAAGCTGCGTAAAAGAAATAATGCCTACTATTAAAAAGAAAATTACAGCTTTTGCCTGACCTACGCCTTCCCATCCAACCTTCGAATAAAAGGTATTATAAATATCAAGTGCAAGCATAGCTGTCTGTTGAGACGGTGCACCTGCAGTAAGTGCAAGATTCTGATCAAAAAGTTTAAAAGAATTTGTTAAAGTAAGAAAAGTGCAGATTGTTATACTTGGCATCACCAACGGGAGTGTTACATTTTTCAGAATTTGCCAACGATTTGCACCGTCAACCTTTGCTGCTTCCTGTAAATCAGAGGGTATATTCTGAATACCTGCGATATAAATAACCATCATATAACCGATTAACTGCCAATTTAACAAAATAACAAGTCCCCAGAAACCATATGCAGGGTCATAGGTTATTGTTACACCGAAAAAGTATAAAACACCATTTATAATAAGCTGCCAGATATAGCCTAAGACAATTCCGCCTATAAGATTAGGCATAAAAAATACTGTTCTGAATAAATTTTTACCTTTAATATTTTTGGTTAGTATTGAAGCTAAAAAGAATGCGATTAAATTTATACTTATTACAGAAACGGCGGTAAATTTAATAGTAAACCATAATGCATTCAAAAAATCGCTATTAGAAAAAGCTTTCAGATAGTTAGTGAAACCTACCCATTGTGCATCCAGAATTGTTGTAAACTCAGTAAAAGAAAGTACTATACCTAATAAGAACGGAATAACAAAAGCTATTATAAATGCGATTAAAGTAGGAAAAACAAAAATCGGAAAATACTTTTTTAAGTTCATAAATTCACCGCCATAATATATTTATGCTCGTTCTTCTTTCCAGGATTTTATAACCGTATCTTTAACGTAATTCCAGTCTTTAGTACCTTGAATATATTCAAGCATTGCATCACTGAAAGAAGTTTTGAACTCCTGACTGGGGAACGAATTAAAAGTCCATTCAATAGTTTCAACATCTCTGTCCATCCATTCAAGTATTTCTCTTGCTAATGGGTCTGCAGGCTTTTCATCATCATCAAATGTGTTAAAAGGAGTTATAAAATCAAGTCGCTGTGTTACATATTTTTTACCTGTTTCACTTGAAAAAAGCCATTCGAGAAAAGCGATTGAAGCTTCTTGTTTTTCTTTTGATGCTTTTGAATTTATAGCAAGATAATTTTCTGTACCGATACATAAGCCCTGATTCTCTTCATTTTCAAAGCCCATATATAAAGGCAGATATCCGATACTTTCTTCGGGAACTTTGTTGCCTTGAACTTTTTTAATTTCTGCCCATGCCCAGTTACCGTTCTGAACCATAGCAACTTTACCTAAAGCAAATTCAGACATTGAATCATTAACTGATTTACCTGAAAGTAAGCCTTTGGCACTGATTGAATTATTCAAATATAAATCAAGCAGATTTTTATATTTCAGGTGATATCTGAACTCTGTTTCTTTAGCAGCATATGCAGTTGAAATTGAGCTTGTATCTCTTGACTTTTCTTTCATTTCATAATAAAAAGGAACACTTGCAAGATGAGAATCCCAACGCCATGATTCACCGCCGGACATTGAAGTTGATGCAAAAACTCCGTCAATACCTAATTTTGATTTATTTTTTGTCATATCTTCTACTACGGCTTTAAGCTTATTAAAACTATTGATTTCTTCAACTGAGGATATTTCAACAGATTTTTCAGGAAGATTAAAATACTTCTCCATAATCTGACCGTTATATATAATTCCGTATCCCTCAATTACATACGGAATTCCGTAAACCGAATCTCCGTCTTTAACAGCCATATCTTTATCAATTAAGAAAGAATACAATTTTGTATTTTTTAAATCAAGGCAATAATTTTTCCATGCCTGATATCCCACAGGACCGTTAATCTGAAAAATTGTAGGAGCCTCATTTTTTGAAATTTCAGATTTTAAAGTTGTTTCATAAGTATCACTTGCAGCAGTAACAACTTTAACTTTTACGCCCTTTTCTTTTTCATAAGCTTTTGCAATTTCATTGTATACTTCTGAAACCTCAGGCTTAAAATTAAGGAAGTAAATTTCAGCCGAGCCTTGATTGGCATTGATGTTATTTTTATTATCTTCACCACACGATGAAAGTAAAAATATCATTACAATACAAAGCATAACAGCAAATATTTTTTTCATAAATTCCCTCCGAAACAAGATTTAAATTTGCATTTGCATATATATTCTGCTATAATATTTTAAAAATATACTATTAAGAGGGATTATTATGATAAAACATATTGTATTCTGGAAAGTCAGAAATGACGAAAACAAACAAAAAAATATGGAAAATATGAAAAAATTTCTTACAGATTTAATCGGTGTTGTACCCGGTCTTATCAGTGCTGAAGTTGGGTTCAATTATAACCCTAACGGATATGACATTTCACTTTATTCAGTATTGGATAGCAAAGAAGCATTGGAATCTTACCAGACGCACCCTGCTCATCTTGAAGTTAAAAAGTTTGTGCATTCAGTAATTACCGACAGAGCTGTTGTTGATTACGAGATATAAAAAACTCCTGATATGCTTTGCATATCAGGAGTTGATTTTTTATATTCAATTTTATTCTTCGGGCATTTCCCAGTTATGCCATACAGCCTGAACATCATCATTATCTTCAAACATATCAAGCATCTTGGTCATATTTTTAATATCATCTTCACTTTCAAGCTTTGTATATGTGCTTGGAATATACTCAATCTCTGCTGAAAGGAAGCTGTAACCTTTTGATTCAAGGTCATCTCTGATTGCGCCTAAATCATTTGGTTCTGTTCTGATATCAAAAATGCCTTCATCTGTAAGGAAATCTGTTGCACCTGCTTCAAGTGCATCTTCCATAAGTTTTTCTTCGTCAACGCCTTCAGCCTCAACTGTAATTACACCCTGACGAGTAAACATAAATGAAACACAGCCTGTCTGACCCATATTTCCGCCGTATTTATCGAAGTAATGACGAACATCACCTGCAGTACGGTTACGGTTATCAGTAAGAGTTTCAACAATTACTGCAATACCTGAAGGACCATAGCCTTCATAAACGATATCTTCATAATTATCTGTATTGCCCTCACCGGCTGCTTTTTTGATGATTCGTTCAATGTTATCGTTAGGAACATTGTTTGATTTTGCTTTAGCAATAACATCTTTGAGCTTTGTATTTACACTTGGGTCCGGACCGCCTGATTTTACTGCAACAGCAATTTCACGACCGATTTTTGTAAAGATTTTTGCTCTTTGATTGTCGGTTTTTTCTTTTTTTCTTTTAATAGTACTCCACTTTGAATGTCCTGACATAAAATCACCATTTCATAAATTTTTAACTATGATATTATACAACAACAATCCCCTTATGTCAAGCATAAGAGGACCATATAGATATTAAGAATCTGACGCAGGTGGAGCTTTAAAGCCTTCACCAAAAATTTCTCTTGCTTCAGTGATAACAGTAAATGTACGAGGGTCTGTCTTTTTAATAATACCCCTTACACGCGAAACCTCATGACTACGAAGAACTATTATAAGCATATTTTTCTTTTCACCTGTATATCCGCCTTCAACAGGAACAATCGATACACCTCTCGTCATCTGTGAAGTTATAGCCTTTGTAATTTCGTGAGCATTATCAGTAAAAACCAATAACATCTTACCGTTACCTGCACCATAGGTTACATAGTCAACAACCTTTGAGCTGACAAAAATCAAAATTGCAGCATACAATGCACTTTCAACACTTCTGAAAACAATTGCAGATGCAACTACAACAAGCGCATCAAAAATCATAATCAGTTTACCCATAGAATAATGAGGTAAAATCAACTTAAACAGGCGCATTATAATGTCTGTACCGCCTGTTGTTGAATCCCTGAGAAATGCCATAGAAAGACCGAAACCGCAAAGTGCACCGCAAAAAATACACGCAAGAAGCTTGTCACCCTGATATGCAGGTAAAATATCTTTATCAATAAGAGTTGCCATAACATCCATTATAACAGAGAGTATAGTGGTAACCCATAAGGTTTTGACTGTAAATTTTTTACCGATAAATATACACGCAAGAATAAAAAGCGGCACATTCAAAAGAAAGTTTGTTATACCGATAGGTGTATCAATAAGATAGTTAATAATTATTGCAACACCTGTCATACCGCTTTGTGCAATATTATTGGGCACAGCAAACATAGTCACACCTGCTGCATAAGCTGTGCAGCCGACAATCCAGAATAAATTGTCTACTAATAAATCGACAATCCTTTTCTTTTTATCAATCATTTACCTCGCCTCTTTTGATAAATGCATAAATTTGCCTGATTCTGTCAATATCACCTGTCAGGTAAAGGTAACCGAAAACTGCCTCAAGCCCTGTTGCTTTATGATAATCACCTGTTGACGCATTCTTAGCAATATGGCCTGTTTTAGCATTTCTTCCACGCTTATAAACCGCAAGTTCTTTTTCAGTAAGCTCTGACATAATATCGGTAATTGCTTTAGCCTGGGCAGACGCTTTAACCTTTTTAACTGCTAAACTATGTAAGTCATTAGCCGGACGGTTGGCCTGACAGATAATCTCCTCACGAACCAATAAATCATAGACTGTGTCACCGATAAAAGCTAATGTCAAAGGGCTTAACATATCTGCATTAACATCTAATTGCTGCAAAAATCTTTCCATTAAATTCACCTTAAGGTACAAAATCAAACTCTAAATCATAAATCGAAACTGTATCGCCCTCCTGAATACCTTTAGCAACAAGGGCATCAATTATACCTGTTGAAACAAGAACACGCTGAAAATACTGCAAAGATTCATAGTCATCAAGATCTGTTCTCTGTAATATTTTAAGAAGCCATTCTGCCTCAACATAATATACATCTTCATCAACAATAATATTAAATTTACCGTTGTTATTCTTTTCAAAAAACTCTGCAGGAATTTCTTCTTTTTCAAATCTTTTTATCGGAGGAAGTGTGGCAAGTTTAGCCGCTACAGCATTAATGATCTCTTGTGTACCCTCAACAATAGGTGCACACATTGTGAAATACTGGTAACCTTTTTCTGTAAAATACTTCTCTAATCTTTCAAGCTGTTCATCAGAAGCAAGGTCTATTTTGTTACCAACTACAATCTGCTCTCGCTGAGCTAATTCAGGGTTAAACTTGACCAGCTCATTATTGATTTTTTCAAAATCCTCAATAGGATCTCTACCTTCGCTTCCGCCTGCATCGAGAATATGAACAAGCAAACGGCAACGTTCAACATGTTTTAAAAACTCGTGACCCAAACCAATACCTTCACTTGCCCCCTCAATAAGACCCGGGATATCTGCCATAACAAATGAATTACCTTCGCCTAAGCTGACAACACCGAGAACAGGTGTAAGAGTTGTAAAATGGTAGTCTGCGATTATTGGCTTTGCCTGGCTTACAACAGAAATAAATGTAGATTTACCTACATTGGGGAAGCCCAGAAGACCAACATCTGCAAGAAGTTTTAATTCAAGTGAAACTTCCCATGATTCACCGGGAGCTCCGTTTTTAGCAAAGCGAGGAGCCTGACGCACAGCAGTAGCAAAATGAGGATTACCCCAACCACCGTTACCGCCTTTTGCAGCTATAAATACATCATCATCTGACATATCAGCCATAACTTTACCGCTCTGAACCTCACGGATAACAGTTCCTCTGGGAACATAAATAATCAGGTCTTCACCTTTTTTACCTGCTCTTCTGCCGCTTGAGCCATTCATACCGTCAGGGGCTTTATATTTTCTCTTATAACGAAAATCAGAAAGGGTTGCAAGATTATCGTCTACTTTAAATACAATATCTCCCCCTTTGCCACCGTCTCCGCCATCGGGTCCACCTGCAGCAACATATTTTTCACGGTGAAAAGATACAGCTCCGTTACCACCGTCACCTGCTTTTATTTTAATTTTCGCTACATCAACGAACATAAGATTTTCCTTTCAAATCCAATTATAACTGTGCTCTTGCTTCTTTAATATTAGTAACAAATTTTTTAGCTGTTTCGGTAATCAAAGCATAATCACCTGTTTTAGCACCGGCTATAAGTGAACTGCCTGCACCAACAGCAACTGCACCTGCTTTAATCCACTCACCTACATTGTTAACATCTACGCCTCCGGTAGGCATCATTTTAGCATAAGGAATAGGACCCTTGATATCTTTTATAATCTTAGGACCGTACAGATCACCGGGGAAAACCTTAAGAATATCTGCGCCTGCTTCCATAGCCATAACACCTTCTCTTACAGTCATTATGCCGGGCATAACAGCAACTCTGTAACGGTTACACATTTTAACAGTATCAAGGTCAAAATAAGGGCTGACAATATACTGAGCGCCGCTGAGCATAGCAATTCTTGCTGTTGCAGCATCCATTACTGTACCTGCGCCAAGAATAATATCTTCAGGCTTATATTTACTCGCAAGGGTCTCAATTACTTTATCTGCATGAGGAACGGTAAAAGTAAGCTCAATTGCAGCTACTCCGCCCTCCATACAAGCATCAACGATTCTTTCGGCTTTATCTGCTGTTTCTGCACGGACAACAGCAACAATACCGCATTCCTGAATCCTGGTTAAAATCTGTTCTTTATCCATTATAATCTCTCCTTATCTTTGAACACGGGCACCCGCACCGCCAACAATACGCTCAACCTCTGATTTTGATGCCATTGATGTATCACCCGGAGTTGTCATGGCCAAAGCACCGTGGGCAACACCGTAATTGACAGCTGTCTGTGGGTCACCGAATTCCATAAGACCGTAAACAAGACCTGAGGCAAAGCTGTCACCGCCGCCTACTCTGTCAAAAATTTCAAGGCCCGGTAACTCAAGACCGTTGTAAATCTTGCCGTCAGCCCAACAAATTGCACTCCAATCATTAACGGTTGCAGTTTTAACAGTACGAAGAGTTGTAGCGATTACTTTGAAATTCGGATACACTTTAACAGCGTTTTCAACCATTTTATAGTATCCATCAAGGTTGAGTTCTTTAAGATTTTCATCATTACCGGGAACCTCAAGACCTAAACACGCTGTAAAATCTTCTTCATTACCAATCATTACATCAATATATTTGGCAATTTCTTTATTAACTTCCTGTGCACGAGCCTGACCGCCGTTATCTTTCCATAATGACGGACGGTAATTAAGGTCATATGAAACAATTGTGCCGTATTTTTTAGCACATTTAACTGCTTCAATAACAACCTGAGCTGTTGTATCAGACAATGCCGCAAAAATACCGCCTGTATGAAGCCAACGAACCCCTAATGTGCCGAATATATATTCCCAATCAATATCACCGACTTTAAGCTGTGATGCGGCAGTATTGCCTCTGTCAGATACACCTACTGCACCTCTGATACCATAACCTCTTTCGGTGAAATTAAGTCCGTTTCTGACAGTTCTTCCGATACCGTCATACTTAGCCCATTTAATCAAAGATGTATCAACACCGCCCTGAAGCATAAAATCTTCAACAAGTCTGCCGATTTCGTTATCAGCAAGAGCGGTAACAATTGCAGTTTTTAAGCCGAAGCATCTGCGCAGACCTCTGGCAACATTGTATTCACCGCCGCCTTCCCATACTTGAAAACTACGGGTTGTTTTGATTCTGCCCTCACCCGGGTCAAGTCTTAACATAACCTCGCCTAACGAAATCATATCAAAGGTACAATCTTCTCTTTTTCTTAAATTAAGATTCATCGTCACAACCTCACTCAGTTTAAAATCTCATAAGGAATATTATTTTCTTTTGCATATTTTTCTGCAGGTGAATCGGCATCGACATATAACACAAGCTTGTCAGGATCTGATTCATCATATATAGACACAATATCTTCACCAAAACTTGTTACAGACGAAGGGATTGCTATATCCTGAAGATTATCCATATCATAAAAAGCATATTTATCAATTTTTTCAACTGATGTAGGTATTTCAATATAAATTATATATGCACTTTCACGGAATGCTTCTTCACCAATCTGAGTTACACCGTCAGGAATTATAAACTCAAACAATCCGTCACAGCAATTAAATGCACCTTTTGGTATTACTGAAATCGTGTTATCTGGAATAATAAATTTATTCATTGAAATACAGTTTGCAAATGAATATTCACCAATCGATTTTATAGCAGATTTAAGCTCTACCTCTGTAATTGCACCTGCTTTATAGAAGCTATAATTACCTACAGTTTTAATTGTTGAAGCGAAATTAATATCTATAAGATTTTTTGCTTCACTGAAAGCATAGTCGCCGATGTTTTCAGTGCCTTCAGGTATTGTATACTCACCATTCTTTTTATCTGCAGGATATGCAAGAAGGGTCTTTTTATCTGAGCTAAACAAAACACCGTCAAGTGAAATAAAATTCTTACAATTCTCAATGCGGAATGCAGATAAATTATTACATTTGTTAAAGGAAGTAGATGAGAGTTCTTTTAATGTTGACGGAAGCTGAATTGCTCCTAAGGCAAGTCTGTTTGCAAAGGCATAAGCACCAATTGACTCAACCTTATTAAAATCAATATCTACAATGAAGTCATCCGGATCATTATCGGTTTTAGTGTCATCCTTATAAAAAGCATAGGCCCTGATAGTTTTTATGTTATCAAGAATCTGAATTTTATCAACACGCTTACCATAAGGATAATCAACTAATGTATCTCCCTTAGCTGAATAGAGAATACCGTCTGCAACTCTGAAAGCAGTATTGCCGGGAGCAATCTTAAACTCATCTAATAATGAACAGCCTGTGAAAACTCTGTAGCCGTATCTAATAAGACCTGAAGGGAGCATTACAGATGACAAGCTGCGGCATCTCATAAATGCTGCATCACCGATATCCGTAACAGAATCAGGTACAACAACCTCTTTAATCGAGGTGCAATAGTCAAAAGCATGAGCACCGATAGAAACGAGAGTTGAAGGTAATTTAAGCTCTGCAAGAGACTGACATTCATTAAGTGCATAGTCACCAATTTTAGTGATGCCTTCAGGGAGATTGATCTTATAAAGCTTTTCACAACCCCAGAAAGAATGATCACCGATTTCTTTAATAGCAGACGGTAATTTGATATCTGTTACATCTTCATTATTGGCAAAAGCATAACCACCGATAACTTCAACATCTTTTTTAACAGAAATAGCAGTTTCATTTCTGCCGGACGGATAGTGCAATAATTTTTTACCGTCTTTTGAGTAAATTACACCATCATCGCTCTTATAAACAGGATTAGCAGAATCAACCGTGTATATTGTAGTAGTTGTGCAGTCTTTAAATGCTGCAGGGTGAATATATACAATGTTTTTAGGAATATCAACTATATCAATAGCCAACATACTTTTACCAATTGCATTATCTCCTATTCCTTTTACAGGCTTACCGCCAAGGCGTGCAGGGATATTGATACGCTTGTTTTCACCAAAATACTCAATGATTACAGAATAATCCTCATAAACCTCATATCTGAAATCACTGTTTGATTCAACTGAAAGAAGTTTTGATTCTTCCAATCCTGAACCGTCATATTCAAAATTACGTCCGCATGCGCATAAGCCTAAAATTACAGCTGCGCACAAAATTAAAGAAACTGTTTTTTTAATCGCTTTCATAATATGTTCATCCTTCAGATAAAGATTTTTTGTTTTTTCTGTCTTTATAAAATTCTTTCATTGTAGGGTCAGTAAGCACTCTTGCCAACTCATACAAATAACGTGATTTATGAAAAGTATAGTAAATTATTTTAGTTTTTGTATCAGCATAGGGATTTTTAAGCAAAGCATTAATCCATTTATTGCCAACTGATTTGCATTTATCCAAGGCTACTTTTTCATGTTCAGCACCAATACAAAGAGTTCTGTATGAAAAAATCACTTTATACAACATAAGGAGTGATTGGTACATCAAAAATTCAGAATTAGTATTTTTTAAGAATTCACACAAATCAGATAAACCAAAAACTGATGTTAATGCATTAACTTTAAAGAATGTTTTTGATGCCGAATCATCGCGATTATAATAATAATACACAACTTTATCAGTGTAAGAAACTTTAACAAATGAATTTATCACCTTAATTAGATATATAAAATCTTCATAATTTGTTACTCCCACAGGGAATATTATCGAAAGAGCTGCTTCTCGCCTATACAATTTTCCCCAAACAGAACGCGTAATATTTAAACTTACTTTTTCAAAAAAATCATTATGACTAATCAATTGATTTGAAAATTCACAATAACAATCTTGTTTAAAAGAATAACTGTTAACCTCTTTAAAATTACCAACTGCTACATCGCAATCCGTTTTATTTACAGCGTCAAGCAAAATTTCAACAGCCTGATAGTGAAGACAGTCATCACCATCGACAAACATAATATAGTCACCCTGAGCTTTTTCAAGACCAAGATTTCTTGCCGAAGAAACTCCCCCATTATCTTTTTTTACATAGACAATACGAGGGTCGTTTTGTGCTAACGATTTAACAACCTGACCGCTTAAGTCTGAGCTACCGTCATCAATGCACAAAATCTCAATATTATCATAAGTCTGATTTACAAGACTGCTTATACAGTTAGTGATATACTCTTCAAGATTGTAAACAGGAACAATTATACTGACTAAAGCTGACACAAAATCACCTCAATTAAACACCTGAGTAAGCGTTAAATCCACCGTCAACTGCAATTGTTGTACCGGTCACAAAGCCGGAATACTCTTTGTCGCAAAGGAACAATAATGCACCAGAAAGTTCCTCAGGCTTACCGAATCTTTTCATAGGAGTTGCAGCAAGAATCTTACCTGTTCTTGCAGTCGGAGTACCATCATCGTTCCAGAGAAGAGCTTTATTCTGCTGAGTTGAGAAAAATCCGGGTGCAATTGCATTTACTCGGATTCCCATATCAGCAAAGTGAACAGCCATAAACTGTGTGAAGTTTGCAACAGCTGCTTTTGCCGCTGAATAAGCAGGGATTTTTGTAAGAGGTCTGAATGCATTCATTGAAGTAATCATAATTATACAACTATCTTCTTTTTCAGCCATATCTTTTGCAAAAATCTGAGTAGGAATAAGTGTTCCTAAAAAGTTAAGATTAAAAACAAATTCTATACCTTCAGGGTCAAGGTCAAAGAATGTTTTAACATCGTCATTTTTTTCAATAAGGTCAATTTTTTCAAGGGTCTCTTTTGTGGTTGTACCCTTAGGATTGTTACCGCCTGCACCATTGAGAAGAATGTCGCAAGTACCAAGCTTCTGAGCAATAACATCCCTTGCTGCCTTCATACTGTCCTGATCAAGAACATTACAACCTACAGCAATTGCCGTACCACCATTTGCAACAATATCATCAGCAACAGCCTGCGCTGCAGCTTCATTAATATCAAGCACTGCAACCTTAACACCGTGCTGTGCAAGAGTTTTTGCAAATCCACCGCAAAGAATGCCGCCGCCGCCTGTAACAACAGCAACTTTACCTTTTAAACTTTCATGTATATTCATAAAAAACATCCTTTCTTATCTGCTCTTTTCGCAAGCTTCCCAAAGGCCGTTGATATACGCAGCGCCTAAAGCTCTGTCAAAAAGACCATAACCGGGTCTTGCAACTTCGCCCCAGATCATTCTGCCGTGGTCAGGTCTTATATAACCTTCAAAGCCAACATCCTGCAAAGCTTTAACAATCTCATACATATCAAGAGAACCGGCTGAAGAGAGATGGGCAGTTTCGTTAAACCAACTATCTCTTATTTCTACATTACGAAGGTGTGCAAAATAAATTCTGTCACCAACTTCTCTTATCATTGCAGGTAAATCATTTTTAGCACTTGCACCAAAAGATCCGGTGCAGAAAGTAAGGCCGTTATACGGACTGTCAACTAACTTAAGAAAACGGCGAACATCATCAATGTTTTTGATAATTCTCGGAAGACCGAAAATATCCCATGGCGGATCATCAGGATGAATAGCCATTCTTACATCGCATTCTTCACATACAGGGATAATCTCCTTGAGAAAATGCTGAAGATTATTCCATAAATCTTCAGATGTAATATTTTTATATTCTTCAAAAAGTTCTTTGATCTCACCCATGCGCTCACTTTCCCATCCGGGCATAGCATAACCGTTTGAGTTATCATCAATTTCTTTAAACATATCTTCAGGGCTTTTGCCTTCTATCTGTTTGCCGTTATAGCAAAGACATGTTGAACCGTCACCCATATCCATAGCAAGATCAGTTCTTGTCCAGTCAAATACAGGCATAAAATTATAGCAGATAACTTTAACCCCGGCTTTTGCAAGATTTCTGATACAAATCTTATAATTCTCAATATACTGTTCAGCGCTTGGAAGGCCTAATTTTATATCTTCATGAACATTTACACTTTCAATACATTCCATTGTAAGACCTGCTGATTCGATTTCTTTTTTCATATCCATAATCATATCAAGAGGCCATACTTCCCCTGCAGGAAGCTTGTGTAAAGCAGGAACTACGCCTATTACACCTGGAATTTGCTTTATCTGTTCAAGGCTGACGGTATCTTTTTCAGAACCGAACCAACGTATTGTCATCTGCATAATAATATCACCCTTTAAATCATTTAATAAAATCTTTCATATCTATAGTTTTACCAAGTTTTGAAGATTCATATACAGCTAATAGTTCAGCAACAACTCTGCCGCCCTCAAATGAGTTTATTTTAAAATCAATATTATTTTTAATGCAATTATAAAAATCATCTATTAAATGATAGTGATTATTACCCCATTCTTTTTTGCCGATAATATCAACATCATCAGACTTAGAAAAAATAAGTTCGATTTCTTTACCTGAAATTTTATATACATTATCGCCCTCTAAACGAATAACTGCATTTTCACATACAAACTCAACCATAGGATCCATACTGCGACCGTTTGCATTTGTTGCAAAATAAATGCCACGGGTTCCGTCTTCATAGGTAAAATAAGAACTTGCTGTATCTTCAACTTCAATAACATCTTTTAAATGAAAATTTGAAATATGACCGTCAACAGTTTTGGTTTCTTTATCGATAATATACTGCATAATATCGTGAGTATGAATTGCCTGGTTTATAAGAACACCGCCGCATTCCTGCTCCCATGTTCCGCGCCATTCATCAGCGTTGTAATAATCAGCATCACGCTGCCAGCAAAGTATTGCTCTTGCTGATTTAACTTTACCGAACTGCTCATCATCTATCAATTTTTTAGTAAAAACAGTTGATGGCTTGTATCTGTTCTGAAAGCACACCGCAAGCCTTGCTTCTGAATTCATCTCAGCTTCTCTTAGCTTTTTAAGACTTTCAACTGATGTTGCACAAGGCTTTTCAAGAACAACATTTATACCCCTGCCAAGAGCTTCTGCCGCCATATCAACATGAAGATAATGCGGTGTACATATATGAACTACATCCGGTTTTTCGTTATTGAGCATATCAATGTAATCATAATATGCTTTACAACCGAATTCCTCAGCCTTAGCATCTGCTTTCTCGACAACGATATCAGCAACTGCAGTTAACTCTGCACCGCTATCTTTTAACAAACCAATGGCTTGCAGGTGGCACTTTGAAATGCCACCGCAACCAACAAGATTAACTTTCATAAAAATACCTCAATCAAAAATCAGAAAGTACTACTCATATCCTCTACTACAGTTTCAACAACCGTTTCTTTTGTTTTTGATTTTGCTGCGCGTTTCTGAAGCTCTGCATAGAAAACATCTTCATCAACAGGAAGTGTAACTGTAGTATCTGTCCAGCTTGAAAGGTGGGCGGCATTGGAAATCATAAGACCCCTGATTCCTTCTTCACCGCGTGCAACAAGAGGAGTTCCATTGAGAATATGTGATGAAAAGGCATTGAGAACGCCTGAATGCTGCTCGTTAAGTCCGTCTGTTTCAACAACAGATGTCTCTGTTTCAATATCAGTGAAGCCTTTGGTGCAATTTGCACAGTTATCACTGATTGATGTATCAAGAACTGTAAGACGCAAAGTATCATTTTCGCAAACAAGTTTAGCTTTATCCATTGTAATTTCAAAACGGTTTGTGCCCGGATAATCACCGGTTGTTGTAATAAATACACCTGTTGCGCCATTCGGATATTCGGCATAGATTGTAACATCATCTTCAACTTCAATATCGTGCCATTTACCGTTATGGCAGAATGCTCTGATTTTAGATGGCATACCACAGATCCACTGCCATAAATCAAGCTGATGCGGACTCTGGTTAAGAAGAACACCGCCGCCTTCACCTGACCATGTTGCACGCCATCCGCCTGAATTGTAATATGCCTGAGTTCTGTACCAATCAGTGATAATCCAATTGACTCTGCGAATTTCACCGTATACTCCGCTGTCAACAATTTCTTTAATTTTTCTGTATACACAGTTTGTTCTCTGATTGAACATCATCGCAAAAACTTTATCGCTCTTTGCTGCAGTTTCATTCATTTCTCTGACCTGTTTTGTGTAAACACCGGCAGGTTTCTCTGATACTACATGGAGATTTTTATTAAGAGCCATCTGAACATATGGCGGATGGAAGTAATGCGGTGTGCAAATTATAACTGCATCTACCTCTCCGCTATCCATAAGTGCTTCGGCACTGTCATATCTTTTTGCCCAAGGAAGATTTTCTTTTGACCAATCAAGTTTTGACGGCACAATATCAGCAACTGCTGTAATTCTCATATCTTTAATCTTACCGCTGAGGAAGTTATTAGCATGAGAAGTACCCATATTACCCATACCAATAATACCTAATCTGATTGGCTGAGCTTCTTTTGCTACTTTATGCATAGCATCTGCAGCAACCTTAAATGACTCTGCATGTGTTGCGTAAACATTCTTTTTCATTTTTTCTTCTGTAGCGTCATCAGGCTCAAGCTCTGAAAAACCGTCAAAGACCTTAAGGTGTGGTTCAAGTGAGAGCACTCTTACACCGTCTTTTTGTGCAAATTTTTTGAGAATTTCAACAACGTTACCGTCACCTTCACCTGAAGGAACAACTGAACCATCAGCAAAAAGGGCATCTTTTATGTGGAAATATTCTATTTTATCGCCGATAAGGTCATACGCCTTAAGAGTATCAACACCGCACTGAACAAAGTTAGATGGATCAAATACACCTACAAGATTATCACAAGCACGAAGAAGCTCATTCATTCTTTCAGCTGTATCACCATAAACATCTTTTTCATTTTCAAGGCAAGGTATAATGCCCTGCTCAGTTGCATAGTCAGCCATAGCTTTGACTCTGCGGATTACCTCTTCTTTATACTCTTCGTGGCTTTCACCTTTTGTAAAGAAAAATGAGAAAATTCTTATATATTTAGCTTCAAGAATTTTTGCAACCTCAACTGTATTTTTAAACTTTTCAAAGTGAGGTTCAAAATCATCGGTAATTTCAATTTTGCCGTAACCTGAACCGATTGATGCAACCTTCATTCCTTCAGCATCAATTTCTTTTTTCATAGCTGATGCTTCTTC
>JBGVPE010000071.1:0-13625 GCA_045126895.1 Acutalibacteraceae bacterium | reverse complement strand
ATGCGAAATTGCGTGTGCAAGAAAAGGCAAAACCCACCGATTACGCTATCGCGTATCGGTGGGTTTTAACGTATTATTGTGCCGTGATTTCACTTTTTAAAGAAAAACTGCCTTATGTGGTGTCAGCGTTAACCCTCTGCTTAATTTTTTATATTTCAGGAATAACAACTTCAATTTCTTTGCCAAGCTTTGATGACTTAACAATGTGGTCAATAATTGCCTGGTTGTAAAGAATCTCTTTTGAAGGAACAGGAGCTTCGCCGCCCTCTGCAATTGCATCGAGGAAAGAACGAACCTTTTTGTAGAAGAGACCGTCTTCAACAGCGTCACCCGGTTTGATTTCAGGGATGATTGTTTCAACTCTTTCACCGGCAACATCATGATAAATTGTCATCGGGCCGCCTGTTGAACCGTTCCAGCATTCTGTTGAAGGAATACGGAGTGCGCCTTTTGTACCGAAGATAATTGTATCACCCGGTGTATCAGGATGCATAGCCCAAGCAATACGGAAGTCTAAGATAATGCCGCCTTCAAGACGAACAAATGCAGCTGCAAAATCTTCAACATTGAATCTTGCTGCATCAGCAGGGTTGTTATACATTGGGTTAGGGCCGAAGAAAGCAGATGTGTAACCGCTGACTGTAAGAGGCTTCGGATAACCGATAGCATTAAGTACCATATCGAGTGAATAACAGCCGATATCACCCATAGCGCCGATACCTGCAGTTTTCTCTTCGATAAATGTGCTGTTAGGGATGCCGCGTCTGCGTCCGCCGCCTGTCTGGATATAATAGATATCACCAAGCTCACCTGACTGAACAATCTTTTTGATCATCTTCATGTTTTCGTCACCGCGAGGCTGGAAACCGATAGAAAGAATTTTGCCGCTTGCTTTTTCAGCTTTCATAATTTCAACAGCTTCTTCTGTAGTAACGCACATTGGTTTTTCAAGAAGAACGTTAACACCTTTATTAAGTGCATAAATTGTACACTCAGCATGAGTTTTGTTGTATGTACAAACGCTTACAGCGTCAAGCTCTTCATTATCAAGCAGCTCTTTGTGGCTTGGGTAAAAATTAACACCTGTAACACCGTAACGCTCCATAAATTTTTCTGCTCTGCCGGGGATAAGGTCTGCAGCAGCAACGATTTCGCAATCGTCCATCTGAAGATAACTTTCAATATGAGCCTCAGCTATCCAACCTGTGCCGATAATACCAATTCTGAATTTTTTACCGCTTGATTTCTTTTCTTCAACAACGGTTTGTGTAAATTGATTAAGTACTGCGTCTGACATTATATTTCCTCCTGTTAATTGTTGATTGTTTTAATGTAGTCGATACTCATCTTGATGCTTTCAAGAGGAGTTTTGTTCATTGATGGGCTGTCCTGCTCAACTACTACCCATTTTGTGCCGGCTTTTTTACATGCCTCAAGAATTGCAGGCATATCCTGAACACCGTAACCGACAGGTCTGAAAGCAAAATCTTCGCCTTCATCTTCGTCACTCTGTGCACCGTCATCAATACCGATAAGTGCATATAATTTTTCAGGCTTTTCTTTGCCGCTCATAACAAAGTCTTTAAGGTGAACCACAGGAGCTCTGCCTGAATATTTAACAATGTAATCTGCAGGGATTTCACCACCTACATTTACCCAACAGGTATCAAGCTCTGTCTGGAGCTCAGCAGGGGTGAGTGTATTGTAAAGCAGGTCAAGGCCATAAATACCGTCAACCTTCTCAAATTCGAAATCATGGTTATGATAAAGCATTGCTATATCATATTTTTTTGCAATTTCAGCAAAACGGCGGATACCCTCTACTGTTTCGTCAAAAAGCTCTGCACCGGGACGGCGCTCAGGTACAGCGTAAGGTATAGCAATATATTTAACACCGATTGTTGCATAGTCTGCAATTACTTTTTCAGGGTCAGCAATCAATTCATCATAGCTGACATGAGCAGAAATCGGCACAAGACCGTTTTCTTCGCAAATTGCTTTTACTTTTTCAGGGGCATTGTCAAAAAGACCGGCAAATTCAACACCGTCATAGCCCATTTCTTTAACTTTTTTGATTGTTCCTTCAAAATCTTCAGCCATAGCGTCACGGACGGAATAAAGCTGAACAGCTACTGGAAAACTCATTTTAATACCTCCATAGGGAAATTGGTCATAAACCTCTATAATTTTAACATTTACCAACTTGAAATACAATAGTTTTTTGTGAAATTTTGACATTATTTTTTGATGTTGTATATATTAAAAATTTGTGATACAATCAGTATATAAATTGTTTAAGGAGAACCCGAAATGCAGGAAATTACAGTTTTATCATATAAAATGACCAACAACACAGAAAACCCTTTGGATTGGCAGATGCAGGCGCAGATTTTAGCTGAAACAATTATGGATACTCTCCCTGACTGCTTTGGCATTCAGTTTGCAACAGAGGGTCTTGCAGCTTTTGCAGAAGCCCATCTGAGCCAGTTCTATACATACGTACCGGGTAATGTGCATAATCCGATTTTTTATAATCATTTTGAGTTGGAATTGCTTGAAAGCGGTAGCTTCTGGTATTCTGATACCCCTGAAGTGATGTCAAAATTTGAAGGGACAAATAATTACTCATCATGCACATGGGCAGCATTCAAAAGAAAAGAATGCGGTACCCGTTTTATGATGCTTAATACTGCTTTTGATAAGAACCCTCTTATAAAATCACAGAGCATACCCATGCTTATGAATGTAGCTTCAAAGTATTATGTTCCTGTTGTTTGCACAGGTGAATTTTATATGATAAAAGGTGCAATAAATTACCGAACTCTTACTTCAGGCGTATTGCGAGATGTAAGTGTTATTGCAGAAAAAACACAGGATACTCCGCAGGCTTTTGAAAATATTATTCCGCAGGCAATTTATAATTATATTCCTGAATTTCCTAAATTCAATATGTGCGGCAATATTCTTTCAAATTACCTTGTCGAGCCATTGGAATACAGCCCTTGTTATCAGGGTATGCTTTATGGCGAAACACAGCCTAACAGTGTAATTGCAAGATTAAACCTTTTGAGAAGATAATAATTTAATGAGGTATAATTATGTCAGGTATAAAAGATAAAATTATGAATTTTGCAGGTAAGGTTTATGTGAAAGTCAGTGGTGTTGCACAAGAAAAAACCTACCGTGAAAAAGCTGAAAAAACCGTTACAGAAGAAATGAAAGCTGTTCTCAGACGTGCGGCGTGTGAAGGTGCAGTTCTTATTAAAAACAATGGTGTTTTACCTTTGAATGAGGGTGAAAATATATCTCTGTTCGGCAGAGTACAGTATAACTGGTTTTATACAGGCTATGGCTCAGGCGGAGATGTAAACAGACCTTATCAGATTAATCTTATTGAAGGTATCAGAAATTGCAATAAGCTTAATTTAAATAAAGATTTATCATCAGTATATGAAAAATGGTGCAAAGAAAATATCATCAATGACGCTGTATGGGGGATGTGGCCGCGATTTTATCCTGAAATGCCTGTTAGTGACAGCTTGATTGAAGAAAGTGCAAAATGTTCAGATTGTGCTGTTATTACTATAGGCAGGGCAGCAGGTGAAGACAGAGAGAATGTGCTCGAAAAAGGCAGCTACTATTTAACTGATGATGAAAAATCACTTCTTTCACGCGTTTCAGAATCCTTCAAAAAAACAGTTGTACTTCTCAATATCGGCAACATCATTGATTTGTCATGGGTTGAAGAGTATGAAAAAATTGATGCCGTTTTAATTGTGTGGCAAGGCGGTATGGAAAGCGGTAATGCTGTTGCAGATTTGCTTTGCGGTCTGGCTAATCCTTGTGGTAAGCTGACAAGTACAATAGCAAAAACTTACGATGCTCAGCCGAGTGCAAAAGATTTTGGCGGCAAGAAGTTCAATAATTACACAGAAGATATTTATGTGGGCTATCGTTATTTTGAAACCTTTGACAAAAGTTCTGTTTTATATCCTTTCGGTTTTGGCTTAAGCTACACAAAATTCGATTTATCCTGTTTAAATGTTTCGGCAGATGATGAAGGCTTCACTTTTGATATTGATGTTAAAAACACAGGTGATTGCGCAGGTAAAGAGGTTTATCAGCTTTATATCGAAAAGCCGGTAGGTGTTTTAGGTAATCCGCAAAGAATTCTGGTTGCATTCAATAAAACCCAGCTTCTGAATCCTGATGAAAATCAGACTCTTCAATCTATTGTTTCACTTTATCAATTAGCGTCTTATGACGATTCGGGTGAAACAGGCAATAAATCAGCTTACGTGATTGAATCAGGTGAATATAATTTCTATCTTGGCAGTGACGTCCGTTCTGCTGAAAAAATCTTTACATATTATCAGGAAGAAACAGTTGTTTATTCTCAGCTTTCTGAATGTATTTCACCTGAAAAATCATTTAATATTCTTACTGCAAAAGAGATTGACGGCAAAGTTACTCTCAAAGAGAAATCCTGTTCTGCCAAAACAGTAAAATTAAAAGAGAGAATACTTGGAAATCTCCCTGCTTCAATACAGATAACAGGGGATATGGGCTACACACTTGCAGATGTAAAATCAGGTAAGATTACTATGGATGAGTTTGTAGCACAATTAAGCCTTGACGAGCTTGAAGCAATAACAAGAGGCGATTATACTATGGGCAGTGAATTAGGCGCACCGGGTAATGCAGCTGTTTATTGCGGTGTTCTTGAATCATTGAGGAATAAAGGCATACCTGCAGTTACAACAACAGACGGTCCGTCAGGTATAAGACTGCGGGCAAGCTGCTCATTGATTCCTATAGGTACACTTCTTGCGTCAACCTTTGATACTCAGTTAGTCAAAGAAGTTTATTCTCACGTTGCCCTTGAAATGAAAGAAAAGGGTAGTGATGTTCTTCTTGCACCGGGTATGAATATTCAAAGAAATCCACTTTGCGGACGAAATTTTGAATACTATTCAGAGGACCCGTATCTCACAGGTAAAATCGGTTCGGCAGCTGTGCAGGGCATTCAGTCTGCAGGAGGGTCTGCTTGCCCAAAACATTTTGCGTGTAATAATCAGGAATTCAAGAGATTGGTCAATGACTCCCGCGTTTCAGAAAGAGCATTGAGAGAAATATATCTCAAAGGCTTTGAAATTTGTGTTAAAGAGGCAACCCCAAAAAATATTATGACATCATATAACAAAGTCAATGGTGTGTGGAGTTATTATAATTATGACCTTACAACCTCTGTTCTGAGAAATGAATGGGGATATAAAGGCGTGGTTATGACTGACTGGTGGACTAAAAAAGGCAGAAGTCCTGACTTCAAAAAAGTGTTTGATCAGGCATACAGAGTTCGTGCGCAGGTTGATGTGCTTATGCCCGGCGGTGACAGATTAGGCAAGAAAAGAAAGCCTGACGGCACATTACTTAAATATGTTGATAATGGCGGAATCACACTTGGCGAAATTCAGCGTAGTGCCAAAAATGTACTGAATTTTGCTATGAATTCAACAGCATATAAAGAATAAAAATAACGGAGGCGATCTTCTTAAAGAAGAGCCTCCGTTTAATTTTATTTAATATTCAAAAGAGCTTTTATCAAAGATTTTCAACAATTGTTTTTGTATCTCTTGCGATCATAAGCTCTTCGTTTGTGCAGATAACATAAATCTTGATTTTTGAATCTGCTGTTGAAATTTCACCTTCAGCACCACGCTTAAGAGTGTTGTTAAGGTCTTTGTCAATTTCAACGCCCATAAATGCAAGTTTGTCACAAACAGCTTCTCTGTAGTGAGGGTTGTTTTCACCGATACCGCCTGTGAATACAACAGCATCAAGACCGCCCATAGCAGCAGCATAACCGCCGATGTATTTTGTAAGCTGATGGCAAAGCATTTTTTCAACAAGCTGAGCTTTTGTATTACCGTCTTTTGAAAGACCTTCGATTTCTCTGTTATCGCTTGTGCCGACAAGGCCGAGCATACCTGATTTTTTATTCATAACTTTATCCATATCATCAGCTGAAAGACCTTCTTTCTTCATGATGATAGGAACGATAGCAGGGTCAATTGAGCCACAGCGTGTACCCATCATGATACCTTCAAGAGGAGTAACACCCATTGTTGTATCAAAGCATTTGCCGTCAACAACAGCTGAGATTGAAGAACCGTTACCAAGGTGGCATGTTACAACCTTGCTTGATTCAGGGTTGCCGAGAAGCTCTGTAGCTTTAGCGCTTACAAAACGGTGTGATGTGCCGTGGAAACCGTAACGGCGGATACCGTATTTTTCATAATATTCGTATGGAAGAGCATACATATATGCATAATCAGGCATTGTCTGATGGAAACCTGTGTCAAAAACAGCAACCTGAGGAACATCTTTCATAATTGCCTGACAAGCTTTGATACCTGTAAGGTTAGCAGGGTTATGAAGCGGGCCCCACTCGAAGCAGGCTTTGATAGCATCTTCAACTTTTTCGTCAACAAGAACTGATGTGCTGAAATATTCAGCGCCGTGAACAACACGATGGCCTACAGCATCAATTTCATCCATTGAGCTGATAACACCGTTCTCAGAGCTTGTAAGTGCATCAATAACTATCTGAATAGCTGTTGCGTGGTCAGGCATCTCACATGGAAGGTCTTTGATGTTTTTGCTTTCATCAGCAGGAACCTTGTGAGTGAATGTGCTCTTATCACCAATCTGCTCACAGATACCTTTTGCAAGTACAACTTCATTATCCATATCAACTAACTGATACTTAAGTGAAGAACTGCCTGCGTTAATAACAAGAATTTTCATTACAATTCCTCCTAAATTTAATAAATTTACTTGTAACTTAATCTTAACTGTTATATTATATATCTATAGATTATTTTTTTCAATATGTTTTTGAACTTTTGGAGGTTAAAAAATGAAAATAGCAGGTATAGTAGCCGAATATAATCCATTTCATAACGGCCATAAATATCATATAGAAAAAACAAAAGAGATCATAGGTGCGGATGCAACTGTTGCTGTTATGAGCGGTAATTTTGTTCAGCGAGGTGAAACTGCAATTTTATCAAAATGGGCAAGAGCTCAGGCAGCGCTTGATAACGGTATTGACCTTGTTGTTGAGTTGCCGACTATCTGGAGTATCGCAAGAGCTCAGTCTTTTGCAGAAGGTGCAGTGGGTATCCTGAAAGGCCTTGGCTGTGTTGATGCTATCAGCTTTGGCAGTGAATGCGGTGATATTGAAAAGCTCACAGAAACTGCTCAGGCAATAAGCGACCCGTTTGTAGTTGAAAGAATGAAAAAGAATCTTGAAATCGGTATGAGCTACGCAGGAGCACGTGCAGAGGCTGTGCGTACTTACCACGGGGATGATTTTTTCGGCATATTAAACGAGCCTAACAATACGCTGGGTATTGAATATATAATTGCAAACAATCAGGCCGAACCAAGAGCAGAAATGGTAACTGTTGCCCGCAAGGGTGTTGCTCATGACAGCATTGTAAGAAGTGAAAATTTTGCAAGTGCATCAGATATCAGAAATATGATGCTTGAAGGGGATAATTGGGTAAGATATGTTCCTCAGAGCACAGTTGATATCTATAAATCAGAGGTAGAGAATCAGACCGGTCCGACTCCTTATTCAAAGCTTGAATTCAGTATTCTTTGCTGTATGCGCCAGTTGAGAGTTGAAGATATTGCACAGTCACCTGATGTAAGCGAAGGAATTGAAAACCGTATTCATGACGCTGCTCTTAAAGCCAAATCACTTGAAGAGTTATTTTCTTTAGCTAAAACAAGACGTTATTCACATGCTCGTATCAGAAGAATAGTATTGGCATCATTCCTCGGCTTTACAAAAGAACAATGCGAAGGTTTGCCGCCATATATAAAAGTACTTGCCATGAACGAAAAAGGTAAAGAAATTCTTAAAAAAGCCAAAGAAACGGCAACACTTCCTATCGTTACAAAGGCATCTGATGTTGATGACCTTGATGAAAGAGCCAAAGAGGTTTATTCACTTGAGGGTATGTGCACAGATGTGTATTCCCTTGCAACACCTGTAATTTTCCCTTGCGGAAGAGAGCAGACAACACAGATTATTGTGAAATGATTTTAATATTAACTGCCACCGGGTAGTGAATGCAAAGCATTCGTTTGCACATCGTTAGGTCTTTGAAGATGTGCGGCGGATGCTTTTTTGGAGGATATATGAAAAAAATCAAAAAGCTTACAGGCTATTTTTCATTGACTGAAATTATATTATGGCTTATTTCTGTTGTTTTAATCGTAACAGCTTTCATCGTTTTTGATAATGGCAATTATCTGACCTTGACAGCCTCGGTTATCGGTGTAACATCCTTGATTTTTAATGCGAAGGGAAATCCCTTTGGCCAATTGCTGATGATTATATTCAGTGTTCTGTACGGAGTGATTTCTTTCAGCTTTTCATATTACGGTGAAATGATAACCTATCTTGGTATGACTGCCCCTATGGCACTTTTTTCTTTGGTTTCATGGCTGCGGCATCCTTATAAAGGTAAAAAATCTCAAGTAGAGGTAAATAATTTAAAACCGGCAGAATGGCCTTTGATTATTGTTCTTACTGCTGTTGTTACAATAGTGTTTTATTTTATTCTGAATTATTTTAAAACAGCTAACATACTTCCGAGCACATTATCTGTTACAACCAGCTTTATTGCCGTTTATCTGACGTTCAGGCGCAGTCCCTGGTTTGCGGTAGCTTATGCGGCAAACGATATTGTTTTAATTATACTGTGGGTATTGGCAACATTTAAAGACGTATCGTATCTGTCTGTAATTATATGTTTTGTGATGTTTTTGATAAATGATTTATACGGATTTTATAATTGGCAGAAAATGAAGAAAAAGCAATCGGAATAAAGCTGTTTTTATGCTCAAACAGTTGACAGCGTGCGTTAATTTTATTAAAATATTTATTGTGGGCAGGTTGGGCAGTTGCGCACTTATAGTGTGAGGAAAGTCCGTGCTTCACAGAGCAGGATAACGGCTAACGGCCGCCGAGGGTAACCTTAGGGACAGTGCAACAGAGATATACCGCCGCTTATGCGGTAAGGGTGGAAAGGCGAGGTAAGAGCTCACCGGTCGGCGGGGAACCGCGCAGACCCTGTAAACCCTATCCGAAGCAACACCGACCGAAACTATCGCTTGCTCGGCGCGTTTCAACGGGTGGCGTGAGCTTTGCGGCAACGCAAAGCCAAGACAGATAATTGCCTTAAAAGACAGAACACGGCTTACAGACCTGCCCACACATTTAATCACCTTTTGCATATAATGTACTGAGGTGATAATAATGCTTGAAGGTTTATGGTATGGGATTGCAGCAGCGTTTATATTTATAGGTGTTGTTGCAACTTCTTATTTTATAATACTGCAGGTTTTTAAAATCGGTAATGAAACTAAAAGTGTGGTTGTAATTTCGTCAGGTGTCAGTGATGATGACGTGGGCAACATACTTTATGGTATTCATGTCAGGTTATCTTTAATTGGGGACAGTAATTTTAAACGTGTAGTTATTGTTGATAACGGGATGACAGAGAATCAGAAATCCCTTTGTTATAAAATTATAAGTGATTTTGATAATATGGAAGTGTGCACACCTGAAAATCTGAGCTCCGTAATAATAAGAGAGGATTAGTAATGGACGAACAGCTTGTAGAAATCAGTGGCGTTGTTGATGAAATTACATATCGTAATGAAGAAAATGGCTTTTCTGTTGTTGATTTTTATACAGATGATGAGTATTTTACCGTTGTAGGTGTTCTTCCTGAAATATCTGAGGGCGAAAGTCTGCGCCTTCGGGGAACGTGGAGCTACCATGCAACATTCGGCAGGCAATTCCGCGCTCAGCTTTGTGAACGAAGTATGCCGTCATCCTCTGCAGATTTATTACGCTATCTCAGTGCAGGTGCCGTTAAGGGTATCGGCCCTGCAACTGCTAAAAAAATAGTTGACCGTTTCGGTGAGTCAGCATTTGAAGTGCTTGAAAATGAGCCTGAACGCCTTGCTGAAATCAAAGGTATTTCTCTTAATAAAGCCAAAGATATTTCAAAAATTTTTAATGAGCAGTTTGCAGTCCGTCAGATAATGATAAGCTTAGAACGTTTTGGTATGACGCCTAATGAATGCCTTGATGCTTACAGACTTTACGGTGCAAGTGCAGTTGATATAATTACGGTAAATCCCTATGTTTTATGTGCAGAGGGGATTGGTATCAGCTTTGAAAGGGCAGATGCAATTGCAAGTGCTTTACCACAACCGCCTGAACGTGATTTCAGAATATCAGCGGGTATCATACATGTTATCCGCCATAATCTTAATAACGGTCATACATGCCTGCCCCGAGCAAAGCTTCTTGCACCTAGTTCAGGTCTTTTAGATACAAACGAAGATACTATTGATATTGCTATTGATGCTTTGCTTGAATCGGGTAAGCTTATAAGTGAAACTATAAATAACAAAGAGTTTTTATTTCTTCCGCATATATACTCTGCCGAGCAATCTGCAGCTAAACGAATTCTGATTATGAGTCAATTCCCTCCGGCAGGCAGACCTACTGTTGAAGAGGATATTGACCTTTTAGAGAAAAAAGAGAATATCAGCTATGAAACCAAGCAGCGTGAAGCAATTCTTACTGCGATGAATAAAGGTATGCTTATTCTCACCGGCGGACCGGGTACAGGTAAAACCACAACCCTCAACGGTATACTCAAGCTTTTTGAGTCAGGCGGTATAGATGTAGCTTTGGCTGCACCTACAGGCAGAGCCGCTAAAAGAATGAGTGAAATAACAGGCAAAGAGGCCAAAACAATTCATAGGCTTCTTGAAGTGGAGTGGGATAAGCACGATAAACCTGTTTTTGCAAGGAATGCGCGCAACCCTATTTCAGCAGGTGCTGTAATTGTGGACGAGCTGTCTATGGTAGATATCTCTCTTTTTGCTTCATTACTTGATGCTTTGCCACTTGGCTGCCGTCTTGTAATGGTAGGGGATTCAGACCAGCTTCCTGCAGTTGGTGCAGGTAATGTTTTGCATGACCTTATTGATTCAGGTATGATGCCTGTTGTTCAATTAAAAGAGGTTTTCCGTCAGGCTATGGAAAGCCGTATTGTTACAAATGCCCATAAAATTGTGTCAGGTCAGATGCCTGAACTTCACGATAAAAATAACGACTTTTTCTTTATTAAAAGAAATTCGGCTTATGATACAGCCAAAACAGTATCAGATTTATGTGTTACCCGTTTACCTAAAGCATACGGATATTCACCTGTAAATGATATTCAGGTTTTATGCCCTTCAAGAAAAGGTGAGGTTGGTACAGTTAATCTTAATAAAATTCTGCAGAGTTTAATAAACCCTCAGGATACAACTAAAAGAGAAGTTGTGTCAGGCTCCCGTGTTTTCAGAGAAGGGGACAAGGTCATGCAGATTAAAAATAATTATAATATTATATGGACTAAGGATGCCGAAGAAGGTACCGGTATTTTTAACGGTGATATCGGTATTATAAAAAAAATAGACACAGTTAATGCTTGCCTTGCCGTATGGTATGATGACAAAGAAGCTGTTTATAATTTTGAAAATCTGAATGAGCTTGAGCATGCCTATGCTATGACTGTTCATAAAAGTCAGGGTAATGAATTTGATGCGGTTATTATCCCTGTTATGGGTGTTGTACCTCAGCTCTGTTACAGAAATTTGCTTTACACTGCTGTTACAAGAGCAAAAAAGCTGATGATAATGGTTGGCAGTGAAAATCAGATTTATGATATGGTAAGCAATAATACAAAGATGTTGCGCTATTCAGCGTTAAAGCATTTTTTAACATGTGAGGGCAGCGTGTAATGGAATCAACATTTGTTAAAGCTGTCAAAAGTCTGCTCTGGCCTCAGCGGTGTATATTTTGCGGCGAACTGATTTTTGATAATCTAAAATGCACTTGTGAGCGTTGCCTTGATTCTTTGCCTTATGTTACTGATAAAATATGCTTCAGATGCGGCAGAGGTAAAGATGAATGTACCTGCTCAAGTGCAACCCTGTATTATGATAAAGCAATTGCACCTCTTTATTTTGAAAACGGAGTGAGGAAATGTATTCACGATTTAAAATTCCGTTACCATAAAGAGTACGCAGAGCCGCTGTCAGAGTATATGACAGAGATGATAGATAAATACTATTATGATGAGCAGTTTGATTTTATAGCTTGTGTACCTCTTCACGAAAAGGATTTCAGAAAAAGACGGTTTAACCAAAGTGAAGAATTAGCAAAGCATATCTCATTTAAAACGGGTATTCCTTTTAAGAAAAATATTATTACAAAAATCTACCGTACACAAAAGCAGTCAGGTACCCGTGAATTTGAAAGAATCGGCAATGTTTTTGGTGTGTACGATGTAAATAAAGACGAAGATGTAACAGGCAGCAAGGTTTTGCTCATAGATGATGTAGAAACAACAGGTTCAACTCTCAGCGAATGCGGTAAAATGCTTTTTCTTGCAGGTGCTGAAAGAGTTTGTTGTTTAAGCGTTGCAGTTACAAAAATAACAAAGAAAGGACGAGGCTGATGATAGGAACAAATATGTGCTTTAATCTGGGAACAGGATATCTGTCAGTTCTTGTTCAGGGTAAAGGTGTAATTGCAAATGAGCCGTCAGTGGTAGCTTATGATGCTGAGAATAAGCGTATCAGTGCAATAGGTAAAAAAGCCTATGAAATGCTTGGTAAAAATCCTGATTGGATTGATGTAATAAGTCCTGTGAAGAACGGTACTATTGTAGATTTTCAGATAATTCAGAATATTATCGGTTATTATGTTCATAAGGTATGCAACAATAAAGTGCTTAAACCAAATGTTCTTATAAGTATCCCTTGTGATATGAATATGGTAGATAAGCGCTCAGTTTTAGAGATGGCTACTGCATCAGGTGCATCAAAAGCCTGTCTTGTTGAATCTCCGTTAGCTGCTGCAATAGGCGCAGGTATTGATGTTAACAGCTATAAAGGCACAATGGTTATCGATATCGGCGCAGGAACGACCGATATAGCCGTTTTAGCGCGAGGAATGATATGTTCTTCCAAATCAATCAAAGTGGCAGGTAACAGCTTTAACGAAGCAATAATGGCATATCTGAAAAAAGAGAAGGATATTATAATCGGTCAGCAGACTGCCGAAACGATAAAGCGTGACATAGGCTGCACAAATTTCCTTGATGCTGAGCTTGCAGTGAGGGCTGTAGGTAAAAGCTCCAAAACAAATCTTCCTATGGCTGTTGAGGTTACATCGGCAGATGTGTTCCTAAGCCTTAACGACCAGCTTGAGTCTATTGTTGAAGCGGTTCGTTTAGTCCTTGAAAAAACACCGCCTGAACTTAATGCAGATGTTTCTGTTTCAGGCATCACAATTACGGGTGGCAGCGCCTTGCTTACCGGTGTTGATCAGTTTATCGAGTACCGTACAGGTATAAAAACAACAATAGCTGAGAATCCTCGTATGTGCACTATCAAAGGTATGGGTATGGTGCTCAAGGCACCGCAGATTCTTGAGAGAAACGGTTTTTATTATAAAACCCGTCAGGAGCTTATAG
>JBGVPE010000070.1:0-9335 GCA_045126895.1 Acutalibacteraceae bacterium | reverse complement strand
CAGAAGAGTGTTTGTTACAGAGCTTCGCCCGGAAACCAATGAAGTTGTCATTGGAGAAGGTTCCGATGTGTTTGGAAATGTTCTTTATGCAAACAAATTGAACTGGATGGGAATTGAGCAGCCAACGGAAAGCATTGAAGTGGATGGAAAGATTCGATACAATCACAAGGGTGCAAAATGTAAAGTGGAAGTTGTAGGGGAAGACTTAGTAAGATGTTATTTCCCGGAACCGGTCAGAGCAATCACACCAGGACAGGCGGTTGTATTTTATGATGGAGATATCGTACTTGGCGGCGGAACCATTATTGGAACAAAAATATAAAGATAATATTTTAGGGAACATCGAGGAGATGTTCCCTTTTTGATTACAATTTGATAAATGATGGCTTGCGGTCTTCGAATATTGTGTAATATTCAAAACCGGCTTCTTTTAAAATGGCAGGAACTTTGTCGAAATCATATGCGAGATGCTCCGGCTTATGACCGTCAGATCCTATTGTGATAATTTCTCCGCCAAGTTCTTTATAGCGCTTTAAGATATCCATATGCGGATGAGCAAAACCGAGACCATATTTTAATCCTGCGGTATTTAGTTCTAGACCGATATTTTTGGAAATCAGTGCTTTTAATATTTCATCCAGTATTTCCTTATATTTATGGTAAGAATAGTTTTCGGCCTTTGTAGGACCATAACGTACAATATAATCTACATGTCCGAATACATCAAAATCATCAAAGGCATGAATACATTCCAGAATATATTCAAAGTAACGATAAGTACCTTCGTATTCAGTCTTATCTACCCAGTATTCAGGAAAATACGGGTCGATTCCATCGCAAAGATGTGCGGAACCAATAACAAAATCAAAATGTCCGGAAGCTAAGATCTGCTTAAGGTCTTTTGCGATATGTGGTTGAAGACCAAGCTCGATTCCTGTCAGAATTTGAATCTGGTCTTTATACTTTTCTTTCCATTCTTTATTTTTTTTCTGATATTCAGGGATATCAAAAGTAAAATCCATATCCGGGAAATTCATATCAGGATCCATATGATCTGTGATACAAAGACGGGAAAGTCCCAGAGAAATGGCTTTTTCAATCATGCTTTCTGCGCTGGCTTCACAGTCGGCAGAGAATTTTGTATGGTTATGATAGTCGCAAATAATCATGGTTTACCTCAATGATTTTTCTTTTTTAGTACGAGTTTTGTATATTTTAAATATACAAAAAAAATCTGTCGAAGTAAACAAAAAATACGTTAAAAAAATAACATTTTTTGCGAAAATAACACTTGAATTTTTTTATAGGATTAGGTACAATATATGCAGATTGGGATGAATTTAACAAATATCTCAAAAAAATACTTTTATGCACAATTTATATTTCAGGAGGATGAAAATCATGGCAGTTAAAGTAGCAATTAATGGTTTTGGACGTATCGGACGTCTTGCATTCAGACAGATGTTTGGAGCAGAAGGTTTTGAAATCGTTGCAATCAACGACTTAACAAGCCCAGAAATGTTAGCACACTTATTAAAATACGACTCTACACAGGGTAGATATGCTCTTTGTGACAAAGTTGTTGCTGGTGAAGATTCTATCACAGTTGATGGAAAAGAAATCAAAATTTACGCAAAAGCTAACGCAGCTGAACTTCCTTGGGGAGAAATCGGTGTTGACGTAGTTCTTGAATGTACAGGTTTCTACACATCTAAAGCAAAAGCTCAGGCACACATCGATGCAGGCGCTAAATATGTTGTTATCTCAGCTCCAGCTGGAAACGACCTTCCAACAATCGTTTACAATGTAAACCATGACAAACTTACATCTGAAGATCAGATCATCTCTGCAGCTTCTTGTACAACAAACTGCTTAGCACCAATGGCTAAAGCACTCAACGAATTAGCACCAATCAAATCTGGTATCATGTGCACAATCCACGCTTACACAGGCGATCAGATGACACTTGACGGACCACAGAGAAAAGGTGACAAGAGACGTTCTCGTGCAGCTGCTTGTAACATCGTTCCAAACAGCACAGGTGCAGCTAAAGCTATCGGTTTAGTAGTTCCAGAATTAAATGGTAAATTAATCGGTGCAGCTCAGCGTGTTCCAACTCCAACAGGTTCAACAACACTCCTCGTTGCAGTTGTTAAAGGCAAGGATGTTACTGTTGAAGGCATCAACGCTGCTATGAAAGCTGCTGCTAACGATTCATACGGTTACAACGAAGAGCCAATCGTTTCTTCAGACGTTATCGGTATGCGTTACGGCTCACTCTTCGATGCAACTCAGACAATGGTTGCTAAAATCGATGACGACACATATCAGGTTCAGGTTGTTTCATGGTATGACAATGAAAACAGCTACACAAGCCAGATGGTTCGTACAATCAAATACTTTGCAGAGCTTGCATAATTGATTTGATTAAATAAAATTAAGAGGTAATATGGATTCCATATTACCTCTATTTTTTCATTTTCAGTTAAGCACACCTTTTCTTGATTTTTGCTTTATCTGTTTTTGATTTTTCATTTTTATAATAAAAACGGGTGATACTTTATGAAAAAGAAATTTCTGCTTTTTTCTATGATTATAACAGCCACTTTTATATTGATCTCTTTATTCGGAAAAGGATTAGTCAATAATTTTCTCATAAAAGAAACTGCCATCAGCTACTCTTTTGAAACAATAAAAAGAGTTCAGATTAAAAAGGGAGATTATATAATTTTCGGCAGCTATCTTAATGAACCCATTTTGTGGCTGGTAGTTGATATTATTGATAAAAAACCACTTATACAAACAGAATATGTTATAGCACTCAAATCTTTTGATGCTGCTCACGGCAATAGTGGTGATATAGGTCAACTCGGTGAAGCTCAATGGGAAACTTCCACATTGAAAAAATGGTTAAACTCAAAAGAATTTGTCGATTACGGTAAAAATCCGCCCTGTAAAGAAAAAGTTTTCCAAGGTTATAACAACTACGAAAAAGAAAAAGGTTTTTTATCTGAAAACAATTTCACCGTTGCACAAACCGAGTCAATAACCAATGACGGCATTTTTATCTTAAGCAAAAATGAAATCAAAAAATATTTTGACACTTCTTATCGCAAGAAAAAAGCAACTAAAAGTGCGATACTTCAAAACGAATCTCCATATTTTATTACCTCTTCAAAAAACATCTGGTATTGGACATCTTCTCCCGCCGGAACAAACAGAACAAGCGTTACAACCGTTACCTCTGCAGGTGGTTTTTATAAATCCGCTGCCTATGACAGCCTGACAGGTGTTTGCCCTGCTCTTTATCTGAAAAGCTGCGATGCGCTCTGTATTTTTGGTAACGGCAGCAAAGAAAAACCCTTTGTTGTAAAGGAGGTAATTGAATGAAAACAAAAGCCAAAGATAATCTTCCGTTTATTCTTTTTTGTTTTGGCATATCATTTTTCTTTCTGCTTTTAACAAGGTTTTTTATAAAAACAGATGACGGAAACTTTTTGGGAATTGCCAATGCAGTTGACTTTTCATACAGTAATTTTTTGTCATACAGATACAATAATATTTCAGGAAGAACAATCAGTGAATTTCTTGTGATGTTCTTTTGCCGTCATAGTATAATTTTATGGAAACTGTTCGCTGTTTTTCTTGTGATTTCTGTAGTTTATTTCTGGATAAAACTAAGCTCCTTTTTCAACGGAGAATTTACAAAAAATCAACGTTGTGCTTTTTGTATCTCAGGTATTTTTTTGATGATCGTTTCTTGTCTTAATCCCTCTGTTTTCTGGTTTGCAGGCTCAATGACATACCTTTTCACTTTTGCAGGATTATCAGCGGCACTCAGTCCCTTTGTTTTTTATTTTTATGCAAAGAAGCTTAAACCTGTTCACCTCATTTCAGGTATAGCCGGCACTATCGCAGCAAGCTCGCAAGAACAAGGTGCGGTCTGTTGCCTTGCTATGATTCTGATTTTGTTGTGTATAATAAAATTCAACAAACTAAAAATCAGAATTCCTTTTTTAATTCAGCTTACTCTATCCGCTTTTCTCACATTCTATCTTTTTTCTTCACCCGGTATGCGAAAAAGAACAATAGCAGAAGCTCAGGGTTTTGAAGCATATACAAATATGAATGTATACCAAAAGCTACTGTGTGGTTTGTCAGCTTTTTTCGCAAACACCTTTTATTTATCAGTAGCCTTAACGCTGATTTTAATTGCACTGCTGAGCCTTTCAATTTATAAAGCATCAAAAAATAAAAACTGCTGTAAGAAAATTCTCACAGCAGTAAATTTGTTAAGCTTTTTTATTTGTATTGTTTTAAATCTTGTTTGCTGTATCATAGGCAAAGGACTTGCTCACATGCAGATAAGGGAAGCGTTTAAAACAAGCTCCTTCTCTCTGAGTGCAAATTTATTGATTGTTTTTGGCTTTGTCTTGCTAATAACGCTCATCGGGTTAGCGATAGCGTTGATGCGATTGGATTTTGCCGTAGGTTTCCCTACAGCTCTTTGCCTGTCAGCAGGATTTGGTTGTGCCTTAATGATGAGCTTTTCTTCATCAATTTTCTCATCAGGTCAACGAGTGTTTTTCCTGACAAACATGCTGATTATAACAGCCTGTGTCATACTCATATCTTCCGTAAGCAAAACATCACTTTCTCAAAAAGTCTATCGGTTTGCACTTTTTTATGCTGCAACAAGCTTTATTATCAATATTTTTGCATTCTCTTTTACAGAGCTGCCGCTTATGGGCTGACTTTCATTTCCATTGTAAGAGGGTCAAACAATTCGGTGCTTAATTTAACAACCATTGTATCACCGATCACTTTAACCGAGCCTTCAGCCGGCCATATCGGCATAGCTTTAACCTCATCGCTGAATAACAGCTCATCTGCATACTCATCATCAACAGGTTCAAGGCCTGTGTCGAAATAATGCTCTATAAAGCAATATGCCTTTTCATTGCGGGTGATACTATCCATACCTCTCATGTGACCGATATATGAATACCTGAAATAATTTTTTGTTTCAGCGCTGAACTCTCTGCCGCCGCGGTAGCCGACAACAGCAAGTTTTTTTACATTCTCGTCAATACCCACTCTTTGAATATCGTGAACCATCTCTGATGCGATAGCATGGGATTTTTCAAAAGCAATATTAAAATGATAGTATGAAATATTTGCTTCAACTGAAAAATAAACCACCATAACCGTCAATAAAACGCCTAACGCCGAGCGGAGCTTCACCTTTGCCCATCTTTCAAAAAGAACGGCTGTGAAGATAAAAATCAGGCTCACACTCTGAAGCATAAGGATATGATATTTCAAATCTGCTGAAGTAAATTGCCACATACAGATAAAAAACGGAATCGCAACTATGCTCAACAAGAAAAGAACAAGCTGAGCTTTATTCTTTTTAATTCCGCTTTTAACAAGGGCAACCACAGTAATAACGCCAAACGCTGCAAGAAAAATAATATTCATAACAGCAATAAAGTTAATACCGTATACTGTAGGGTCCCAGTCAAAAATAACCTTTGCAAGAGTTTCTGCCATTTCAACAGCAGAGTCAAAAAGACCTGAAACAGAAATCTGACCCACGGTGTCAATACCCTGATAATCAACAGCCTCAAGATTTTTAACCTTAAGGCAGATTTTCCAGATAATCCAATAAGAAGCCAGCGCACCGATAACCACCGCGGCTCTTGTACCTACCCATTTTAAAACTTCTTTTGTTTCTTTTTTATTTTCAAGAACCTCTTGCCAGAAAGTAAATGTTAAAAGAACAAGCGCAAAAGATATATACGCCTGATAAATTCCGCAAGAAAGGCAAAGGCAGATACCTGCAAGGATAAGCCTTGTTACCCGATTCTCTGAAAATCTTAGCAGATACACACCCACTGAAGCAAGAAGCATCGCCATCATATAACCGTCAGCCGTGAAGCCGTAAAAGAGTGTAGATGTAACGGCAGGGTAAGTTACGATAAAAGCTGAGCATACACAGATTAAAACGGGATTTGTCATTTTGAAAATCTCAGTTATTACAACCATTGTCAGCGATATGTAAATGATTGAAAACAATCCGTTTAACCAGGGCAGGTCAAAATAAGAGCTGATACCGCAGGCATACTGCAAAAACCATCTGCCCGAAACAGTCATATCCTGATCAAAGTAAAAATTAAGAAGTGAATCACCTACAAGGGCTGTATTTGTAAATTTATAGATATGTACAAGTATACCCACAACAAAAGTTGCAACAAAAGCAATCTTCCAACCGGGTTTGCATTTTTCTTTATACCAAAGCAGTAATCCCTGTCCCATAAAATCCTTCTTTCAATTATATTCGATTCATTATAACACAATCATAAATTTTATTCAAGAACAGCTCATTAACAGAATTTGATAAATTTCACTTTACAAATACAATTATTAGTATTAAAATGTATTAAGAAACGGGGTGAGAGAATGCCTAATTACCGCACATCAGTCATAATTGACCTTGATGCAATAAATTACAATATAACAAACATCAAAAATAAAATTTCACAAGGTACAAAGCTTTTGGGCGTTATCAAAGCTGACGCTTACGGACACGGTATTATTGAAGTGGCAAAAGAAATTGAAGGCTTTTGTGATTTTTTTGGTGTTGCCGTTATTGAAGAAGCAATTGAACTGAGAAAAGCCGGGTTTGACACCCCTATTCTCATTTTAGGTAAAACAGACCCTTATTACTCCCCTCTGTTGGTGAAATACGATATCCGCCCCACTATCTTTAATTTTGATGATGCAAAGGCATTATCTGATGAAGCTGTTAAACAGGGTAAAACAGCATCGTTCCATTTTGCTGTTGACACAGGTATGAGCAGAATCGGTTTTCAGGTAACCGAGGCTGATGCTGACACCTGCAAAGAAATCACTCTTTTGCCGGGCATAGCTGCCGAAGGTGTATTCTCTCATTTTGCAACAGCGGATGAAGCTGATTTAACAAAAACCGTTTGCCAGAAAGAGAAATTTATTTCGTTTATTGATATGCTTCACAAAAGAGGCGTTGATATACCCGTTAAGCATATAAACAACTCTGCAGGTCTTATGAATTTTGATGAGCATTTTGATATGGTCAGGGCAGGGATAATCATCTATGGTCTTTACCCCGGCGAAGAAATTGACAAAAAGCTCCTCGATATAAAACCTGCGATGAAATGGGTTGCAAAAATCTCTCATATCAAGGTTCTCGAGCCGGGCAGAGAAATCAGCTATGGCGGAACTTACACAACCGATAAAACAACTACCGTTGCAACTATCCCCGTAGGCTATGCAGACGGATACCCCCGTTGCCTTTCAAACGTGGGTTATGTTCTTGTCAACGGCAAGAAAGCACCTGTTCTCGGCAGAATATGCATGGATCAGTTTATGATTGATGTTACAGATATTGAAAATGTCAGTGTAGGTTCAACAGCAACACTTGTAGGTGAAGATAACGGCACCCTTCTTTCTATGGAAGAAGTTTCAGCTATGGCACACAGCTTTAATTATGAATTGCCCTGCAGAGTAGCAAGGCGTGTACCGAGAATTTATATCAAAAACGGGGAAGAAATTAAAACGGTTAATTATTTAATATAAAAAGTGGTTCAACTCTCAGAGCTGAACCACTTTATTTTTAGTCATTATAAATAGGGAATTTCTTGCAAAGCTCAACAACTTCTTTTGCCACCTGTTCTTTTGTTGCCTCAAAATCAGTTGCTGTTTTTTTCATCCATGAAGCAATAAGCTTCATCTCTGCTTCTTTAAATCCCCTTGAAGTCACTGCAGGGGTGCCAAGTCTTACACCGCTTGTAACGAACGGACTTTCAGGGTCATTGGGAATGGCGTTTTTATTAGCTGTGATGTGAACTTCATCAAGTCTGTGCTGGAATTCTTTACCTGTAACGCCCATATTTCTTAAATCAACAAGCATAAGGTGATTATCTGTTCCGTCAGAAACAAGATTAAAGCCTTCAGCCTTAAGGCTGTCTGCAAGAGCAGATGCATTTTTGACAATCTGTGTCTGATATTCTTTGAATTCAGGAGCAAGTGCTTCACCAAAAGCAACTGCTTTAGCTGCAATAATGTGCATAAGCGGTCCGCCCTGGGTGCCCGGGAAGATAGCCTTATCGATAGCCTTTGCATACTCTTCTTTGCAAAGAATCAAGCCGCCGCGAGGTCCGCGGAGAGTTTTGTGAGTTGTTGTTGTAACAACATCTGCATATTCAACAGGGTTAGGATGTAAGCCTGCAGCAACAAGACCTGCAATATGAGCCATATCAACCATAAAATATGCGCCCACTTCATCAGCAATCTCTCTGAATTTTTTGAAATCGATTGTTCTCGGGTAAGCAGATGCGCCTGCAAGAATAAGCTTCGGTTTGCTTTCGATTGCCAATTCTCTTACTTTTTCATAGTCAATTACACCTGTATTTTCATCAACACCGTAAGGTACAATATTAAAATATTTACCTGAAATATTTACAGGTGAGCCGTGTGAAAGATGTCCGCCGTCAGCAAGGCTCATTGAAAGCACAGTGTCGCCCGGTGTAAGCAGGGCAAAGAACACTGCAAGGTTTGCATTAGCACCGCTGTGAGGCTGAACATTTGCATGCTCGGCACCAAAAATCTTCTTTGCTCTTTCTCTTGCGATTTCTTCAACACCGTCAACATGCTGACAACCGCCATAATATCTTTTTGCAGGGTAACCCTCTGCATATTTGTTTGTCAACACGCCGCCTGCAGCAAGTAAAACTGCCTTTGAAACAATATTCTCTGAGGCGATAAGCTCAATATTATTCTGCTGACGTGAAAATTCCTCTTCACAATAAGCGTAAACTTCACTGTCATAATTCTTTAACTCTTCAAAAAACATTTTAATCCTCCTGTTTCAATGTCTGCCAGACATCTTTCCATTGTTCTGATATAGTCTCTTCACCGAATTTAGTGTGTGCAAATTCAAATGAATTTAACGAAAGCCTTTCAAGTAATTCTCTGTCCTGACTTAAAAGAGCAATTTTATCCTCAAGCTCTTTTATAAGTGACTGACTTTCTTTAAGTGAAAAAATCGTGCGTTTTCTATGCTCCCAGACCTTAGGGTTAGGGATGTTATTTTTATCAAAAAACCAGAATTTAGGCTCAACAAGGTATCCGTTGTAACCGTCCTGCACCATTTCAGGGAACGCGTAAAGCTTTGATGCAATTACAGCACAGCCGCCCTTCATAGCCTCAAGCACGGTAAGGCCGAATGACTCTATTGATGCCGGTTGAATGAGCACATTGGTTTTTGCATAAACCTTTTCAAGCTCCTGATATGA
>JBGVPE010000069.1:0-22211 GCA_045126895.1 Acutalibacteraceae bacterium | reverse complement strand
ATTTCGCATTTTAAAGTGCTACGCAGTTTCGTAGAAAAACAAAATTACTTGAATTGAAGCCAAAAATGCAGCAAGGCTACCGCCTTGCGAGGCTTTTGGTGATGATGCAAGGAATTTTGTTCGAGAAACAAATACTTCCTTGTGTGGTGTCAGCGAACGGTCGACTCTGCTTTTTTATTTAATTCAGTTCTTTTGCAAAAACGATACTTGTAAGGCCTGTTTTTATTCGGGTGAAACCGCATTTTTCATAAAATTTTATTGCACCTTTATTGCCGATAAAAACTGAAAGCATAACACCTTTTACACCTTTTAGTTTCAGGTGTTCAACAAGTGTGTTTATAAGTTGCCTGCCAAGACCTTTATGGTGATATTCCGGGAGTATATCAATGTGCAGGTGAGCAGGGTAGTTGGTTTTGAATTTTTTCTGTTCACCTATTGATAAGATTGATGCAATACGGTAAATTCCCTTAAATTTAAGGGCTTTAGTTGCATATTTTTCTAAAAAGATTTTGCTGAAGCTGTCAAAGTTTTCAGCGCAAAGAATATAACCTATAACTTTATTGTTTTTGTCAGAAACAACGAAACAGTTGTGTGGCTCATGCTCAAGGTAATAATTACAATATGTGTTAAGTAAAAAATTGCGTTCGTATTCTGAGGCGTTTTCTTTACCTACACTGCCCAGGCATACATACTGTACGCTTTCAAAATCTTCATTTTCATAAGGTCTTACGGTCATTTTAAATCTCCGTTTTAGCTTTTAAATATTTAAAAACTCTTTGAAATCTTTTATATATTTTATTGCCTTTTCTTTATTGTCTGCCTCTGCAAAAATTCTGAGAAGAGGTTCTGTACCTGAGAAACGGCAGATGACAAAACTTCCGTCTTTGAAATAAACTTTACATCCGTCTTCGTAATTTACTTTTTCAACTTCTGCATCAAATAGCGGTAGATTTTTATCTTCAAAAACAATTTTTTCTATTACAGATTTATAATCAGGGGCAAAACGGAGGTTGTCCTCAACCATTTCATAATGCCCGAACTCTTTTTCAAGCTCATCCATTATCTCTGCAGGGCTTTTGCCGATTACACTGACCATTTCTGCAAAAAGAGATGCGGCATAAACAGAGTCTTTACCGTGAATATGCCCTCTTACTGTAAGTCCGCCTGAACTTTCGCCGCCGAGAACGGCATCGACTTCATCAATTTTTGATGAAATATATTTAAAGCCTACGGGTACCTCATAACATTTTTCTCCGAAGCTTTCTGCGATTTTGTCAAGCATATGAGTTGTTGCAAGGTTTCTTACGGCTCCGCCTTTCCAACCTTTGAATTTGACCAGGTAGTAATAAAGCATGCAGAGGATTTCATTCGCATTGATATATCTGCCTGTTTTGTCAATAACGCCAAGTCTGTCGCCGTCTCCGTCCATTGCAATACCAAGGTCATATGACTCTTTTACAACAGTATGACGAAGCTTGATAAGGGTTTGCTCTGTTGGTGCAGGCATTCTTCCGCCGAAATAAGCATCCTTATTATCGTTTATAGCATCAATTGTACAACGTGCTGTATAGAAAATAACATTTAACGGATATGCACCTGAACCGTGCATTGAATCAAAAAGAACGCGAAGTCCTCTTTCTCTCAAAGCATCCATATCAAGCAAATCAATAATATCATCAAGGAAATCGTTGAAAGGATTTTTTCTGTAAACAATTTTGCCTGATGCCACTGCTTCATCAAAATCCATAAAAGATACTTCTTTTGTTTCTTCGATAAGTTTTTCCAGCTTTTCAGTTGTTTCAATAGGTGCATCCCTGCCCTCGTCAACAATAAGTTTAATACCATTGTAATTTGCAGGGTTATGGCTTGCGGTAATTTCAATACCGTAATGAAGTTTTTGCTTCATAACTGTGTGCATAATAAGGGGGGTAGGTGCTGAGCGATTTAAAAACCAGACTTCTATTCCGCCTTCTGCCAGAGTTTCTGCTACCCATTTTGCTGCATTTTCTGAAAGAAAACGTCTGTCATAGCCAACAATAACAGGTTTATCCGTCTTATTTTCTGCTTTTGCAAGTTTAAGAATACCTGCTGCTACAAGACGAATATTGGACTGGATAAAATCCTCTCCGATAACCGCTCTCCATCCACCTGTGCCGAATTTAATCATATGTACCGCCTCCGAGTAAATCACTTTGAAATGATATTTTACCACTGTAAAATATTTTTATCAAGACAAACTGTAAATTTTTAAAAATTCTGCAAATAATTCTTTCAAGCGTACATAAGCAACTGCGTATTTGCTGTTGATTTTTGTTTTATTCGGGTGGTATAATTGCTTTGATAAAGGAGTGTTTCCTATGAGAATTTTACAGACAATTATTTCTTATCTTGCAATTGCGGCAGCTTTTATTTCTTCGCTTTTTTCGTGGGGTGAAACAGAAATGATACCATACACAAATGATTATAAAATCCCCGATAGTATTCCTCAATATAAAGTGATTTCTACAGATGAGAAAACTGATTGGATTGCTAAATGGATTTGGGATGAGGAAACCCTGACAGAAGAAAACATCTGGATGTGCTTTAATAAAAAGGTTGATATTGAAAGAAAGCCTGAAGAGCTTATCGCTCATATCTCAGCAGACTCAAAATATTGGCTTTATATAAACGGTGAAACTGTTGTTTTTGAGGGTAATGTAAAACGAGGACCTGATTCAGACAGCGGATATTATGACAGTATAGATATTGCACCTTATCTTGAAGAGGGAGAAAACTCGATTTGCGCTCTGGTGTGGTTCTGGGATGATGAAAAGAACTATTCATATAACGGCAGCGGTCAGGGCGGATTCCTCTTTGAAGCTAAAAGCGAGGATATCACCATAATTTCAGATAAAAGCTGGAAGGTGAAAAGAAACGAAGCCTATATTAACAGCCCTCTTTATCCGCCTAATTACAGACTTCCCGAATACAGTGTTTATTTTGACGCAAAGAAAGATATGGGCAATTGGATAAACAAAGGATATGATGTTTCAAATTGGGAAAATGCAACCGAGTATACCCTTGGAGGTGAAGGTGCTTACGGTAAGCTTTACCCGAGGGGAATACCTTTTTTAAAGGATTACGGTCTTAAAGATTACGAAAATTCAAATGACTATGAGAATTATACTGTAAATAAGCTTTTTGGTGAAAAAATTACTGTAGATATTCCATACAATGCACAGATTACACCGTATCTGAAAATTATAGCACCTGCCGGTAAGAAAATTCGTATAACAACAGAAAACACTTTGATCGGTGCAGTTTCAACTACCTACATAACTAAAGAAGGGGAGCAGGAGTTTGAGGCATTAGGTTGGTTTAACGGGGAACATATTACTTACAAAATACCTAAAGGTGTTACAGTTGTTTCTTTGAAGTACCGTGAAACAGGATATGATAGCTCGTTTTGCGGTGATTTTAAGTGTGATGATGAATTTCTGAATTCTTTGTGGCAAAAATCTCTTCGTACGCTCTATGTAACTATGCGTGATAACTTTATGGACTGCCCCGACAGAGAAAGGGCACAATGGTGGGGCGATGTTACAAGTGAAATGATTATGACAATGTACTCTATGGACAGCAATTCATACCTGTTGTATCAAAAGGGTGTAGAGGCCATGCTTTCTCACGTTGATGATACAAAAGTGCTTCAGACTGTTGTGCCTATAAACGGTGATTATTTTGAGCTTCCCGTTCAGCAACTTGCAGGGATTGTAGGTTTTCTCACTTACTATGAATATATAGGTGACAAGGCTTTTGTTGAAAAGGTTTACAGCGCTTGTATTGACTACCTGAAACTTTGGGAAATCGGTGAAAATAATCTTGTTGTTCATCGCGAAGGCTCGTGGGATTGGCCTGATTGGGGTAACAAGGCAGATATGACAGCCATTGAAAATGCCTGGTTTTATTATGCCCTTTGCGCTACAGAGAGAATGGCTGAGATTTCAGAAAAAGATGATGATATATCGTTTATTGCCAAAAGAAAAGATGCGATTTCAGAAGGATATAAGGCCCTCTGGACAGAAGAGGGCTTCAAAAGTGAAGATGTAAGAAAGCCTGATGACAGAGCCAATGCTCTTGCTGTTTTATCGGGACTTGCTCAAAAAGAGCAGTATGAAACTATTGCAGCTGTGCTCACAACAACTAAAAATTCAAGTCCGTATATGGAATACTATGTTCTTGAAGCTCTTTGCAAAATGGGCGAATATGAAGCAGCAAGAGACAGAATCAAGGACAGATATGAGGGTATGGTGAATGAGAATTACTCTACTCTCTGGGAATTCTGGGACTCCTGGCAAGGCACCAAGAATCATGCGTGGAGCGGTGGTCCCCTTGTTATAATGAGTAAATATTTTGCAGGCATCACTCCGATTGAAGCCGGGTACGAAAAGGTTAAAATCGATCCTCAGTACAATCTGTCCCATAATATGAGCTGTACGGTTCCGAGTGTGAAAGGGTTGATTGCCCTGAATTATGAAAAGACCGCTGAGGATTATATTATCAATCTTGTTATTCCGCAAGGTGTAAAGGCTGTTTTGTATGTACCTGCCGGAGCGGTGGTAAATATCAATTCAGATATTTATTATAAAAACGGGGAGTACATAAACAGTGATAGAACAGGTGATGTGGAGATTATTGAAAAAAGTGCTTAATAATGAAAAAGCATAGATGAAATGATCCGATATCATAAATACAAAAAGCAGTTCCGACCAATTGGTCAGAGCTGCTTTTTTGTATGTTGTTTCATTTTATATTAAAAATAAATCCCATTATCATTCCACCGACAAATCCTGAAATATGCTCAAAGGCAGTAGTTTTGCCGATAAGCATTCCGCCAACTGTGTAAATTGCCAGAACTATCAATGCTATTGACGGCACGGGAGAAAAGAAAACTGTTCCGCTTTTAACGGCAAGTATAACGAATACTGCAATAAGACCGTAAATGCCGGTTGATGCACCTTCACCCTCTTGGAGTTTATACGCAAATGTCATATATAAGCCTGATATGAATGCAGAGCCGATAAAGCACAGTGCGGTTTTTGTTGCGCCAAGCTGTGATTCGACAGCGTGCCCCACAATAAGTGTAGCGGTTATATTTGAAATGATATGCCAGGTTCCGATATGAAGAAGCGAAGATGATACCAGACGCCACACCTGACCCTTTTTGATTTTCTTTTCGGACAGATGCAGAGCGTGGTTTATATAGCCTTTATTGTGACCTGACCACAGCTTTTCTTTAACAGTTACAGTTTCTTCTTTTGGAATGATTATAAAATTATCAAGAATATAGACAATTAAAATAATTGAACAAAATGTTATTGTGAAAAAAGGCATATTGTTCCCCTCAGATATCTGTATTAAAGAAGAACTTCTCTGCCTTTTTCTGCTGATTCATATATTGCGCAAAGAATTTTTATCATATCAACGCCCTGAGAAGGTTTGAAAACAGGTTCTGCACCCTCGGTAAGAACATCAATAAAATTGCAGATGTTTTTCTTGTGACCGTTTGAATCCATTTTACCTTTTGGGATAATATCAAGAAGTTGACCGTCTTCTTCTGTGAAGAATTCAACTTCATTTTCTTTCCACTTAAGACCTGCTTTTGTTCCTCTGAGCTCAACAAAGCGGTTTTCTTCTTTGATATTTGAAGCCCAGCTGAATTCAATCTGAAGCACTGCACCGTTATCAAAACGAATCATACCCATTGCAAGGTCTTCAACATCAAATGTGCCCTGAGATTTAGCGTCACCGAACTTGGAGTTTTCAGAATCACTTGTGTCATTATCTGCAAATTTGGTATAAGTGTTTGCACTTACTGCAACAGGGGTGGGGTTACCCATAAGCCATACGGCAAGGTCAATCATATGAACACCCAGGTCAATAAGGGGACCGCCGCCGGACTGAGCTTTTGTTGTGAACCAACCGCCTTTACCCGGGATACCTCTGCGTCTTTGCCAACCGCAACGTCCGCAATAAATTTCACCCATTTTACCGTCTTCGATAAATTTCTTTGCATATTGTGATGCTGTGGCAAAACGGTTGTTTCTGATAACCATAAGCACTTTGCCTGATTCATCAGCAGCATTCTTCATTTTAAGAACCTCTGTAACATCAATAGCATCAGGTTTTTCACATAATACATGCTTACCTGCTTTGAATGCATCAACTGCAATTATGGAATGAAGATAGTTTGGTGTGCAGATATCAACAGCATCAATGCTCTCATCTTTCAAAAGCTCTTTGTAATCTGTGTATACTGCTGCATCAGGGTAGTATTTGTCCCTGAGTGCGACAGCTCTCTCTTCAATAATATCACAGAAAGCTACAACTTCCACTCTGTCGTCTTCAACATAATTTTTGATGTGGCTTCCGCGGCAGATACCGCCGTTACCAATAAGCGCTATTCTCAATTTTGACATGTTCATTTCCTCCTATGACAATAAAGTCTGTCAGGTAAATCAATCACCTGGTTTTATTATATCAAAGTGGCATAAAAAAGTAAATAGACAACTTGAATATGCTGAACCTGATTTTTTGTGGTGATTAACCAAAAAGTTCCTGTAAAGTAAAGCATTGTAGTTTATAGTAAGGTCAGAGTGATTTTATTTATTAACTCTGGTTTTTCTTTTTTATATTGTTTTTATAAAGTTTTGTGATATAATCATTTTACGATAGTGATTGTTATAAAAAATAAAACAAACAAATCTCAGGAGAATATCTATGGAAGTAAGATTGATAAAACCTGAAGAGGCAGTGGCTTATCTTAAAATTTCTGCTGCATCATTTATATGGAAATTTAATAAAGATGAGGATAAGGAAGTTGAAATGCCCGTTCTCGGTGCATTTGATAACGGCAGACTTATTGCAGGTGTTGAGTTGTTTGATTTTAAATGCAACTACTGCGGTAATCTGATAAACACACTTGTCCTCAGTGGTGTATGCAGTCAGCCTGAGTATCGCAGAAAGGGCGGCATACGGGCAATTTTTGACGAAGTGGGCAGAACTGCTGTTGAGAATGATATTGTGGCAGGTTTTCTTTCACCATTCTCAATCTCATATTATGAAAAACTCGGATATGCAAATCTTAATCCTATTTTTACAATTAAGGTACCTTTTAACAATCTTAGTCATATCCCACGCAGTAATGATGTTGAGCTTTATACGGGTGAACAGTTTGAAGAACTGTGTCAATTACATAATAAGTGTGCTTTTAAAGAGAACCTTATGACTCTCAGAGAAGATAAAAAGCATTTTTGTCAGGAGCCTCTTGAAAATGCGGATTATACATACATTCACCGTAATGCGTCAGGTGAAGCGGACGGATATGTTCGCTTTGCAGTTAAACGTCCTGATGAGCTTATTGCAGAGGAGCTGTTTGTACTCACACCTGAAGCACTTAACGGAATTGTAGGATTTTTGCGTAACTATGACGGCATTGTAAAGACTCTTGTTGTAAAAAAACAGTATCAGAGCTCACCTTTTGCCTGTCTTGTTGACAGAGTTGACGGGGTCAGTTACAGCAACTATGGTGGTTACGCTGCAAGAATATATAACATAAAAAAGCTTCTTGAAAATAATGTATATCCTGAAAAATACGGTAAATTCAGCATACTGAGCCTTGACGATTTTGAGCAGAATAAAGGTATATTTGACGTTGAGTATGAAAACGGCAAGGCAACTGTGACTAAAAGAGATGACGGCGATTATGATATTTCACTCACACCGCCGGCAGCAGCAAAACTGCTTCTTGCAGGCGAAGGTTATACTGCACAGACGGCGGCTTATATAAGCGGTGTTGAATTGAATGGCAACGCTGATGATTTCTTCAGAGCATTCCCTTACCGTGTAACTCGTTTTAATGACAGCTTCTGGTCTATATAAATCTGTGGTTTACAGGCATAAAAATTCCTCCTATGGTAGTTTTTGATTCTACCGTAGGAGGATTTTGTTTTTGCTTAATGAATTTCAAACAATTCAAAAATTGCAGTGTCGTGCTTTTTCATATCAAGGTAAAACTCGTCAGTTTCACATTCATCGAAATCTGCACCAAAAAGAGATTTTACTCTGAATTTTCGGGGCAGAGTGAGCTTTGTTTTGCCATCAGCAACAGAGTGGATACCTAAATACCCCTCACCGCAATAAACAACACATCCGTCAGGGCTATAACAATGAACTCCTGCTGAAACAAGAAAGCTGCGAAGCTCAGCTTCAGTGAAATACGGTTTTTCCCGCGTTGCAGATAAGAAGGGGATGTTAAGACTTTCACATAGCTCAACAGCCTTTGTGCAACTTTCGGTAGGGATAGGTGCTGTGAAAATCGCAGCCTTATATTTATGAATTACACTTTGTGCATCTTCTGTCATACATAAATCAAAAGGAATACCTGTGTTACCCATAGGGACGCGAATTCTGTTTACCGTGTCGCGCAGAGGACTGCCTAAAGGATAATTTATATATGCTTTTTCGTCAATGAATATGACTGTTTCTGCTCCGGGGAATTTTGTCGGATTTTTTTGTTCTGAATCATCTGCAATTTGCTTCATTTTTTTGATTTCTGCCATTATTTCATCATCGTGATACCAACCGCCCCACATATCAAACCACCAGATTCCCGAAGCTTTAGTCAGCTGATGTGCAAAGGCTTTACGGATTGCAGAGAGTGAAAGCTCAGGAGTGTCAGGACCGCTCCATACGGTTTTGTTACCGTTTTCATCTTTAAGCAGTAAAATGTTATCGGCGTATTCTCCCGGTCGCGAGTCCTGCATTCTGCGGGTGAGGTGAGTTCTGATATCGCACTCAACAAAATAAAGTTTGCCGTGAGCTTTAACAGATTCACAGGGGACCATATCACCCCAGTCAATACCTAAATATCTGTTACCGTCATAACAACAGGGTGATGAGAAAAAGTCGATATATGGTGAGTCGATAATAAATCTCAGGCCGTGCAGACCTAACAGATAATCGTTGACAAAAGCATTATAGCCGTAGAATACACCGACAATCTGCTCGTTGTTTATGTGTTCTTTAATGGCTTTGGCAAAATGGTCTATGGTCTTTGCGACTTCCTGACCACAGAATTCACCGTAATAGCTGACAAATCGGTTGGGCTTTGTGCTGTTAAGGTCATCTTTTGTTAAAACAGGTGCATCCGTTATGTTGTATTGTACCTTTAGCCATTCTGCAAACTTTTTTAGACCCATATCTGAAAAAGAACCGAAAAAGTCCATGTGCATCCATTCCTGTGTAAGGCCGCCGCTAAGCTGCCAGCCTGCAATATTATCAGCGTATTCAGATGAACGGATATGGTCGGCAAGTGTCAGCAGAAGCTTTGTTCCATCTTGACGAAAAGCATCAGAAAAAAGAGATTCCCTTCTGTTACCTATGGGGGTTACAACAGTTTCGTAAGGGTTGCTTTTTACCCAATGGCGCGGCATTGAAATATAAATACGAGGGAAAATCAGTGCATCGGGGCATTGTGCCAGAATGTCATTGATAATTCGGTCAAACTCAGAATAATCAGGCTCGTCTGTTTCAAAAACCCCCGTTCTGAAAGGTGTAAAACCCGAACGGTTGTTTATAGGTAAATCAGTAAATGAAACGTTTATAAAAAACATTCTGTAACCGCTTTTAATGAAATCAGAAAATTCACCGCATTCTTCAAAATATGTTGTATAAGCCATAGGAGAAAGGATTTTTTTATCAACAGAGATAAAGGGCTTGCCGTTTACAAATTCAATATGACTTTTTATCATTATGCTTCACCTCGTAAAAATTCGTCTGCTTCATCACGGGTTCTGAATATTATAATTCGTTTTTTATCTTTGTATTTATTTAACAAGCTGTAAGTTTCAGGTAATACATTAACAGGGAAATCTCTGATGCTTTGAATAAACACAGGGTCAGGTTCACTCTCAATCCATGGCAAATCATATCGACCCTTGCCAACTCGCTCAACAACACCCTGAATACAGACTTCCGTAGGCAAATCAAAAAGAAAAACTGTGTCGCACTGAATAATTCTTTCTTCAACGGTTCTTTGATAATTGCCGTCAATTATCCATTGGTCTGTTGCAAAAATCTCACCTAATCTCAGGTCATATTCTTCCCTTGAAATATGGGTTTTGTCAGGCTTGTGCCAGATAGCATCAAGGTGATATAAAGGTAAGCCTGTTTGCTTATTCAGTTTTTCTGCAAAGGTTGTTTTACCTGAACCGGGGCAACCGATTACAATCACTTTTTTCATCTGTATTCACCGTTTGATTCTTTAGCCTAACATAGGCTCAGATTGAATAACAACGCTTGAGGTTTCTGCTTTTTCTAACTCGAATATAATAATTTCGTTTTTGTCTTTTAATATTGCACCGGGGAGATACAACGCTTTTTGCGGTCCTATATTCCAATATCGACCCAGGTTGAATCCGTTTACAAAAACATAACCTTTTGTAAATCCTTCCATATTAACAAAGCATTCGCCTTCGCCGGCATCAAAATATCCTTTTAAAAATACAGGTCCTCTTTGTTCTTTGTTACTGTTATTTTCAAAATTCAATTTTTCAAGATTGTCAAGGGGGATACTATAAACAGTGTAATTCATCAATATCTGATTAGATAAAGAAATTTGTGAAATACCTTTACGGTCATATAATTCCTTGCCGTAATTTACCCTGCCCATTGCCTCAACAAGAACACCGACTTCACTTTCTGATGATGTTGAAGGTACAAGTAATTGCTTTTTGAGTTTCAATCGGTTTATAAGTGGTTTTTCCTTACATCTGTCAATAACTGCAATTTTCTTTTTGTTAAAATAAACCTGAGCATAATCGTGCACATTTTCTACGTTAAGAAATCCGCCGTCATATCTGCCTTTGATTTTGGTGGTATAATAAATCAGACCGTGATTCTGGTCGTATGCCTCCATATGCCCGGGCAAAGGGGAATAGTGCTTTGTTGAAATGTTATCAAGATTTTTAAATAAATCTGCCTTTTCACTTAAGCTTACTTTACCGATATTCTGCATTTTTGGTGAAGGGGGAAGAGCTTCCATAGGGATTTTCTGTTTTTCGCACAGAAGCTTTCTTATTTTATGATAAGCGTCTGTGTATTCGCCCCATTCAGTAAGCGGTGCACAGTAATCATAGCTTGTTACGGTAGGCTCATATTTTTTTTGATGGTTTGCACCTGCGTTAAATCCGAAGTTTGTTCCTCCGTGGAACATATACATATTAAAGGATGAGCCTTGGTTTAAAAATTCCTCTATTTCGGCAATAACACTGTCGGATGTTCGTTTATGATGCTTTTCTCCCCAATGGTCAAACCATCCGCACCAGAATTCAGCACACATTTTAGGAACATCACCGTAAGGCTTCAGCGCCGAAAAAGCAGTTGCAGTACGTGAGCCGAAGTTAAGCATAGGCAAAACGTTGTCAATTGTTCCCCCTGAAAGCATATTGCACCATGCGCCGTCAGAGGTGAAATTTAAAACATCTATACCCATTTCGTCATACATATCAGAAAGTGCGTTAAGGTAATTTTTGTCATTTCCGTAGCTGCCGTATTCGTTTTCAACCTGAACAGCAATAACATTACCGCCGTTTGTGATTAAATGAGGTTTTATTTGTGAAAACAACTCGCTGAAAAAATCTCTTACATGCTGCATATATACAGGGTTGTTGCAACGCAGCTCAATATTTTTATCTTTTAGCAGCCATGCAGGGAATCCTCCGAAATCCCACTCGGCGCAGATATACGGGCCCGGTCTGACAATGGCATAAAGACCCACTTTTTGCGCGATTTCAAGATAATTCGAAATATCAAGCATACCGCTGAAATCAAAAACACCTTTTTGTGGTTCGTGAAGATTCCAGCAAACATAGGTTTCAACGGTGTTGAATCCTGCTGCTTTCAATTTTGTTAATCTGTCTTCCCAATATTCGGGTAATGAACGGAAGTAATGTATCGCACCTGAATAAACCTTGAAGGGTTTATCGTTGAGATAAAATTCCTGCCCTTGTATTTTAAATGAATCAGCCAAATTGTTGCACCCTCTCAGAATCTTATATTTTTTAATATTTATTTGTGATTATTATATCAAAGAAAAATTTACATTTCAATAATAAGGTATGTATTGATAAACTCAGTATGGTTTTATATTTATATCAATAAATATATTTTTGATTGTAATTGAGGATTTTGTGTGATAAAATGAGGGAAATATATTTTTTGAGGTTTTGACATGCAGGGTTTTAAACAAAATAATGAAATTACATATGATGATAAAGAATTGATGGAAGAAAACACATTCATTGATGCAGAAGTGGAAACAGAGCCTATTCCTGATTTTGATAAAATCAAGAATAAATTGCCTCAGCCTGTGTGGGACGGTCATTCACGCTATATTGATTGTTATTACAGAGCGTGGGAGATTGCTTTTTCCAACCTTCGCCGACCAAAAGAAGATACAGGTTTTATTACAAATTATATTGATGCAGCATTTAACGGTTGTATATTTATGTGGGATTCAGCATTTATGCTTATGTTCGGAAAATATGCTGACCGTATATTCAAATTTCAAAAAACACTGGATAATTTCTATTCTCATCAGCATGTTGACGGTTTTATATGCCGTCAGATTGAAGAGCAGACAGGTGATGATGTTTTTGCAAGGCATGACCCTTCATCCACAGGTCCGGAGGTGATGGCTTGGTGCGAATGGGATTACTTCCTTAATTTTGGTGATAAAGAAAGATTAGCCCGTGTATATCCGTGCCTTGTTGCTTACCATCAGTGGATGCGTGAGCATTTTACCTGGAGAGACGGAACTTATTTTTCGTCAGGATACGGTTGCGGTATGGATAATTGCCCTCGACTTGATGAAAAATATCATGTTTGCTACAGCCACGGACATATGATTTGGGTAGATGCTTGTATGCAGGAGCTTAACGCCTGTAATATTCTTATTAAGATGTCTGAAGTTCTTGGCAGAGATGAGTTCGTGCCGGAATTGGAAGAAGAAAGAGACAGACTCTATAATGTTATAAATGCAAAACTGTGGGATGAGAACAGCAAGTTTTATTATGACCTTAAGAATGATGATACATTTAACGGTGTGAAGCATATAGGCGCTTATTGGTCATTACTTGCAAAATGTGTTCCTGATGACAGAAGTGATGATTTTATTGCTCACCTGAATAACGAAAACGAGTTTAAAACTGAGCACAGAGTTCCCACTCTTTCAAAAGATCACCCTGAATATAACCGTAACGGCGGTTATTGGTGCGGTTCGGTATGGGCGCCGACTAACTATATGGTGCTCAAAGGTCTTGATGCTTACGGTAAGTATGATATGTCACACGAAATTGCATGTGAGCATCTTGATGCAGTTGTTGATGTTTTTGAGCGGACAAATACACTTTTTGAGAATTATGCACCGGAGTATACTGACGGCAAAGCAAATAAGGGAAGCAGTTCAATGGGTGATTTCGTAGGTTGGACAGGTCTTTCACCGATTTCAATATTATTTGAGTATGTTTTTGGTATTAAACCGGATGCTGCAGAGAATAAAATAGTATGGCATATAAATCTCACAGAGTGCCACGGTATTAAAAAATATCCGTTCGGCACGCAGGGAGAACTGACTCTCATCTGCAAAAAGCGTAATTCGGAAGAGGAAAAACCTGAGGTGAAAATTGAGTCCAATGTTCCCGTAAAGGTTGAAATTATATGGAATAAGGGTAAAAGCAGCGAGACAATATGCTTATAATAAAAGATTTTTCTGAGAGGTAACACCATGAAAAATAAAACTTCTTTAGTTTTTACCGGTGATATCGGTTTTGACAGATATATGTATGGTAAATGGGATGACGAAGATTTGCTGTCAGCTGAAGTGCTTGATTTTTTGCACAGTGCCGACCATGTTGTCACAAATGTTGAAGGGCCTATTGCCGAAGTACCTGCTAATACAACTCAGAGCGGCGTTCAGCAGCTGCTTCATACTATGGACCCTGCCGCAACACGCGTTCTTAATAAAATGAAAGCAGATATCTGGAATATATGCAACAACCACATTATGGATGCAGGTGAAATGGGTATCGCAAGTACGCTGGAAGTGGCTGATAAAAACGGGGCTCAGACTATTGGTGCAGGTATGAATATTCACCATGCAAGAAAACCTGTTATCATTGATGAGGCAGGCGGTATCGGACTTTTTGGTGTGGGATATCAGCGTGCCTGCAGAGTTGCCGGTGAGGATAAGGCCGGTTGCTTCAGCTGGAGTGACCTTGATGCTATTGAGAATCTTATCAAAGATATTAAAAAAACGTGCCGCTGGTGTGTTGTTGTTGCTCACGCAGGGGAGGAGTTTACACCTCTGCCGTCACCGTATACAAGAGAAAGATTCCATAAATATCTTGAAATGGGTGCTGATATTGTGGTTGCCCACCATCCCCATGTGCCGATGAATTATGAAACCGTAGGGGATAAAATGATATTTTATTCTTTGGGCAATTTTATTTTTGACACTGATTATCAGCGTTCACAATTCAATACAGAGCTTGGCTTGCTTGTGAAAATCAACTTCACTGAAGATGAATTTACGTTTGAACCTATGGGTCTTGAAATCGTGCGTGGACCTGAGCATGTAGTGAAGGCTGAACTTCCCCGTATTTTTGTTGATGTTCAGGAGGAAGAATATAATCTTCTTGCACCGCTTTCAGCTAAGGTACTTGTTGCTGCTACAAAAAGGCAGCAGATATATCTTCACCCTGACGAATTTAAAGATGCAGATGAAGAAAAATGGAAAGAGCATTTCACTCTGCCCTTGAGGACAGGGCGTGTACCCGGTGAAACCCTTGATTTCTTTATAATATGTCCTTTAGCCCAAGAGGCCGAAAAAAATGAATGGAAAAAAAGTAAGCTTGAACAGGTCAAAGAATATATGCTTGAACAATTATAATGTTTAACGGAACATCATAAATTATGGTGTTCCGTTTTTTTATATAAAAATGGACATCTTTAAAAAAATGTCTGTTGATTTATTTTTTTTAATAAAATATAATGTTTCCATTAGTGAAAAAATATTTTGATATAGGAGTATGTTATGGGCAAGAATAAAATGTATCCTTATAATAAGGTTCCCTATGTAAATGACCTTAAAGAAATGGTTGATTTCTGTGCTGAAACCTATGGCGATAAGACTGCTTTCTGGTATGCTAAGGGCAAACAGGATGTTAAGCATTCTTTTAAAGATATTCAGGCTGATATCAATGCGTTAGGCACATATCTTCACTCAATCGGCCTTAAAAACACTCATATTGCTTTACTTGGTGAGAACAGCTATGAGTGGATTGTTGCTTATTTTGCGGTTATCAACGGCGGCAATGTGATTGTACCTGTTGATAAAGAGCAGACTCCTGAAGATGTTAAATATGTTATTGATAAAAGTGAAGCAACTGCTGTTTTTCATTCAAAGCTTTATGCTGACAAAACTGATTTGTGTGATATCAAAAAGCTTAATCTTGCTGATTTTGAAAGTTATATTCAGCAGGGTAAAGAGCTTATTGCAAAAGGTGAAAGAAGTTTCATTGACCATAAGGTTGACAGGGAAGCTGTTTCTGCTATCGTTTTCACTTCAGGCACAACATCCAGACCAAAGGGTGCAATGCTCACTCAAAAAGGGCTTATGACTGATGCCATCATCAGCCTTAAAAACCTTAAAATTCCTGAGGGCACAGTTCTTGTATTACCTCTTTATCATACTTTTGGTTTTATGGCAGGTGTAGCTTGTCAGATGCTCGTAGGCTTCCCTGTTTATATCAACAGCAGCCTTAAAAAGATTCTTGCTGATATTAAACATGCTGCTCCGGGCCACGTTTCTGTTGTTCCGCTTATGCTTACTGTTATGTATAACAAAATCTGGGCAAATATTAAAGAAAGCGGTAAAGAAAACCTTGTTAAAACAATGATTAAAGTCAGCAACGGACTTCTTAAAGTCGGTATCGATATGAGAAGGGTTTTCTTCAAGCAGATTCTTGATGCTTTTGGCGGCAACCTTGAAATGATTATTTCAGGTGGTTCTGCCCTTGATGAAAAATATGTTAAAGGCTTCAGAGATATCGGTATAACTGTTACAAGCGGTTACGGTATTACTGAATGTTCACCGATTGTTGCTACAATGAGAACAAAACACTACGAGCCTGCAAGTGTAGGCGCTGTTCAGCCGGGTATTGATTGTAGAATCAAAGACGGTGAGATTCAGGTTAAAGGTGACATAGTTTTCAAAGGCTACTACAAAGATGAGGCTTCTACCGAAGCTGCTTTTGACGGTGAATGGTTCAAAACAGGCGACCTTGGTGAAATTGATGAAGACGGTTTGCTTTATATCACAGGCCGTATCAAAAATCTCATTATTCTTTCTAACGGTAAAAATGTTTCTCCCGAAGAGGTTGAAGCAAAAATCTGTGACAAAATTGATGAAATTCAGGAAATTGTTGTTTCAGGTGAAAATGACCGTATAGTTGCTGAAATTTATCACGGTCAGGAAGATAAGAGTGTTGAGGATGTAATCAGAGCAAAGATTACTGATGTTAACAGAACATTACCTCTTCACAAACAGGTTGCAGATGTAAGATTCAGGGATGAAGAGTTCCCTAAAACCACAACTAAAAAGATTAAGAGAAACTGATTTCAAACCCGACACTTGATAGTGTCGGGTTTTTTATGTATAATAAGCAAGAATAGGAGTGGTGTTATGAATTGGGATTTTTCAATGCCTGTAAAAATTTATTTCGGTAACGATAAAATTAAAGAGTTACCAGAGATTATTCAATCATTTGGCTATGATAAAGGTGTGCTCGTTTGCTCAAACACTTTAAAAAAGAACGGTGTTGCCGACAAAATTGTAGAAAATTGCAACGGTAAAATTGTTGCAGTGTTTCATGATATCAGACCTAACCCTACAACAGATAATGTTAATGAATGTGTGAAGGTGCTGCGCGAGAATGATGCACAGTTTGCTGTTGCTTTAGGCGGTGGTTCACCTATGGATTGTTGCAAGGCAGCGTGTGCTATAGCAAAGGGTAACGATATTATCGAAAGTTACCATACAGGTAATAAACCAATAAATAAAGATGAGGTTATACCTATGATTGCTGTTGCCACAACATCAGGCACAGGCAGTGAAATCACAAATATTTCTGTGTTGACAGACCTTAACAAAAATGTAAAATCAACAATGAATGACCCGCTGATGTACCCTGTTGCAGCTGTTGTTGACCCGAAATTAACTTTAAGTGTTCCGCCACAGGTTACAGCGTCAACAGGGCTTGATGTTTTGGCTCACGCCCTTGAAAGCTTCTGGAGTGTTCTTCATCAGCCTATATGTGAAAGCTGCTCTGTTCATGCAACAAGGTTGGTTTTTAAGTATCTGTATAAAGCATATTGTGAGCCAGATAATCTTGAAGCAAGAGAAAAAATGGCTGAGGCATCTATTGTTGCAGGTGTTGCTTTCAGTAATCCGAGAACTGCAGGCAGCCACGCTTGCTCATTCCCGCTTACTAATATTTATGGTGTGCCTCATGGTGAAGCTTGCGCTATGACACTTGATTATTTCACCCGTTTTAATGCTAAAGCAGACGGTGGCAGACTTGACCGTTTTGCAAAAGATTGTGGTTTTGTCAGTGCTGATGCTATGGCAGATGCTATAACAGAACTTAAGAAGAAAATGGGTATGGCATTGACCCTTAGCGATATAGGGCTGAAAACGGAAGAGGAAATTGAAATTCTCACAAAAATGAGTATGACTCCGTTGATGGAAAGAAATATTGTACCGTTAAGTTATGATGATATCAAAGATATGTATGTTTCACTGAAATGATTTTGTTTAATTGACAAAATCTGCGCTCTTTGTTAAAATGATTGTACCGATTCTTACTTTAAAAGGAGATTGAATTATGAATTTAAAAGTAATGAGTTATAATATTCTTTGCTACGGACCGGAACAGTATGACTGGACACTCAGACATCCGATGGTTACAGATCTTATTAAATCTCATATGCCTGACTCTTTTGGCGTGCAGGAAGCTCACTATGATTGGATGCAAACCCTTTCAGCATCTTTGCCTGAGTATGATTATGTAGGTGTAGGGCGTGAAGATGGCGATAAAGAAGGGGAGTTTTCAGCTGTTTTCTATCTTAAAGATAAATTCAGCGTTCTTGACAGCGGAACTTTCTGGTTGTCTGAAACACCTGAGGTTGCAGGCAGCAAAGGTTGGGACGGTGCATGTCACCGTATCTGTTCATGGGCAAAGCTTTGTGAAAAAGAAAGCGGCAAGGTTTATATTCATATGAATACACATCTTGACCATATAGGACCTGTTGCAAGAACAAAAGGCTTGCAATTACTTCTGGATTTTTCAGAGAAATTCAATGAACCTGCAGTTCTTACAGGTGATTTCAACTTCCCTGAAGGTTGTGACCTTTATAAGCAGATGGTATCGGGCAACTTTGTTGATTCAAAGCATGTGGCAGATGATACTATGGAGCATTATACATACAATGCATTTTATCCTCTTCTTAATGATGAAGATGATCCTGAAATCATTGATTTTGTTAATGTTACAAAAGATATTAAAGTTAAAAAATACCGTGTACTTACAGACAGGCCGGATGGCAGATTCCCGTCAGACCATTTCCCTGTAATTGCAGAGATTGAGATTTGATTTTAAACCCGCTTCGGCGGGTTTTTCTTTTTGAGCAGGTAATAATAATACAGGTGATTTTATGGAAAAAAGAGTGATATCTGTATTTTTGTGTTTTTGTCTTGTGATGGGGGCGATCTGTCTAAGGCTGTATACCGTAACAACCCAGGTTGATACAGCTTCATATATTTCATCCCATTACAAAAAAGTCACGCTTGATACTTTGCGTTTACCTATAAATGATGTTAACGGTAAACCTCTTGTTAATAAGAAAACAGAAAACTTTATTGTTGCCAAGCCGGATAAGAAATCAATTTCTCTTTTACGGGAAATATTGGATAATGATGATTTTAATAAAATAACATCATCTCTTCTGCAGGGCAGTGCAGGTTATGCCTGTGTGGGTGATAAATATTATCCTCTTTGTCAGAGTTATATAACACTGAGGAAAAACATCCGTTATTCTGATTTAAGTGCAGTTCATCTTATAGGCTATGTCAATTCAGACGGCAACGGTGTCAGTGGATTAGAACGATGCTTTGATTCGTTTTTAAAAACAGAAGTACCTTTGTATGCCGGTTTCCTTTGTGATGTGAACGGCAATATTATTTCGGGTGCCGAAATTGAGACGGATCCGGTTTATGTCAGCCATAAAGGCGGGGTTACAACAACAATTGATATTGATATACAGTCAATTGCTGAACAAGCTCTTTTAAATTCAGGTATAACAAATGGCACGGTTATGGTAAGTGATGCTCAAACAGGTGAAATTAAAGCTGTTGCAAGTTTGCCCGTATATGACCCTGATAATGTTGAAGTTTATCTTAAGGACAAGGAATCACCTTTAACTAACCGCGCTTTATCTGCCTATGCAGTAGGCTCTGTTTTTAAAGTGGTTGTTGCTGCCTGCGCATTGGAAAACGGAATTGATAAAACTTTTTCATATAATTGTAACGGAGAAATAACTGTAGACGGTAATGTTTTTCACTGTAACAATTCAAAAGCTCACGGTTTATTGGATATGGAAGCTGCCCTTGCGGCATCGTGCAACTGTTACTTTATACAGTTGTCAAAGCAATTGGGTGGTGATGCAATATCAGAAACTGCAAGTCTGTTTGACTTTGGCAGAAGTATTGAAATTGCTGAAAATCTCTTTTCTTCAAAAGGCCGATTGCCCACAAAGGAGGAGCTGAAAATACCGGGCAATCTTGCAAATTTCTCTTTCGGTCAGGGTAAGTTCACTGCAACGCCTGTTCAGATGATAAATGTATTTAATGCTATTGCAAATAACGGCAGATATACCTCGGCTTATTGTGTCAGAAACGTAACGGATACAGACGGGAATATTGTATATGAGTATAAACCTAAAGCACCTGTTTATGCCATAAGTGAAGAAACGGCAAATCTCTTATCTCAGATGCTGATAACAGTAGTTAACGAGGGTACTGCTCATAACGCTTACACTGAAGATTTTGTCAGCGCAGGTAAGACGGCAACGGCGCAGACGGGTATCTATGACGCTGAGGGTAAAGAGAAATTATGCACCTGGTTCGGAGGATTTTTTTCTGCAGATGATTTCCGGTATTCTGTGATAGTAGTTTCTGAAAACGGTACAACAGGAGGTGAAGACTGTGCCCCTGTTTTTAAAGAAATTGCCGAAAAAATAAATTTACAAAATAAGCAAAAAACTCTTGCAAAATAGATATGGTTGTGATATAATCTATCGGCAAAACGCATGCGAGGTGTTTTCTGCAATAGTTCATCGGTAAGTTGTTTCGCCGGTGGTTGCATTTTAAGCCCCGCAGAGGATTAAACTTAGGAGGAAAAAACAAATGTCAGTAGTATCAATGAAACAACTTCTCGAAGCTGGCGTTCACTTCGGTCATCAGACAAGAAGATGGAATCCAAAAATGGCTGAATACATCTTCACAGAACGCAACGGAATTTACATCATCGACCTTCAGAAAACAGTTAAAAAGCTTGAAGAAGCTTACATGGTAGTTCGTGATGTAGCAGCTAACGGTGACGATATTCTCTTCGTTGGCACAAAGAAACAGGCTCAGGATTCAGTTAAGGAAGAAGCTATCCGCTGCGGTATGCCTTACGTTAATGCACGTTGGCTCGGTGGTATGCTCACAAACTTCAACACAATCCAGAGAAGAATCAAGAGACTTGCTCAGCTCAAAACAATGGAAGCTGACGGTACTTTTGATATGCTTCCAAAGAAAGAAGTTATCAAACTCAACCTTGAAATCGAAAAACTCGAGAAATTCATGGGTGGTATCACAGAGATGAAGAAGCAGCCTGCTGCTATGTTCATCGTTGACCCAAGAAAAGAAAGAATCGCAGTTGCAGAAGCTCACAGACTTGGTATTCCAATTATTGCTATTGTAGATACAAACTGTGACCCTGATGAAATCGACCACGTTATCCCTGGTAACGACGATGCTATCCGCGCAGTTAAACTTATCGTTGGCGCAATGGCAGACGCTGTTATCGAAGGCCGTCAGGGCGAGCAGAGCGCTCCTGAAGCTGAAGAAGCTACAGAAGAAGCAGCTGAATAATTAAATTTTATCAAAATACTTATTAGGAGGAAAATATAATGGCATTTACAGCTAAAGACGTACAGGCTCTTCGCGAAAAGACCGGCGTTGGTATGATGGATTGTAAAAAAGCTCTCGTTGCATCTGACGGAGATATGGATAAAGCTATCGACTTCCTCAGAGAGAAAGGTCTTGCTGCAGCTACTAAAAAAGCAAGCCGTATCGCAGCTGAGGGTGTAGTTTTTGCTTATTATGATGAAGCAGCAAAAGTTGGTGTAGTTGTTGAAGTTAACAGCGAAACAGACTTCGTTGCTAAAAACGAAAAATTCACATCTTTTGTTTCTGATATCGCTAAAACAATCGTTGCTGAAAATCCTGCTGATGTTGATGCTCTTAACGCAACAAAACTTGCAGGCAGCGACAAAACAGTTGAAGAAGTTCGTCAGGACCTTGTTCTTGCAATCGGCGAAAACATGAAACTCCGTCGTTTTGAGCGCGTTGAAGGTGTTGTTTCAACATACATTCACGGTGGCGGTACAGTTGGCGTTATGGTATTATTTGATACAGACGATGCAACTGCTGCAACAGACGCTTTCAAAGCTATGGGTAAAGACGTTGCTATGCAGATCGCAGCTATGAATCCACTTTATCTTGATCAGGCATCAGTTCCTGCTGATGTTATCGAGCATGAAAAAGAAATCCTCATGGCTCAGATTAAAGAAGATCCTAAAATGGCTTCAAAACCTGAAAAAGTTATCGAAGGTATCATCTCAGGTAAAATCAAGAAGTACTACAAAGAGAACTGCCTTGTTGAGCAGGAGTTCGTTAAGAACGGTGACTTCACAGTTGCTTCTTATGTAGAGTCAGTTGCTAAAGAGCTTGGCGCTTCAATCGTTCCTGTTAAATTCATCCGTTATGCTAAGGGTGAAGGCCTTCA
>JBGVPE010000068.1:0-29579 GCA_045126895.1 Acutalibacteraceae bacterium | reverse complement strand
CGGAAAGAGTGATATTATGCACTTTTCGGCATAGTGATATTGAAATCTTCGATTTCAGTGTTATTTTATTCGCATAAAACTGTCCAAAGGACAATATCACAATGCGTAGCATTATATAACTGCGAAGCAATATCACTCGCCAAAAGGCGAATAAAACTGCGTGAGTGTCCTCTGGACACCCACGCAGTTGCTACGGTCTTTAATTTTAAATTAAACTTATTTAAGTTCAACTTTTGCGCCAACTTCTTCAAGTTTAGCTTTGATTTCTTCAGCTTCTTCTTTTGAAGCGCCTTCTTTAACAGCTTTTGGAGCGCCGTCAACGAGAGCTTTTGCTTCTGCAAGGCCAAGACCTGTGATATCTTTAACAGCCTTAACAACTTTGATTTTCTGTGCGCCTGCGTCTGCAAGAACAACATCAAATTCTGTTTTCTCTTCAGCTGCTGCTGCGCCACCTGCTGCTGGGCCTGCTGCTACAACTGCTGCTGCAGCTGATACGCCGAATTCTTCTTCTACTGCTTTAACGAGCTCTGAAAGCTCAAGAACTGAGAGAGTTTTTAACTCTTCAACGATTGCTGTAATCTTTTCTGATGCCATTTTAGTCATCCTCCTATAATTTTAAAAAATAAATAATTTGTTTAGCTTAAATTAAGCTTCTGCAGGAGCTTCTGCTCCGTCTGAATTTTTATCAGCAATAGCCTGTACTGCACGTGCAAAAGATGCGATAGGTGCGCTGAATACATTGGCAACCATAGAGAGCAATACTTCTCTTGATGGAAGTGTTGCAAGCTCTTTAAGTTTGTCATCGCTGATAACTTCGCCATCGATATAACCTGTTTTGAGATTGAAGCTCTCAATTTTCTCAGCATACTTGTTAAGTACGCGAGCTGCTGCAACATAGTCATCTTTACTTGTTGCGATAGCGGTTGTACCTTCAAGTACATCGCTCATTGATTCAAGGCTTGTTCCCTTGATAGCAAGACCGAGAAGAGTATTTTTAACAACAGTGTATTCAACACCTGCTTCTCTGAGCTCTTTACGTAATGCTGTATCATCAGCAACAGTAATACCTTTGTACTCAACAACTACACCTGCGATTGATGCAGAAAGTCTTTCTGAAAGCTGAGCTACTACCTGCTTTTTCTGTTCCAAAACGCTTGCGCTTGGCATGTCTTTTCACCTCTCTGTACTTTAAGTAGGTGGTGCATTATGCGAAAAACCCTGCCCACGATACCGCAGGCAGGGATATACATACAAAAAGTTATTGTATGTTCCTAACCTCGGCAGGTGGATTTAACCGTTATGCATGAAGCACCTGCTGTCTTAAGTAAAAAGAACAGCTTAGATATAATACCACACGAATTGCTCCGTGTCAAGTATTTTTAATTATTCAGCATCTGCAGATACTGCGCTTGCTTTAGCAGGGTTGATTCTTACACCAGGGCCCATTGTTGTAGCGAGAACGCATGATCTGATATACTGACCTTTTGCAGCTGCAGGCTTAGCCTTTTCAACAGCTGTAACAAGGGTATTGTAGTTTTCAGCGAGTTTCTCTGCGCCGAAAGATACCTTGCCGATTGGGCAATGGATGATGTTTGTCTTGTCAAGACGGTATTCGATCTTACCTGCTTTAGCTTCTTCAACAGCTTTAGCAACATCAGGTGTTACTGTACCTGCTTTAGGGCTTGGCATAAGACCACGAGGACCGAGCACTTTACCAAGACGACCAACAAGACCCATCATGTTTGGTGCTGCGATAGCAACATCAAAATCAAGGAAGCCTTCGCCCTGGATTTTAGCTACAAGATCTTCAGCGCCAACAACTTCAGCGCCTGCAGCAACTGCAGCTTCAGCAGCATCGCCTTTTGCGAAAACTGCAACTCTAACTTTTTTACCAGTACCGTTAGGAAGAACTACAGCGCCTCTAACCTGCTGGTCAGCGTGACGTGAGTCAACACCAAGACGGATATGGATTTCAACTGTTTCATCAAATTTTGCAGAAGCGGTTTTAACAACAGTTTCAAGAGCTTCTGCAGGCTCATAAAGCTTTGTTCTGTCAACAAGCTTTGAGCTTTCAACATACTTCTTGCCGTGTTTCATTTTTATTTACCTCCCAAATAAGTGGTTAATCGGATTTTTCCTCCCACCAGGGAGCATTAGTCCACTACAGTAACACCCATGCTGCGAGCTGTTCCTGCGATCATGCTCATAGCTGACTCAACGCTTGATGCATTGAGGTCGGGCATTTTCTGTTCTGCGATTTTTCTAATCTGCTCACCGGTAATAGTTGCAACCTTTGTTCTGTTTGGAACACCTGAACCGCTGTCGATTCCACAAGCCTTCTTGATAAGAACAGCTGCTGGTGGAGTCTTGGTTACAAATGTGAATGTACGGTCTGCATAAACTGTGATAACAACAGGAATGATAAGACCTACATCGTTCTTTGTGCGCTCATTGAATTCTTTTGTGAACGCCATGATGTTTACACCGTGCTGACCTAATGCAGGACCAACTGGTGGAGCCGGGGTTGCTTTGCCGGCGGGGATCTGAAGCTTAATAAAGCCTACAACCTTCTGAGCCATTTCTTGCACCTCCAAAAATATGTGGTTATGGCGGAACATTTGAAAAGATTTATGTTCCTCCCACAGGGAGCATTACGCTCCATGCGTAAAACACGCATATAATTAAACGGAAAACCGTTAATTATCAGTGTTAATTAGTCGGCAATCGGTTCAACCTGATCAAGCTCAAGCTCAACCATAGTTTCTTTGCCGAAAAGAGCTGATACTGTAACGCGAACCATATTGTTCTCTGCGTCAATCTCTTCAACTCTGCCTGTGAATCCGTCAAAGATTTCGTCAATAATATTGACTGTATCTCCGACTGCATAATTGACCTCGACTGTGCGTTTTTCAACGCCAAGGCGATAAACCTCTTCCTCAGTGAGAGGGGTTGGCTTGCTTTCCGGGCCTACAAAACCTGTAACGCCACGGGTGTTTCTGACAACAAGCCAGGCTTCATCGCTGATAACAGGGAGATCGTTGTCGTCCATCTCAACGGCCATTTTGACCATTACATAACCGGGGAAAAGTTTGCGTTCAACTTCTCTTGTTTTATCCTCTTTAACCTCAACAACTGTTTCGGTTGGGATCTTAACCTCGAGAATCAAATCCTGCATACCGCGGTTTTCAACGACTTTTTCGATGTTACCGGCAACCTTATTTTCATAGCCGGAATAGGTATGAACTACATACCATCTGGAGTTATTAGACATTGCTTTTCCTCCGAAATCAGCCAAAATTAGCAAGATTATTCAGCACTTGCTTTAGTTGTTGTTTCTTTCTCTGTTGATTTCTCAGTAGTTTCTTCTTTGTCTTCAACAGACTGACTTGCATGATGATCATCAGCAAGACCTTTAAGACCGTTAATGCCTTCTGTAAGGCCAAGGTCAATAAGAAATACTGTTAAACCGACAACGATGATTGAAACGATAACAACCAATGTGCTTTTAAGAACCATTTTTGCACCGGGCCATGTAATTTTCTTAAGATCTCCTTTGAAATCTTTGCAGAATTTTACAATAGCTTTGCCCGCACGTTTTAAAGGATTGCCCTTTTTAACTTTAGGAGCACCGGCCTTCTTTTCTTTAACGGCCTTTTCAATCTTTTCAGCAGCTTCGGACTTTTCATGTTTTGCCATAAATGTAACCTCCGCTTACTTTGTTTCTCTGTGGAGAGTGTGTTTCTTGCAGAATCTGCAATATTTGTTCATCTCCAACCTGTCCGGTGTGTTCTTCTTGTTTTTCATTGTGTCATAGTTGCGCTGTTTGCACTCTGTACACGCAAGGGTAACTTTTACTCTCATATCGGCACCTCCGTTTAACCGGGTTTTACCCGGAATTTTAGCCTCCCTCTTGTCAGAAACTCTACCCTGTAAGTTTCTGAATCAGGGCACAAAAAAAGAACCCTCTTTAAGAGGTACAGTTATTCTATCACTAACCCCCTGCTTTGTCAAGAAAAATTTATTAAAAACCTATTAATTTTTTATAGGATTCTACAGTTTGTGGGTAATCTGAAACAAGGCACTAAATATGCCGTTGCTCTTTTTGACATTCCAAAAAAAGATGATATAATAACGGCAAGGAGGTGTTGTAATGGCACAAACCAGAAACAAACCGTTTTTATGGTTCCCCGTTATGCTGCCGGTCGCATTTTTTCAGATTATAACGGCGTTCACGGTTTTATTCGGCAAAGAGGAGTTTGACTTTCTTCTGGCTGCTGTATTATTAGGATATGTATTTGTTGAGTTTATATATTTTTTCTGTGCTTCAATTTTCTTCACACAGACACATATGGAAATTGAGGTTATCGGATTTTTTCTATCAGGCATAGGCTTGACAATCTGCGCCAGTGTAGACTCAGGTTATGCGATAAAACAAGCCGCAGCCATTCTGCTTGGTGTTATTGTATATATTGTTTTACTTGCAGTTCTCAGAAGGTCCGATATTGTTAAAAAGCTGCGTACCCCGGTAGGCATAGTAGCAATAGCTTTGCTTGCGCTTAACATTCTTCTTGCCAAAACAACCAACGGCACACTTAACTGGATAGAAGTAGCAGGAATCTCTGTTCAGCCGTCAGAAATTGTTAAGGTTGCATTTATATTTGTAGGTGCGGCAACACTGGACAAGCTTCAGCGTGCACGAAGCATAACGAAGTACATTATATTCGCCGTTGTATGCGTAGGCTTTTTGTTTCTTATGAGAGACTTTGGCACAGCGCTCATTTTCTTCTTCACATTTATAGTTATTGCATTTATGCGCTCAGGTGATTTCAGAACGATTGCTCTCATCTGCGCAGGTGCCGTACTTGGCGCCATAATGATAATATATTTCAAAGCAACCGTTGCGGCACGTTTCTCAACATACAGACATATATGGGAAGATATGTACGGTAAAGGAATGCAGCAAACAAGAACTCTGATTTACTCTGCAAGCGGCGGATTATTCGGCCTCGGCATTGGTAAGGGTAAACTTAAAGGTACATTCGCCTCAACAACCGACCTTGTTTTCGGTATGATTTGTGAGGAGTGGGGTCTGATTCTTGCATTGATGATTATGCTTACATTTGCATTTCTTGTTTTGTACGCTGTTAAAACCGCCAAAAATACCCGTTCAGCCTTTTATGCAATCGCATCATGTGCTGCGGCAGGTATGTTGCTTTTTCAGATGGCGCTCAACATTTTCGGCGTTACAGACCTTTTACCTTTCACCGGCGTTACGCTGCCGTTTATAAGCCGTGGCGGTACAAGCATTCTTTGCTCGTGGGGATTGTTGGCATTCATTAAATCTGCAGATATTTATACTTACCCCAAGCTTTCCGAAACAATACTGCCCGACCATCCGCTGTATCCCGATGATATACCAATCGGCAGAAGAAGGAGGCGTCAGGTCAGATGAATAACACAACCAGAAGAGCTTATGTTCTTTACGCCGTTCTTGGTGCATTTTTTGTAGGTTTTATTATTTTAATATATACATTTATAATGAACGGTTCTGACTGGGCAACAAAAAAGGCAAATCAACACCTTTATTCACAGGGCAGTATATCTGCCGCAGGTTCAATTTATGACTGCAACGAGGACCCTCTTGCCCAAACTGTTAACGGCAAAAGAAGATATCACGAATATTCAAACGTAAGAAAAGCAACCCTGCATACCGTAGGTGATCTCAACGGCTTTATTGCAACAGGTGTTCAGTATACCTACAGGCACACCCTGACAGGCTATGATTTTGTCAACGGAATTTCTTCCATAGTTCAATACGGCAAAGGTAACGATGTTTACCTGACTATTGATTCCGGACTTTGCAGCACAGCTTACAAGGCTCTTAACGGAAGAAAAGGAGCTGTAGGTGTATACAATTATACTACAGGCGAAATAATCTGCATGGTTTCGTCACCTACTTATGACCCCAAAAACAAGCCTGATGATATTGACACTAACCCTAAATATGAAGGTGTTTATCTGAACCGTGTTTTATCAGGTCTTTATACACCGGGCTCAACATTCAAGGTTATAACCGCTGCAGGTGCAATAGAGCACATACCCGATATTTATGAACGCAAATTCAAGTGCACAGGTAAATACGAAACAGGCGACGGTGTTGTTATCTGCAACGCCACCCACGGTACCGTTGATTTTGAGAAAGCACTCAACCGTTCATGCAACAGTGCTTTTGCCCAGATTGCCAATGAATTAGGTAAAGAAAAGCTTACAGCTACTGCAAAAAAGCTTGGCTTTAACACTGCCCTTGATGTAGACGGGATAGCTGCCCCCACAAAGTCAATGTTTGATGTCAGCAAAGCTGCTAAGGTTGATTTAGGTTGGGCAGGTATCGGTCAGTATACCACCCTTGCAAACCCGTATCAGATGATGATGGTAATGGGTTGCATCGCAAACTCAGGCGTTGCTGTTGAGCCTTATGTAATCGATTACATCAAAAGCCCCAAAGGCTATAAAGAAGAAACAAAGTATCAGATAAGTGAAGAAGTTTCACTGTCTGCCGATGTTGCAGATAAACTGAATGCCCTTCTTCGATCAAACGTTAAAAATTATTACGGTGACAGTAAATTCCCCGGTCTTCAGATGTGCGGCAAAACAGGTACTGCGCAGATTGACGACGGTGAGCCTCACTCCTGGTTTGTGGGATACTCAGCAGACAAAAGTACACCTTATGCAATCGTTGTAGTTGTCGAAAACGGCGGAACGGGTCTTGCTGCAGCAGGTACAGTTGCCAATAAAGTTATGCAAGCAGCCTGCAAATAAAACCACAAACACAATTTATTGTGTAAGCTAAGCGCAAAACAACTATCCCGTTAGCATAATCACCAAAATTAATTTCATATTTTTTATTTAAAATTATTTTATTTTTCTATTTTAGAAAATAAAATACATTTCACTGTGATAATATTATTGTAACAAAGTGCTAAACTTTGCAAAAAAATCCGCACCTTGTGCGAAAGGAGAAATTTATAATGAAAAAAGTATTAGCAATCGTTCTTGCTGTTGTTATGACACTTTCAATGACAGTTGCTGCTTTTGCTGCTGTTGAAGTTGCTCCGGGCCAGGTTTTCTTTGGCTTTGATGGAAGTGTAACAGCTAACCCTGGTGAAACAATCACAGTTGATGTTCGTTTCGCAGGTAACCCTTATGAAACAGATGAATATCCTACAGATGGTTACATCGTAGTTCCATTCATGGTAATTTCAGACGTTAACATTAACTCTATCACAGACGTTAGTGTTGCTCCTGATGCAGCTGCTGCAGGTGTTGAGCTTTACTACAACGAAGATTCAGGTTTCAACACATTCATCGTTGATGACGATGACGAAATCCCTGGTTCAGGCGAGCTTTACGGTACACTCCTTGTACCTGCTGACATGCTCACATCTGACATCACAATTTTACAGGTAGAAACAAAGATGGCTGACGACTGGGAAGTTATCGACTACGTTGCAACATATGACGGTATGCTCGATATGTACGCAGGCGATGCTGGCGACTACTTGGCTTTCTACTTCATCTCAGAAGAAGAAGCTGACATGGTATTCGCAGGCGACATCATGCTTGACGATGCATCACCTGTTGCTGAAATCATTGGCGCATTCTCAGATGACTGTGCTATCACAGCAGCTCCTTATCAGCCAACATTCATCGAGAACCTTACAGAACAGCTCAAAGCTTTAGCTGCTTCTATCCTCGATATCCTTGTTATCGGTATCGGCCTTCTTAAAGGTGAGCTTGAAACAGCTCCTTGGTACGATCCTAACAACCCTGCAGTTGACCTTAGCTTCATCACAGACGCTCTCGGTGCTCTTGTAGGCAGCCTTATGTAATTAAAAAATAAACCGGTTCATCTGAACCGGTTATTTTTTTTGCTCATTTTTACTTTTTAAGCCAACCTTTTGCAACGCTGTCGTCAAGCATTTCTTCTACTTTAATCCATAACTCAGGCATAGCCTTTCTGATAACCTGCTGACGCTTTACAACTTTATCATAAGTCACAAAGCCGTCTTTCCATGTATGACCCTGAGTAAGATAATTATTTATAAGAGGCTGAAGCCTGTCAAGTGAACAGGTATAAAGTGCATCAGGAGTTTCTTCTTTGTCAAACTCCTGCCAGAGAAGCTTATATTCCTCACCCTGATTATCGGGCAACATACTGAAAAGCTTCTGCGCCGCCTCTTCTTCACGCTGAGCCTTACTCTCATACCCTTGCACATCATAAGCGAAGGTATCACCTGCATAAATCTCAACAAGGTCATGAACCAATGCCATTTTAATGCAACGGTCTATATCTGCGCCCTTCGGTGCATAATCTTTAAACAGCATAACCATTGTGGCAAGATGCCATGAATGCTCTGCATCCGTTTCTTCCCTGCTTTTGTCAATCAGAAGTGTGTGGCGGTAAACGGATTTCATTTTATCTATTTCTGCCGAAAAACGAATAAGCTCATCCAACTTATCCATAATCAAAACTCCTTCAATGCTCTGACTGTTTCAGCAACAGGCAAACCTACAACGTTAAAATAATCTCCGTTGATGCCTTTAACAAGGACACAGCCGTTAGTCTGGATACCGTACCCGCCCGCTTTATCAAAACAATCTTTTGATGCAATATATGAATCAATCTCTGCCTGAGTAAGTGAATAAAACTCAACATCCGTTTTCTGACTGAAAACTACCTGTTTATCAGCAGAAACAATACAAACACCTGTATAAACACAATGGGTTTTTCCTGAAAGTTCGTTGAGCATAAGATTAGCTTCATTATAATCCTTAGGTTTGCCGAGAATCTTGTTGTTTACCGATACCACAGTATCAGCACCTATAACAATACAATCTTTATGCTTTTCAAAAACAGCAAACGCCTTTTTAGTTGCAAGCTCTTTAACTGCATCCTCAGGCAAAATACCCGGTTCAAGAGTTTCGTCTGCATCAGCAACATCAACTGTGAACTCAACACCGGCTAATTGTAAAAGCTCTCTTCTTCTCGGTGAAGCAGAAGCTAAAATTATTTTTTTCATATTTCTCTCACTTTACTTTATGATATGTTTTAAGAATTGCCGCCTGAGTTTTACCGTCAGGTATCTCGTTATTCATTACCATTTCAAAAGCTTTATCCAACGGTATTTTTTCTACATTCAAGAACTCGTCTTCATCAAGCTCCTGCTTGCCGAAAGTAAGACCTTTTGCAAGGTAAAGATAAATTATTTCATCTGTATAACCGCAGGAGGGGTAAAATTTGCCCAAATCAATATACTCCTCGGCTGTGCATCCGATTTCTTCAAGCAGCTCTCTTTTGCCTGTTTCAAGAGGGTCCTCACCTCTCTCTAACTTACCTGCCGGTAATTCCAACAAAATATCCATATAAGGATACCTGAACTGCCGCACAAACATAAGCTCATTATCGTCTGTAAGCGCAGCTATTGTTACCCCGCCCGGGTGCTCAACAATTTCTCTTATACAAGGTTTGCCGTTAGGCAGTTGTGCATCATCACGGCGAAGATTTATAATTTTACCTTCATATATATAATTCTTTTTTATTGTTTTTTCTTTAAGCTCCATATAAACCTCACCTTATTTTAACCTGAAAATCCGTTGAACATCTGGGGCAGCAAACTGTGTGTGTACCTTTCTTTTTCGGCAATCTGATAACCGCCTTGCAGCCGGGGCATTTTTTGAAAATATGAGTTTTTCTGTCACGGAATCTGATTCTTACAGCATTTAGTTTTTTCTTAAAAGCTGAACTCTTTTCAGGTGTAATATCATAAGGACTTTTTCTGAATTTTTTGCCCCTGACTCTGTTCACAACCTCTAAGAACTTAGCATTCTCACGCTGACGGGCATAGAGATTCTTAGAAAAATATCTGAAAAATGTCAACAAAATCAAAAGCAGAACTATCGTTGACAAAACTCTTGAGCGCACAAATAAATCAACTATATCAAGCACAACTGTCAGCGCAAGTGTTGCATAATACAGCTCATCGGCACCATTTCGCCCGCGCATAAATTCTATGAACTTATATTTCAGATTTTCCAACTATAACCGACCTTTCAGCCAAGCTTTTTAACAAGCTCTTTGTAGTGATTTCCCTTATACTCAAAGTTTTTATATACATTATAGCTTGATGCCGCAGGTGAAAGTAAACAGCTTTTGCCCTTTTGAGTAAGCTCATATGCTGACCTGACAGCGTGCTCCATATCATCAGCCTTAACCATATTTTTAGTGCAGCCTGCAGACACAAGATTATCAATAATATTGTGTCCCGTTTCGGGCATACCGATAAGATTTTTCATAGGGCAGGATATAAGATATTTTTCAAAATCATCGTAGCCTATCCCTCTGTCAAGACCGCCGAAAATAAGGGTATCAACATCACCGATAGCTTCAACACCGCACTCAACAGCGTGAGGGATTGTAGCTATACTGTCGTTAAAAAAGCATATATCTCTGAATGTGCCTACAGGTTCTAATCTGTGAGGAATCCCCTTAAAAGCAGCTACACCTTTTTTAACAGATTCTTTGTCAATACCGAGAATCTCTGCAACTTTAGCGGCAAAGAAAATATCCTGATGTGTATGAATGCCTAAAAGACGGTCATTGATATTTGTTAATGATTTTAAAAATTCACATTTTTCATCATCAAGACTGCTGACAGCAAATTTTGTTGATTCTACACTATCTATATCAACAATACCCGTTAAATCCTGGTCAGGATTATAAATCATAAAATCATCTTTTGTTTGATGTTTTATAATGTTGAATTTTGCACCCACATATCCCTCAAAGCCGTTGTAATGGTCAAGATGCTCAGGGTAAACATTTGTAAGCACTGCTATATGAGGTGATGTACGGGTAAACTCAAGCTGATGTGATGACATTTCAATAACAGCAATTTTACCCTCTGATGAATCTAAAACATCAAAAACAGGCACACCGATATTGCCGATAAGGCAGGTATCTTTGCCTGACGCTGAAATAACCTCATAAATAAGTGTTGAGGTAGTTGTTTTACCTTTTGTGCCGGTGATGCCGATTTTCATACACGGTGCAAATTTCAAGAACAGGTCTGTCTGGCAAGTGATTGTAACACCCTCAGGGATAACTGCATCTCTGACAGATATGCCCGGGGTTTTCATCACAATATCATAATCCGCCATAGCCTCCATATAATTCGGGCCTGTGTGAAGAGTAACATTTTCATCGTCAATAGTTATCTCTTTCATATCAGCAATACCTAACTGTTTTTGCGGCAGATATTTTCTAATATAGTTATAGGTCGAAACGCCTTCTCTGCCAAAGCCCATAATCAGGATTTTTTTATCTTTATAAAAATCCACAAGTTGTTTACACATAGTAATACATCTCCGAATTAAAAATTATTTTTCTTGCCGAAAAGACGCGCCTGTAAGCCAAGCATTTTTTCTTTTCTCTTCTCTGTTTCAGCGGTAAGTATCTCGTACTTTTCACCATCAAAGCACAGAATATCTCCGCTTTTTACACCCTCAGGCAACAGAGAAAGATTTATATGGGTAAACTGCTTGTTTTCATCTTCACATTTAGCAACACCCTGCTCTATCTGTTCAACGGTAAATTTCATAATCAGAACTCACTTTCTGCAATACATCTGCGTGTGCTGATTATCGAGCCGCATTCCATCGCTCCGTTTTCACAACCGCACCACGGGCAATGAATATATTCCATTGGTGCTTTAAGGTCTGGAGTTATAGGAACAGATGTGTCTCTGATAACCTCAAAACGCTTGTAGCAACCCTCACATTGTTTTTTCATAAACTGACTCCTTGTGCAAAATTATACAGTTTATTATACCCCTTTTTATTATCAGATGTCAACGCTAATAAATATATGAAATGTTTTTTTAGGTCAAAGTCTGATTTTGAAGATATTTTCTTTATTTTAAAGCCTTTTTCGAGTATTTTTTGTTGTTAAAATACACAAAGTTGATTTTTTTAAATATGTTATATTGACTAATTTGTAGAAAAAGACTTTTCCCCCTTGTTTTTGCTAAAAAGAAATGATATAATTCTACCATTATTATGGAGTTGTGAGGAATTAAAATGCTTTCTTTTTCAACACATACAGGCGTTATAATTATTAACGTTATCAATCTTAAGGTCAAGGCCGTGATTGATAACGCGAAAGACTATGCCCATATGGTGTCAGAAGCAATTTAATCTAAACCCCATGGGATCAGCCAAGGGTTTTTATTATAAACATTCGAGCCTATGGTTTAGTCTTTAAGCCATAGGCTATATTCTTGCCACAACAGAAAGGAAAAACTATGAAGTTAACAGGCGCTCAGATACTTATCGAAACCCTCGTTGAGCAGGGCGTTGAAACTATCTTCGGTTATCCGGGTGGTTCGGTACTTGATATTTATGATGAACTTTATAAAAACTCAGACCGTATAAACCACGTTATTTCAGCTCACGAGCAAGGTGCAGCTCACGCAGCAGAAGGTTATGCACGTGCATCAGGCAAATTAGGTGTTGTTCTTGCAACATCAGGTCCGGGTGCTACAAACCTTGTTACCGGTATCGCTGACGCAAACCTTGACTCAACACCTCTTCTTGCTATCACAGGTAATGTAGGTACTTCTTTGATTGGCCGTGACGGTTTTCAGGAGGTTGACATCGTAGGTGTTACATACCCTATTGTCAAACACAGCTATCAGGTTAAAGATGTTTCAAAACTTGCCGACACAATTCGTGAAGCTATGCAGATTGCCCAGTCAGGCAGACCGGGTCCTGTTTTAATCGACATCCCTAAAGATATTCAGTTAGCATCAGCCGAATTTGAAAGCAAAGAAAAAATTAAGCTCTTTGATAATCCTCCTTATGATGAGGAGCTTATCGACAAAGCTGTTGAAATGATATGTGAGAGCAAGCGTCCGTTTATTTATTGCGGCGGCGGTGCTGCAAAGTCAAGATGCTGCCACGATATTATGGACTTCTCTGAAAAAATCGACGCCCCTATCGGTACAAGTATGATGGGTCTTGCATCAATCCCTGCTTCTTTCAAAAACGGTCTGGGTATGTGCGGTATGCACGGTCATTATGCATCAACCGCTGCAATGTATGAGGCTGACCTTATAATTGCTATGGGTGTGCGTTTCAGTGACAGAGCAACAGGTGATAAATCAAAATATTCACTTGATAAAAAAATCATTCATATAGATATTGATCCTGCAGAAATCAGCAAAAACATTTCTGTAAATCTCGGTATCACAGGTGATTTAAAAGAGGTGCTTGATGCCATAAATGCAAAAGTCGCCGAAAGTAAAAAGCCTGAATGGATGGCTAAGATTGACGAATTCAGAAAATATGAAGAAGAAAACACATACATAAGCCCTAACAAGCTCACCCCTTATGATATTATTGACGCGGTTAACGCTATCAAAGATGAATACTCCCCTGTAAGCACAGATGTTGGTCAGCATCAGCTCTGGACTTCACAGAGAAACAAGGTTCATCACTCAAAAACATTTATCACAAGCGGCGGACTCGGCACAATGGGATTCGGTATGGGCGCTGCAATCGGTGCAGCAGTTGCAACCGGCAGGACAAGTATCCTCTACACCGGTGACGGCAGCTTCGGCATGAACCTTAACGAACTTGCAACAGCTGTTTCGCAGAATCTGCCTCTCGTTATCGTTCTTTTCAATAACGGTGTTTTAGGTAATGTTCGTCAGTGGCAGACAATGTTCTACGGTGAGCGTTACTCTCAGACAACTCTCAACCGCAAAACCGACTTCGTTAAAATTGCTGAAGCATTCGGAGCAAAAGGTTTCCGTGCTGACGATAAAGAATCACTGGATAAAGCTTTGAAAGAGGCTTTCGCATTAAAAGCCCCTTGCCTTGTTGAATGCATAATCGACAAAGATGAAATGGTTCTTCCTATGATTCCGCCCGGCAAATCAATCGACAGTCTGCTTATGCGATTCAGATAAGGAGGTCGGATGATGAAAAAATTTGTTATCGGTATTCTTGTTTCAAACCAGTCAGGTGTTCTTACAAGAATTTCAGGTATGTTCGCCCGCAGAGGTTTCAACATTGACAGCCTTACCGTTGGCGTTACAGAAAACCCTGATATTTCACGAATGACCATCACCATGACAGGCACCGAATATGAACGCGACCAGATGTTAAAGCAGCTTCGCAAGCTCTTTGATGTAAAAGAAATCAAAGAAATTGACACCTCTGTTGCTATCAACCGCGAGCTTGCAATTATCAAAGTTAAAGCTATCCCTGAAGCAAGGCTTGAACTTCTTACAGTTGCCAACACCTTCGGTGCAAAGGTTGTTGACCTTGCAGCAGACACCATCTGCTTTGAAAAAACAGGTGAAAGTAATAAGCTTGATTCATTCATTGAGCTTTTAAAACCATACGGTATAGTAGAGATGTGCCGCACCGGTATCGTTGCGATTGACCGTGGCAGCACAACCCTTAAAAAATAAAACTATTATTCAAAGGAGTAATTTAAAATGGCAAACATGTTTTATGAAAAAGATTGTGACCTTTCACTTCTCAACGGCAAAACTGTAGCAGTTGTTGGCTACGGCAGCCAGGGTCACGCACACGCTCAGAACCTCAGAGACAGCGGTGTTAACGTTGTTATCGGTCTTTATGAAGGTTCAAAATCAGCTGCAGTTGCTAAAGCTGACGGTTTTGAAGTTCTCAACACAGCTGACGCAGTTAAAAAAGCTGACCTCGTTATGATTCTTATCAATGACGAGAAACAGGCAGAGATGTATAAAAAAGACATCGCTCCTAACCTTGAAGACGGTATGACACTTGCTTTTGCTCACGGTTTCAATATTCACTACAAGCAGATCATCGTTCCTGAATCAGTTAACGTTATCATGATCGCTCCTAAGGGCCCCGGCCACACAGTAAGAAGCCAGTATGTTAAAGGCCAGGGCGTTCCTTGCCTTATCGCTGTTGAGCAGGACGCAACAGGTAACGCTAAAGACATCGCTCTTGCTTATGCTATGGGCGTTGGCGGTGCAAGAGGCGGCGTTCTTGAAACAACATTCCGTGAAGAAACTGAAACTGACCTTTTTGGTGAGCAGGCAGTTCTTTGCGGTGGTGTAACAGCACTTATGAAAGCCGGTTTCGAAACACTTGTTGAAGCAGGCTACAAACCTGAAAACGCTTACTTTGAGTGTATCCACGAAATGAAGCTTATCGTTGACCTTATCTTCGAAAAAGGCTTCTCATTCATGCGCTACTCAATTTCTGACACTGCTGAATACGGCGATTACACAATCGGACCACGTATCATCACAGAAGAAACAAAGAAAGAAATGAAGAAAGTTCTTGAAGAAATTCAGACAGGTGCTTTCGCACGTAACTGGATCCTTGAGAATCAGTCACACCGTGCATACTTCAACTCACGCAGAAGACTTGAAGCTGAACATCCTGTTGAGGCTGTTGGTAACGAGCTTCGCGAGAAGATGAACTTCAAAGCATAATTAAATCCTGATTTAAACACCCTGTCTGCTCTTAGCGGACAGGGTGGCGCAGGGTTTATCTGAGAGCTTCATGAAGCTTTGAAATAAATCCTGCAGAAAGGAGTTGAATAAATGTCCGACAAGAAAAGAATTGAAATTTTTGATTCAACACTCAGAGACGGTTCACAAGGTGAAGGTATCTCTTTTTCTGTTCAGGACAAAATCAAGATTGCCTGTCTTCTTGATGAATTCGGTGTTACATACATTGAAGCCGGTAACCCCGGTTCAAACCCCAAAGAGCTTCGCTTTTTTGAAGAGCTGAAAAATGTTGCTTTTAAGAATGCTAAGCTTTGTGCTTTCGGCAGCACCGCAAGAGCAGGCAGACCTGTTGAGGATGACGCTAACCTTATCGCTCTTTTAAGTGCAAACACCCCTGCAGTCGCAATTTTTGGCAAAACCTGGGATTTGCATGTTACCGATATCCTCCACATATCTCTTGATGACAATAAAAATATTGTTAAAGACACTCTTGCTTATCTTAAAGAAAAGGGCAAAGAAGTTATTTTTGACGCCGAGCATTTCTTTGACGGATATAAAAACAACCCGGGCTACGCTATAGAGGTTCTTCATGCAGCAGTTGACGGAGGTGCAGATGTACTTGCACTCTGCGACACCAACGGTGGTTGCTTGCCTGACGAAATCGCAGAAATTACAGGTAAGGTCTCTGCTGAATTCCCTGATGTGAGAATCGGCATTCACTGCCACAACGACACAGGCTGTGCAGTTGCTAACTCAATGTCAGCTGTTAAAAACGGTGCAGTTCAGGTGCAAGGAACTTTTGTAGGTTATGGTGAGCGTTGCGGAAATGCAGACTTAAGCACAATAATTGCAAACCTTGCTTTAAAATGCGGCTATGATGTGGGAGTTGATTTAACTCAGCTTCGTCTTACTGCACGTAAGATTGCTGAGATTTCAAACGTACGATTAAATCATAATCATCCGTACGTTGGTAAAAGCGCTTTCGGACACAAAGCCGGTATGCATATTGACGGTGTGCAGAAATGCTCACGTTCTTTTGAGCATGTTCCGCCTGAATCAGTCGGTAATGAAAGAAAGTTCTTAATGAGTGAAGTTGCAGGCAGAGGTACTGTTTTGCCTAAGATTCAGAAATTCGTGCCTGAGCTTGATAAAAAATCCCCTGAAACAGGTCTTATTACCGAAGCTCTCAAAAAGAGAGAAGATTTCGGTTATCACTATGAAGCAGCTGAAGCAAGCTTTGATTTGTTTGTTAAGAAACAGCTTGGTCTTTATAAGCCTCACTTTAATGTAATTATGTATAAGGTGCTTGACGACTTCCCTGCCCCTGACGGTGAGCAGCAGTCAAACGCTATGATTAAAATAGAGGTTGACGGCAAAGTTACAATGTCATGCGCATCAGGTAACGGCCCTATCAACGCCCTTGATAAAGCTATGAGAGATGCTCTTGTTTGCTTCTACCCTGAAATCAGTGATATGCATTTGTTGGACTATAAGGTTCGTGTTATCGAATCAGGTTCAACAACAGACTCAAAAATCAGAGTTATGATTGACTCTGCAGATTTAAAATCGGTATTTACCACCATCGGAGTTTCAAGTGACATTATTAAAGCAAGTTTTAAGGCTCTGGTGGACTCTTTCGAATACAAATTATCCAAAAAGGAGAATGAATAATGGGAATGACAATGACACAAAAAATCCTTGCTGCTCATGCAGGTCTTGACTCGGTTTCAGCCGGTCAACTCATTCTTGCAGACATTGACCTTGTTTTAGGTAATGACGTTACAACACCTGTTGCTGTTTCAGAATACAAAAAGCTCGGTCTTGATAAAGTGTTTGACAAGAACAAGGTAGCTATGGTAATGGACCACTTCACACCTAACAAAGATATCAAAGCTGCTACACAGTGCAAAATGTGCCGTGAATTTGCAGGTGAAATGGATATCGTTAACTACTTTGATGTTGGCGATATGGGCGTTGAACACGCTATCCTTCCTGAAAAAGGCCTTGTTGTAAGCGGTGATATCGTTATCGGTGCTGACTCTCATACTTGCACATACGGTGCTCTCGGCGCTTTCTCAACAGGCGTTGGTTCAACTGATATGGCTTGCGGTATGGCAACAGGTAAAGCCTGGTTCAAAGTTCCATCAGCAATCAAATTTGAGCTTAAAGGCGAACTTCAGAAAAACGTATACGGTAAAGACGTTATCCTTCACATCATCGGTATGATCGGTGTTGACGGTGCACTTTACAAATCAATGGAATTCTGCGGTGAAGGCGTTCACACTCTTTCAGTAAGTGACAGACTTTGCATGGCTAACATGGCTATTGAAGCAGGCGGTAAAAACGGTATTTTTGAAGTTGACGAAAAGACAATCGAATTTATTAAAGAAGCAGGCGGCAAAGAGCCTACTATCTATAAAGCAGATGACGATGCTGAATATGACGAAACTTATGTTATCGACCTTTCAGAAATCCGTCCTACTGTTGCTTTCCCTCACCTTCCTGAAAACACTCATACCTTTGACGAAATCGGCGATATCAAAATCGACCAGGTAGTTATCGGTTCATGCACAAACGGCAGGCTTGAAGACCTTGTTGTTGCTGCATCTGTTCTTAAAGGCAAGAAGGTTAAGAAAGGTGTTCGTACAATCGTTATCCCTGCAACCAACAAAATCTATCTTGAAGCTATGGAAATGGGTCTTCTTAAAACATTCATCGAAAGCGGTGCTATTGTTTCAACCCCAACTTGCGGACCTTGCCTTGGCGGTCATATGGGTATCCTTGCAGAAGGCGAAAGAGCAGTTGCTACAACTAACCGTAACTTCGTTGGCCGTATGGGTCACCCCAAATCAGAAGTTTATCTTGCAAGCCCTGCAGTTGCTGCAGCATCAGCAATAACAGGTAAGATTTCTTCACCTGAGGAGGTACTTTAATATGTTATTTGAAGGTAAAGTTATTAAATACGGTGATAATGTTGACACTGACGTTATCATCCCTGCACGTTATCTTAACACAATTGATAAAAAAGAATTAGCTGCACACTGCATGGAAGACCTTGATGCTACATTCGTTTCACGTGTTGCTGAGGGTGACATCATGGTTGCAGGTTACAACTTCGGCTGCGGCTCATCACGCGAGCATGCACCTATCGCTATCAAAGCAAGCGGTATTTCACTTGTAATTGCAAAAAGCTTTGCAAGAATTTTTTACCGTAACTCAATCAACATCGGTCTTCCAATCATTGAGTGCCCTGAAGCTGTTGACGCAATCAGTGAAGGTGACCAGCTTAAAGCTGATATGGATGCAGGTGTTATCTACAACCTTACAACAGGTGATGAATACAAAGCAGAGCCATTCCCTGCATTTATTCAGGAAATTATTTCTACCGGCGGTCTTATTGAATCAATCAAAGCCGGCAAAATCAAATAATCAGAAAGGAATCTGACTTAAAATGGATTTCAATATTGCTTTACTTAAAGGTGACGGCATTGGCCCTGAAATCGTTGACAGTGCTGTTGCAGTTTTAGAAAAAGTTGCCGCTAAATACGGCCACAAATTCACATTCACACCTTACCTTGCAGGCGGTTGCGCTATTGACGCAACAGGCATTCCTCTTCCTGAAGAAACCGTTAAAGCCTGTCAGGCAAGTGACAGCGTTCTTCTCGGCGCAGTAGGCGGCCCTAAGTGGGATACTCTCCCCGGTCACCTCCGCCCTGAAAAAGCTCTTTTGGGTGTTCGCCATGCACTTGGTCTTTACACAAACATCCGCCCTGCAAAAATTTACCCTGCACTTAAAGGTGCAAGCCCGCTCCGCCCTGACATTATTGACAACGGTGTTGATATTGTTATGATTCGTGAGCTTACAGGCGGTATCTACTTCGGTGAAAGAGGCAGAAGACAGGGTGCCGGCGGCGAAGAAGCTTTTGATACAGAGTGCTACAGCGAGATGGAAGTTGAAAGAATTGCACGCGTAGCATTTGAAACAGCAAGAAAGAGAAGCCATGTTGTAACAAGCATCGACAAGGCAAACGTTCTTGAATCATCAAGACTCTGGAGAGAAGTTGTTCACCGTGTAGCTAAAGATTACCCTGACTGTGAATGCGTTGATATGCTCGTTGATAACGCAGCTATGCAGCTTGTTAAGAACCCGTCACAGTTTGACGTTGTTGTTACATCAAACATGTTCGGTGATATTCTCTCTGATGAAAGCTCACAGATTACAGGTTCAATCGGTATGCTTGCATCTGCTTCACTTGGTGACAGCAAATGTGGTATGTATGAGCCTATCCACGGTTCAGCACCTGACATCGCAGGTCAGAACAAAGCTAACCCAATCGCAACAATCCTTTCAGCTGCTATGATGTTCCGTTATTCATTTGACCTTGAAGACGAAGCTGTTTGCATTGAAAAAGCTGTTGACGATGTTCTTGAAGCAGGTTACAGAACTGCTGATATTCTCGGCTCAAGCGACACAAAGCCGCTTTCATGCACTGAGATGACAAAAGTAATTCTCGATTATATTAAATAATTTCAGTTTTTGAAAGAAGGAAAAACAGATGCTCGACATCAAAATCACTAAAACAACATCACCTAAGGCAAAGCCTGCAGCTGATGAACCACTCGGTTTCGGTCACATTTTCACCGACCATATGTTTATAATGAACTACACCGAGGGTAAAGGCTGGCACGATGCAAGAATTGTACCTTACGGCGACCTTACCCTTTCACCTGCTGCAATGGTTTTCCATTACGGACAGGAGATGTTTGAAGGCCTCAAAGCATATAAAGGCGCTGACGGAAAGGCTTATCTTTTCCGCCCTGATATGAATGCTAAGAGAACAAACGCCACAAACGACCGTTTATGCATTCCTCAGCTCCCTGAAGAAGATTTTGTTCAGGCTGTTAAAGCTGTTGTTGATGTTGATAAAGATTGGATTCCTGAAGCAGAAGGAACTTCTCTTTACATCCGTCCGTTTATCATTGCAACTGATGCCTTCCTTGGCGTTGCACCTTCAAAAACATATCTCTTTATGATTATCCTTTCACCAAGCGGTGCTTACTACGCAAGCGGTCTTGCACCTGTCGGAATCTGGATTGAAGACGATTATGTGCGTGCAGTTAAAGGCGGTATGGGTTACGCTAAAACAGGCGGTAACTATGCAGCAAGCCTTGCAGCTCAGGTTAAAGCCCATGATGACGGATATTCTCAGGTGCTTTGGCTTGACGGCGTTGAGAGAAAGTATATTGAAGAAGTTGGTGCTATGAACATCTTCTTCAAAATTGACGGCAAAATTGTTACACCTATGCTCAACGGTTCAATCCTTCCCGGTATTACCCGTGATTCTGTAATTAACCTTTGCAAGCATTGGGGTATGGACGTTGAAGAGAGAAAAATCTCTGTTGACGAGCTTCTTGAAGCTCAGAAAAACGGCAAGCTTGAAGAAGTTTTCGGCACAGGCACTGCAGCAGTTATTTCTCCTGTAGGCAAACTCCGTTACAAAGATGACGTTATGGAAATTAACGGCGGCGTAATCGGTGAAGTAAGCCAGAAGATTTATGACACTGTTACAGGTATCCAGTGGGGCAAACTTGATGACCCATTCGGCTGGAGAGTTGAAGTTAAATAATTAAAACGCAAAAACGCCCTGACTTCGCTGACACCACATAAGGAAGTATTTGTTTCTCGAACAAAACCTCTTGTATTATCACCAAAAGCCTCGCAAGGCGGCAGCCTTGCTGCATTTTTGGTTTCAATTCAAGCAATTTTGCTTTTCTACGAAACTGCGTAGCACTTTAAAATGCGAAATTGCGTGTGCAAGAAAAGGCAAAACCCACCGATTACGCTGTCGCGTATCGGTGGGTTTTAACGTATTATTGTGCCGTAATTTCACTTTTTAAAAAAAACTTCCTTATCTGGTGCCAGCGTTATGTCAGGGCGTTAATTTTATGCCTTTATTTATTTTGTGATTGTACGAACACGGATAACTCCGTCAACACCGTTAAGCTTACTTTCGTCTGCATTGTCAGCAACCACATAACCGTAACCTTTACGGATAGCTGATTTTGTTTCACCAAGAGCAGCCTTAACTGCTTCAACAGCCTCTTCTTTACAGATTACGCATACACGGTTTGACTCAACTTCATCAAGACCTGTAAGGTTAGGAAGATTTACAGAGTTTTTGATTTCGCCTTTTTCGATATAACCGATAAGCTCGTCTGCAGCCATAACAGCGCAGTTATCTTCACTTTCAGGTGTAGATGCGCCAAGGTGAGGAAGAGCTGTTACACCGTCAACACCAATCATTTCATCACTTGGGAAGTCAACAACATATGCAGCACACTTACCGTTTCCAAGTGCTTCAATCATAGCTTCACTGTTTACAAGACCGCCTCTTGCATAGTTGAGAATGCGAACACCATCTTTGCAAAGAGCAAGTGTTTCACTGTTTATCATACCCTTTGTTGAATCGTTAAGCGGAAGATGAAGTGTGATATAATCACTGTTTTTATAAACATCAGCAAGGTCTTCAACAACCTGTGTGCCCTCAGGAAGCATAGCCTTAACTTCATCTGTAAGGAATGGGTCGTAGCCGATGATTTTCATACCAAGTGCATTTGCTGCAACTGCAACTTTAAAGCCGATAGCGCCAAGACCAACTACACCAAGAGTTTTACCGCTGATTTCAGGACCGGCAAAGTTTGATTTACCTTTTTCAACCAACTTGCCTACTGCTTCACCCTCACCTTTAAGGGTTTTGCACCAATCAAGTGATGCTGCAACCTTACGGGATGCCATAAGAAGACCGCAGATAACAAGTTCCTTAACTGCGTTAGCATTAGCACCGGGGGTGTTGAAAACAACTACACCTTTTTCAGCGCAAGCTTCAACAGGTATATTATTTGTACCTGCACCTGCACGGGCGATAGCAATAGTGCTGCTGCTCAGCTCCATTTCGTGCATTGATGCTGAACGAACCATAATTGCAACAGGGTCTGCAACATCTGAGCTGCAAAGGTATTTTGAATCAAACTTATCAGTACCGCAAGCTGCAATTTTATTTAAAGTTAAAATGTTATACATTTTTATCACCTTTCGTTATGAATTTACTTTTTCAAATTCTTTCATAAATTCTACAAGCTTTTCAATACCCTCAACAGGCATAGCGTTGTAAATTGAAGCTCTCATACCGCCGACTGAACGATGGCCCTTGAGGTTTACAAAACCTGCTTTTTCAGCTTCAGAAACAAACTTTTTGTTAAGCTCATCACTGTCTGTAACAAAAGTAACATTCATCATTGAACGATACTCTTTCTGTGCCGGAGCAGTGAACATCTTACTGCTGTCAATATAATCATAAAGAATGTTTGCTTTCTTGATATTGCGCTCTTTCATAGCCTCAAGACCGCCGAGAGATTTAATCCACTCAAGAACAAGCTTACACATATAAATTGAATAGCAAGGTGGTGTGTTATACATTGACTCACCGTCTGCCATTGCTTTAAGGTCAAGCATTGTAGGTGTAAGAGGCATTGCGTTGCCAAGTAAATCTTCACGTACAATTACAATTGTAAGACCTGCAGGTGCAACATTTTTTTGTGCACCGCCATAAAGAATACCGAATTTTGAAACATCAATAGGCTCTGATAAAAAGCTTGATGAAATATCAGCAACAAGTGGGATATCACCTGTGTCAGGTATTTCAGGATATTTTGTGCCGTAGATTGTGTTATTGTGGCAGATATAAACATAATCTGCATCTTCTCTGAAAGAAGATTTGTCCAGCTTAGGAATATATGAGAAATTGCCGTCTTTTGAAGAAGCAGCTACCACAACATCGCCGTATTTTGTAGCTTCTTTATATGCTTTGTTTGAAAACTGACCGGTAATTACATAATCAGCCTTACCTGAACCTGTCATAAGATTCATCGGAATTGCTGAAAACTGAGTAGAAGCACCGCCCTGAAGGAAAAGCACCTTATAGTTTTCAGGGATATTCATAATTTCGCGCATAAGGCTTTCTGCTTCTTTAATAATAGCATCAAACCATTTGGAACGATGTGACATTTCCATCACTGACTGTCCGCTGCCCTGATAATCAAGCATTTCAGCTGCTGCCTTCTTAAGAACTTCCTCAGGTAACATTGATGGACCTGCAGAAAAATTATAAACTCTTGACATATATAAAACCTCCAAAGATTGATTGTTAAATTGTTGTCATATATTATATTACTGTTTTGTGTAATAGTCAATAAAAAATTGTTCAAGATTTACAAAAAAAAATACCACAGTTACTATATGCAACTGCGGTATTTTATGTTAAAATACTCAAAAATTCATTGTTGTACCCGCTGTAGAATAATCAAAGGGAACAAATCCTATTTTTTCACATGCCTTGCTGTTTACAGGTAATGTGAAGTCAAAATTCTTTGCATCCTTGAAAAGAGGGTCCATGTAAACTGCATTGTTCATATACCCCTTAAGTTCCATAACTTTTACAGGGAACATATCTTCAACATCCCACTCATCATTTTTCAATGAAACAACAGCCGAAAGAAGTGTATAATCCCAATAAAGATTTCTGTCATCTACAAACTTGCCTTTTTCTGCCCTTGAGTACATTCCCTGCTTATCACCAACAATAATATTACCGGTAAGGAACATCTCTGTTCTGCCTTCATTTCTTGTTACAATAACCTGACTTGTTTTGCTCAAAGCAAAAATATTGTTTGTTACTACATTATGTTCACCATAGTGTTGATGGAAACTCTGATTTCCGCAATTAAACACAAGATTGTTTTTAACAAGAATCTTGGAACTGCCTTCATCAAGATAAATTCCCCATCCGCCGTATCCGCCTTCAAGAGGATCAGCTGCAACATTGTGAATCACATTACCGGTGATTTCAGTGCCTTCCTGAATGCCCAGGGTGTAAATTCCGCCCATATCAGAAAGCCAGCCCTGACCGATATCATAAATCAGGTTGTCATTTATTTTATTATTATATGTTACGCTGTAGGCAAAGCCCCAAACCCAACCGACAGAGATTGCAGTATAGAAACCATCATGAATTTCATTATGACTCACATCTACAGAATTTGCATGGATAACAAGCACACCAACCGCGTTATAAAAAACTCTGCCGAATTTGTAAATATGATTATCTTTAATCTGAATATTTTTTGTAACAGTCGGGTTATCAATAGGGAGATTTTCACCCCTGATAAAAACTGCATGAGCACCAAGATTCTCAAAATTACAGAATGTAATTGATGCATTCTGCACGTTTACGCCCATAAAAACAGCACAAGCTGCAATATCCTTGAATTCACAATGAGTAATGCGGAAATTCTGAGAATTTGTAACCTTAACACACGGTGTTACATCATAGGCTGCCTGAGTGAAATCTCTGCCTGTGTTGTTAAGAGGGATATTAAAACCGTTGCCTCTGAATCTTATATCTTCAAAAGCAATACCGTCAACTCCGTCAACAGAGACCATAGTTTCAAGCTCACTGCCCCAGAGAGTGAGGGTATCGGCAGACTCATTCTCAAAAGGAATGTAGTAAAGCATACCTTCTTTTTTATCAAGATACCATTCACCCGGTGTATTAAGGGCTTCAAAAACATTCTCAAGGAAATACTTATGGTTTTCATAAACCGACATACTTGAAAGTCTGCTGAACATAACTGTATTTGTTGCTTCATCAAAGCTCTTTACTGTGAGCATTTCATCCTTCCAATAATGAAGAATTCTGATAATAACATCCTCAGAGTTATAAAAATCTTTAAAATCGCCTTCTTTTGTAACCATACCTGTAAAGCCGTTGTGCATATCGGTATGATTAAATTCACCGATGAATTCAGGTGAATCTTTAGCAACAAAGAAATATCCGCTTTCAGGGTAACGGGTTCTGCTAAGGGTAGTTTCTGAGTTAAAAAGAATGTTGAAATCATCATCTACTTCTTTAGAAAAAGCCTTGACACCATTAATTTCACATTCACTGAAGCCTGTGATTTCCTTACCTGAGGTAAACATAACATCCTCACCGTTATAGGCTCTGAAGGTTACATTTGATTTATCACCTTTTTTAAAGTTCAGGGTTTCAGAGAAACTGTAAACACCCTCTCTGAACCATATTGTAACCGGCATATCACCGCTTAAGCTGTCAACCTTTTCTTTTGCCGCTGCAACAGTTGCAAGCGGAGAATCGATTTTACCATCAGCGCTGTCGTCACCATTTTCACTTACAAAAATATCATATTCACCAACTATACTTTCACTAATTTTATAGTCAGCTTTTTGTGTTACTGAAACTTCCGGATATTCAACTTTATTTTTGTCAATTGATGTTTTGATTGCATCAACAGCAAGATTACAAGGAAAAGTCAAAGCAGTAACCAATGACAAAATCACTGCCCATACTGATTCAAAAAATTCCAACATAATTTACCCCTCCCATTCAATAAGTATGCTCACATACTTCAGATATTTTTTCTCTTAATGCAATAAAATCCTCAAATGCATCCGGCTTTTGTGCAGGATTTCGCAATAACGCTGACGGATGGAATGTACCCATCATATAAAACCCGTTTTTCTCAATAAACTGACCGTGTTGACGTGTAACTTTAAAATCCTTATCAATAAGCCTTGTTGCAGCCACACGGCCAAGGCAAACTATAATTTTAGGTCGGATAAGACGAGTCTGCTCTTTGAGCCAACCGATACATGCATCCTGCTCCTCTTCCAACGGGTCACGGTTTTTGGGCGGACGGCATTTGACTATATTGGCAATATAAATATTTTTATGCCTGTCAAGGTCAATAGCGTCAAGATATTTATCTAAAAGCTGACCGCTTCTGCCAACAAAAGGTTCACCTTTCAAATCCTCCTGCTCACCGGGACCTTCGCCTACAAACATAACCTCTGCATTTTCATTACCAACACCAAAAACAAGGTTTGTCCTTGTTTGACATAAAGGACATTTCTGACAGTTCATGCAATCAGTCTTAAGAGCTTCCCATGTGTTATACATCCTGGCTCACCTGCTTTACATCGGTTTCAAGCTGACTTATAAGGCTCTGAGCAGAATCGAATTTTCTTTCTTCTCTGATATATTTAACCAGCTCAACAGTTACATCTTCACCGTAAATATCTTTGCTGAAATCAAGAATGTTTGTTTCGGCAAGAACAACATCAGAAAGATATGTGGGTCTGACACCGATATTTGTAACGCCTGAATATTTTTCACCGTCAACGATAACGATTGACTGATAAACCCCGAATTTCGGAACAATCAGGCTGCTGTCCAAGGTCTGATTGATTGTAGGGAAACCAAGCTCACGGCCTCTTGCATCACCATGAATCACCTTGCTTGTGAAAGAATAATTTCTCCCAATCATTTTTGCTGCTTTTTCAGGCTGACCGTTCAACAGATAATTTTTGATTTCAGTTGAAGAAACTGATTTGCCGTCAACTGTAATCTCATCTGAAACCGTACAAATCACATCCGATTGGGCACAAAGCTCTTTTATGGTTTCGCTGTTGCCCTGACCGTTTTTGCCGAAGGAATAATTGAAACCGCAACAGACTGCTTTTGCATTCAACTTGCCGACAATTATTTTTTCAAAAAATTCCCGGGGAGTCATTTCTCTGATTTGGGCAAAGCTTATTTTATAAATTTCAAAGCCCATCGAAACAAGCCTTTGCTCTGTTTCGCAGCTTGTGACAAGTCTTTTTACCAAAGACTTTAATACAAACTCTCTGGGATGAACATCAAAAAGAATAACTGTGGGCACATATCCTTTTTCTTTAAAGCTCAATGCATTTTGCAACACAGATATATGCCCTGAATGAAGACCGTCAAAATTCCCAAGAGCTACGGCTGTGGCTTTATTAAGTTTTTTGTCGGTCATAAAATCACCTTATTTATTAAGAAAATCGTAAACTACATCAGCAATTTCTTCAGCTCTGTCTTCATGACAGATGTGTCCGCCGCCTTCAACCATATAATGCTCTGCGTCAGGAAGTGCGTCTGCAACACTTGATTTCATACTGTCGTTAATAATCATATCATTACTTGCATTTATAATAAGTACAGGGCAAGTAATTTTATCTGTTGATTCAAGGTCTGTAACTCTTACTCTTGTCATCATATACGCAAGACCTGTACCTGTATCTGCAAGCTGTAACGGTGCAGCAACCTTATCCACATCATAAGTTTTTGCAAATTCTTTATTATTTGATGCCATCTGAACAATATATCTCATAAGGAAATCAACTTTTGTAAGATACTTGAAAACAACATTCATCACTGTTGTCATAACACCTGATGTAACAATAGGGTGCATCATTGAAGGGATTTCACTCATCGGTGCAGGTGCAACAAGGAAAAGTGCACGAAGCTCCATTTCTTCAGCGATATTGATAGCAACACCGCCACCCATTGAATGACCGGCAAGAATCCATCTGTTATCGTCAGCTATGCTCTTCATAAGCTCAATGATGAGTGTTTCTCTGTCGATTGCTTCAACATCTGCATTCTCTCTTGTGCTGTAACCGAAATTAGGAAGGTCTGCCATATAGCAGTCATAACCTTTTGCGCTCATCTGAGCAGCCATGTTTTCCCATGAATAGGTTGACTGACCGAAGCCGTGAAGCATCATAATTCTGCCTTTATAAAAGCCCTGATGCTCAACCTTGCGGTAATGGATTGAATAATCACCGTATGTAAAGAACTCACTGTTTTCAAAAGGCTTTTCTTCAACAGGTGAAGTTGCAAAACCTGTAACACATGTAAGACCTAATAAAGCAATACAAATGATAACTGATAATATTTTTTTCATAATAAACTCTCCTTATTTTGTTCTGTGAAGTGCTTTTAATCTTTGCTCTTTTGAAAGGATTCGTTTGCGAAGCCTTAATGTCAGCGGAGTAACCTCCAACAGCTCATCATCTTTGATGAACTCCATACACTGCTCAAGGCTGAGCACTGTAGGAGGTACAAGCCTTAAAGCGTCATCGCTGCCTGAAGCACGGGTGTTTGTAAGCTGCTTCTTTTTGCATACATTACAAACAACGTCTTCACTCTTTGCGCATTCACCTACAATCATACCCTCATAAACTTCAACACCTGCACCGATGAAGAGTCTGCCTCTTTCCTGTGCCTGATAAAGACCGTAAGTAACACTTTCGCCGGATTCGTGAGCAATAAGTGAGCCCTGGTGACGTGTAACAATCTCGCCCTTATAAGGCTCATAGCCGTCAAATACAGAGTTCATAATACCGTTGCCGTTTGTATCTGTAAGGAACTCGGGACGGTAACCCATAAGACCGCGGGCAGGGATTCTGAACTCGATGTGAGTCATACCCGAGTCACGGGTACCCATGTTGATAAGCTCGCCCTTTCTTGAGCCAAGCTTCTCCATAACGGGACCTACATAAGCATCGGGAACCTCAATCATACGGTACTCGATAGGCTCACAAAGCACACCGTCGATAGTTTTGGTAATAACCTTGGGACGTGAAACCTGGAATTCATAGCCCTGACGACGCATGGTTTCGATAAGGATTGAAAGGTGAAGCTCACCTCTGCCGGAAACACGGAATGTATCGGCAGAATCTGTCTCGGCAACACGCAGAGCTACGTTGGTTTCAATCTCCTTCATAAGACGGTCACGGAGATTTCTGGAAGTAACAAACTTACCCTCACGACCTGCAAAGGGAGAATTGTTAACAATAAAGTTCATGGAAACTGTAGGCTCGTCAATCTTTACGAAAGGCAGAGCTTCGGGATTTTCAACGTCACAGATTGTGTTACCGATGTTGATGTCGGCAATACCGCTCACGCACACAATGTCGCCCAAGGTGGCGGTTTCTGTTTCAACTCGCTTTAAACCCTCGTACTGATAAAGCTTTGCGATTTTTACTCGCTTGTTCTCGCCATCTTCTGTGCAAAGAAGAGCCTGCTGACCTGCTTTTACAGAACCTCGCTCAACTCTGCCGATACCGAT
>JBGVPE010000067.1:0-19311 GCA_045126895.1 Acutalibacteraceae bacterium | reverse complement strand
CTGTTGAGTACTGAATACCGCCATCAACAGGAACAAGCTCACTTTTCTGAGTGATAGAATCTATACGGATATAAGCAGGGATTCTGTTATCGCGGTTTGTGAACCATTTGATAATGTTAGAATACTGAAGTGTAGCAAGACGCACAGGAACATCCTGATAGTTTATCTGATTGAATGAAGGCTGAACTGTGAACTGAGAAACATAGCCAAGCTCTGAAAGTCCGCTGAGAGCTTTCTGAGCCATAACTGCAGTTGTATCAATGTCAATTCTCGGAACAGTTGCAAAAGAATCGTCAGATGAGTCAGCAACCTCCTGAACAAAATTGCCGTCCTGAACATCGATGATTTCGTGGTAATCTTTAGCTCTGAAAACTGTTGATGAAATAATAAAACCAAAAACAACAGTTACAACAAGAACACCGATTAAAATCACAGGAACTGTTGCGCTCTTTTTAGCATAAGCTGAATAGTCGGGTGTTTTGAGTGCGCCTGATGTGATGTAGTTGACAACACAGTAAAAAGCTAACACAGCACCGATGAAAATATACATATCGATACACTCAAAATTAAATGCAGGAAGGTAGAAGTAGTAGCCTACAGCACCTGCGATAAGTGTAAGGATGATGTTAATTAAAATTTTGAGTCCCTTTTTTTCAGGGGGCATTACCACGCCGCCCTTGCCGGAACCTTTGTCATTATTATTTGACGAAAAATCAACTTTGATTGGATCCATTAGATCAACTCCTTTTTAACTTTCATCATTATATATTAAATCCGCCCTGATTACAAGTGTTAATTTAATGTTTACAAATTGTTAAAAATGTAGTGGCTTTTTTGTCTTGAATAATTAAAAAAAACAAGTATACTATAATTACAACAATATCCGAGGTATTTTTTATGAGTAGTAACACAGGTTTCAACCCATATGAAAATTTTAATAATCCTTTTATTGCAAAGGATCCTTTCATCAGCCGTGAAGCAAAGCATCTTACAAAGCTGAGCCTTCTTGCCGGTGCAGGTCTTCTGGCGTTTGCCCTTTTCAGATATGTTGCGTCACTTGCACTTGCAGCTTCAGGTGTTCTGGATGAGAGCAGCTTTTCATTGAATGCAGTTGTTTCAATATTGATGACTGTTTTAGGTGTGTATGTTCCTTTTACAATAATTCATCATTTTTATACCCCGCAGGATAAGGAGCTTTGCTATAATCTTGATTTGCCCGGATCAAAAAGAGCTTTTTTGCTCGCCCTGGGTGCAGGTACAATGCTGTGCTTTCTGGGTAATTATATAACAGCAGGTTTTACAGGCTTTGTTTCATCTTTTGATATTGAGTTTGCCGCCCTTGAGTTAGATTCCCCTGCTAATGTAGGGCAATTTTTGCTTTTTGTGCTTCAGGCGTCAATTATACCTGCGTTGGTTGAAGAGGTTGCCATAAGAGGAATTGTTATGCCCCCGCTGAGAAAATACGGCGACCGCTTTGCAATAGTAATGTCGGCAATTATTTTTGCACTTATGCACGGCAATATGCAGCAGATACCTTTCGCGTTTGTGGCAGGTCTTGTTTTAGGCTATTTTGCAATATCAACAGGCTCTGTGTGGACCTCCATAGCGATTCACGCAGCTACTAATTTTGTGTCAGTTTTAGCAACGGTTTCTGCTGAAACTTTTGCAGGTCCGTTTTTGTTTTACGGCCTTACGGTTGCGCTCATCGCGGCAGGTATATACTGCGCTTGTCAATATATAAAAGAGCCTCACGAAAGTCTGGGTCTTACCTTCGCACCAAAATCAGAAAGACGGTTTATGTTGGTTTCATTTATGGTGTTTATGTTTATGTCCTTTGTTTATTCAACCTATTCAGGGGATAGGACAGCACCTTATATCCTCACATCAGTACTTCTGATTTTTTGTGTGAGAAGATATCTTAAGGCTAACAAAAGATACCTTAATCCTTTGCCTGTAAGCAGCCTTAATTTAAAAACAAAAGTTGCATTATACTGCGCAACACCTACTGTTGTTACAGGTATTGTTTTACTTGCAACAACAACCCTGCAGAGCATAACGGTAACTTCAACAAGAGGGTATGTATTCTTGTATGCAGCGTTGTTCCTTATTCTTGTATGGGTGCTTTATATGGTTTATAAGATTCTCAACTCAAAAATTATCGAAAATAAGAGCATTTACAAAAAAACAATCATAGTGCTTATCGGTGTTTTTGTTGTTTCAATGATAAGCTCATTTGTTTCAAATCTGCTGATGTATTAAGAGGTAATTATGACTAATGAACAGATAATGGAAGAGGCTCTTGCCCTTGCAAAGCAAGCCTCTGATGAGGGTGAAGTGCCTGTTGGTGCAGTTGTTACCCTTGACGGTGAAATTGTGGGCAGAGGCAGAAACCGCCGTGAAAAAAGCAAAAACGCTCTTGCTCACGCTGAAATTGAAGCTATTGATGACGCTTGCCGCAATTTAGGCGGTTGGAGGCTGTGGCAGTGTGAAATGTATGTTACATTAGAGCCTTGCCCCATGTGTGCAGGTGCAATTATCAACAGCAGAATAAAAAAAGTTACTTACGGTGCAAGTGATAAAAAAGCCGGGTCCTGTGAATCGGTAATAAATCTTTTTGAATTACCGTATAATCACAAGCCCGAAATTGAAAGCGGTTTTAAGGCAGAGGAATCTGCCACTCTTTTAAGTGAATTTTTTAAAAGATTAAGACAGAAAAAATAAAGAGAAGATTCGTTCACACGAGTCTTCTCTTTGTTTATTGTTATGTTATATATTGTACTGAGCCATAAGGTCGTTGACCATTTTTGTAATCTCTTCAACTGCTGAGTCAATAGCAACCTCACCCTTGAAGCTCTTATCTCTGTAAGAGATTTCAACAACACCGCGTTCGCAGGTTTTAGGGCTGACAACAACTCTTACAGGCACGCCGAACAAGTCTGCATCAGCAAACATTGAGCCCGGGCGCATATCTCTGTCGTCATAAAGAACTTCAATATGATTCTTCTGCAAATCGTTATAAAGCTTTTCACAAAGAGCAGAAACTTCTTCATTCTTTTTGCGAAGGTTACAAATCTGAACCTGCCATGGAGCGATAGCCATCGGCCAGATAGGACCGTAATCGTCATGGCTTTCTTCACAGATTGAAGCGATAAGTCTGCCGACGCCGATACCGTAGCAGCCCATGATAGGATGCTGGGCAACACCGTTTGAATCAAGGTATGTCATATCCATACTCTTTGTATATTTTGTGCCGAGCTGGAAGATGTTACCAACCTCGATACCGTTTGAAATTGTGATTGATTTTTTGCCGCAGCAAGGGCAGATTGCACCTTCGAAAATCTTAGCAACATCAACATACTCAACTTCACCGTAATCGCGCTTAACATTAAAGCCTTTGTAGTGATAGTCAACCTCGTTTGCGCCGCAAACCATATTTTCAAGACCTTCAAGAGATTTGTCAAAAACAAGCTGTGCTTTTGCATTCTGATTAACTGCACCGATAAAGCCTGCTACAATACCGCTTTCTTCAGTGATGATTGCAGGGTGAATTTCTTCACCGATAAAGTTGCGAAGCTTTGTTTCGTTCACATCAAGGTCGCCGCGGATGAATGTGATTATGTATTCATCGGTAAGGTTTTTCTGATATACAACAGCTTTACAAAGCTTTGTTGCAGGGATAGAAACAAATTTGCAAAGGTCCTCGATTGTTTTGATGTCAGGAGTGTAGATTTTTTCAAGCTCCTGAATTTCATCACTTTCGTTTTCAACCTTAACATCAGCTGCTTCCATATTAGCCTTGTAACCGCACTCGGGGCAGATTGCAAGGGTGTCTTCACCGATATCTGCAAGAAGCATAAATTCGTGTGAAACGCTGCCGCCCATCATACCTGAGTCGCTCTTAACAGCAACAACATTTTTAGCGCCTGCGCGTTTGAAGATTCTTTCATAAGCTTCATAGCAGCGGTCATAATACTGCTCTAAATCTTCTTGTGAAGTGTGGAAAGAGTATGCGTCTTTCATTGTGAATTCACGAACACGGATAAGACCGCCTCGGCATCTTGGCTCATCACGGAATTTAGTCTGAATCTGATAAATCATAAACGGATAGTGTGAGTATGAGTTAGCTGTGTTTCTTGCAAGGTGAACAGCTGCCTCCTCGTGAGTCATACCAAGAACAACATCGTTACCGCTTCTGTCTTTGAATCTTGCCATTTCACTGCCGATACTTGTGTATCTGCCTGATTCCTGCCAGAGAGTTGCAGGCATAACAACAGGGAACATAACCTCCTGGCCGTCAATTCTGTCCATCTCTTCACGGATGATGTTTTCGATTTTTTTAGCGATTCTTTTTGTAGGGGCAAAAAGTGAATATATGCCGTTGTGCATATATTTCATATATCCGCCTCTTGTCATAAGCTTCTGGCTTTCGATTATGCAATCACCGGGAGCATCGCGCAAAGTTTCTAAAAGTAATTTGCTGACTTTCATTTGTATTCTCCTAACTTAAAATAAACAATGTATATATTAAACTTTTGTTTTAAATCTGTCAACGATTATTTGATTTTTATTATATTATTCACACAGGTTCCGTCTGCCTGAACACTTGTCGTGATAACCGTGCCGCTGTCTGCGAAGCTTATGTTTCTTACATCGGCAGTGTAAATTGAATTGCCTGAATAATTTTCTGCCTGGCCGTCTGCAGTTATAACGCTCAGGGATTGATTACTTTGAGATGTTGCAACCGCAACGATTAAAGAGCCGTCATCATTGACGCAGAAATCGTTGACTCTGCCGCTTGTTTTGGGGGCAGCGATTGCTTTGCCTGTGATAAGGTTTGTGAAGGTTGAGGTCAGCTTGTCATAAACCCAATCACCGCTGAAAACAAAATCCTTTGTGATGTCACCCTCAAAGCTTGCGATTTCTTTTTCTTCAACAAGATATCTGACAGATTTAAAGCCTGTGGCTGTTTTTTTGATATAAATCAGGGCGCTGTCTGAATCTTCTCTTAAAAATGTGCCGTAAGCACCTTTGCAAAACGGGTTGTTCACGCTTTTGTTGATATCGTAAATATCATAAATTTCTGTTGACTCGTCATAAAGTCTGCCTGAAATCATAGCAGCTTTCTTGCTTACAGATTTAAGCTGATAGTCTGTGAGGATACTCCATCTTTCAGAAAGACGGCCTGTTGAATCGGCGTTTCTGTTGCTCTGGGCTGTAACTGCGGAACAGCTGCCTTTTGACATATTAACATCAAAAACTTCGGTGTAGGTTTTATCCTGATTGTATGCCTGAGAGGAATCTGTGCTTAAAAGAAGCATTTTGCCGTTAAGGTCATAAATGCCGGGGGCATCAATAAGCTTTGCAAAAACATAAGAATAAAGATTAACATCTGCATCTGAATTTTTGGTTGTGAAAAGTCCGTAGCCCAAAGTTTTACCTTCAACGGTTATATAATAAACGGTTATCGGAATTTTATAGTAAGTGCAGGAGGGTTTTAATTCAACAGTTTTAACTTCACCTGCATATTTTGAAACGGATGTGCCGTTGTATTCATAAAAATCAACAACACCGTCAGGCTTCATGCAGTAATAAATACTGTCAAAATCAGATTGCACCAAAGGGTATTCGGTTGCAACGGATGACGGGTTAAGGGTGCTGATGTTTTTGCCGTTAAAGTCACCTGATGAGCTAAGACCCACATTAAAAGAGCCTGTTAGCATAGTGCTGAGTAAAAGCACCAGAATTGATATAACTAATGTAAAGGAAAAAACAGTAATTAAAACCTTATGAACAGTTTTCATTTTTTAACCTCTCTTATTTTATGATAAGCTCAACGGGACAATGGTCCGAGCCGTAAATTTCAGAATGAATTGATGCGCTGACAAGGTTATCCTTGAAATAATCAGAAACACAAAAATAGTCTATACGCCACCCTGCATTTCTCTCCCTTGCGCCAAAACGGTAAGACCACCAGGAATAAGCACCTTCAAGCTCAGGGTAAAAATAACGGAATGTGTCAATAAAGCCTGAATCAAGCAGGGCGTTGAATTTATCTCTCTCTTGCTGAGAATAACCTGCATTACCTTCGTTGGCTTTAGGGTTTTTAAGGTCAATGGGGCATCTTGCAACATTAAGGTCACCGCAGAATATAACGGGCTTGATTTTCTGAAGCTCTGTAACCTTCTGTCTGAAAGCATCTTCCCATCTGCAACGGTGGTCAATGCGCTTAAGACCGTCTTGCGCATTGGGTACATATACGGTTATAAAGTAATAATCGGGGAATTCAAGGGTGAGCATTCTGCCCTCGGTGTCAAGCTCTGCTGAGCCGATACCCTCGGTTACACTCAAAGGCCTTTCTTTAGTGAAAACAGCAGTGCCGGAGTAGCCTTTTTTCTCAGCATAGCTCCAATACTGATAATACCCGTCAAGCTCAAGGTCAATCTGACCTGCCTGGACTTTGGTTTCTTGCAGGCAAAAAATATCAGCATCAAGTGAATTGAATGCGTCAATAAAACCTTTGCCGATACATGCTCTGATACCGTTGACATTCCATGAAATAAACTTGCGCATAATCCACCTCGCATAATTTTTAAAACATACAAAGCAATTATATCATAAACGCTTAAAAAAATAAAGCAAATTGACATTATTTTTTGCGTATGTTATTATGCAGACGGAGGCGGTTTTATGAAAAATAAAATTATTGCACTGATTCTTACAATAATCACAGTTTTAAGCTGTGTTTCTGTTGCGAATGCAGGCGGCTCTGCCGAAGCTGAGCTTTATGCTGTATATGGTGACGGTATGCTTTTGCAGCAAAATAAAAGGTCATATATTTCGGGTACAGCTACCCCCGGCGCTCAGATCACTCTGGAGCTTTTTTATAACGGGTTTATGATTTTTGACAGCTCGGCAACAGCTTCTGCAGACGGCACATTTTCTGTAGCTGTTGATGCACCTTTAGGCAGCTTTGAAGAGTATACCATTACCCTTAAAGTAAACGGCAAGGTTTTTGAGCAGCTTGACAATATTCTTTTTGGTGAACTCTGGCTTGCAAACGGTCAGAGCAATATGCAATACCCTCTTTCACAGGAAAAGCAGGGGGAAGAGATGTTTTTGGAAAACCGTAAGCTGAGCAAATATCTCCGCGTTTTGTATATACCCGACATCCCTGAGTATAAAGGCGTCAGAGGTAAGATTCCCGTTGAGCCGCAGCGTGATATCCCGGGCGCAAAATGGATTAACGGTGAAGACGGTTATATATATAATATGAGCGCGGTTGCATATTATTTTTCACAAGCTATGTGCAAAAATCTTAATGTGCCTGTCGGTATTATCAATGTTCCGCTGGGCGGTTCCACTATTGCCGCATGGCTTTCAAGAGAAGTTATCGAAAGCAACAGCGATGTTAAAAATGCCCTTATTTCACACGGCAGATATATTGAAAAATCTGAATGGAACGAAGATGCAGCAAGTGCATATCATGATATGACCTCCACCTATAATCTTAAAATGGAAGGCATCAAAGATTTCAGCATTTCAGGCATGATCTGGTATCAGGGTGAAACCGATGTGATTTTTGGTATGACCGATAAAGAATATGCTGATGCATTCAATCTTTTGCAGGAATCATATACAAAGCTTTTTTCTTATGATGACGGACTTCTTCCTATTGTTTATACTCAGCTTGCAGCCTATTATTACTCTGAAAAAAACACAGACTTTCTTAACAGAAACATCAGTTTTTCAGATATGCAGCAGCAAAAAGCTGACTCACGCGCAGTTGTTTCAATTTATGATATTGCGCTGACATATAAAGATGAGGTAGGCGCAATTCACCCTGAATGTAAAAAAGAAATCGGTGAAAGAATGGCTTTTGCCGCTCAGGGACTTGTTTATAATCAGAGAAAAACCTACACCGCGGCAACAGTTAAAGAGGCAACAATTAAAGAGTCAAGCGTTTATGTTTCACTTAAGAATACGGGTGACGGCCTTAAAGCAAAGGGCGGTCAGCTTAACGGCTTTGCAATCTGCGGTGCTGACGGAATTTATGTTAAAGCCAATGCAGAGATTGTATCTGCCGACACGGTAAGAGTATGGAATGAAGATATAAAAAATCCTGTATCCGTAAGTTATGCTTACTACACAAACAATCTTAATGCAAACCTTTATGCAACTGAAAACGGTGAACTTGCTTTGCCTGTAAGCTCTTTTATCACAGATAAAAAAGAGGGCATTCACCATTGGGTTGATAAGCAGTGGGCAGACTGCGATTTGAGTGAAGTGTGGCGTATTGAGGGTGACACATACAGTGGTAGGTACTCCACATGGCAGGCAGATGATGCAGATATTTCTTTTGCAGACGGAACTCTCAATGTTAAAAAAGATTCGGCTTTGTGCAGATTCTCTGTAAGTCCTTTGCTTACTTATAAAGACGGTATTTTGAAAAAACCGTTTTCTGATGAGGACAGAGATTATTCAGACTACGGTACAATGAGCTTTATGGTAAAAAATAATGCAGATACTGCCGTGAAGCTTAAGGGCGTGAGATTTTATGTCAACGGCGCTTCCTGGTATGCGCCTGCAGTTATGGGCACCAAAAGTCCTCAGACGGTTATCCCTGCTGACGGTCAGTGGCACAAAATCACTCTTGACCTTGATACAATTTACCTTTCAGGTAATGAGGGCGGAGCCGCTTATTCAAACAAAAAGATTGATGATGTTAAAAATATAAAATTTGTTTTCAGCACAGAAATCGGCAAGGATGCTGATGTTTCGCTTGATAACATAACATTCACCCCTCTCGCAGAGGATTCACCCACAAGATTTGAGCCTGATATCAAAAATGCAGACAATATTCTTGAAATCATTTCAGCTCTCGTTATAAATGTTATCGGTCTTATTGTAAGATTGTTCAGTTAAGGAAGTCAAAGATGACAAATGAAACAATAATTAAAATTGCAATTATATTCTGTTATTACCATTTAAGCGGTCAGGCAACAACGAATATTCTGCGCCTGACTAAAGGTAACACCTCAACAGTTGCCCATTCAAAATGCTACTGCGGCTCTTGTAACGGAACAATAAGCCCGTTTATGCAGCTGCCCATAATCTCTTTTATAATCGCAAAAGGCAAATGTAAAAAATGCGGTGCAAAGATACCTGTGGGCGGACTTGTGCTTGAACTTGCCATATTGACAGGTATGAGCGTTATCACTGCATTGTCAGGGTTTTCGATGGTCGGCATTCTGCTCAGCTTTTTGTATTATGAGGTTGTGAGAGTTGTTGTGATAGCAGTGTCGGGTAAAAGAGAAAAAGATTTTAAAAAGCAGTATGCAATTGCAGTTTTGCTCAATTCGGTTTTCTTTTTACTTCTTGAATTTATCGGATTTTTAGGTACAATAGTATAAATAAAACAGGCAGATGAAAAACATCTGCCTGTAATTTTTTATCCTCTGATTTTAAGAATTACCTCACGGCAATCCTTTTCATCCATAATTTTAGGCACAGGGTAAAGGGGGTTAGCCTCTTTAAGTGCGCGTTCAACAATAGTAGGGATATCTTTATCTTCAATAAACTCAAAATGCTCAGGGATGTTCATTTTTTCGTTCATTTCTTTGATTCTCTTAATAAAGAGCTTTGCCTTTTCACTATCAGACATACCGGGTGTTGTGATACCTGCAACGTCAGCGAGCTTCGCAAGGCGCGGATATGCTGATTCACCGAAATATTCAAGCACATAAGGGAGAATAACTGCATTTGCAAGGCCGTGAGGTGTGCCGTACATACCGCCAAGGTTGTGAGCGATAGCGTGAACATAACCTACATAAGCTCTTGTGAATGCCATACCTGCCCAATAAGATGCTACAAGCATATTTTCTCTTGCTTCAACATCTTTGCCGTTTTCATAAGCTTTTTCAAGATTTTCAAAAATAAGCTTTGTTGCATCCTCTGCGTATTTTTCTGTTGAGGCAACATTTGAACGGCCGATATAAGCTTCAACAGCGTGGGTAAGAGCGTCCATACCTGTTGTTGAAGTGATGTGAGGCGGAAGACCTAATGTAAGCTCAGGGTCAAGCACTGCATAAAGAGGGCGGAGCTTAGGGTCGTTGATAGCATTTTTTTCGTGGGTTTCAGGGTTTGAAACAACTGCAGCCAATGTAACCTCAGAGCCTGTACCTGCTGTTGTGGGCACTGCAAAAAGAGGGGGAAGCTTGTGAACGATTTTGAGCTGACCGCGCATTTTAACAACACTTTTGTTAGGGTTGGTAACTCTTGCACCTGCTGCCTTGGCGCAGTCCATAGGTGAACCGCCTCCAAAAGCAACAATAGCTTTACAACCGTTTTTAAGGTAAGCTCTTCTTGCTTCTTCAATATTATCAATAGTAGGGTTTGGCTGAACACCGTCATAAACAGTGTATTTTACACCGTTAGCATCCAACTGCTCAAACATTCCGTTGAGAAGACCAAGACTCATAAGTCCTTTATCTGTAACAACAAGCACGTTGTCTATACCTTTTGATTTAATAAGAGCAGGCAGCTTTTTAACAGCGCCCTCACCTTTAAGAAGGTAAGGCTCATCCCAATTAAGGAATGCCATAGCGCCTTTATAAACTGTCTGATAAGTTCTGTAAAAAAGCTCTGTCGGTTTGTTTACCATAACAATAACCCCTTTTTTGAAAGATTTACCCCTATATTTTACAAAAAAATATCTGCGTTTACAAGTGAAATATAAAAAAAGTGAAAATATTTTTAATTTGATAGCAAAAATATCTTGATAGATTGACAATTTTCTGCGATAATATTATGAAGTATAATTGTATATTCATCTCTGAAAGGATTTTAAATATGGATTACGAAAAATTAGCGCAACTTTTATTCCCGAACATTACAAAAACAACTGAGGATTTTGAAAATCAATATCCTTTAAGAAATCTTAAAGAAGGTGCAAGGGTTACAAGATTTGCTCCAAGCCCTACAGGCTACCTTCACATCGGCGGTCTTTTCGGCGCATTGGTAGATGTGCTTACTGCAAAGGCTACTGACGGTGTATCATATCTCCGTATTGAAGACACCGACAAAAAGCGTGAAATTGACGATGGCGTTTCGGCTATCATCAACGGCTTTGATTCATTCGGTATTGAGTTTGATGAGGGCGTTACAGGCTTTAATCAGGAGAAAGGTGACTACGGCCCTTACACTCAGAGTCAGCGTGCTGAGATTTATCAGACCGTTGCTAAAGACTTAGTTAAAAAAGGACTTGCTTATCCATGCTTCTGCACAGCTGAGGAGCTGACTGCTATCCGTGAACAGCAGGAAAAAGGCGATGCTCTCATCTGGGGTTATTTCGGCAAATGGGCAAAATGCCGCGACCTTACTTTTGAAGAGATTGAAGAAAATATCAAAAACGGCAAACCTTATGTTCTCCGTTTCCGTTCAGATGGAAGTGAAGATAAACGAATCTTCTTTGATGATATAATCCGCGGCAAAATCGAAATGCCTGAAAATATTATTGATGAGGTTCTTCTTAAATCAGACGGTATTCCTACATACCATTTTGCTCACGCATGTGATGACCATTTTATGAGAACAACTCACGTTATCCGCGGTGAAGAATGGATTTCATCAGTGCCTAAGCATATTGCACTTTTCAAAGCTTGCGGCTTCAGGGTGCCAAAGTATGCACACACACCTCAGGTTATGAAAATTGATGAAGAAGACGGCACAAAGCGTAAGCTTTCAAAACGTAAGGACCCTGAGGCAGCAGTAAGCTACTTCGTTGAGCAGGGCTTCCCCAAAGAGAGCCTTATTGAGTACCTTCTCACACTTCTTAACTCAAACTTTGAAGATTGGCGAAGAGCAAACCCGGATGCTGATGCTTTCTCCTTCCCGTTCAATCTTAAAAAGATGAGCCCAAGCGGTTGCCTTTTTGACCTTGTTAAGCTTACCGATGTCAGCAAGAACGTTATATCTGTTAAAAAGGCTGCCGATATATATGACAATCTTCTTGTATGGGCAAAAGCTTATGACGAAGAGCTTTATGCACTCCTTGAGCGTGATAAAGACTATGCAGTCAATATTCTCAACATTGACCGTGAGGTTCCGAAACCTCGTAAGGATATTTCAAAATGGAGTGAGGTTAAGGATTATATTTCATATTTCTATGATGAAATATATACACCTGACTACACATTCCCTGAAAATCTTCAGGCAGAGGATGTTGCTGCAATACTTAAAGCATATAAAGATGTTGTCAGCGCAGCTGATGATAAAGATACATGGTTCAGCAAAATCAAAGAGCTTTGCGAACCTCTCGGCTTCACACCGAATGTTAAGGAATACAAGAAAAATCCTGATGCATACAAAGGTCACGTAGGTGATGTTTCAACTGTTATCAGAATTGCACTTACTTCACGCAGAAACACACCTGACCTTCACGCTATCACAGCACTTTTAGGTGACGATAAAGTGAAAGCAAGACTTGACAGCGCTGTCAACAGTATCAACGGATAACAGGGGGCAAAATTATGGCAATTATAGTTGACGAAAGTAAAAAGATTTTTCACCTTAAAAGTGAAAAAACAAGTTATATTTTCGGATTTTTTTCTGACGATTTACCCATTCACCTCTATTGGGGCAAAAGACTCAACACAACACCGGATTGGAAGCAGCTTCTTATAGTGCCTTACAGATGGCCGAGAAGCTTCAGCGGTGTAGACGGTATCACTGCTGACGGTGACAGAGTGAGCCGCGATAATCTTCCGATGGAGTTTTCAACATTCGGCAGCTGCGATTTAAGAATGCCTGCATTCCACGCAAGGTATAAAGACGGCAGCACAGTTTCACACTTTGAATACAAAGGCTATAAAATCATTGACGGCAAACCTGCACTTGAGGGCTTACCTGCAACTTATGTTGAAAGTGATGACGAGGCACAGACTCTTGAGGTAACAATGACTGACTCTCTCACAGGTCTTGATATTGTTTTGCAGTATACCGTTTTTGAAAAGTACAATGCAATCACCCGTTCTTACCGTTGCGAAAATAAGGGTGCTGACCGTATCACTATTGAACGCGCCCTCAGCGCAACTGTTGACTTCAAGACAGATAAGTTTGATATGATTCAGTTAAGCGGAGCTTGGGGCAGAGAACGTCAGGCTTACCGTGCGCCTTTAATGAAAGGCGATATGAGTGTATGGAGCGCAAGAGGTGCAAGTTCAAATGTGCACAATCCGTTCTTTGCATTGGCTTCTAAAGATGCCACCGAAACAAACGGCAGTGCATACGGCTTTAACCTTGTTTACAGCGGTAACTTCCTCGCAGGTGCCTATGGTGACCCTTATAATACAACAAGAGCTTATATAGGTATCAATCCGTTTAATTTTGCATGGCAGCTTGAATCAGGTGAAACCTTCCGTACACCTGAGGTTGTAATGGTTTATTCAGGTGAAGGTATCGGTGAGATGTCAAGAATTTATCACCGCCTTTACAGAAACAGACTTTGCACAAGTGAATATAAAAATAAAGAAAGAAGCTGCCTTATCAATAACTGGGAAGGCACATACTTCGATTTTAACGAAGATAAAATAATGGCTATTGCACAAAAAGCTGCTGAGAACGGTATTAAGCTTTTTGTTCTTGATGACGGCTGGTTCGGTAAACGCGATGACGACACATCATCATTGGGTGACTGGTTTGTTGATAAAGCAAAGCTTCCTAACGGCATTGACGGTCTTTGTAACAAAATCAATGCTCTCGGTATGAAGTTCGGCCTCTGGTTTGAGCCTGAGATGATTTCACCTATCAGCAAACTTTATGAAGCTCACCCTGATTGGTGTATTCACGTTAAAGACAGAGAGCGTTCTGTTTCAAGAAACCAGCTTGTGCTTGACCTTTCAAGAGATGATGTCTGTGATTACATTATAAAAAGTGTCTGCGATATCCTTGACAGTGCTAATATAGAGTATGTTAAATGGGATATGAACAGAAATATGACAAACGTAGGTTCTGCCTTGCTTGACAGTGAGCATCAGGGTGAGTTCTACCACCGCTACATACTTGGTCTTTACAAGGTTTTGGATGCTATCACATCATCACATAAAAATGTTCTGTTTGAGTCCTGCTCAGGCGGCGGCGGTCGATTTGACCCCGGTATGCTTTATTATATGCCGCAGACATGGACAAGTGATAACACCGATGCACTTGCAAGGCTCGGTATTCAGCATGGTACAAGCCTTTGTTATCCGTATTGCTCAATGGGCGCCCATGTTTCTGTTGTGCCTAATCATCAGGTTCAGCGTGTTACACCGTTTGATATGAGAGGCTATGTTGCTATGCCGGGTCAGTTCGGTTACGAGCTTGATGTTACAAAGCTTGGTGACGAAGACACCGCTCATATCAGAAAACAGGTTGAGTTTTATGAAAAATATGGTGAAGTTTTCCACCGCGGCGACCTGTACCGCTTAAGAAACCCTATTGATGATTACATCACTTCAACACAGTTTATTTCAGAGGATAAAAATACTGTTATCGTTATGATTTACTCTATGCAGGGTACTGCAAATCCGCCGATAGATTATATTTACCCTCAGGGACTTGAGCCTGATGCGCTTTACAAAAAGACTCAGAACGGTGAAGTCTGGAGCGGTGAAACTCTTATGAATGCAGGTATTCCTTTCCTTGCAGATTCAGATTATAAAACAAGAGTCTGGATTTTTGAAAAACAGTCTTAATTTTACTAATGCTATAATAAAAATACCCGGGAGGTCATAAAATGGAAGAGGCATTGAAAGTATCAAATTTTATTCACGATTTTATAGATGAAGATTTAAAAAACGGAGTTAATACCCGTGTTCAGACAAGATTCCCACCTGAACCAAACGGATATCTTCACATCGGCCATGCAAAAGCTATCTGCATAGATTTCAGCACTGCTGAAAAATATAACGGCATCTGCAACCTTCGTCTTGACGACACAAACCCGTCAAAAGAAGATGTTGAGTATGTTGACTCAATTATGGAAGATATCAAATGGTTAGGCTTTAAGTGGGAAAACTGCTATTATGCATCAAGCTATTTTGATTTCATTTATGAATGCGCTATCAAGCTTATAAAAAAAGGTAAGGCTTATGTGTGTGACCTTACACCTGATGAAATCAGAGAATACAGAGGTACCCTTACAGAGCCGGGCAAAAACAGCCCTTACCGTGACAGAAGTGTTGAAGAAAACCTTGAGCTTTTCAAAAGAATGACTGACGGTGAATTCCCTAACGGTGCCAAGGTTCTCAGAGCAAAAATTGATATGGCATCACCAAATCTTAATATGAGAGACCCTATCATTTACAGAATCTCTCACACCACTCATCATCAGACAGGTGACAAATGGTGCGTTTACCCGATGTATGACTTTGCTCATCCTCTTTCAGATGCAAAAGAGAATGTAACATATTCACTTTGCTCACTTGAGTTTGAAAATCACAGACCTCTTTACAACTGGTTTATTGATGAAATCGGTTTTGAAGAGCCTCCGAGACAGATTGAGTTTGCCCGTCTTAATGTAAACTACTGTGTTACAAGTAAAAGAAAATGCCTTGACCTTGTTGAAAAAGGCCATGTTTCAGGTTGGGATGACCCTCGAATGGTTACCCTCAGCGGTATGAGAAGAAGAGGTTACCCTGCAGCAGCTGTTAAAGATTTTATCAGCCGTGTAGGTGTCAGCAAGGCAGACAGTGTTGTTGACTTCGGCCTTCTTGAAGCTTGTGTAAGAGATGATCTTAATGCAAATGCACCGAGAGCTATGGCTGTTCTCAGACCTCTTAAGGTTATTATTGATAACTATCCTGAAGGGCAGAGTGAAACTATTGATGTTGAGCTTCACCCCGACCACCCTGAAATGGGCACAAGAAAGGTTACCTTCAGCAGAGAGATTTATGTTGAGCAGGATGACTTTATGATTGAACCTGTTAAAAAATACTTCCGTCTTTTCCCGGGTAATGAGGTTCGTCTTAAGAGTGCATATTTTGCAACCTGCACAGGTTATGAAACTGATGATGAGGGTAATGTTACATGCCTTCACTGCACTTATGACCCTGCAAGTAAGGGCGGCAACTCACCTGACGGCAGAAAGGTTAAGGGCACTCTTCATTGGGTAAGCAAAGAAGACAGCGTTAAAGCAACTGTTAATATTTATGACCGACTTTTCAAAACAGAAAAACCGGGTTCAGCTGCAAGTCTTGAAGAGGAGCTTAACCCTGAGTCACTTACAGTGCTTAAAGATTGCCTTGTTGAAGGCGGCTTTAAAGATGCAAAACCGGGCGACACATTCCAGTTTATGCGTCAGGGATATTTCTGTGTTGATAAAGACAGCACAGCTGATAATCTTATTATCAACCGCACTGTTGACCTTAAATCATCATGGGGTAAATAACCGAGAGGTGAATTAAATGAAAATTGTAAACAGAATTGTTACTGCGCTTATAGCAGCTGCGACTTTTCCATTTTTAATTACACAGCTTTTTTTCAGAATAATTATATCTATTGATGAAGATTCAGTGGCATATTCAATTATCACAGCCTTTGCCGGTCAGGATAATATTCTCACCGGCAACCGCCTGGGTATACAGGAAAGCTTGTGGAGTATATACAAGATGTTTGCCGACGGCAGCGAAAGCTCTATGGATTTTGATTTTATGAAGTTATGGAATTCATTGCCTGAAGAGCTTGACAAATCAAAGATTATGATTATTGCTTCACTTGCCTGCGTTGCTCTTGGCGTGTTGATTGCCGTTGTGATTATCGGTTGCGCATTTTTTACAAGAGCATATAAAACAATCATCGCTCTCGGCGGTGCAGGTTTTGCAAGCTTTTTAAGCGCAATCGTTCTTTTTGGTCAGGCAGGTAAACCTTTGCAGGATGGCTCAGTTGATGCGTTAAGACTTATTGCACAGCTTTTGATGGGCGAAAACACAAGCGGAATAGGCTCAATTATTGCAGGTTTCCTTGAGGGTACGCTCAGCGTGGACTCTTTCTCATTAGGCGGTGCAGTTTTTGGCGCTATGATAATGATGATTGGCGTTATGGTGTGGGAATTTGCTTATCTCATCACATTACCTGAAAACGAAAAACCAAAAAAGAAAATTAAAAAAGCTAAAAAGGCGTGAGTTTTTTGAATCAGCTTAAAGATAAAAAACTTTTTTTGCTGGACCTTGACGGTACCTTGTATGTCAGCGAAAAGATTATCGGTAAAACTTTAGAGTTTCTTGACGCTGTTGTGGCAAACGGCGGTAAATATATGTTCCTTACAAACAACTCTTCCAAAAGTGTTGAAACATATATTCCCCGTCTTAATAAAATAGGAATAAAAGCAGCAGAGGATAATTTTTTCACATCTGCTCAGGCAACCGCCTGTTATGTTGAAAAAAATTACGGCAAAGACAAGCGTACCTATGTTGTTGGTACCGATTCTTTTAAAAAATCACTTGTTGATGACGGCTTCAATATTACAGACGAGCTTGAGGACGATATCGAACTGCTTGTAGTGGGCTTTGATACAGAGCTTACTTATAAAAAATTAGAGGAAGCCTGTATTCTTATCCACCGCGGTGTTGATTATATTGCAACAAATCCGGACCTTGCATGTCCGTCACAATACGGCTTTATACCTGACTGCGGAGCTATCACTGCATGCATTGAAGCGGCAACAGGCAAGAAGCCTCATTATGCAGGCAAGCCTGACCCTACAATGGTTTATATGGCAAGTGAAAAAGCAGGTATCCCTCTTGATAAGGCGTGTATGATTGGTGACAGACTTTATACCGATATCGCAATCGGCAACAATGCAGGTATCACAACTGTTGCTGTGCTTACGGGTGAAACAACAAGAGAAGAGATTGCAAACAGTGAGGGCAACCTTGTGCCTGATATTGTGTGTGATTCTATTGATGACGTTTATTATGCTATAAAGCAGGTGTAAAAATGACACAAACAAATAACCGAAAAATCAACATTGATCTTTTGAGGATTTTTGCAACTATCGGTGTTATTGTTATTCATGTTACAGCACCTAAGTGGGAGGCTGTATCTGTTGACAGTATGGGTTACATGGTCTACACCATGTGGGATAGTCTGGTGAGATGGAGTGTACCCATATTTGTTATGATTTCAGGTGCGCTGTTTCTTAACCCGCAAAAAACGCTGGATGTAAAAAAGCTTTATACCAAAAACATTATGAGAATGGTTACGGCTTTTGTGTTCTGGTCAGCTGTTTATTCTGCTTATGCATATATAGGTCGGATGCTGAAAATGGAGTTCCCGTGGAAAGAGATTGTGTTAAAATTCATCCGCGGTGAAGGACACCTCTGGTTTATTTTTATGATAGTTGGGCTGTATATGGTGACCCCGTTGTTAAAAAAGATGATTGAGACAGAGAATTTACTGAAGTATTTTCTTGTGATTTCTTTTATGTTCAACATAGTTTTATATACAGCTATTGAACTTTTACCACTTCTCATTACCGATGAATTTTTTACATCATTTTTTAAAGCGTTGGTAACGAATTATAAAAAAGCAGGTTTTAATCTTATTTTAGGGTATTCTTTCTATTTTGTGTTGGGTCAGTATCTTATGTCTCACAAAATTTCAAAGAAAATGCGTTTAGTGTTATATGGATTTGGTGTTGCAGGGGTGCTTGTTACATTCTTGTTGGTTATGTGTCACACAAAGCTGACAGACAGGCCACAAGGTGCATTTTTCGGTTACCTCTCTTTACCGGTTGCTATGCAATCTGTGGCAGTGTTTGTGTTCTTTAAAAATATGAAATGGCAGCCGAAAGGAATGGCTTTGAAGTGTGTTCTTGCAGTTTCAAAATACAGCTTCGGCATCTATCTTGTTCATCTGTTAGTTCTGCATATTGTTGACCATTTTACAGGTGAACGATTTGAAACAATGAATTCCCTTATTTATGTGCCGATAATGACGGTTATAATTTTTGCAGGTTCATTAATGGCGTCTGCTGTATTAAATAAAATACCGTTACTTAAAAAATATATTGTATAAAATAAAAAGCCGTATCGTTACCGTCGTACTCTAAAGGACAAAAAGAGTTAATGTAGCAAAAACTACATTAACTCTTACTTTTTTGCACTGTCACTAAAAGTGGTGAGTAAGTGCGCCTTTAATTTTAAGTGATATTCTTTCCTTCGGAAAGAGTGATATTATGCACTTTTCGGCATAGTGATATTGAAATCTTCGATTTCAGTGTTATTTTATTCGCATAAAACTGTCCAAAGGACAATATCACAATGCGTAGCATTA
>JBGVPE010000066.1:0-18229 GCA_045126895.1 Acutalibacteraceae bacterium | reverse complement strand
ATCAAAATCATGGAGTGTAACATTCTCTACCTCATTGATTCTGGTCAGCGCATAAGAATCCAGGTCATCTATTTTAGTTATAACCGTCAGGTGAATTCTGTTGCCGTTTTTCTGAAGATTCTCAACTGCCGTCAAAACCTCAAGACCGCCCTTTGACACAAAATGTGTGCCCTGAACACAAAACAGACACTCAAGATATTCGCCTTTGCTTTTTTGAGATATTGTATCTTTGCTGACATTTTTATTATCAGGCACAAAAGGGTAAATTGTTCTGAACTTAAGCCCTTCAGGCACCTTGACATTTATTTTTTCAAAAGTATCTCTGCAAGCGTCAGACATACAGACTATGTACCTGAGATTTTTATCATTAAGGCATTGATTGAATTTCTTTTTACCTGCAGGGTAACTGATTCTGCCTAAGGTGTAATGATACAATGCAGTAGGATTTTCAAGATAAATGAAATAAGGTTTGTCAGAATTTAAAAATCTGTTAGACGAACCGTAACAGTCGCAGTCTTTACCTTTTACTTCAATAACCTGAAAAACGCCCAAAGGGTCAAGCAAATGAGAACGAATCAATCTGCTTTTAAGCAACGACATAAACGAATTGGTTTCGTAATAATTGGCATTATCGATAAAATCAACATCAGGATTTCTTTCTGATAAATGACGGAAAAATCCGCGAAGCTTTGTTGCCCAGAAAACCTTCATTTGCTCCCCTCCTTTAATTTTTCAACACTTTATTATATCACTATATATTCAGTTTTTCAACTACAAAAAAACCTCCGAAAAACGGAGGCTTCTGTTTCTTATAAGAAAATATATTTAAGAATGAAGAGTACAGCAAGTACATACATTATCGGATTGATTTCTTTTGCTTTTTTACAGATAAGATTGATAATAACGTAAGAAATAACACCGATTGAGATACCCTCTGAAATGCTGTAGAACAACGGCATTGCAATAATGCAAAGATATGCAGGTATTGCAGATGCATAGTTTTTATCATTAAGCTTGATTGATGAGATATTGCTGAACATAAGGAAACCGACAATAATAAGTGCCGGGGCAGTTGCAAAAGACGGGATTGCTGTAAAAATCGGAGCAAATAAAGTAGAAACAAGGAAGAGAACAGCTGTAACCATAGCTGTAAGACCTGTTTTACCGCCTGCAGCAACACCTGCTGAAGATTCAACGAATGTTGTGGTTGTTGATGTGCCTAAGGCTGCACCTGCGCTTGTTGCAACGGCGTCAGCAAGAAGAGCCGGTCTGATTTTAGGAAGTCTGCCGTCTTTATCAAGCATATCTGCTTTTGCGCTTACACCGATAAGTGTGCCGAGAGTGTCAAACAAGTCAACAAAAAGGAATGAGAATACAATAACGATGAAGTTAAATATGCTCACACCGCTGAAATCAACGTTAAAGCACTGACCTGCAGTTTCACCAAGCTTTGAGAAATCAGTCATTTCAAAAGCAGGGATCAGTGAATAAAATCCGTTAGCGGCATCAATATGATATAAGCCTGTAAGCTGACACACTATACCGAGAACCCATGTTATAAGGATACCGATAAGAATAGAGCCTTTAACTCTTTTTATATAAAGAATTGCAGTGATAAGTGTGCCTAAAATTGCAAGTAATGCACAAATACCTGATGTATTAAAATTCTCTGTAAAGCTTATTATTGAAACAAGTGTTGACGGGTTATCAACAGAAATACCTGCATTCTGAAGGCCGATAAATGCGATGAATAAGCCGATACCAACAGAAACAGCGTGTTTAAGTGAAAGCGGAATAGAATTAAAAATTGCTTCTCTTACTTTTGTTAAAGAAAGGATTATGAAAATAATACCTTCAACAAACACTGCAAGGAGGGCGATCTGCCATGAGTATCCGAAGCCGAGAACAACAGTATATGTGAAAAATGCATTAAGTCCCATACCTGCTGAAAGAGCAAACGGGAGGTTTGCCATAAGCGCCATACAAGCTGTTCCGATAAATGAAGCAAGGCATGTTGCCAACAATACGGCTGTTGTATCCATACCGGCCTCACCGAGAATACTCGGGTTGACTGCAAGTATATAAGCCATTGTCATAAATGTTGTTATACCTGCCACAACTTCTGTTTTTACATTTGTTTTGTTTTCTTTTAATTTAAAAAGTTTTTCCAGCATACTATTCTCCTTTTTCATTATACTCTGCTATATATGGAAGATTACGGTAATATTCACCGCAATCAAGACCATAGCCGATGACAAAATAATCAGGTATTGTGAATAATGAAATATCTGCCTTGAAATCAACCAATCTTCTTGAGGGCTTGTCCAGAAGAGTAACCACCTTTAATGAAAGAGGGTTACGGGTTTTAAGCAACTCAACAACATCATTCAAGGTTCTGCCCGTATCAATAATATCTTCAACAATAATAACATGATATCGGCTGATATCCTGCTCAAGATCCATGGTGATTTTAACAACGCCTGATGAAACTGTATCGTTATAATAACTTTTAGCGCACATAAATCCGATTTCACAAGGCACTGTTATTGCACGGCACAAATCTGCCATAAAAACAAAAGCGCCTTTAAGAATACTCACAAGCAGAATAGGTCTGCCGTCATAAGAGTCGCTTATCTGCTTACCGACCTTCTGAATTTCTTGTTGAATTTCATCCTGTGAAACAATAACTCTTTTGATTTTACTGTTAAACTGCTTCATATTTTCCATTTTATCCGACCTCATTTAACGTCCCCGATATATCTTTAATTCAGTATATCACCTATAAAAATAAAAGTAAACATAAAACCGAAAAAAATACTTTATATATCTTTTGTTATAATTTTTGCATCCGGCACAGTGATTATCGCAAGCCGCTCCAATAATGAAGTAAACGGCAACCATACAAAAGTGCAAAGCACATTAAAAATCGTGTGAAGTGCAGCTATATCAAAAGAGTCGGTTTTTATGCGGTCAAGCGCCCCCATACCCGGCAGATTTTTTATTGCAACAAAAACACCAAGCCATACTATCGCACCTATAACATTAAAATACAGATGAACAAAGGCTGCCCGTCTTGCATTTTTGTTTGTGCCGATTGATGAAATCATAGCCGTTACACAAGTGCCGATATTCTGCCCCATAATCACAGGCACTGCTGAGCCCAATGTGATTGCCCCCGTTGCAGACAATGCCTGTAAAATCCCTACTGATGCAGACGAAGACTGTATAACTGCCGTCAACAACGCGCCCAGCAACAAACCTGAAACAGGGTTAGTGAAAAAAGTAAGTATATTTGTAAATTCAGGCACATCTTTGAGTCCGGCAACAGATGTTGACATTATATCCATACCTGTCATCAGCGTAGAAAAAGACAGAAAAATAAGACCTGTATCCTTTTTGCTCTTGTCTTTTATAAAAAGAAACAGCACTATACCAATCATTGCCAGAACAGGCACAAACGCTTCGGGCTTCACCGTCTGAATATACCACGCATCACCCGAAATCCCTGTAAGGCTCAGAATCCAGGATGTAACGGTTGTGCCTATGTTAGCGCCCATAATAATATGAATTGCCTGTTTTAAAGTCAGTATTCTTGAGTTTACAAAGCCCACAACCATAACAGTTGTTGCTGATGATGACTGAATAACGGCAGTAACCGCCATACCTAAAAAGAAGCCCTTAAAGGAGCTTTTGGTCATCGCAGAAAGAATGCCGTTGAGCTGACCCCCTGCTTTTTTCTCAAGGCCGTTACCCATAAGCTGCATACCGAAAAGAAAAAGTGAAACCCCGCCGAAAAGATTCAAAAAATCAAACACATCCACAAAAACCCCTCCGCTTATTATTTTACGCAAAGGGGTTTTAATAATGAATTAAATTTTATTTTAACAAAAGAAAACCGCAGAAGCATTCACAAAGAACACCTCTGCGGTAATAAATTATTCAGCTTGTTTACCGGGAGCGCCGCAGCATTTTTTATATTTTTTACCGCTGCCGCAAGGACACGGGTCATTAGGGCCTACTTTTTTACCCTTTCTTACTGTTCTGCCTTTTTCACTGCCGTCAGATGAGCCGCTTTCACTTGTGATTTTAGCAGCCTGTTTTCTTTCGGTTTCTTCTTTTGACTTGATAACAACCGTAAGCATCTGTCGAACAGTATCTTCACGGATGTTGGTGCTCATCTCATCAAACATATCTGAGCCTTGCATACGGTATGCAACAACAGGCTGCTGCTGACCGTAGGCGCGAAGACCGATACCTCTGCGAAGCTCATCCATATCGTCAATATGATCCATCCATTTTGTATCAACGTTACGAAGAAGAATCATTCTTTCAAGAGCGCGCATTGTTTCTTCACCGAGAATTTCTTCTCTCTTATCATAAAGAGCAAGACCTCTTTCAAGGAGCATCTCTTTAGCGTCTGCACGGTTGAGCTTGTCACCCTCAAAATCTTCATCAGTTGTGAGCCAGCCCTTGAATTTGCTGCGAAGACCTGCAACGTTCCAATCCTCTTCATTAAGCGCAGCAGGGCAATAGAAATCAACTGACTCATTGACACAGTCTTCAAGCATACGGAGAATTGCAGGTTTAAGCTCTTCACCGTTAAGAACTCTGTTACGCTGGTCATAAATAAGCTCACGCTGACGGTTCATAACATCGTCAAACTGAAGAGTATTCTTTCTGATAGCGAAGTTCTGACCCTCTTTCTTACGCTGAGCGCTTTCAATGGATTTTGAAACCATTTTAGATGCAATAGGCATATCCTCAGGTGTGTTGAGAGCATCCATCATATTAGAAAGTCTTTCACCGCCGAACAAGCGCATAAGGTCATCCTCTAATGAAAGATAGAATCGGCTTGCGCCCGGGTCACCCTGACGGCCTGCACGGCCTCGGAGCTGATTATCAATTCGGCGTGAGTCATGGCGTTCTGTACCGATAATGAACAAACCGCCTGCTTCGCGGACTTTGTCTGCTTCGTCTTTGATTGAATCTTTATATTTCTTTTCAAGTGCCTGATATTCGTTACGGGCATTGATAATATCTTCGTTATCTGTATCAGCAAAACCGGTTGCTTCAACAATAAGCTCCTCAGCGTAACCCAGTCTTCTCATTTCTGCTTTGGCAAGATATTCTGAGTTACCGCCGAGCATAATGTCAGTACCACGACCTGCCATATTTGTAGCGATTGTAACTGCACCCAGCTTACCTGCCTGAGCTACGATTTCAGCCTCTTTGTCATGGAATTTAGCGTTGAGAACCTCGTGCTTAATACCGTTTCGTTTAAGGATTTTGCTCAGGTCCTCTGATTTTTCGATTGAAATAGTACCTACAAGAACAGGCTGACCTTTTGCATGGCTTTCTTTAATCTGCTCAACAATAGCGTTATATTTTGCCTGCTCTGTTTTATAAACAACGTCTGCATCGTCCTGACGAATCATAGGCTTGTTTGTAGGGATTTCAACAACATCAAGAGCATAAATCTCGTTGAATTCCTGACTTTCTGTCATAGCGGTACCGGTCATACCTGAAAGCTTTTTGTAAAGACGGAAATAGTTCTGGAATGTGATTGTTGCAAGAGTTTTGCTCTCATTCTCAATTTTAACGCCCTCTTTAGCTTCAAGCGCCTGATGAAGACCTTCGTTGTATCGTCTGCCAAGCATAATACGGCCTGTGAATTCGTCAACGATAAGCACCTGACCGTCTTTGACAACATAGTCAATATCTCTTTTCATAACACCGATAGCTTTGATAGCCTGGTTGATATGGTGGGAGATTGTCATATTCTCGGCGTCCATAAGGTTTTCAAGGCCAAAGTATTTTTCAGCCTTTTCAACACCTGATTTGGTGAGTGTAGCTGTACGTGCTTTTTCGTCAACAACATAGTCGCCGTCTGCCACATCCTCAACCTCTGCTTTTGATTCAACCTCTTTAACCTTTGCCATTGTAAGAGTTCTTACAAAATTATTTGCAAGGGAATAAAGCTCTGTTGACTGGTCGCCTCTGCCGGAAATGATGAGAGGTGTTCTTGCCTCGTCAATAAGGATTGAGTCAACCTCGTCAACAACGGCAAAAGAATGACCGCGCTGAACCTTGTTCTCTTTATAAGGCACCATATTATCACGAAGATAGTCAAAGCCCATTTCGTTGTTTGTACCGTAAGTAATATCAGCATTATAAGCTGCCTGACGCTCTTCGTTAGTAAGGCCGTGAACAATAAGACCTACAGAAAGACCCATAAAACGATAAAGCTTGCCCATCCACTCAGAGTCACGGCGTGCAAGGTAATCGTTGACAGTAACAATATGAACGCCTTCACCTGAAAGAGCATTAAGGTATGCAGGGAGGGTTGCAACAAGAGTTTTACCTTCACCTGTTCTCATCTCTGCAATTCTGCCCTGATGAAGAATGATACCACCGATAATCTGAACAGGGAAATGCTTCATACCGAGAACTCGCCATGATGCTTCTCGGCAGGCAGCAAATGCCTCAGGGAGAATGTCATCAAGTGTTTCACCGTCAGCAAGACGCTGCTTGAATTCAGGTGTTTTAGCCTGAAGCTCTTTATCTGTAAGCTTTGAATACTTTTCTTCAAGCGCAAGAACCTTATCTTTTATAGGATTAACTCTTTTGACTTCTTTTTTTGAGTAGTCCCCAAAAAGTAATTTAATCAAACCCATTTGTATCACCTGTGTTTCTGTATATTTTAAACCAATTTATTATACCATACCGAGCAGATTTATACAACAATAAATTTGTAAATTTTCTGTGTATTGAAAAAGGTTTATATGTATGATAAAATAAACAAAATGTTCAAAGGAGAATTGTTATGCCTAAAAGAGAAGATTATATTTCATGGGACGAATATTTTATGGGTATAGCTTTACTTGCTGCTAAAAGAAGTAAAGACCCGAACACTCAGGTAGGTGCCTGCATAGTAAACGAAAACAAAAAAATTATGTCAATCGGTTATAACGGATTGCCTATCGGCTGTGACGATAACGAATTCCCCTGGGAGCGTGACGGTGAAAACTCTTATAACACCAAATATCCTTATGTCTGCCACGCAGAGCTTAATGCAATCCTTAACAACAAGGGTGCAAGTCTTGAAGGATGTTCAATTTATGTTGCTCTTTTCCCTTGCTGCGAATGTGCAAAGGCAATTATTCAGAGCGGCATAAGAAAGGTTCTTTATATTTCTGACAAATACAGTGACTCTGACAGCACAAGAGCATCTAAAAGAATGCTTGACGCTGCCGGTGTTGAATACAGAAAAATTGACATTTCTCACGGCACAATCACAATCGATTTTAACGAAAGTCTTATATAGTTAAAACAGCAGGAGGAGTAAAAATGAAAATCAAAGAGCTTGTTTCTATTCTTGAAGGTGAGGTAGTCTACGGCGACAGCTTCCTCGATAACGAGATTTTTGCAGCTTGCGGCAGTGATATGATGAGCGATGTGCTTGCTTTTGTTAAAGAGCAGGCTGTTATGCTCACAGGTCTTGTGAACCCTCAGGTTGTCCGTACAGCTGAAATGATGGATATGAAATGCATCGTTTTTGTAAGAGGCAAAAGGCCTGACCTGAGTATGATTCAATTGGCTCAGGAGCGTGATATCGTTCTTGTCTGCACAAAGCTTGAAATGTTCAGCTCTTGCGGTAAGCTTTATGAAAAAGGATTGAGAGGAGCCAGTGGAAAATAATGGAAAACATTAAGCTTCATTATATTGTTGACAGTAATGACTTTTCCTGCGCGGGCGAAGCCTCAGGCAAAATCAAAAAAGCCCTTAAAGACCTCGGCTTTGATTCATCGCTTATAAGAAATGTTGCTATTGCCGTTTATGAAGGTGAAATCAACATGGTAATACACGCCGAGGGCGGCACCATTGACGCCGAAATCAGCCCTGAAAACATCACTGTTATCCTCGCTGACAAAGGACCCGGTATCCCCGATATTGAAATGGCTATGAAAGAAGGCTTTTCAACTGCACCTGAAAATGTAAGGGCGTTAGGCTTCGGCGCCGGTATGGGTCTGCCAAACATCAAAAAATACTCTGACACAATGGATATCCGCACTGAAATCGGTGTAGGTACAACCATAACCCTGACTTTTGATTTTTAATTAAAGAAGGTGTTCTTTTTGAAAGAAAATCTTTTTCATTCGGTGAGAATGGACAGAGATAAATGCGTTGGCTGTATGAACTGCATCAAGCACTGCCCTACAGAAGCTATCCGAGTACGTAACGGTAAAGCCAATATTATCAAAGAGAAGTGCATTGACTGCGGCAAATGTATTGCCGTCTGCCCTCACCACGCCAAATATGCACAAAGAGAATCTTTAGAAAACGTTAAAGATTTCAAATATAAAATCGCGCTGCCGGCCCCCTCTCTTTACGGTCAGTTCAACAACCTTGACGATGTGAACTATGTTCTCAGCGGATTAAAAATGCTTGGATTTGACGAAGTTTTTGAGGTTTCAAGAGCTGCCGAGGTGGTTTCTCACGCAACGAGGCAGAAGCTTAAAGAAAATAAAACCGGTAAGCCGTTGATATCTTCAGCTTGCCCTGCTGTTTGCCGATTGATAACGGTTTCTTACCCTACACTTATACCTCAGCTTCTTGATATCAACGCACCTATGGAAATTGCCGCTATGATGGCGCGTGAAGAGGCAATTAACAAAACGGGCCTTAAAAGTGAAGAAATCGGAATCTTTTTCATCACACCGTGCCCTGCTAAAATCACAGCTATCAAAAAGCCTATCACCATTGATAAACCCGTGATTGACGGTGCGGTTGCAATAAAAGATATTTACCCTGCGCTCGTTCAGCAGATGGGCAGACTCACCAAGGACGAAACCATGCTTGAAGACCTGCAGCAATCAGGTAAAATCGGTGTAAGCTGGTCAACCTCAGGCGGTGAAAGCGCTGCTCTGCTTTGTGACAATTACCTTGCCGCTGACGGCATCGAAAACGTAAGAGCCATTCTTGATGAGGTCGAAGACGGCAAGCTTGACAGTATGGAGTTTATTGAGCTTAACTCCTGCACCTGCGGTTGTGTTGGCGGAAGTCTCACTGCAGAAAACCCGTTTATTGCAAAAAGACGTTTGCAGATGTTGAGAAAATATCTGCCTGTTTCCTGTGTCAAATATTCTGACGAAGAGCCGGAAACAGATAAGCTTGATTGGCAAAAAGCCCCTCAGGCAAACAACATTATGCGACTTGCAGATAATATTTTTGACGCCATGAAAATCATGGGCGAAATCAATGACCTTGAAACAAAACTGCCCAAGCTTGACTGCGGTACCTGCGGCGCACCTTCCTGCAAGGCTCTGGCAGAGGATATTGTAAGAGGCTTCGCTGATATCCACGACTGTATGTTCCTTACAAGAAATGAATATGCAGAATCTCACGAGCCTGAGGCGCAGATGTTCAGAGATATTTTGCCTGCACCTTTCAGAAAACACGAGGAGGATTAATATGCTCACTGTTAAAGAACTTTGCCAAAAAGCTGAGCTGAAGGTTCTCTGCCCTGATGTTTTGCCTGACAGAGAAATAACAGGATGTTACTGCGGCGACCTTTTAAGCTGGGTAATGTCAAGAGCAAATGAGGGTGATGCCTGGCTGACCGTTATGGGCAACATTAACGCTGTGGGTGTTGCCGTGCTTTCAGACTGCGCCTGTATCGTGCTCACAGAAAACGCCGCTTTTGACGATAACGCTCTTCAACGAGCAAAAGAAAACGGAGTAACTGTTTTTCAGACAGAGAAAAACAGCTACGAAACTGCCGTTATAATTTCAGAATTACTCAAGGGTTGAATTTAAAAGTAAGGTGTATTTTATGTTTTTTAGATATGATTTACATAATCATTCTTGCCTTTCTCCCTGCGGTGATAACGATATGACCCCATACAACCTGGTGAATATGGCAAAGCTGTTAGACCTTGATGCAATCGCTCTGACAGACCATAATACCTGCCTCAACTGCCCCGCTGCCGTAAAGGCGGGGGAAGAAATCGGTGTTACCGTTGTACCGGGTATGGAGCTTTGCACTGCAGAGGAAGTTCATGTTGTGTGCCTTTTCCCTGATTGTGAAAGCGCACTGGCTTTTTCAGATTATGTAAGAGGAACAATGCCTCCCATAAAAAACAGAGAAGAAATTTTTGGTGAACAGCGCATTATGGACGAGCGCGACAACATCATCGGCAAGGAGGAGCTGCTTCTCACTGCAGCAAGCGGCATAGGGATTTACTCTGTACCCGAGCTTGTCAAAAGCTACGGCGGCTGTGCTTTCCCTGCTCATATAGACCGAAGCTCCTATTCTGTCATATCAAACCTGGGAGGTATCGACTTGTCTATGGGCTTTAACGCCGCAGAGCTTACCCCCAAGGCAGATGTTGACTATTATCTTCAGAAATACCCTGACCTGAAAAAAATGAAGCTGTTTTTTAACAGCGATGCTCATTATCTTGAAAATATGAACATGAACCCGAAACATATCGAATGTGACTCTCTTACAGCAGAAAAAATTGTGAATTTTGTGAATTTCTAAGGTAAATAATTAACAAATTGATATGTTAGAAGTTACTAACTACAACATATAGTGGCAGTGCATATTTAGTGCCTGTTTTCAACAAAAACCTTGATTTTTCAAGGTTTTTGTGCTATAATAACTTGAATAGATTGCTATATTTTTAACAATCATATATATTCTGAAGGAGGAAAATACTTAATGCTCAAAAAAATCAGCAAAATGCCTTTCAAAGGTACCCCTGAGCAGGAAGCACAGCTTCAGGCAGTTATTGCAGAATGCAAAGGCGACAACAGTCTTCTTATGCATGTTATGCAGCAGGCTCAGGCAATTTACGGCTATCTTCCGCTTGAAGTGCAGAAGATGATCGCAGACGGTATGGATGTACCTGTTGAAAAGGTATACGGTGTATCAACTTTCTATGCACAGTTCGCTTTATCTCCAAAAGGCGAATACAACATCTCTGTTTGCCTCGGCACAGCTTGTTACGTTAAAGGCGCTCAGGACCTTGTAGACAGACTCTGCCAGGAACTCGGCATTGATGCAGGTGAATGCACAGATGACGGTAAATTCTCAATCGAGGCATGCCGTTGCATCGGCGCTTGCGGTCTTGCTCCTGTTCTTACTGTAAATGACGAAGTTTACGGTAAGCTTGTTGCAGACGATATCCCGGGTGTTCTTGCTAAATATAAAGCATAATCATGCGCGAACTATCCTTAAACATTCTGGATATTGCGCAGAACTCTATATCTGCAAAAGCCAATCTTGTTGAAATAGTTGTTGAAGAAAGCACAGCTGACAGCACAATGACCATCAGAATCATTGATGACGGCTGCGGTATGAGTGAAGAAATGCTCAGAAAGGTCAACGACCCATTCTGCACTACAAGAACAACAAGAAAAGTGGGCATGGGAATCCCCCTTTTTAAAATGGCTGCAGAAATGACAGGCGGCAACTTTGAAATAACTTCTACTGTGGGAGTCGGCACAAACGTAGTTGCCTGTTTCAAAACAGACAGTATTGATTTTACACCCTTAGGTGATATTGATGAAACAATAATCACCCTTGTAACAATGAATACTCATATCGATTTTCTTTACCGCCTTATTGTTGACGGCAGAGAATTCACTCTTTCAACAAAACAGCTTAAAGACATTCTCGGCGGTGTGCCGTTGAATGAGCCTGAGGTTGTTATGTGGATAAGAGGCTATTTAAAAGAACAAACACAAATAATCCGTGGAGGTGTTGTATAAATGAAAACACTTGAAGAATTGATGGCAATCAAAGCTAAAGCAGAAAAGCAGATGAACATCAGAGAAGAAGAGGGTGCAGGTGTAAGAGTTGTTGTAGGTATGGCTACATGCGGTATCGCAGCAGGCGCAAGACCTGTTCTTGCAGGCTTCGTTGAAGAAGTTGCAAAAAGAAACCTCAAAGATGTTTCAGTAAACCAGACAGGCTGTATCGGTATGTGCCAGTATGAGCCTATCGTTGAAGTTTTTGAAGAAGGCAAAGAAAAAGTTACTTATATCAAGATGTCTCCGGAAAAGGTTGCACGTGTAGTTGCTGACCATATCGTAAACGGCAACCCTGTTGTTGAGTATACGGTAGCATCTCTCAATAAATAAGGAGGAAAATTATGTATCGTTCACATGTCCTCGTCTGTGGTGGTACCGGCTGTACATCATCTAACAGTACTGCTATTGTTGAAGCTCTTGAAAAAGAGATTGCAGCTAAAGGTCTTGCAGACGAAGTAAAAGTTATTAAAACAGGTTGTTTCGGTCTTTGCGCACTCGGTCCAATCATGGTTGTTTACCCTGAAGGCAGCTTTTACAGTGAAGTTAAGGTTGAAAACATTCCTGAAATCGTAGAAGAGCATCTTCTCAAAGGCAGAATCGTTAAACATCTTCTTTATGATGAAACAACTCAGACAGAAGATATCAAATCAATCAACGAAACAAACTTCTACAAAAAGCAGAAGAGAGTTGCACTTCGCAACTGCGGTGTTATCGACCCTGAAAACATTGAAGAATATATCGCTATGGACGGTTACCAGGCTCTCGCAAAGGCTGTAACAGAGATGAGCCCTGAAGATGTTATCAATGTTGTTAAAGATTCAGGTCTTCGCGGCAGAGGCGGCGGCGGTTTCCCGACAGGCCTTAAATGGAGCTTCACAGCTAAAAACTCTGCTGATCAGAAATATGTTGTTTGTAACGCTGACGAAGGTGACCCCGGTGCATTCATGGACCGTTCAATCCTCGAAGGCGACCCACATTGCGTTGTTGAATCAATGGCAATCTGCGGTTATGCAACAGGCGCAAGCGAAGGTTATGTTTATGTTCGTGCAGAGTATCCTATCGCTGTTGCCCGTCTTCAGAAAGCTATTGAAGACGCAAGAGAATACGGTCTTTTAGGTAAAGATATTTTCGGTTCAGGTTTTGACTTTGACCTTCACATCCGTCTTGGTGCAGGTGCTTTCGTTTGCGGTGAAGAAACTGCTCTTATGACATCTATCGAAGGTAACCGCGGTGAACCGAGACCAAGACCTCCATACCCTGCAGTTAAAGGTCTTTTTGCTAAACCTACTACAGAAAACAACGTTGAAACATTTGCTAACGTTCCTCAGATTATTCTCCATGGCGCTGAGTACTTCAACACAATGGGTACAGAAAAATCAAAGGGTACAAAAGTATTTGCTCTCGGCGGTAAAATCTGCAACACAGGTCTTGTTGAAATCCCAATGGGTACTACACTTCGCGAAATCATTGAAGATATCGGCGGCGGTATCCCTAACGGTAAAAAATTCAAGGCTGCTCAGACAGGCGGTCCTTCAGGCGGATGTATCCCTGCTTCATTGATGGATACAGAAATCGACTATGACAACCTTACAGCTATCGGCTGCATGATGGGTTCAGGCGGACTTATCGTTATGGACGAAGACAACTGTATGGTTGACATCGCAAAATTCTTCCTCGACTTCACAGTTGATGAATCTTGCGGTAAATGTACACCTTGCCGTATCGGTACAAAGAGAATGATGGAAATTCTTGAAAAAATCACTGACGGCAACGGTACTCTTGAAGACCTTGACGAGCTTGAAAGCCTTGCTGAGTATATTAAAGATAACTCACTTTGCGGTCTCGGTCAGACTGCTCCGAACCCTGTTCTTGCTACACTCCGTTTCTTCCGTGACGAATATATCGCTCACGTTGTTGATAAGAAGTGCCCTGCAGGTGTTTGTAAGAAGCTTATGAGCATCGTTATCGAAGCTGATAAATGTAAGGGTTGTACCCTTTGCGCAAGAAAGTGCCCTGTTGGTGCTATCAGCGGTTCTGTTAAAAACCCACACGTTATTGACCCTGCTAAGTGTATCAAGTGCGGTGTTTGCCTTGATTCATGTAAGTTCGGCGCAATTGTTAAAGCTTAAGAAAGGAGCGTGTCATAATGGAAATGGTAAATATTAAAATTAACGGCATGCCCTTAAGCGTGCCAAGCGGCAGCACAATCCTTGAAGCTGCTAAACATGCAGGTATTGTTATTCCTACCCTTTGCTATATGAAAGAGATCAACGAAATCGGCGCTTGCCGTATCTGTATGGTTGAGGTTAAGGGCGCAAGAACACTTGTATCTGCTTGTGTGTTCCCTGTAAACGAGGGTATGGAGATTTTCACAAACTCAGAAAGAGTAAGAAAATCAAGAAAAACAACTCTCGAGCTTATCCTTTCAACTCATAACCGCGACTGCCTTGCTTGTGTAAGAAGCGGCAACTGTGAGCTTCAGGCTCTCTGCCTTGAATACGGCGTAAGCAACACTGCTCGTTTTGACGGTGCACAGCCTGACTATGCTTTTGATGCATCAATGTCACACATGGTAAGAGATAACAGCAAATGTGTTCTCTGCCGCCGTTGTGTTGCAGCATGTAACAATCAGGCAGTATCAGTTATCGGCGCTAACGCCCGTGGTTTTGATACACATATCGGCTCAGCTTATGAGCTTGACATCAACAACTTTGCTTGTATCGCTTGCGGTCAGTGTGTTGTAAACTGCCCAACAGGTGCTTTATATGAAAAAGACGATACAGATAAAGTTCTCGCAGCTATCAACGACCCTGAAAAATTTGTTGTTGTTCAGACTGCTCCTGCAGTTCGTGCAGCTCTCGGTGAAGAATTCGGTTACGATATCGGCACTGATGTTGAGGGCAAAATGGCTGCAGCTCTCCGCCGTCTCGGTTTCGACAAGGTATTTGATACAAACTTCTCAGCTGACCTTACAATTATGGAAGAGTCACACGAGCTTGTTGAAAGAGTTAAAAACGGTGGCGTTCTTCCTATGATTACATCTTGCTCACCTGGTTGGATCAAATACTGTGAGCATTATTATCCTGATCAGCTTGATCACCTTTCAACATGTAAATCACCTCAGCAGATGTTCGGCGCAACTATCAAAACATGGTACGCTCAGAACATGGGCATTGACCCTGCTAACATTGTAAGCGTGAGTGTAATGCCATGTACTGCTAAGAAATTTGAAGTTGGCAGAGATGACCAGAGCGCTTCAGGTTATGCAGATGTTGACATTTCAATCACAACACGTGAACTTGCAAGAATGATCAAGGGCGCAGGCATCAGCTTCAAAGCTCTTCCTGATGAGCAGTTCGACAATCCTCTCGGTGAAGGCACAGGCGCTGCTGTTATCTTCGGCGCAACAGGCGGTGTTATGGAAGCTGCACTCCGTACAGCTGTTAAAGCACTCACAGGTGAAGAAGCTGCTGACCCTGAATTCACAGAGGTTCGCGGTATGCAGGGCGTTAAAGAGGCAACTTACTCAGTTGGCGGCCTTGACATTAAAGTTTGCGTAGCAAGCGGCACCAAGAACGCAAAAGCTGTTATGGAAAAAGTTAAATCAGGTGAATGTGATTACACATTTATCGAGATTATGGGTTGCCCCGGCGGTTGTATCAACGGCGGCGGTCAGCCACAGCAGCCTGCTTCAGTTCATCAGTCAGTTGATATCAAAGCTCTTCGTGCATCAGTTCTTTACAAGAATGACGCTGCTAAAGCTGTTCGTGTATCTCATGAAAACAGCGCAGTTAAGAGAGTTTATGATGAATTCTTTGGTGAACCGGGCAGCCACAAGGCTCACGAAGTTCTCCATACAAGCTATGTAAAGAGAAGCCTTTACAACGACTAATATAAAAATTCACCCGAAGTCATCGACTTCGGGTATTTCTTTTTGCCTTGCTGTATGCTATAATCCGTTTAAGGAGTTGATCTTATGGGTAAAATTGTTGCCATTGGCGGCGGAAGATTTGAAAACGGTGAAATCACAAACATAATTGATGAGATCGTTTCACTTTGCGATAAAGAAAATCCCAGAATGTTGTTTTTGCCCACAGCCGGTTATGACGACATCGAGGGTGACCAGTTTATGGAACAGGCTTTTTGTGATAACGGTTGCACAACTGACCGTCTGTTTTTAACAGACAAAACTCTTACTGAAGAAGAAATCAGAGATTCTATTCTCTCTGCCGATATTATTTATGCCGGCGGTGGCAATCTTGAATTCTTAATGAACACCTGGAACGAAACAAAAGCAAGTAAATACCTGCTTGAAGCATACAAAAAGGGCGTTATCCTTTCAGGCTACAGCTCAGGCGCTATGTGCTGGTTTGACTCAGGCTATGATGATTGCGGTCCCGACCATTCCTTTGTATTTATTAAGTGCCTGGGAATTCTGCCTTTCTGTAACTGCCCTCATTTTCAGGGCGGCAACTGGCCAAGCTTCGGTGAAGCAATAAAATCCCGTGACGAATACGGAATTGCCGTTGACAACGGTGCAGCTGTCTTCTTTAACGAGGGTGAAGTTTATTGCGTCAACGGTAATGAAGACGGTGATGTTTACTTCATTGATAAAAAAGACGGCTATAAACAAATCAATATCACTGAAAATGCAGAAATTGTCAAAAAATATTTAAACTGATGCAATAATCTGCCATGGTTAATCGTGTTATTAGTGAAAGGAGGAATAGTCATGACTGTTTTCATCAGGGGAAAGGACGCTTTCTCGTTTGCTTTCAAGCAATACACCGACACTGTTTATAAGGTCGCCTATCACAACACAAGCAACACAGCTGACGCCGAAGATATCACTCAGGAGGCTTTTGTGAAGCTGCTTGAATCAGGTAAGGTTTTTCGCGACAGCGAGCACATCAAAGCGTGGCTCATCAGAGTCACTATCAACCTTTGCCGTGACAGGTATAAAAAGTTTGCCCGTGAGGAATTGACCGATAACATTCTGCCGATAACTAAATCTGAAAACACAGATATTCTTGACGCAGTGAAGACCTTGCCTGAAAATTACAGAAATACTATTTATCTTCACTATTATGAGGGTTACACCGCAAAAGAAATCGGTAAGATTCTCGACGCTAAAGAAAGTACAGTTTTATCATGGCTCAGCCGCGGTCGCGAAGCCTTGCGAAAAGAATTAAAGGGAGGTTTTGACGATGAATAAAAACAACTACATAAAAGAAGTTGATAAAATCACAGCTTCTGACCAACTGAAAAATAAAATCAGCAGTCTTGAAACTGTCAGCCAACCAAAGAAAAAGTCCGCCCGAAAGAAAGTTGCTGCAATAGCTGCTTGTTTTCTCGTTGTTATAATGAGTACAAGTATTGCCCCTGCCCTGCTCAACACCAAAGAAATGAGCTCTTTGGATTCGGTTACCGATAACGGTTTTAATTACTATTCCGACAGCAGCTCCGACCTTGAAGGAGGCACTGCATCAGGCAGCACAGCTGAAAATTCATCTGCATCACAAAAGAAACCCACTTTAACAACTGACAGAAAAACAATTAAAAATGCAGAGGTTTATATTGACACAAAAAACTACGCCACATTCACAACTGCATTTTCACAAAAGGTTCAGCAGCTTCAGGGTTACATTGAGTATTCAACAGAAAACAACAGGTATGATAACCTGAAATTTTCTGCTCAGACAGTCAGAATACCTGCTGAAAATCTTGATAAATTCATCGGTGAACTTGAAATATTAGGCACTGTTACATCAAAAACTTTCGGCAGCAAAGACATCACCGATTCATATATTGATATCGAAAGCAGACTGAATGCTGTAAAAACAGAGGAACAGACTCTTCTTAATCTTCTGAAAAAAGCTGATAAGCTTTCTGATGTGCTTGAAATTCAGCAAAGATTATCTTCTGTGAGAGCAGATATTGAATCAATGGAAGCTCAGCTTAAAAATTATGACAACCAGGTTGAATATTCAACGGTAACCGTCAACATCACCGAGGTAGAAAGAGAATCAGAAATCAATGATTCTTTCTTCGGCAGAGTTAAAGAAAGGTTCCTGGAAAGCCTTTATGGTCTGGGTGATTTTTTTGAAGAAACCGCTATATCAATTTTAGGCGGATTGCCCTATATATTAACCGTAGGCATTGTTGCCGGTATTGTTATAATCATCATCAAAAAAGTTAAAAAGAGATAAACAAAAGCCGTATCTAAGGCGTTGTACCCGTAAGGATACAACGCCAGTTTTATTCGCCTTACGGCGAGTGATATTGCTTCGCAGTTATATAATGCTACGCATTGTGATATTGTCCTTTGGACAGTTTTATGCGAATAAAATAACACTGAAATCGAAGATTTCAATATCACTATGCCGAAAAGTGCATAATATCACTCTTTCCG
>JBGVPE010000065.1:0-18773 GCA_045126895.1 Acutalibacteraceae bacterium | reverse complement strand
ACATTCAGCAACTTTACAGCAGTTGCTCATTTCATCAACAGAAATTTCACAAAGTTCTTTTTTTACTTCACCTGAAAATGACACAATAGCACCTACCGTTACTTTTTAATATCTCTGTGTGAAACAGATACATTTAACTTATTATTCTTACTTTCAGCCAAATAATTGCTCATATTTTCTGCAAAGCATACAGAACGATGTCTGCCACCTGTACAGCCAAAACCTATTACAAGCTGACTTTTACCCTCCCTGATATATAAAGGCAAGAGGTAATTGATTAAATCATAAAGCTTATTAAGCAACTCTTTGGTTTCATCAAACTTCATAACATAATCTCTCACAGGACCTTCAAGACCTGTACACTCTTTTAACTCAGGAATATAAAAAGGATTCGGTAAACATCTTACATCAAATATTAAGTCACAATCATTCGGCGCACCATATTTAAAGCCGAATGACATACAATGAACGTTGAGCAAAACATCTGTTGATGGGTTTAACATCTGGTTAACCCTTGCTTTACATTCAGTCGGGGATAATTTGCTTGTATCAAGATAATAGTCAGCAATACCTCTGATACCACTTAAAAGATTTCTTTCGCTGATTATGCTCTGATGTAAAGAACCCACATTATCAGCAAGAAGCGGATGACCACGTCTTGTTTCTTTATATCTTCTTATAAGCGTATTATCATCAGCATCAATAAACAAAACCTTATATTTAAAACCTGCAGTTTCTAAACCTTTGAGGTAATCAGAAATAGCTGCAAAATTTCTGCCTGATCGTATATCTGAAACAACTGCAATTTTTGAATAAGGCTCAGATGCTTTTTCTAAAAGTTGGGCAAAAGTAACAATCAGGTTAGGTGGAAGATTATCAGCACAAAAATAACCTGAATCCTCCAGAGCATCAACTACAACCGATTTTCCGGCACCGGACATACCGGTCACAACTAACAGCTCCATATTAACCCTCCTGAAATTATCTGTAAATTTTCACTTCAGGCTCTAACTCAATACCTGAATCTTCTTTAACCTTATTTTTTATAAACTCAATTAACTCTGTAACATCTTTAGCGGTTGCATTGCCTTTGTTTATAACAAAGCCTGCATGTTTTTCGCTCACTTGAGCACCGCCGATGCTGTAACCTTTAAGTCCGCTTCCCTGAATAAGAGCACCTGCAAAATAGCCTTCAGGTCTTTTGAAGGTACTGCCGGCACTGGGATATTCAAGCGGTTGCTTGTCTTTTCTTCTTGAAAGGAAATCATCCATACGAGCTTTGATATTTGACTGCTCATCACGCTCAAGTTTAAAAGTTGCATTTAAAATAACAAAATTATTTGAATTAAAAATACTTGTGCGATAACCAAGACACATGTCATCTTTGCTTATAGTACGAATCTGCCCATCATAAGTCATGTATTCACACTCAACAATTACATCTTTAATCTCACCGCCGTAAGCACCTGCATTCATATATACTGCACCACCTACCGAGCCGGGAATACCAAATGCAAATTCAATACCTGAAAGCGATTTTTCATATGCATAACGGCAAACTTTTGTTAATGAAACTCCAGCATCACATTTAATGAGATTATTATCAATAAGTTCAATTTTGCCTTTCTCTCGGAGCATCAGTATCACAACAGCGTCAATACCCTCATCACAAACAAGCATATTGCTTCCGTTCCCTAAAAGCAGGACTCTTGCATTCTCTTCGGTACATTTTTTCAAAACTTCAGATAACGCCTTATCATCTTCGGGTACAATAAACAGTGAAGCATTACCTCCGATTTTAAAAGATGTATGCTTTTTCAAAGGTTCATTAAACTCTGCTTTACAACCGTTTTTTATTGCAAAATCATATATAGATTTGTAATCAGTCATATAATCACCACATTAAGCGTTAAGTAATGCTGCACCAATAACTCCTGCATCATTTCCAAGTTCTGCTTTGCAGATTTTTGCCTGATTCTGTGAATATTTAGAATATCTTTCCTGATAACAAAATTCGCGAACAGGTGCCAATAATGTTTCACCTTCGTTACAAATGCCACCGCCGATACATACAACATCAGGCTGAAAAATGTTAATAATATTAATTACACCAACTGCTACATAGTATGTGTATTTATCAACGAGCTCTTTTGCGGCTTCGTCACCCATTCTCATTGCATCAAAAGATGTTCTGCCGTTAACATTTTCAAGTTTGCCCCCTGCACAGTTCCACATTTTGCTGTCAGGATTTTGTTCCATAGCAGCTTTAGTCTGAGCAATAAGTGCTGTTGCAGAAGCATATCGTTCCCAACAACCGTTTCTGCCGCAGTTACATGGTTCACCATTTACGTTGATAACTGTATGACCGAGTTCACCACCTGCAGAGTTAGCACCGCGGAACAACTTGCCCTCAATAACAATACCGCTGCCAACACCTGTACCAAGAGTAACCGCAACAAGATTCTTTGACCCCTTACCTGCACCTGCATAAAATTCACCTAAAGCTGCACAACTTGCATCATTAGCAAAAAAACATGGCTTACCGGTTAAATCTTCAAGCATTTTTTTAGCAGGGACATTATCGAAGCCTAAGTTGTTTGCGTATTCAATAGTTCCTGTTTCATTATTAACTGTACCCGGAGTACCAACACCGATAGAAATAACTTCATCCATATTTATACCGGCATCATCAATTGCCATTTCTACAGCTTTTGCTATATCAGCAAATATTTCTTCAGCAGGTCTTGGGGTGTTTGTTTTCATCTTACCTCTGCCGATGATATTGAAATCACCATCAACAACGCCAACTGAAATATTTGTTCCGCCTAAATCTACACCAATACGATACATAAAAAATCCTCCAATATATAATAAAAATACTTAATTTTAAAAATCGTGCCAAATTTCTAATTCTTTTTCTTCAGGTATAATATCATCTGTCATACCAAGGTTATGCAACAACTGACGTGCAGCATTATAACCCATCTTCTTTTGCCTGTTATTCATTGCGGCAGCTTCGATTATAATTGACAAGTTTCTGCCGGGTTGAACAGGAACAACAGAAATAGGTACCTCAATACCTAAAATATCAGTATAGTCATTTTCCATTCCAAGTCGCTCATATGTTTTGCCCTCTTCCCATGGTTCAAGCTGAATAACCATGTCAATCTTTTCTGTAAGCTTAACTGCACCTACACCAAAAATTCTACGGGCATTTATAACACCAACACCGCGAAGCTCAATAAAATGACGGATATTTTCAGGGGCAGAACCAACAATGGTTCTTGAAGAAGTTCTTCTGATTTCAACAGCATCATCAGCTATAAGTCGGTGACCTCTTTTGATGAGCTCAAGTGCCGTCTCACTTTTACCAACACCACTTTCACCGAGAATAAGAACACCCTCGCCATAAACCTCAACAAAAACGCCATGCCTTGTAATTCGGGGAGCAAGTTCAATATTGAGATATGAAATCAAGGTTGACATACAGTTTGAAGTAGAATCTTTAGATTTTAATAGAGGTACTTCAAACTCTTTTGCATAATCAAAGAAAACCTGTGGAAAAATCTGATCTCTTGTAAGTAATACAGCAACAGGTTTCTGAGACATAAAAAGTTTTACTTTTTCTTTTAATTCTTCATCAGAAAACAGTTTAAGGTATGACATCTCCTGCGCACCTAAAAATTGAATTCGATGTGGATCAAACAATTGACTGAATCCGGAAAAAATAAGGCCCGGTCTGTTTACATCAGGTGAAATTACAGTTCTGTACTTTATATCTTCAGGTGCATAAGCAATCTCAAAGCCATGTTTTTCAATAATCTTGTTTAAAGATACCGAATATTTGCTATCCATACCTATCCCCTTTCTAATAATTTATCATGTAATATTATATAACAAAATCTTCATACTTCCAAGAGTTTTTTGCAAATTTAATTAATTTTATAAAAAACATGGCTAACATATCAGAAAGCCATGTTTTAAACAATTATTCAAAATTTTTAAGAGCCTCTAATTCGTCTCTGTCAACCTGAATTTTTTTATCCTTTATAATTTTGACTTCGGTTCTGTGGAACACTGCAGGTGCAGCATCAGCACGTCTGTCAAGTTGAACCTTCAGATTGCCTCTAAGAAGATTAACATCAACAACCCTGCCGGTTCCCTCCGGTGTATCAACAATCGCACCAACTTTTGGGGTAATTCTTAAAAGGTGCTCATAGGCATCCTGTTCATATTTAAGACAACACATAAGTCTTCCGCAGGTACCGCTTATTTTGGTAGGATTAAGGGACAAACCTTGTTCCTTTGCCATTTTAACGGTTACAGGCTGAAAATCACCTAAAAAACTACCACAGCAAAACGGTCTTCCGCATATACCAATGCCGCCAAGCATCTTGGATTCATCTCGTACACCAATCTGACGAAGTTCGATTCTTGTATGGAATATGCTTGCAAGATCTTTAACGAGTTCTCTGAAATCAACACGTCCGTCAGCAGTAAAATAAAAGAGAATTTTGCTGTTATCAAATGTATATTCAATATCAACAAGCTTCATATCAATTTTATGCTTTGCAATTTTTTTCTCACAAATTTCAAAAGCTTTTTTCTCTTTTTCTTTATTCTCAGCTACTTTGGCTAAATCTTCGTCAGTAGCAATTCTCAAAAGTTTCTTAAGAGGCTTCACGATTTCATCATCATTGACCTCTCTGTTATCCATTGCAATTTCACCGCACTCGATACCGCGTGCAGTTTCAACAATAACTTTATCACCCTTTTTAAGAGTATGTCCATCTGGGTCAAAGTAATAAACTTTACCTACTTCTTTAAATCTGACACCCACTACTTCTGCCATAATGTGGAACTCCTTATCCCCTCGAAGCTTGCCTTAACACAGAAGAAAATCTTGTTAAAAGCAAGTTGAAGTTAGCATTTTTATTTATTGATTCAGAAATATTATTGGTTTTATCAATTAAATGAATTATATTTAAAGTGCCGAATGATGATGCTAGTCGGTTTGCAATCTCATCATTGTCACTCAAAATATTTGCATGGTTTTTAATTGCTAATGCATCTCTGAAAATCATCTGAATAATTTCTAATGTAGTCTTAAAAAGCTCTTTATCTTTTTCAAAAAACCCTGTTTTAGATATAAAATCATACTCATTTGCACTCATAAGACTCAATGTTAAGTTCTCTGCAAGATTACGGGCAGATTCATATAATTCACTGTTATCTTCTGCGTTAATCAAACTGTATGATGTAGCTCGTGAACGGATAGTTTCCAACAAAGAAACAGCCGAATCACAACACAAAATAAATTTTACGTTTGCTGGTGGTTCTTCAAAAATCTTCAAAAAAGCGTTCTGAGCACTGACATTCATGCTTTCTGCATCTTTTATTATAAAGACTTTGCCGTCAGCCTCATTTGGCTTTATATATGCATTTGATTTAATATAATCTCTAATTATTTTTACAGAAAACTCTTTTTTATCTTTTTCTCTTTCAAAAATCTGAACATCCGGATGATTTCGGTTAAAAATCTTATTACAGGTTTTACATACACCACATGGTATTTGTTCATTATTACATAAATACGCAGCTGAAAGGAAAAGCGCAAAATTCAACCTTGAGTCCGAATCACCACCGCTTATAATCATGGCGTGAGGCAATCTTCTGTCAGCTATGGCATAAGATATCTCTTTCTTTAAACGGTCATTAATTTTAAAATCATCTAATCTATTCATCACATTTTATAAAACTGCTCAACATCAAGAACAAATACTGTTGCGCCGCCTACAGTAATTTTAACAGGAACAGACTGCATAAATTCACTTTCAAATCCGGCCATAGTTGATGTAATTTCTTCCCTTTTTGAACAGTTATTTCTAAAAATTTCAAGTGTTTCTTCTAAACGTTCTTCTTCAACACCCATAAGGAGTGTAAGGTTACCTGCGCGAAGGAAAGTACCGGCTGTTGACAGCTTGGTTGCATAAAGACCTGCTCTGCTGATTTCAGAGAGGACCTTCTGAGAATCATCATTATTAATAATAGCTACTACAAGTTTCATTTTAAACATCCTTTCTTTCACTTTAACCTGCAAAAGTTGAAACAAATGCAATAATAATCGGCATCGTAATTATTGACAAAAAGCTTACAACGGATACAGTCTGCGATGCAATACCTGTATCTTTACCGTACTTCGCACTAAACATTACCGTATTATTTGCAGACGGAGCACATGATGAAATCATCAAAGCACATATTAAAGTACCGGTTAAACCAAATAATTTGTAAAGCAAAAACATAATTGCCGGCAATAAAATCAATTTGAATAATGCAGTAGTAAATATTTTCTTGTTTTTAAATATCGTTGCAAAATCTGAATTAGCAAGATATGTTCCGAATATTATCATAGCAACAGGAGTCTGCATACTGTCAAGATATCTGACAGGTGCTGAAATAATTTCCGGTAAATCAATATTCAAAAGATATAACGGCAATCCGATAGCTACACCGATTACTCCCGGGTTAAGCACAAGCTTCTTAGGGTCGAACTTTTTACTTTTAGTATCCATCATCATGACACCGTGAGTAAAAGACACTACATTAAAAGCCATAACTACACCGGAGCAATAAAATACTCCTTCACTGCCAAGGACCGCAGCGGTCAAAGGTAATGTCATATAACCTACATTACCGTAAATAGATCCATATTTGTATATAACATTTTCTTCCGGATTTCCTTTTTTAAAAAACGGCATAGTAATAAAAATACCTACAACATGAATAAGAAAACCGCAACCAACTGATATCAGAAGATTTTTAGCTGAATCTTTTGTGAACTCAGTTGTTAAAAAGGAGTTAATGATTACTGCAGGCGTTATGATATAGAAAAGTAAATCAGTGCATTTTTTTGCAGTGGATTCAGTAAAAAGCTTAAGTTTGTCAGCAACAACGCCAACCAAAGCAAGCATATACAAAATACCTACTTGCTTTGCAGCAATCATCATATTTGATAAAAACAGAGAAAATTCGTCAACCATTTACAGCCTCAACCAACTTTTTTATTTGATGATACATTTGCTCTTGAAATAAGATAAGCAAATATCAAAATTGCAATAGTAAAATCACAAATCTGAGCTGAATATCCTTCTGCTAATAAGTCCGCGTGACCTACTACAGACAGCACTGCCCTGGGTATAAAGCAAGCAACTGCAAAAACAGCTGAAGGTATACCGTAAGCAAAAAGCTTCCAATATGATGCTCCTTTATCAATTTTTGAAGTAGTCATAGCAAATGAAAAGAAGAATACCATCATAAAGACAATCGCAAAAAGCTCAATAAGTAAATCAGAAACATTAACAAAACTAATTGTTGATTTAAATCTTGTTAAAAGGCGCATTGAAGCCCATAAAGACGGTGATAGTGCAATTATCTTGATTTTTGAGGCAACTTCTTTATTTGTAAGACTGCCTGCAGCAAGCACAAAGAAATAAACAGATGATAAAATTGCAAAGATAATTTCTAACAATATAATTACACCGCCGTTCTGAGATAAAAAGCCAACGGCTGATTGATTGAAATTATAATTGTAGTTATTAAACATATCTGTAAAGCTGATTGTTTTTGAAGCAGCATCAATTATAAAACCGATAGCTGCAACAATATAAGCAATCATACATGACTTCTCAGCGTTATTTTCAACAAACTTTAAATTCTTTTTATTTAAAAATGCAACTGCAAAATTAAAAATAACAACAAATGCAATTAAAGCATACATTAAATACACTGAAAAATCCTTGTTTGTATAAAAGCCTGTTTCTGCTTCTAAAATATTAAAATATTGATATATTCTAAGCGGCAAAAAAACAACAACAGACAACGCTGCAGCAACAAAAAAAGACAAATAAGGAAAATCTTTTTTAGTTTTCATTAAAAATCACTCGATTCTTATTTAATAATTCTTTCAAATGCCGGTACATATTCACTGTCAAATCCGGCATTATTCTTTCTATCCGAAAGTTTAACATAATCATTCTGAACAGCAACGCTTTTGTATGCAGGTCTGATAATTTTATTGCTTGTTGTTATTTCTTCAATTCTGTGAGCACACCAACCTGCAACTCTTGCAATTGAAAAAAGCGGAGCATATAAATCATCAGGAATACCTAATAATTTATAAATAAAGCCTGAATACATATCAACATTAGCACATATAGGCTTATTCATACCTTTGATATCTGCAAAAACCTTTGGTGTTAAACGTTCAACAGCATCAATCAAGTAAAATTCATCAAGCATACCTTTCTGCTCAGCAAATTTTTTTGCTTCTTTTTTAAGCACTACTGCTCTTGGGTCAGAAAGAGTGTAAACAGCATGACCCATACCGTAAATCAATCCTGAACGATCATTAGCTTCTTTTTTAATAATCTTAATAAGATAATTTTCAATATCTTTTTCGTTTGTATAGTCACCGCAATTTAGTTTTATATCTTCAAACATTGATGGTACTTTCAAACTTGCACCGCCATGACGAGGGCCTTTAAGAGCACCAATACCTGCTGAAATAGCCGCATATGTATCAGTACCGCTTGAAGTAAGAACTCTTGTAGCAAAACTTGAGTTATTACCGCCACCATGCTCCGCATGAATCATAAGACAAGCGTCAAGCAGAAGAGCTTCTTCGCGAGTGAACTGCTTATCAGAGCGGATTGAGTTCAAAATACACTCTGCAGTACTCTGCTCAGCCTTAATAGGATGAATATACATACTCTTACCATAAAAATGACGGCGTTTAACCTGATAAGAATATGACATAATTATAGGAAGACGTGCAATAAGCTGAATTGACTGCCTTATAACATTCTCCAATGAGATATCATCAGGATTTTCATCATATGAGTAAAGAGCAAGTACGCTTCTTGCAAGTTTATTCATAATATCTTTTGACGGAGCTTTCATAATCATATCTTCACTGAAATCTTCAGGAAGCTCACGGCATTTACCTAAAATCTCCATAAACATTTCAAGCTGTTCTTTATCAGGTAAAAAGCCAAAAATCAAAAGCCATACAACTTCTTCAAAACCAAAACGGTTTTCATTCTGAGCATTACTTACAATGTCTGTCATATTGTATCCGCGATAAAAAAGACGACCTTCGTGAGGAACTTTTTCACCATCGAGAACATGGTATCCGTCAACAGAACAGATACGGGTAAGACCTGCCATAACACCTGTTCCGTCAGAGTTGCGCAAACCTTTTTTTACTCCGTATTTTTCAAAATATTTTGGGTTTATAGGGTCCACTTTAGTTATATTATTCAAAAGAAACTCCATGTTATCTTTTGAAAGCGGAGTTGAATTAGAAACCATAGTTACACCACCTTAATAATTACATTAAATTATACAATAAAAATACATATTTAGTCAAGATTTAATTGATTTATTGTTTAATAAAATTAAGACCTTGTAATTGAACAAGGTCTTAAAAAACAAAATCAATGACGTTTAAACATCCGTACAACAAACTTATGATATTTTATTTTATACTTAGCGCCTATCAAAGTCATTGCTCTGTCGTACACATAAAAAGCAAACAAACCGCAAACCACAAGAATAGGAAGAGTAATTTTATTCAGCTCTTCAAGTAATTCTGACGCAACGCCAAAGAACGAAATGAGTATGTAGTAGCAGCTAAGTACAGATACCGTAAAAAATATGCCTTTTATTATATAGCCTATAACTTTCGGCAGCTTATCAACATAAAATTTAATTATAGGATAAATACCAAAAAGCGCTATATACATACCGACAGCTTCTTTGTTCGGAACAATAAAAACGCCTAATAAAGAAGTTGCAGCATAAACACCAATTGACCAACCGACACCAAGCTCTGCGAGAATAAATAACACCATAAATCCTGCCAGAGCAGGTATCGCATACTCTAATGTCGGTATAGCTGATGCAAGTAACATTACTACTGTTCCGATCGCAACAGCCATACTACCCAATGCAGTTTTTGAAGTATTTTTCATATCAGCAACACCTTATCAAATCCCCGCCCATACAGTCGCAGCAACAGTCTGCACAAATTAATCCTGTGCAGATTTTGCATGGAGAATCACAACAACCGTCATTTGATTCGCTGCTTCTGTTGTTTCGGTAATATGCGTTTCGGGAACTATTTATATTATTATATGCATTTTGATATTCACTGTTTGAGGGATCGAGCTCGGCGGCTTTATTAAAGCATTCAGCGGCACTCTCAAGCCAGCCTCTACGTTTCTGAATAGTTCCTTTTAAAAAATACCATTCAGCTCCCCTTCTCTGATGAGGAATACCGTCAAGGAGCATTTCAGCGTCATCAATTCTACCGGCATTCATTTTTGCTCTGATATCACCAAGATCATCTGATACAGATGATTTTTCAGAATAACTTGTATAGCCGCCTGATGTTCCGCGCGACATAACAATCATATCATAAGCACTATCAATTTCTTTCATTTTTTGTGGATTATCAGCATAAAAACCTGCTTGTTTTCTGTAAGCCTGTTTTATTTCATCATCAGTAGCAGATGATGTTATTCCAAGCACTTCATAAGGATTTTTCATTATTCTTCCTTTCTATAACAAACTTCATTGATGAATGAAGTCCGTCATAAAGAATATTATTGATAATTTTTTCAAATCGTTTGACTTGTATTTTTTTTAATACATTTATGGCCTGACCGACTGTTAAATTCAATGATTCGGAAGCTTTTTGATAACAAAAATCATCGCAAGATAAAAAGGGGTTAAAATTACCCGATTTTTTATCTTTGTCATAATCATCCACAGCATCAATAAGATAAACCCATCTGCCTATAAGATACCCAAAATCATACAATCCGTCAACACTTTTGTTTAACTGTAGCAACTTACCTAAGGCGTCTGCTGAAGGATGACAAGCTTCATCTAATGAAACCAATTGCTTTTTCTCAACATAAGATTGTAAATTATACATCTCTTTTAGAATTTTATCAGCATCATTGATTCGTTTAAGCGCAATTCGTCTTATTCTTTTAAAATAAGGTGAAACCATTTTTAGTAATATACGTTTAAATAAAGAGGAATCATCCCTATTATCCAGATATTTGTAATAAACCATAAGCATAGATATATCTGCCGTATACTCAAGGTCATTATTATTTAGGTTACATTGCATACATTTTTTTGCAGGATTGAAAGTACAGTGTGATTTTTTGAAACCAAGACAATCTTCTTCAACAGACATTCGCACCAGTGCAAAAAACACAAAATCATAAGATAATGTCATTCTTGCTAACAAACCGTAATTTTTACCTATAACTTTACAAAGAGAGCAATATATACCTTTATAGATATCGTACTGAGAAAATGTCATATCAGGTTTATAAGCTCTTACATAACCAAACATTATTCTCACCTCTCAATATATTTTTATTATACATAAAATAATACAAAGTATATTAACAATATGTAAATTCTATCATAACAAAATATAATAGTCAAATTAAATAAAGCTGCAGATTTAAAACTGCAGCTTTATTTATGCCAATTTACCTCTTAAAAATGCAAGTAATTTCTTTTCGCGCCGACTTACCTGAACTTGTGAAATGCCGATAATTTCTGCAGTTTTAGTCTGATTCATTTCATTAAAAAATCTGCATTTAATCAATAATCTATCATCATCTCCAAGTGTATCTATAACCTGCATCAAAGCTATTTTATCAGAAATATCTTTATCATACGATTCAACAGGTACACTGAATTCACTTTTATCATCTTCTTCACTGACAGTTAAAGAATAAACAGGCAATGACGCATTTATTGCTCTTGCGGTATCTTCAGGTGATATTCCAAGCTTTTGAGCAATTTGTGTAATAGTAGGCTCTTTGCCGTATTCTGAAAAGAACTCTTCTCTTAACGATGAAATCATCCGTCCCTGCTCTTTAAGCGTTCTACTTACTTTCATGGTTCCCGTATCTCTGAAATACTGACGTATTTCACCGATAATCATTGGCACTGCATATGTTGAAAACGCAAAGCCTCTTGTTTCATCATAATTATCAACGGCTTTAATAAGGCCTAAACAACCTATCTGAAATAAATCATCATAATCTATGCCTCTGCCTAAAAATTTATGTGCAACATTGTGGACCAAACCAATATTATTCTCTATTTTTTCTGCTCTGCTTTCAATCATTTTCAGCTCTTCCACCGATTTTTTTAATTAAAGTAACTGTTGTTCCGCAGCCAACTTTTGAACGTACATATAATTTGTCGCAAAAACTTTCCATAACCGCAAATCCAAGACCGGCTCTTTCACCGCCTGATGTTGTAAAAAGAGGCACTCTTGCTTGTTTTACATCAGCAATCCCACAGCCTTTATCCCGGATTTTGATTTTTATAACTGAACCTTCACATAAAACTGAATGTATGTAAATTTTCCCCACACAATCAGCATAAGCGTGAACAATGCAATTTGTAACAGCCTCACTGACCGCTGTTTTAATATCAGCTATTTCATCTAATGTTGGGTCAAGCTGTGCAGCAAAAGCAGCAACTGTCCCCCTGACAAAAGATTCGTTCACCGACCTGCTTTCAACCGTCATTCTGAATTCATTTTTTATATTACTCATTTTAATTCTCCCTTTTATTTATTGTTGCAAGTTTTTCGAGACCGGAAAGCTTCATAATTTTATAATGCTGATGTGATAAATTTGAAACTATAAGTTTACCGCCGTATACTGATAATGTGCGGTATCTTCCCATTACTAGACCTATACCGGATGAATCCATAAAGGTAACATTATCAAAATCAAGCTTAAGCACTTCAGGTTTTTCAGTCATAATTGCACTATCAATATCTTCTCTGATAAAAGATGCATTATGGTGATCAATTTCTCCTTCAAGATAAACTGTCATTTTTTGCTGTGAAGTAACAATTTTAACACTCACAAAAACTCCTCCAAAAAAAATAATCCTTTACCATAAATGATAAAGGATTAAATATAAATAATATGTTGAAAAAAGTATGATTATAACTGATTTTTAATATTTTCTACTTCTGAAGCAAGATAAAGTGAACCGCAAACCAAAAGCATTTCATTGTCTTGAATTGAAGAAACTGCATCATTGTAAATATCTTTAATATTATCGGCAAAAGTAACATCAGTACAAAATTTGCTATAAATGTCACTAAGTTCTTTACCGCTCATACTACGTGGATTATCAACCGTAACAGTAATGATTTTTTTACATAAAGGAGCAAGCATTTCAGCAGATGCAGAAACATCCTTATCGCTCATCATGCCAATAATTGCAACAATTTTTTTATGAGAAAAAATTGTTTTGATATTTTTACACAAAGCTGTAATACCGTCAGGGTTATGTCCACCGTCAACAACAACAAGAGGTTTCTCTGAAACAATCTGTGTTCTCGCTGCAATAAAAGCGTTTTCAATGCCATAGATTATATCTTGTAACGACAAATCAACACCCTTGTCAATAAGTGCTAATCCTGACTCATAAGCAGTTGCCGCATTAAGAATCTGATGATGACCGACCAATCTTGTTTTAAGTGACACGCCTTTATAATCAAAAACAGACCCCGAAATATTGCTTTTAATTAAATTGATTTGATTTTTATCTGCATGATAAATCTTACAATTCTTATCATAAGCTGTATTAAGTATAACACTTTCAGCCTCAGAATAAACCTGAGGATAAACAACAACACTACTGTTTTCTTTAATTATACCTGCTTTCTGATAAGCAATTTCTTGTATTGTGTTACCAAGAATATGTGTATGGTCATACGAAACAGAAGTTACAACACAAAGTTCAGGTGATTTAATTACATTTGTTGAGTCGCAAAGTCCTCCGAGGCCTACTTCAAGAACAACATAATCGCAACTTTTTCTATAGAAATATAAAAAAGCTACAGCAGTAAGAACCTCAAATTCAGTTGCAGTTATACCTTCAGCATCAAGGTGTTCAACAAAAGGTCAGACATCGTCAACTATATTACCAAGTTCATCAGCCTTTATCATCTCACCGTTAATTTGTATTCTTTCTCTGAAATCAACAACATAAGGTGATGTAAAAAGACCGACCCTGTACCCCGCTTTTTGAAGCATTGAAGCTATCATAGAACAAGTTGAGCCCTTACCGTTAGTACCTGCAACATGGATAAACTTAAGCTTATCCTGAGGGTCACCTAACTTTTTACACAAAGCCTCAATACGTTCAAGACCCGGAATAGATCCGAACTTAAGCCTTGAATACAAATAATCAATTGCCTGTTGACAAGTCATTTTTTCACTTCCATAATCAACCGAGTTTTGCAATACTGTCATCAAGCATCTGGAGTTTATCCTGCAGCTTAGCTGCAGCCTCACGCTGACCCTGCACAACAGCTTCAGGTGCTTTTGAAACAAAGCCCGGATTATTAAGCTTTTTGTTTATAAAATCAAGCTCTTTGAGAACCTTATCTTTTTCTTTATTAAGTCTTGCTTTCTCAGCTTCAAAATCAATAAGCTCACCCATAGGGATATAGATTTTTGCAGCAGCAGTAACGATTGCAACAGCGCCTTCAATATCAAATGAATCACCAATTTCAACCTCAGAAGCACTAGCAAGTCTCTGCATAAATACACCTGCAGTTTCAAATGTATCTTTAGCTGATGTGGCAATAAAATATTTAGCTTTTCTTGAAGGAGGAACATTCATTTCTGCTCTTCGATTACGGATAGCACGAACAGCTTCCATAATGCTTTCCATCTCAGCTTCTTCACTTTCAAAATTAAGCTCATCACTGTATTCAGGCCATTTTGAAATCATAATTGATTCACCCTCATGAGGAAGTGTGAGCCATATTTCTTCAGTAATAAACGGCATAAACGGATGGAGAAGCTTTAATGTATTAGAAAGTACATAAACAAGAACTGCTTTTGCAGTAGCCGCTGCATCACCGCCTGCCTGAAGACGGATTTTTGAAATTTCAATATACCAGTCACAGAATACATCCCAGATAAAGTCATAAAGCTTCTGAACTGCGATACCGAGCTCAAACTTTTCAAAGTTATCGGTAACTTCTTTAACGAGTGTATTGAATTTAGAGAGAATCCATTTATCCTCTAAAGCAAGGTTTGATGGTACAGATGGTGTAGGTTCACTATCATCAAGATTCATAAGAATGTAACGAGCGGCATTCCAAAGTTTATTTGCAAAGTTACGGCTTGCGCTGACTTTATCATCAGAGAAGCGCATATCATTACCCGGGCTGTTACCGGTAGCAAGAGTGAATCTTAATGCATCCGCACCATATTGATCAATAATTTCAAGAGGGTCAATACCGTTACCTAACGATTTTGACATTTTACGACCTAAAGCATCACGAACAAGACCGTGAATAAGAACAGTATCAAAAGGTGCTTTGCCTGTCTGCTCAATACCTGAGAACATCATACGCATTACCCAGAAAGGAATAATATCATAGCCTGTTACCAAAGTATTTGTAGGATAGAAATGCTTTAAATCTTCAGTTTCTTCAGGCCAACCTAATGTTGAGAATGGCCAAAGAGCTGATCAGAACCATGTATCAAGTGTATCAGGATCCTGCTCAATATTTTCACCTGAACAATGAGCACACTTATCAGGAGCAGTACGGGCAACGGTTATTTCACCACAATCTGCACAATACCACGCAGGGATTCTATGTCCCCACCAGAGCTGACGTGAAATGCACCAGTCACGGATATTTTCAAGCCAATGGAAATAAATCTTTTCAAATCTCTGCGGAACGAATTTTGTTTCTTCGTTTTTAACTGCATCAATTGCAGGACCAGCAAGAGGTTTCATTTTAACAAACCACTGTTTAGAAACTTTAGGTTCAATTGTAGAATGGCATCTGTAGCAAGTACCTACATTATGTGAATAATCTTCTGTTTTAATCAATGCACCTTCAGCTTCGAGGTCGGCAACAATAGCCTTTCTTGCCTGAAGTCTGTCCATACCTGAATACTTACCGTAACCCTCAGCAATATGAGCGTCATCGGTAAATGTGTCAATAACAGGAAGATTGTGACGAAGTCCAACTTCAAAGTCATTAGGGTCATGAGCAGGTGTGATTTTAACACAGCCTGTACCGAAATCCATTTCTACATATTCATCGGCAACAACAGGGATTTCACGATGAACAAGTGGTAACACAAGCATCTTACCAACAAGATGTTTATAACGTTCATCATCAGGATGAACAGCAACAGCTGTATCGCCAAGCATTGTTTCAGGACGGGTTGTAGCAACTTCAAGGTATCCGTCTCCGTCAGCAAAAGGATAACGAAGGTGCCAGAAGTGACCTGCCTGCTCTTCATATTCAACCTCTGCATCTGAGATTGATGTAAGACATACCGGGCACCAGTTTACAATTCTTTCGCCTCTGTAAATAAGTCCTTTTTCATAAAGACGGACAAAAACCTCATTAACAGCCTTATTGCAACCTTCATCAAGTGTGAAACGTTCTCTGTCCCAATCACAAGATGAACCTAATTTTTTAAGCTGCTCAATAATGCGTCCGCCATACTGAGCCTTCCAAGCCCAGGCTCTTTCAAGAAATCCGTCACGACCAAGATCTTCTTTTGTAACGCCTTCTTTTTTCATAGCTTCAACAATCTTAGCCTCAGTTGCAATAGATGCATGGTCTGTTCCCGGAAGCCAAAGAGCGTCATAGCCCTGCATTCTGCGCCAACGGATAATAGCATCCTGCAAAGTATTGTCAAGAGCGTGACCCATATGAAGCTGACCTGTAATATTAGGTGGAGGCATAACTATTGTGTATGGCTTTAAATCTTTATCACATTTGGCTGCAAAATACTTGTTTTTAAGCCAAAAGTCATAAGTTTTATCTTCAACCTCTTTCGGATCGTATACTTTTGCTAAATCTTTAGCCATTTTAATAACTCCTTTATTAAAGCATTAAGCATTGAGAAGTACCCGAAGATACTCCTCAATGCGAAAATTACAGATTTATTTTAATTATTCGGCTGCCTGCTGGGCATTATATTTATCAAGTAATGCATGAATCTTGTCTGCAGGGGCAAGAAGCTGACAAACAGACATATCATGATTAAGTGTATCAGTAAACAAAGCTATATACTTGTATGTGTTAACTTCGCAGTACCAATCTCTTTCTTTGAGCTCGTTAGTTCTGTAAATAAGGTTTGTTGTAAATACCTTGTCAAAAATGCCGTCTGCATATGCCTGATCGAAAACTTCAAGACCATTACAGAATAAACCGAAAGTAGCAACAAGGAAGATTCTCTTTGCACCAAGTTCTCTGAGTTTGCTTGCAACTTCAATCATTGATTCACCTGATGAAATCATATCGTCAACGATAACAACATCCATACCCTCAACACTGTCACCAAGGAATTCGTGAGCAATAATCGGGTTTCTGCCGTCAACGATTCGTGAGAAATCTCTTCTCTTATAGAACATACCAAGTTCAACACCAAGAATGTTAGAGAAGTAGATACATCTGCCCATACCGCCTTCGTCAGGAGAAATAATCATAAGATGATCTTTATCAATCTTGATATCAGGGATATTTTTAACCATAGCTTTTATAAGCTGATATGATGGCTGAATGCACTCAAAGCCTTTAAGAGGAATAGCGTTCTGAACACGAGGGTCATGTGCATCAAAAGTAAGAATGTTATCAACACCCATATTGCTCAATTCCTGAAGAGCCATAGCGCAGTCAAGTGATTCGCGGCTTGAACGTTTATGCTGTCTGCCCTCATAAAGCATCGGCATTAAAACAGTAATACGGCGGGCTTTACCCTCAATAGCGCTGATAGCTCTTTTAAGGTTAGCAAAATGGTCATCCGGACTCATCGGAACTTCCATGCCGTACATTTTATATCTTACACCGTAGTTGAAACAATCACATAAAATGAAGATATCATAACCTCTGACAGTGTGATTAAGGCTTGCTTTACCTTCACCTGAACCAAAACGTGGGAAAGAGATATCAATAATGTATGAATCTTTTTCATAACCTGCAAATGCAAGAGGATCCTTTTCCATAAGGGCTCTCTCTTTACGCCACTGAACTATATACTTATCAATATTCTCTGCCATTTCTTCACAGCCGGGTAATGCAATAATACCGAGCTGACCAACAGGAACACTAATCATTTCTTCAACTACTTTGTTATTACTCATTTTGTTCGTCCACCTTTTACTTATTATTTTTATATAAGCATAACATATAATACTATAAATTTAATCGTTTGAAAAGATAAAACACGATTTTTGTCAAAAAAAATTCAAAAAATTTTTTCGACTTATTTGGTCAGTTTACACAAAGTTGTGTTCAACAGTAATCACGCAGTAATATTCATTATTAAAATCATGAACTTTTTTTGCTATCATATCAGCAATTTCACCACGGGATTGCTTATGACCGTAAGGGATTACAAGATCAAAAATCAGGTTGGTATGAGAAGGACTTTCAACAACCCTGAAATCATGGATTGAATAATCCTTATTTATTTCTTCAATAATTGAAATAACCGATTTGCGCATAGCGGTAACTTTTTCTTCGTTCACTACAAGAGGATCCATATGAATAACAAGCAACAGACCCAATTGCTCAAAAATCTCTTTTTCAATATTGTCAATTAAATCATGGGACACACTGACATCAACATCACTTGAAACCTCAACATGAACACTGCCGAACAGTC
>JBGVPE010000064.1:0-3221 GCA_045126895.1 Acutalibacteraceae bacterium | reverse complement strand
TGATGACGTGCTTGAGGTTGCAGACAGAGTCCTTGAAGGCAACGGTGAAGGCTCACTTCTTGAAAGAAAGAAAGTCGATGAGCCTGAGGAAGTTGTGACTCATTATGTTGAAGAGAAACTTGCTGTTTCAGCGCCTCAGTTTATGTTAGGCTACAAAGAAACTTTTGATAACCCTGTTCTTGAAACAAAGCGAGAACTCGCTATGGATATGCTGCTTGATATTATTGCAGGTCCTTCATCAGCTCTTTATAAGCGTTTGCTTGATAAAAAGCTTATTAACACATCATTCTCTTTTGAATATTTCACCGGTTTCGGCTATAGCTGTGTTCTTTTCGGCGGTGAGAGTGCCGACCCGAAAGCTGTCAAAAAAGAGATTGAAGATGAAATTGAAAAATTCAGACAGAACGGTATCAGTGAAAAAGAGTTTTCAAGAACCCGTAAAAAGCTTTACGGCAGAATGATTATGGGACTTAACGATGTTGATGAAATAGCAAACAATATGGCGGTTTCATACTTCTGGGGTGAAGATGTTTTTACTGATTTTGAAGAGTATCAGAAAATAACTCTGGAATATATCAACAACTTATTGGCAGAAAGTCTGCAGAATGAATACAGTGCTTTGTCTGTGATTCTGCCTATGGAGGAATAAATATGGATACTGCTATTGTGTATTTTACAGGTATTGACAGAGGCTTTACTGTTTCATCAATTCTTGCGCAGTTCAATCTTTTCGGCCACGATATTACAATACGTTGGTATGGTGCTATAATTGCATTCGGCTTTTTACTTGCTGTGCTTTTTGGCGGCAGAATGGCATATAAATGGAAAATGAGTCTTGATAAAATGATTGATGTTCTTATTTACGGCACAATCTCTGCCATTATCGGTGCAAGGCTTTATTATTGTATCTTTGAATGGGACAGATACAAAGATAATCCTATGGAGATTTTTGCTATCTGGAACGGCGGACTTGCAATTTACGGTGGTATTATCGGCGGAATAATAGCAGCTTTTATTGTGTGTAAAATAAGAAAACTCAGCTTTTATAATCTGCTCGATATAGCAGGTATGAGCCTTCTTATCGGGCAGGGTATCGGCAGATGGGGTAACTTTGCCAATCAGGAAGCTTTCGGCACAAACACCGATCTCCCATGGGGTATGTGGAGTAAAAAAACTGCATTATATATTATGAATAATCAGGATGTTTTTGCCGAAAAAGGTATCACAATGGACCCTGATTTACCTGTTCATCCTACATTCCTTTATGAATCTATATGGTGTATATTAGGCTTTTTTGTTCTTTTGCTTATAACCAAAAAGTTCAGATGCTTCAGCGGTCAGACTTTCCTTTGCTACGGACTCTGGTATGGTATGGGCAGAACGATTATTGAGGGCTTCAGAACAGACAGTCTTTATATCGGTGACACAACACTCAGGGCTTCACAGTTGCTTTCACTGACAATTGTTGCGGTGTGCCTTGTTGCTCTGATTGTATTGACCGTGAAATATAAAAAGAATCCTCAGCCTATTGACGGCATAGATTTCTTTATGGAAGAAAAACTTGCAGCCGAAAAAGAAAAAGCAGCGGATGTATCTGCTGAATCCTGATAACCATAGGTGATTATAATGAACAGAACGCTACAAAAAATCATATGCGGATTACTTTCATTGTTAACAGTTTTTAGTGTGTTGCTTGTTCCTGTTAATGCTTCATCAAGCAGTAAAAAAATATGGGACAGCAATCAGATTTACAATGAAGGTTATACTCCGTTGACTACCCAACAGTTTTTGTCCGGTATCAGAAACTTTAACGATGCAATAGAACTTATTACCGGTATGAGGATATTACCTGAAGAAACCTTTGAGATAGTTGTCAACGATAATCTTAATGATATCTTTGGTGGCATAAAAGAGGCAAGTGGGGGAGTGCTTGACTGTGATGCTCTGATTCACAACCTTCCCTCTTTGGCAGACAGCTCAAAAAAATTCAAATCTTTATTTAAAATTGATATGGCAGTGGTTGAGCCTCCTTTGCAAAAGGTGATTGATAATTATTACCGTGAAGGCAATCTGCTTATGGGCTTTGCTGCAAGTCTTTTAAAAGCATACCTTAAAACAATGGAAAAATGTGAGCTTTATTCAGTTCCCGTAAAGAATGAGATAGGCAAATTTGAAATTCGTTTCACTCTTGTTTTTGAGGACGGAACAAAGCAGGACAGCGCCACAGGTATAATCTATGATTCTGTAAATAAAACACTTAACAGCAAAGATAATACGGGTGTTTTAGGTACCGGATTTATTCTTGATACAGATAATTATATAATACAGACATCTGTAAATTCATGGCAAAGACAGTTCGGCTTCACGATGGCTTATGACATATTTTGCTATGTAACGAAGATTTTTGATTATACAACTGTTCGTGTAAAATTTAATTATGATAACAGAGAGTGGATGATTCAGCTCTGGAAAGGCAGATACCTTATTGCCCCGGGCGGTGAAATCGGTATATATAACAGAGATATGGGCGCCCCCGGAACATATTATAATTGTGCCGGTGATGAGGATATGATGCTTATGAGTATGGAACTTTATCACCTGGATAAACTTCTTTTTAAAATGAAGCCACAACGTCATTGGTGGCTTACAGGCTTTAAGATTCATTCTAAAGCATATCTGCCTGAAAGTCTTACTATGAAAGGCACAATAGATTTCCCTACAAAAGAGATGGCGGATTTATTTGTTAAGGCTGCCTCTGATACAGGTGTAATACAGCTTGTTCAGAATAAGGCGCATGTTTCGTTTGTTTGGTAATTTAAAAAAATATGTTGACAAAGTATACACGGTGTGGTATACTCGTTCATACCGCGTACTTCGGGCGTTGCTATGCAACACAAGTGATTTATCCGCCCCACAGTAGCGAGTCCATAATAAAGGAAGGAAAGAAACTATGTACGCAATTATCGAAACAGGCGGCAAGCAGTATAAGGTTGAAGCAGGCGACGTTCTCTTCATCGAAAAGCTTGACGTTGAAGCAGACTCCGAGGTTACCTTTGACAAGGTTATCGCAGTTGGCGCAGAAGACGGCATCAAGGTTGGTGCTCCCTACGTTGACGGTGCAACCGTAAGCGCAAAGGCAATTAAGAACGGTAAGGGCAAGAAGGTTGTTGTATTCACTTACAAGCCCAAGAAGAACGCAAAGCGTAAGATGGGTCACAGAC
>JBGVPE010000063.1:0-8435 GCA_045126895.1 Acutalibacteraceae bacterium | reverse complement strand
TGGTGTTATGGAAAGGAAAAGCGGTCTTTTAGAGGGTTGGCTTGTAAAAGATGAAAATAAGAATAAGGTAAGAGTATATTCTTACCCTCGCGAAGATGCAAAAGAAATCCGTACCAAATACAAAGTTATTGAAAATGACACAAAAAACAAGCTCAGCCTTGTGGAAGTCGACCTTCTCACAGGCAGAACTCATCAGATTCGCGCTCACTTTGCATCAATCGGACACCCTCTTTTAGGTGACGGTAAATACGGCACAAATGAGCTTAACAAAAAGCTTGGTTATAAAAAACAGTTTTTGTATTCATACAAGCTGTCATTTGATTTAGATGAAAACGCAGGTTCTCTTGCATACATGAAAGGCAGAACCTTCACCGTTGACAATGTTTGGTTTGTTAAAGAATTTAAAGAGCGCAAACTATAAAAAAGCATATCAGAGTAAAATCTGATATGCTTTATTTTTATTTCTTCTTTTTACCGAAAAAACCTTTTTTCTCTTCACCCTGAGGCTGTTTGTTGCCAAGGCTTTCGTTAAATTTATTGAGAAGCTCTTTCTGCTCATCTGTTAAAGATGTAGGTACATCAACAATAATCTTCACAAGCTGGTCACCGCGACCTCTGCCGTTGATATTCTGAATACCTTTTTCGCGAAGTCTGAATACATCCATAGGCTGTGTACCGGGTCTGAGATTATATTCAACCTTACCGTCAAGGGTAGGCACAATAATTTTATCACCCAATGCAGCCTGAGCATAAGAAACATGAACCTCGCACCATACATTAAATCCGTCTCGTTCAAAGAAAGGATGAGGTCTTACAAAAACACCAACATGAAGGTCCCCTGATGGCCCTCCGTTAAGACCTTTGTTGCCCTCGCCTCTTACATTGAGCACCTGACGGTCATCAATACCGGCAGGTATGTTGATTTCAAGCTTTGATGTTTTTGTGTATCTGCCTCTGCCGCTACATTTCGGGCAAGGTGTTTCAATAATTTTGCCTCTGCCGCCGCAACGGGAACAAGCTTTCTGAGTCTGAATAACGCCGAAAGGTGTTCTCTGCTGAGTAGAAACCTGACCGGTACCGTGACAATCAGGGCAAGTTTTAGGGCTTGTTCCTGCCTTGGCACCTGAACCGTTACAATCAGGGCATGTATCTATACGGCTGACATCAATTGTACGTTTGCAGCCTTTCGCAGCTTCTTCAAAAGAAACAGTAACATTGGACTGAATATCCTCACCTCTTCTCGGTGCATTAGGGTTAGAACGGCGACCTCCGCCGCCAGTTGCACCGCCACCGAAAAAGCTTGAGAATATATCGCCAAGGTCAAAATCCATGCCTCCGCCGAAACCGCCGCCGAACGGATTCCCTCCGCCTGCACCGAAGTTAGGGTCAACACCTGCATGGCCGTACTGGTCATAGCGGGCTTTTTTGTCAGCATCACTTAAAACTTCATAAGCTTCATTTGCTTCTTTAAACTTCTCTTCAGCAGCCTTATCGCCGGGATTAAGGTCAGGATGGTACTGCTTTGCTTTTTTTCTGTATGCTTTTTTTATTTCATCATCACTCGCGCCTTTTTGTAAGCCGAGGACTTCATAATAATCTCTTTTTTCTGCGGCCATAATAACTGCTCCTTACATTTCAAGCCGTTCCGCCGAAAAACGACGGAACGGATGGATTGAATAAGATTAAATTATTCGCCTGTTACATCTTTGAAGTCAGCGTCATAGTAGCCGTTTTCATCAGCACCGCCTGCTGCACCTGCAGGGTCTGCACCCTGTGCTGCCTGAGCCTGCTGAGCTGCCTGATACATTTTTTCGCTGATTTCATAGAATTTTGCCTGGAGCTCATCCTGCTTTGTTCTGATGAGATTGATATCTTCACCCTTAAGAGCCTCTTTGAGAGCGTCAACCTTTGAAGTGATTTCAGCCTTGTCAGCTTCAGGGAACTTGTCGCCCTCTTCACTGAGCATTTTTTCACACTGATATACAAGCTGGTCAGCGTTGTTACGTGTGTCAATCTCTTCGCGGCGCTGCTTATCTTCCTGAGCAAACTGCTCTGCTTCCTGAACAGCTTTTTCAATATCTTCTTTTGACATATTTGTTGAAGATGTGATTGAAATTGACTGCTCTTTGTTTGTGCCAAGGTCTTTAGCTGAAACGTGAACGATGCCGTTAGCATCGATGTCGAATGTTACTTCGATCTGAGGCACACCGCGGCGTGCAGGGAGAATACCGTCAAGGTGGAATACGCCGAGGGTTTTATTATCTTTAGCAAACTCTCTTTCACCCTGAAGAACATGAACCTCTACTGATGGCTGATTATCAGCTGCAGTTGAGAAAATCTGGCTCTTCTTAACAGGGATAGTTGTGTTTCTGTCGATAATCTTTGTGTTGATACCACCCATTGTTTCAATACCAAGTGAAAGCGGAGTAACGTCAAGAAGAAGAAGACCTTTAACTTCACCGCCGAGAACACCTGCCTGAATAGCAGCACCGATTGCTACACATTCGTCAGGGTTAATGCCTTTGAACGGATCTTTGCCGATGAATTTCTTGATTGCTTCCTGAACTGCAGGGATTCTTGAAGAACCACCAACCATAAGAACTTTATCGATTTCACTTGTGCTGAGGCCTGAGTCGCTGATTGCACGGCGAACAGGACCCATTGTAGCTTCAACAAGGTCAGCTGTAAGCTCGTTGAACTTAGCTCTTGTAAGTGTAAGTTCAAGATGTTTAGGACCTGTTGCATCAACAGTAATATAAGGAAGATTGATATCTGATGAAGTTACGCCTGAAAGCTCGATCTTAGCTTTTTCTGCAGCTTCCTTCAATCTCTGCATAGCCATTTTGTCGCCTTTGAGAGATACGCCGTTTGATTTCATGAATTCGTCAACCATCCAGTCGATAACTCTCTGGTCAAAGTCATCACCGCCGAGACGGTTGTTACCTGCTGTTGCAAGAACTTCCTGAACACCGTCACCCATCTCGATGATTGAAACGTCAAATGTACCGCCGCCAAGGTCATAAACCATAACCTTCTGGTCAGTTTCTTTATCAATACCGTAAGCAAGAGCAGCTGCTGTAGGCTCGTTGATAATTCTCTTAACTTCAAGACCTGCAATTCTGCCTGCGTCTTTAGTTGCCTGACGCTGTGAGTCTGTGAAGTATGCAGGAACTGTGATAACAGCCTCTGTTACTTTGTCACCAAGATATGCTTCTGCATCAGCCTTAAGTTTCTGAAGCACCATAGCAGAAATCTCCTGCGGTGTGTATTTTTTATCGTCAATTGTTACTTTATAGTCAGTACCCATCTGACGTTTGATTGATACGATTGTACGGTCAGGGTTTGTGATAGCCTGACGCTTTGCAACCTGGCCAACCATTCTTTCGCCTGATTTGCCGAAACCTACTACTGACGGTGTTGTTCTTGCACCCTCTGCATTTGCGATAACAACAGGCTCGCCGCCTTCAATAACTGCTACGCATGAGTTTGTTGTACCTAAGTCGATACCGATTACTTTTGCCATAATATTTTCCTCCGATATAGTAATTTATATATTTTAAAATTAGTTAGCAACCGCTACCATAGCGGCACGAATAATTTTATCACCTATTTTATAGCCTTTCATAAGGACATTTGAAATTGAGTTTTCAGGTAAATTTTCGTCTTCAGTGTGCATCACTGCGTTGTGAAGATTAGGGTCAAAGGTTTCACCGACTTCACCAAAAACCTCAATACCAAGCTTTTTGAGAGATTCACAAAACTGCTTGTATGTCAGCTCTACACCCTTTTTGTAATCTTCATAGCTTGTGTCATCACCGGGTGCAACACAACGCTCAAAGTTATCGATAACAGGGAGAAGATCTTTGACTACTGATGATTTGCATTCTGCATAAAGTGATTCTTTTTCACGCTGTGAGCGTTTACGGAAGTTATCATATTCAGCAGCCATTCTTAAAAGCTGATCATTTTTCTCGTTAAGCTCTGCCTGTAATTTTTCTTCGGCAGTTGGCTCTTTTACCTCTTCAACAGTTGCCTTGGTATCTTCAGCCTCAGCAGCCTTAGCCTTTTTATCTTTAGCCATTTTATTCAATCCTTTCATTCTTCTTTAAAAGTCTGGGTCAGAAGCTCACCGACCAAATCAGTGAGATATTTGACGCTGGGAATAAGATTGGCATAATCTATTCTTGTAGGGCCTATTATGCCGATTGACCCTCTGCGATTACCGTCAACATTATAATTTGAGACGATAACACTGGACTTCATAAGCTGTCTGTACGGATTCTCACTACCGATTTTTACATCAACACCTTTATTATCAGACGCTGATGACAAGAGCTTACTCAACGGCTCATCACGGCGCAGAAACTCAAGCAATTCATAAGCTGTATTTCCGTAATAGTTGGTATAATGCAGCAAATTTGACTGACCGCCCAACACTACATCTGTATGCGCAGCCTCCTGCGCCAAGTCAGAAACAGCTGTCACTAACGGAAGCAGATTAAAAACCTCAACACCTAACGAAGCCACAAGGGTCTGCATCATAGCAGTATCAACTTCATCAAGAGGTTTACCTACAAACGAGGCTTTGACTACATTATAAAAGCTTTCTAAAATTGAAGCATTGAAGTCAACATCACTTCTGCATACCTTACTTTTGATAACACCGGTTGATGTCATGAGAACAACCATAGCTGTTCTTGTGCCTACAGGCACAACTTCAACCCGTCTGATAAACGCTCCGTCACCCGAAGGGGTGGTGCTGATTGCAGCGCAGTCGGTTAAATCAGCAAGAATCTCCCCTGCTTTTTCAATAAGCTTCTCAGGGTCCGATAAGCTTGAGCTGACACCTGCCTGAATGCGTCTGCGTAAAGATTCATCAATCTGACGGTTGACTATAAGGTTATCAACATAATATCGGTAACCTTCGTTAGTTGGTATTCTGCCGGCTGATGTGTGCGGCTGTTCAAGAAGGCCTAAAGCTGCAAGCTCTGCCATTTCATTACGCACCGTTGCTGATGAAACAGACATATCAAGAGCTGCAAGCAAGGACTTTGAGCCTACAGGCTCACCCGTTTTGATATATTGCTCAATAACAGCGCCGAGTATCTTTTGCTTACGCTCACTCAATTCCATTTCATCACCGCCTTTAACACAATTAGCACTCCTTACCATTGAGTGCTAACTCTGTTAATAATATACATTCTATTTTGCCCGTTGTCAATAGATAAATGTGAATAATTTGTAAAAAATCAAGAAAGGTCAAAAAAATCAGAAAGCACTATGCATCGCCATTGACGCATAGTGCTTTTTCTTAGTCTTTTTTAGCTTTAAGCAGGACTTCCTGAGAAAAAGACGGGATTCTTCCTAAACCGTCAGGTCCTACATTAAGCAGATAATTTATACCTAACGAATTCAATCTTTCTCTTCTTTCAATTATATCTTCAGAAGTTATCCAATTCTGGTCATAATACTTAAAACCCCATGAGCTGTTAAGCGTACCTGCAGTTTCATAAAGATTGTAAGGCGAATACTTAAAACCGTCAATACTGTTAAAATCAGAATCCTTTATATTTGCAGGGCGCTCAGTGGGATATTCATTATCACCTAACGAAACATAATCATAAGCACCGTTGCCTATTCTTGAATTTATAAGACAGTCAGGCTGATACTCTTTAACAAGATGATTAAGCTCAAGGCTTTGCTCCGGTGTAATAGTATGAGGTACATCAAACCATATAAGACAAAGGTCACCGTAGCCTGTTAAAATCTCCTTGACCTGAGGCTTAATTTTTTCTTCAAAGCAAATCGAAAAATCTTTTTTGCTTCTGTCAGGATAATCCCAGTTATTATCCCACGATGAGCCTGAACAGCCTGAAAGATTACTGTAACCTCCGCCGTGAGGGTGGTGCCAATCAAGCTCCTGAGAATAATAAAGCCCGAACTTCAAACCATATTTATAACAAGCCTCTGCAAGCTCAGCTGTTACATCTCTGCCGAAAGGGGTTGCATCAACTATATTAAAAGAATCTGCTTTAGAGTGATACATAGCAAATCCGTCATGATGCTTTGAAGTGAAAACAAAATATTTCATTCCACTGTCTTTTGCTAATTTAATCCACTCATCTGCATTAAAATAAACAGGATTAAAGCTTTTAGCCAACATTTCGTATTCCCTGTTTGGTATAGCACACCAGCTCTGAATCCACTCTGCATAATCAAGCACACGTTTGCCACGCCATTCACCGCCAAGCAAAGAATACAGACCCCAATGAGCCATCATACCGTAACCGGCTTGTCTGAACCAATCTCTGTTATCCACCAAAAATCACTCCTCATCTATAGGCTTACTTGCCACCGCATTCAAATCAAGCTGAGCAATATTTCCGTCAAGAAATTCATAATAACCCTGTGAAGCAACCATAGCACCGTTATCTCCGCAATATTTCAGCTCAGGATAACAAAGATCCCATTTCTTCTTTGCACAAAGCTCTTCCATTCTTTTACGAAGAACTGAGTTAGCAGAAACACCGCCTGCCAGAACAACTTTCTTATAACCCGAATCTTCAGCGGCTTTCTCCACATTCACAACAAGACAATCAACAACTGCGTTCATATAAGACGCACCCAGATCAGGAACACTGATTTCTTCGCCCTTTTGTTTTGAATTGTTGATTATATTAAGCACTGCCGTCTTAAGACCCGAAAAACTGAAATCATAAGGTGCACCGTCAACTCTGGGATGAGGTAATTTATAAGCCTTCGGATTACCGTCTTTTGAAGCTTTGTCCATATTAAGTCCGCCGGGGTAAGGAAGGCCCATAGCTCTTGCAGCTTTATCCATAGCTTCACCCGCCGCGTCATCGTGAGTGTAACCTATAACCTTAAAATCAGTATAATCTTTAACATCAATTATATGGCTGTGTCCGCCTGAAACTACAAGGCATAAGAAAGGCGGCTTCAGCTCACTGTGAGTAATATAGTTCGATGCAATATGTGAGCGCAGGTGATGAACAGGTACAAGCGGTTTATCTGCAGCAAAAGAAAGACCTTTTGCAAAATTAACACCTACCAACAGCGCACCTATAAGACCCGGTGCATATGTAACGGCAACGGCATCTATATCGTCAATTGTACAACCTGCATCATCAAGGGCAGCTTTAACAACCCCGCTTATAGCCTCAGCGTGACGTCGCGATGCAATTTCAGGCACAACTCCGCCATAGATTTTATGTTCTTCTACCTGCGATGCAATTACATTAGAAAGCACCTCTCTGCCGTCAACAACAACAGATGCAGCTGTTTCGTCACATGATGATTCAATTCCTAAAATTTTCATAATTATAACTCCAATGTCATTATAACTCCGTCTTCAGTTGGGTTTGAATAAAAATTCTTACGCACACCTCTGACGGTATATCCTCTTTTTTCATAAAGTGAAATCGCAGCATGATTATTTTGTCTTACTTCAAGAGAAATAAATTCACATCCTCTTGATTTGGCATCAGCCTCAGCCTTTGACATCAGGGCTGACCCGATTTTCATTCTGCGGTATTTGCCGCTGACTGCAATATTTGCAATATATCCTTCACCTGCAATCTCGTGCACACCCATATAACCTATCACCTTATCCCCTGCTTTTGCAACAAGGAAGTGAGCATTATCATTTTCAAGTTCGGCTCGGATTGATTCCACACTCCACGGTGCAGAAAAGCATTCTTTTTCAAGCTCGGCTATCCCCTCAACACTTGATTCATCAAAGCTGACTATTTCCATTATAAGTCTATCAGTAAGAATTTCAAGGTGAGAATTTATTTCTTCTGCGCAGTTAAGATATGTTTCATAATCACCGCCGTAGGGGTCAGATATTCCATCACCCAGAACAGTAACCTTTGAAGGGTCAACTATCGTTCTGAGCAAAGTCGCGTGATTTTCGGTCATGCAGACAAACAAATCAGTTTCATCTGAAATATACGGTGAAAAGCTGCGGCTTCTGTGCAAAGAAATATCTGCACCCAATTCTGCTGCAGCCTTAACAGCGTTTTCACTCGCACAATCACCGCTGTAAGCGTATATTCCGCAGCTTGAGCAAGTAATATTTTCAAGGTTTCTGTCTTTTATTATTTTCTCAAAAAGACCTTGAGCCATAGGGCTTCTGCAAGTGTTACCCGTACATACAAAAGTTATATGCATAATCAGTCACCTTTCGCCTCGTACCAGGTCTGACCGGAATTAGCATCAGCGATAAGACGAACCTTCATTGAGCAGGCATTTTCCATTTCCTGAGTCAGAATCTCTTTGACTTTTACAACTTCATCATCAGGTGCTTCAACAATAATTTCGTCATGCACCTGCATAATAAGCTTTGCTTTAAGCTTTTCATTGTTTAATCGGTTATAAACATTCACCATAGCTATTTTGATAATATCTGCCGCAGT
>JBGVPE010000062.1:0-22402 GCA_045126895.1 Acutalibacteraceae bacterium | reverse complement strand
AGCACCTTAAAATATAAATTTTGGATACAAGAAAAGGCAAAACTCCCCGATAATGCTGACGCATATCGGGGAGTTTTAACGCATTATTGTGCCAAAAGGTCATATTTTAAGGAAATGCTTCCTTATCAACAACCGGCGAATATCAGTGGGATTTTTGTTAGATTTTATCAGTCACCTAAAAGGCCGTGATATCTGCCCATCCAATAAGGAAGAAGGTAGATATAAGGCATTGATGCAGACATACCTGTTGCACCTGAACTTGGAAGTGTAGATGTGCAATTGACGATTTTGTTATTGATGTTAACAAACTCCTCTGCGCCTGAATCACATACAAACTGGTTGCCGTCATAATGAACAAGCACTCTTGAAGAATACTCAACAGGATATTTAAGCTGAGCCGGAATACCTTTTGCTTCCTGCTCTGTATCCCATACAATATCCTTTCTGTAACTGTTATAAGCGGGCCATCTGATGAAATCAAGATTGATTTCAGATAATGATTTTGCTGCATTTTCAATATCACAGCTGTTATTTGTCAATGAGCCGTAAACGATGTTGAACATTGGTGAGCGTTCAACCTTTTCATACTCAAAATGGTGATTAAGACCCATTTTAAAGATCTCTTTCTGAGCTTCATTGTCAGTATAAATAAGAAGCGGATAGATGTTTGTAAAATCAAGCTGGTCATCAATGTGAGCAACATGACCGTCTTCGATTTTATACTGCATACAGTTCATTGCATAGTGATATTTATTTATGAGCATATCAAAAACTTCATTATATTTTTCTTCACCTGTAACGTGGTATGTAGTTTTAAGGAAAGAAAGCATCTCTAATGAATTTGTGCCTCTTTCATAGAACCATCTGTCATCATTGTTGAGAAGCTCAGGCTCCCAGTTTGCCCATGTTGTAGGCACACCGTCAACATCTGTAAGGTGGAAGTTGTTTTCAAGGATATGGTCGGTGATTGTTTTAACAACCTGTGCGATTTTCTTTTTCTCATCTTCATCAGCAACAAGGTCATAATAAATACCGTAAGCAAAGTAATGGCCTGTCATCTCATCGCTTGATGTTTCGCCGAGCCACTCGCAATCAGGGTTATCTTCGCAGTAATGCCACTCTTCTCTCACGCCTGTGCCGAAGTTTTCTTCGTGTGAGTATCTTGTAGCTCTTGCGGTGAAGCCCGGTCTTCCTGTAACCTCAGTGAGCTTAATCATAGCCTCAACTGCTCTTTTTGCATTAGCCTTTGCCTGTTCATCACCTGTTACTTTATATCTGAAGCACTGACTTGCACAATAAAGACCTGTAAAAAGACCGTCATTATCAGAATTAAGGAGCACACCTGAATCAATGTCACCGTATTTTTTAAGCACTCTTGAAACATGATAACCTTCATTTCTTGTGAAGTATTTTTCTGAGAAAGAGTCAACATAAGCTGCTTTTTCTTCAAGAGTCATATATTTAACTGTGATAAGACTGATTCCTCTCGGTGTTACAGCTGCAATAGTACCTTTATCAGAAACAGTGATTTTTGTAACAGTCGGATGCATAAGCCATGCACCGAAAGAAAAATATGAAATTTTGCCTTCGATAAGAGTTACGATACCTGTGTTGGTTGCAAAATACTTTTTGCCGTCTTCAGCAAAGAACATATCGTTGAATGAACCTGCAGGTACTGAGTAAAAATCGTTGCCGTTGAACCAATAATTTTTACCGTCATAAATATTAAGACCTTCATCAGAGCCTACCCAGAGATGACCGAGAGCATCAATTGCAATAGAATTGATTTTTTTGCTCAGTACACCTGTTGCATCAGGAAGAAGCTCTGCCCAATGACGACGCTTACCTTTAAGAGAAAGAAGCCCCTCAACAGCTGAGCCTACATAAACTGTTTCACCGTATTTTGATTTATTATCAAGTGCTGCAAGGCAAACAGTTTCTTCAGGGAGATCCACAACCTCTGTAAACTCATCATCTTGGGCAAGATAAAGCTTTGACTCTGTAATAAGCCACATTGATTTATCAAGAGCTACTGATATATCTACAACCGGAGCATCAAAATCAGCAAGCTTTTTAACCTTACCGTTTTTGATTTCAGCAAGAGAGTTGCCGATTGCAGCAAAAAGTCTGCCTTTTTTTGAAAAAAGCTTTGAAGCTTTTACATTTATATTTTTTGTTTTACCCTGTGCATATTCAACAAGGCAGTCAGGCTGGGCGATATAAAGCTTTTCACCGTCAAAAGCAACAGATGTTACATTAGCAATATCAACACCGTCAGCATCTGTGATAAAGACTTTATCATACTGTTTAAATTCACCGAAATAAAGCGTATTTTTTTTCATAATTATTGTCCTCTTAACATTTTATATGCAAAGACCAGCTTTGTCTTTAACAGTGTATCATATCTTTTTCAGTTTGTCGATACTTGAATTTTAGGTTTTTTATTGATTTCGTGTATAAAAGTGTTACAATAGAAGTTGTTGAATCTGTATTAAACCGAGGTGCTTATTTTATGAAAAAGTTTTTATCAGCTTCTGTAATGTGCGCTGACCTTATGGATATGCAAAAATCTGTTGCAGAGCTTGAAAAAGCAGGTATCGACTACCTGCATGTTGATTTGATGGACGGTGACTTTGTGCCGAATATCACATTGGGCTTTGATTTTGTAAATCAGCTCAAAAAAATCACAGATATCCCTCTTGATGTTCATATGATGGTCAGTAACCCTGCCCGTTTTATTGACAGAATGAATCTCAGTGAAGATGACATTATCTGCGTTCATTATGAGGCTGACAGTAACGTACGCGATACACTCACTCAGATTCGCCAAAAAGGCTGCAAAGCAGGGTTGGCTATTAACCCACTGACCGATGCAAACCTTTACAGAGAATTTGCAGACACTATTGATATGGCGCTTGTTATGACCGTAACCCCGGGATTTGCCGGTCAAAAGATTTTTGAAGGCGCTGAGCAGAAGGTTACACATACCCGCCGTATCTTTGAAGAAGAGGAATATCCCGAAATGCTCATTGAAGTTGACGGCAATATAACCCTTGAAAACGGCAGAAAGCTCAGCCGCTGCGGTGCAGATATTTTTGTATTAGGCACAAGCGGTCTTTTTATCAACGGCAAGGATATGAGCCAGTCTGCCTCAGAATTCAGAGCTGTACTTTAAACTACGGAGGCACAATATGTATAGTAATATTAACGCTGCAGTTGTCGGTAGTATAAATATGGATATAGTTCTTGAAATGGACAAAATCCCTCAGGAAGGTGAAAATGTTTTAGGCACCCGTTACAGTTACGCCAACGGCGGCAAGGGTGCTAACCAGGCAATCGGACTTGCCAGACTTTCGGCAAAAACAAAAATGATAGGTAAGGTTGGCAACGACACAAACGGAACCAAGCTTCTTGAAAACCTTATAAAAAACAACATCGATGTTTCGGGTGTAGAGCAAAACGGTTCTTCAACAGGTCTTGCCGCCATAATTCTTGACTCAGAAGGCAAAAACAGAATTGTTGTTTATGAAGGAGCCAATGCAGAAATCCAGCCTTCACACGCCGCTTCATGCATTGATGATAACCTTGACCTTCTTTTGGTTCAGTTTGAAACTTCGCAGGATGTGGTTATTGAATGTGTAAACCGTGCCATAGAGAAAAACATCACAACTGTTATCGACTGCGGCCCTGCAAAGCCTTTTGACCTTGAAAAAATGGCAGGCGCTACTATCATCTCACCTAATGAAAGTGAAACTCTGGCTCTTACGGGCATTTTACCGGAAGACGATGAAACAATCCTTAAAGCTTCAAAAATTCTCAAAGAAAGAAGCAAAGCTGAATTTATCGTTATCAAGTTAGGTTCAAGAGGTTGTTCTGTGTGGGACGGTGAAAACCTTAAGCTTATGCCCCCGTACCCTGCCGATGTTGTTGATACTACAGCAGCCGGTGACAGCTTCACTGCAGCTATGGCGTTAGAGTTCAAGCGCAGCGGTGATATTTTTGCAGCATGTGATATGGGCAACAAAGCAGGCAGTATTGCCGTCAGCCGTGTTGGCGCTGATGCATCTATGCCTACAATCGACGAGCTTATGGCAAAATAATTATACTCTATCTGTCGGCAGTTGTCGGCAGATTTTTATTTTTGTTGATTTATATCAATCATTGACTTATGAAAAAAAGTTGATATACTTTAGTAAATCTACTAAGAGGAGTGGTTTTTTATGGCAAAGAGCATTCAAGATATTTTAGCTCTTATCAAAGAAAAGGATATTAAAATGGTCGACTTTAAAATGGTTGACATCAACGGTCAGTACCGTCATGTTACTATCCCTGCTGAAAACTTTTCAGAAGATACAATGAAAAGCGGTATCGGCTTTGACGCATCCAACTACGGTTATGCTGTAGTTGAAAAAAAGCGACATGGTATTCATCCCTGACCCTGACACAGCTGTTATCGACCCATTCTGCTCAATCCCTACATTATCAATGACAGGTAACGCAATGATTATTGCTAACCCTGAAAACCGTCCCCTTGCACAATATCCACGTAACATCGTTTTAGCTGCTGAGCAGTATATGAAAGATTCAGGTATTGCTGACACTATGCTCATTCTTCCTGAATTTGAATTCTATCTCTTTGACGAAGTGGGCTGGGAGGTTCAGCCAAACAGCATCGGCGTTTCACTTGACACTCAGCAGTCTTATTGGAACAGCGGTACCGAAGGCAGAGGCTGTATCGTACCTAAGCAGAAGGCTTACCACATCGCAAAACCTTTTGACCAGGCTTATGAATGCCGCAGTGAAATGTGTATGCACATGAAAGATGCTGATATCGAAATCAACTATCATCACCCTGAGGTTGCTGCTTCAGGTCAGTTTGAAATTGAGCCTCAGTTAGGTCAGATGTCAAAAATGGCAGACGCTACTATGATGATTAAATATATCATTCATAACACAGCTATGAAATACGGCAAAACTGCTACATTTATGCCAAAACCGATTTATGGTGAAGCAGGCAGCGGTATGCACGTTCATATGCTTCTTCTTAAAGACGGTGAGCCTGTTTTCTCTGATGATAACGGTTATGCACGTCTTAGCGAAACTGCACATTACTTTATGGGCGGTCTTCTTAAGCATATCGCATCACTCTGCGCTTTGACAAACCCAAGCACCAACTCTTTCAAACGCCTTGTTCCCAGCTTTGAAGCACCTGTTACAGTTGGTTATGCTACTTCAAACCGCAGTGCTGTTATCCGTATCCCTGCTTATGCAAAAAGCCCTGACAAGCGCCGTTTTGAGCTTCGCAACCCTGACGCTACATGTAACCCGTATTTCTGCTATGCAGCTATTCTTATGGCAGGTCTTGACGGTGTTAAAAACAAGATTGACCCACATGCAAACGGTTGGGGTCCATATGATATGAACCTTTATCACCTCAGCGATGAAGAAAAAGCTAAGCTTCATCACTTGCCGACTTCACTTGAAGAGTCATTGGATGCTCTTGAAGCTGACCATGATTATCTTACAGCAGGCGGTGTATTCCCTGAAGAGCTTATCAACAACTTCATCAAAACAAAGCGTGAAGAATGCCGTCAGCTTGCAGCTATCCCTCACCCTGCTGAGTTTGATAAATACTATAATCTTTAATACTTAATCCGTTTTAAGCCATCTGTTCAATTCAGATGGCTTAATTTTGCTTTTTGGTTGAAATTGTCTTTAAACTGTTATATAATGTTGTCTATGAGGTGATATTATGAAAAATTATAAACACGCCCTCTTGGTTATGGATAAACAAGAATATCCTGCAGAGGCAAAAGAAGTTCTTATAAGAACTGAAGAAAAAATTTTAGCAAACGAAAAAGCTGACAAATTATACGATTCAATCTACAAGGCTTATTGGTTGAAGAAGAAAAATTTCCATGATTTTTCAGATAAAATCAAAGCCATTTCAGAGTTGATTGATGAACACGTTTATACTATAAATCTTGTTCTTTTACTTAACTGCACAAAGCCTTTGCTTGCAGCATATAAAAAAGAAGGTATCAGTGAAGATATTTATTGGAACACCATCATCGACCTTAAGGTTAAAATGCTTGAATGTAAAGAAAACCACGACATCTGGGGTACTTTCGTTGAAGGCTGGTTCCTTCCTTTCTATAAATTGGAGCGTTTCGGTTTAGGCCGATTCCAGTATGAGCTCAGCGACTTCTGCACAGAGCTTTATTGTGAACACGATGTTGTAATCAAAGACAGTGAGTTTGTTGTAGGTATGCACATCCCTTCACATCTCGGCGGTCTTACATATGATGTAAGATTGGATTCTTACAAAAAAGCCTATGAGTTTTTCAAAGACAGATTCCCGGGCAAGCACGCTTACTTCTGCTGCAGCTCATGGCTTCTTTACCCTGACAACCTTAACATCCTCCCTGAAAACTCAAATGTAAGCGATTTCTTACTTGATTTTGAGCCGTTGGACATCACAAGAACTTATGACTTCGGCGATGCATGGAGAGTTTTTGGCGCAGACGCTAACAAGCCTGTCAATGAGCTCCCGAGAAAAACAAGTATGCAGCGTGCATTTGCTGAATGGTTTGAGCAAGGCAAAAAACCGGGCCACGCATACTGCCTGTTGATTTTTGACGGTGAAAATATCATCACAAGAAACAGCAGAGAAGAATTCAGAGAAAAATACGGTTATTGATAAAAGCTTACAAAGGTGGTGCAAATCTATGATTTGCGCCACCTTTTTATATTTTTAATATTGAAATATTGCTGCAAATATTATATAATTTTTATGATTTTTTATACGGGGGAACATCAGGTGAAAAAGCTCAGCAAAAAAGTAAAAATCATTATAATCTCAGTCGCAGCTGTTATAGTTGCTGCTGCAATAGCCTCCGGCGTTTATTATTATATAAATTATCTTGCACCGGGTTGGCATTCTTATGAGGAGGGCTTCAAATACCGCCTTTCAGATGAAAAAGCCTATGCGGTAGGTATTATTGAAGTTGATGGCGAAAGCTACTTTTTCGGCAAAGATGAATATCTTGATTTTGGTTGGATAGAGCATGACGGCAACAAATATTACGCTACAGAAGACGGCTCCCTTCAGAAAGGTGCTTTACAGCTTGACGGTAAAACATACCGCTTTGACGAAGCAACCTGTATGCTTCTTTACGGCTGGGTTGCCCGTGATAACGAGCGTTATTATTATCACGAAGACGGCTCTTGCGCAACAGGTTACCTTACTATAGAAGATAAGCTTTATAAATTTGCAGAGAACGGACTTTCAATAACGGGCTTTGACAAAACCGATGAAGGAACTTATCTTTTTACCGAAAACGGTGCGGCAAACGGCCTTGTTAAGCACGGTGATAAAACCTACTATTTCAAAAACCTCTTTTTGCAGTCAGGTCTTCACAATGTTGACGGTGTGTTGAGATTTTTTGATGCTGACGGCTCAATGCTGACCGGCTGGCAGACTATCAGCGGTAAAAAATATTACTTTGACGCTGAAGGCAAAGCTGTTAAAGGCTGGCAGACAATTGACGGCAAAAAGTATTATTTCCTTGATTCATGCGTTACTGCTCAGGGACTTGCAACCGTGGGTAATGCAAAATATTATTTTAAAGACGGCATTTTTCAGTCAGGCTGGCAGACTTCAGGCGGCAACAGATATTATTTTGACGCAGAAGGCAAGGCTGTTAAAGGCTGGCAGACGATTGACGGCAAAAAATATTATTTCACAAGCTCCGGCACAACAGCCAACGGAGTTATGACAGTTGACTCAAAAGCATTTTATTTCAAAAACGGTATCAGTCAGACAGGCTGGCAGACTATCAGCGGTAAAAAATATTATTATCTCCCAAACGGCGGCAAACACACAGGCACAAAAACTATTGACGGCAAATCATACTTCTTTTTAGATAGCGGCGCATTGGCTGAAGGCTGGGTAACATTAGGCGGTAAGAAATACTACTTCAGAAACAATCAGAAAGTAACCGGCAAACAGACTATCTCAGGCAGTGTGTATTATTTTGATGATAACGGTGTTATCCATTCCGGATGGGAAATGATCGGCGGTAACAAGTATTATTACGGCTCAAACGGTGCTACCGTAAAGGGTTGGAAAACTATCGGCGGCAACAAATATTATTTTGACGCTGAAGGTGTGATGCAGAAAAATACTGATATTGGTATTTATCACCTGGGATCTGACGGTGTTGCGAAAAAATCATCATGTAAAGCATCTAACCTCAATGCGTTCCTTGATTTTATCCTTAGTGAAAACGGCCGTTCACCTAACGCTATATTCAGCGCAACAAGGTCAACCCTGACATACAAATACAAGCCCGAAGGCTCAAGCCATGAAGCAAGAGCAATTGAGGCTATCAACACAGGCAGAGGTGCTTGCTGGCATTTTGCATCATTAGCTCATCTGCTTTATCAGCGTGCAGGTTATCAGTCATATTATGTTTCGGGTCTCAGCCACAGAGGTAACGAACACCGTTGGCTTTATGTTAAATTCAGTGATGGCTGGTATTATGTTGACCCTACATACAGTGACGGCTTCAAATTAACAGAAGAGCAGCTTGTTTCAAAAGGCTATAAGTGGAACGCTTCAAGCCTGCCTGCCAACTAATCCGGAGGAATGAAAATTGGTTTTTAGTTCAGTAACCTTTTTGTTTTTGTTTTTACCTGTTGTTTACATTCTTTATATGTTGATGCCCGGTAAAAAAGCAAAAAACTTTTTGCTGATTGCTGCAAGTCTTCTCTTTTATGCCTGGGGTGAGCAACTGTATGTGTTGCTTATGATAGGCTCTGTGCTTGTAAACTGGCTGTTGGGTCTTGCAATCAGTAAATTTTATTCAAACAGAAAGCTTATCACGGCAATAGCCGTCATACTGAATCTCGGTATGCTTTTCGCATATAAATATGTAGGCTTTTTTGCAGAGATTTTTGCTTCTGTTACAAAACTTGATATACCTGAGATTTCTGTTCATCTGCCAATCGGAATTTCTTTCTTCACATTCCAGATTTTATCTTATGTTATAGATGTGAGCAGAGATAAAAACTCTGTTCAGCGAAACTTCTTTAATCTGCTTTTATATATTTCCCTTTTCCCTCAGCTTATTGCAGGTCCTATTGTAAAATACCACGATGTTATGGACCAGCTTGAAGCAAGAAAGCTGACAGCAGACAATGTTTCGGCAGGTGTAAGAAGATTCATCATCGGTCTTTCAAAAAAGCTCTTGATTGCTGATATAATGGCAAAGGTTGTTGATGAAATCTTTGCATTGACTCCCGACTCAATGTCAGCATATTGTGCATGGATCGGTGCTGTTTTCTATATAATTCAGATCTATTTCGACTTCAGCGGTTATAGTGATATGGCTATCGGCCTTGGCAAAATGATGGGCTTTGATTTTAAAGAAAACTTTAATTTCCCTTATATTTCATCAAGTATCGGTGAATTCTGGCGCAGATGGCACATCTCCCTTTCCACATGGTTCAGAGAGTATTTATATATCCCTTTGGGTGGCAACAGAAAAGGTAAAGCCCGTACATATCTTAACCTGATGATTGTTTTCCTCTTTACAGGCTTATGGCACGGTGCAAACTTCACCTTTGTTGTCTGGGGGCTTTATAACGGAATACTGATAATTCTTGAAAGAGCAAATATCATCCCTGTCAATAAAATAAAGCTTGGTTTTGTCAGACACATTTATACTTTATTGGCTGTGATTATCGGCTTTACAATTTTCAGAGCAGACTCACTTTCTTATGCTCTGGATTATATCAAAACAATGTTTACCCCATCTGCTTTTACAATGGGAATTGCCGATTGTTCAGAATATATGACACCGTATATTGTTACTGTTTTTGCAGTTGCTTGTATAGCAAGCTTACCTGTTACAGAAAAGGTCCGTTCTTTTATGCAAAGCAAACCTGCAACCATAAACACAATCGTAAATGCAGGCAGTTATGCTGTTGCGCTCGGACTTCTTGCTGTATGTGTTTTTGTACTTGCTTCTAATTCATACAGTCCCTTTATTTATTTCAGATTTTAATCTTCGAGGATTTTACAATGAAAAAAATATTGAAACTTGTTTTTATTATTGTTTTTGTTGTAGTTTGTGTTATCCCTGTTTTTACAATGCCCTTTTTTGCTGAAGAAGAATCTGCAGAAAAGCGTGAGCTTTCTGAAAAGCCTGTCCTCTACTCGCAGGAAGACGGATTTAATATGAACTACACATCTCAGCTGAACACTTACCTGACAGAACATTTTTCTTTCAGAAGCGACCTTGTTACATTGTGGAGTGTTATTCAGGCAAAGGTTTTCGGCTCCTCCACTCAGGAAAATGTTATTGTAGGCAAAGATGACTGGCTTTATTTTGCCGACACGCTTAATGACTATACCGGCAAAAGCGTCTTCACCCAAAAAGAGGTCAGCTCAATAGTAAAAACCCTTGACCTTATAAACGAAACAGTTGAGAAAAACGGCGGTAAGCTTGTTTTTTCGGTAGCGCCTAACAAAAACACCGTTTACCCTGAATATATGCCTTACTATTACATAGAGGCTGACACCCCTACCAATTATGAATTACTTGGCTCAGCTCTTAAAAATAAATCGTACTATCTTGATGTTTTACCTGCATTACAGCAAAGTGAAGAAATCACATACCACAAAAGAGATTCTCATTGGAACAACCTTGGTGCACAGATTTATTTCACCGCTGTTATGAATCATCTTGGTATTGAATGCACAGATTACAGTAAAATCACCACATCAAAAGAATATTCCTGGCGTGGTGACCTTGACGATATGATTTTCCCTAAGCTTAATTATCTTGATGAACAGATAATTTATAACAAGAGTTTTGATTTTGACTACACATCATCATTTCACAGTAACGATGATATAAACATCAAAACATTTAACCAGAACGGTACGGGCAATCTTATGATGTACCGTGATTCTTTTACCAATGCTTTGCTTCCCTTCTTTTCAGACCAATTTCAAAAAGCTGAATACACCCGTGTTCAGCCTTTCAGATTCAATACTCTGACACTAAAAAAATCCGACACCTTTATTATTGAAATGGCTGAAAGAAATCTGCCTGAGTTGCTAAAAAGCGCACCGATTATGGAGGCTCCGAAAAGGGCTGACTCACAAGGTATGACAGTTTCGGATTTAAGCTTTACTTCAAGGGAATATCTGAATTACACTCACATATACGGTGAAACAGGTGATGAAATTTCAGACATTTTCATCAAGGTAACTCAAAACAATGAGGTTCAATATTTTGAATCATTCCCTATATATGAAAAGGAACTTATTGAGGGTGAAAGCGTAGCCTCTGAAATCAAAAAATACGGATTTTCTGCTTATCTGCCGGCAGATATTTCACAAAATGCAGAAATTAAAATTTTAACGAACGGAGAATTAAAATGAGTAAAAAAATTTTTATCGCCATTCTTACAGTTGCAATTTTATTAACAACCTGTGCTTGTTCAAATCAGCAGAAACCAACTGCCGATGCAGGTAAAACAACCTCTGCAACCACAGTATCAACAACCTCGCAGAAGGCTGATGATGCCGTTGCTCAGTCTCAGGAACAGACAAGCGCTTCAAGTAAAACAGAAAAAACAGAAGTATCAACATCTAAAACAAAAAAAGATGCACTTGTATCCACATCTGTAAAAGCAAAAGACAGCGGCTCTTTCCGTTACAAAGGTAAAGATTTAAAAATCGGTATGAAAGTCACAGACTCTCTCATCAAATCTTTAGGTCAGCCGTTAGATATTCAGAATGCACCAAGCTGCCATTATGACGGCAACGATACTATCTATTGCTATGACGGTTTTTCAATTTACACTTATGCTAACAACGGTGCAGATATTATTTATATCATTGAGCTCAATGAAGCTAACGTAGCTACCAGCCTTGGCGCAAAAGTAGGCATGAGTGTAGCTGATGTAAAAAACAAGTACGGCAAAAGCACCTCTCAGGCAGGTTCAACTTTTGAGTATAATATTTCATCCACAGCGAAATTAAGCTTTACATACAGTGGTGACACAATCACACTCATTGAATACGTTGAAAAATAAAACAATCAATAAACAGAGGTAGCATCAGTTACCTCTGTTTTTATTGCAATTTCACTTGCATTAAATCAATGATAATGATATACTTTGCATAGATTTGTACGGGGGGATATTTATGAAAAAGATTATTGTTGCAGGTCTCGGCCATGGCGGTATCGCTGCTGCAGCTTTACTTGCAGAAAAAGGCTATGACGTGACTGTTTATGAGATGAAATCGGAAGGTACTCTCGGCTACGACTGGACCGATATTTTTGACCCGAAATCTCTTGCAGTTGCCGGTATGAGTATGCCTGATAACGATAAGTTTGAATATAAAGAAGATATGTCATTTTACCCTCCTAATGAGAAAAAGCACCTTAGTCAGCACGTGCCGATTCATAAGCGCGATATTAAAATGGAGCGTAAGGATATTTACAATCATTTTATAAATTATGCCCTTGAAAGAGGCGTCAGAATCGTTTATGACTGCAAGGTGAACTCACCTTTGATGTCAGGCAGCCGTGTTATAGGTATCAGCACAGATAAGGGTGATTTTTATGCTGACCTTGTTATTGATGCATGCGGTATGAATTCACCTGTAAGGCAAAATCTTCCCGGATATTCTCTTGTTGAAAAAGAAGTAGGGAGAAAAGAAAAAATCACAATTTACAGAGCTTTTTATAACAAAGGCAGTGATTGTGATGTAGATTCAAAATTTAAGATCACAGTTTTTGCAGGTGGTGTTCAGGGTATCAGCTGGGTTGCCTGCGAAGATGATTACACGGATGTTCTTATCGGCAGATTTGAAGATTTTGATGTTGATGAAGCTCTGCGCTTTACTGACTTCCTGCGTCAGACCAATCCGCGTATAGGTACCGAAAGACTTCGCGGCGGTCAGTTTGCCGAAATCCCCGTACGCCGTACATTGGCAGTTATGGTTACTGACGGATATGCCGCTATCGGTGACAGTGCATTTATGCCTATCCCTCTTATCGGCTCAGGTATTGCCAATGCCCTCCACGCAGCAAAAATTTTAGCTGACACTGTTTCGGCTGATAAAAACCAGGCTTTCACCGCTGAAACTCTCTGGGATTATCAGGTTAAATATTATAAAGAGGTGGGTGCTCCTCTTGCTTCACTTGAAGCTATGAAATACTTTTTATTAAAGCTCACTCCGGAAGAAATCAACTTCTTTTTTGATAACGAAATCATCAACGAAGATGATATTGCCTTTGCAGGTGATTTTAATAAACTCAGCGACTTATTAAAGCTCGACCCAAAAGCAATTGCCGGCAAGATTAAAACTGCATGCAGCAACACCGTTCTTTTGAAAAAGCTTTTTGCAGCAGTTGGTGATGTTGCCAAGGTTGGTGCCATCTGCGCTGCCATGCCTAAAAAGTGGGATTATAAAAAGGTTGCTCTTTGGGCAAAGACTTACACCAAAGCATTTAAATAAAGGAGGTCTAAAATGCGACACGCCGTTGATTTTAAAGCAAAAGCACATATTTTTAAAAACACTGCATTTATGCTTAAATGCGGTTTTAAAAGTGCACCGATTTCTATGATTTTAATTTATCTGGCATATATTGCAGAGAATGTTTATTATGCCGTTGTCTTTAACGTTATGTTCCTTGAAACTGCCTTGTCCATAATCGAGGGCGGCGGAACATTCCGTGAGTTTGCAATTAAAATTGCGCTTATAATTTTCGGCAAAATTGCAGTTGACCTTTTTGCTTATATCTGCTTCCACCCTGTAAGAGAGAAATTCGAAATCAAGTGTGAAGGCTACATAAACAATATGATTTTTGAAAAATCTCAACAGGTTGAGCTTGGATGTTATGAAAACCCTGACTTTTTTGATAACTACAACCGTGCCACATGGGTTGTTGAAAAAGGCGGTTTTAAACGAATTATTGAAGGCTCTGCGTGGACATTAGGCTCTGTTGTGAGTATTATTTTCCTTGCAATTTATCTTTTTAATCTCGACCCGTGGCTGCTTGTTGTTCTTGTCTGCCCCGTAATTGTTCTTGCTTTCAGAATCAAGCGTAACTCTGTTGAGTTTGAAAAAGAAAAGGTTATGACTCCTTTTGAAAGACAGAAGGACTACACCAAAAGAACTGTACTTTTAAAAGATTTTGCAAAAGAAATCAAAACCACAAATATTTTTACAGTTGTAAAGCGCCGCTTTAAAGAGGCTATTGACAACAATATCAAAGCTATTAAAAAATACGGCCTTAAAATTTCTGTGCTTGAATTGCTCAGTGACTTTTTTGGTGAGGTTGTGCCTATTGCAGGTGGTTTTGCTTATGGCTGTTACAGATTGATAGTTTTAGAAAACATTGAAATTTCATCATTCTCAGTTCTTATTTCAGCTATTACAAACTGCCGAGACAAGCTTAATCAGTTAGCTTACTATTTCACAATGCAGCAGAAGCACTGCTTATGGGTGCAGAATCTCCGCGAATTTTTAGACTATGAGCCACAGGTTAAAGGCGGCGATAAAATCCCCGGTGAATTTGAAAGCCTTGAATTCAAAAATGTTTCTTTCCATTACACAGGCAACAAGAAAAATTCCCTTACAGATGTTTCTTTTAAAATCAATAAAGGCGAAAGTATTGCTGTTGTAGGTCATAACGGCGCCGGTAAAACAACTTTATCAAAGCTTATGATGCGACTTTATGACGCTGATGAAGGTGAAATTCTGTATAACGGAATCAATATCAAAGAATATGACCTTCTTAAATACAGAGAAAAATTCGCAAGTGTTTTCCAGGATTACAGAATTTTTGCTATGACAGTGGCAGAAAATGTGCTTATTCAGGAAGTTGACGATACAAACATCAATACTGCAACAAGCGCTCTTAAACAAAGCGGTGTTTATTCCAAAATCGAAACACTTCAAGAAAAAGAAAACACCATCCTTACAAGAGAATTTGACGATGAAGGTGCTTTACTTTCAGGCGGTGAAAGCCAGAAGGTTACAATTGCACGTATGTTTGCTAAAAATTTTGATGTTGCCATTCTTGACGAACCCTCCTCTGCCCTCGACCCGATTGCAGAAACAAAGATGTATGAAAATCTTATGGAAGGCACAAAAGATAAAACTGTTATTTACATATCACACCGTCTGTCAAGTGCAACACGAAGTGATAATATTCTTGTTTTTGAAAAGGGCAGACTTATTGAATCAGGCAAACACGAAACTCTTATGGCGTTGAATGGTGAATATTGCAGGATGTTTACATTACAGGCATCAGGCTACAAGGAAGAGGGTGTTAAAAATGAAGAATAAGAGTAAAAATAAAGAAAAAGCTCATAGCGTCAAAAACTACCTTTTTATGCTTGGCTTTGTTATGAAAAACTCCCCCTTTCTTATGCCATCCCTGATTTTATCTGACATTATGGCAACGGTACCCTGGATTTTATCAAACGTTGTTTTACTTAAATATATTATTGACGTTGTAACTCAGGGAACTGACCTTTACAGAATTGCAATCGCCTGCGCTATTTTTGCAGCTGTTATTGTTATCGGTAATATCTTCAACACATTCTTTTATGAAGTATTGTTGCCGTTACAAAATGAAAAGCTTCATTACAAGCTTTATTCTGCAATTTATGAAAAAGCTTCAAAAATGGATTTTGAGTCTTACGATAATCCCGAATTTTATAATGATTTTGTTCTTGCTATGAATTCAATGGCAGAGCGTGTCAGCAGCATATTAAAAAGCTCACGAAATTTAATCACTGAGTTAGTTTCAATCACCTCTATCACTGCCGTTATCCTGACAATTGACCCTATGTGCTTTATATTTATAGCTCTTTGCGTGGGTATAATGGTGCCTGTGGGCAGACTTATTGCTAAAGTTAATGTCGGCAAAAAAGAAGCTATGACTCCGTTGGACAGAAAAAATTTATACTTCTCAAGAGTTTTTTATCTGCAGGATTATGCTAAGGAATTGCGACTTAACCCTGCAGGTGAAATGATTGAAAGACGCTATAAAAAGAATGTTGTTGACCGTCTTTTCACAATTTCACCTTTCCTTAAAAAGCAGTGGCAGCTCTATTTCTGCCAGGAAAGTCTTCCTCTTACTCTTCTTATCTGCTTTGGTGTTACACTGTATATGGGTTACAAAGCTATTGTTACAAAAGAGATTTCTATGGGTAGCTTTGCTGCAACCTTTAACGGTGTCAGCGCAGTAAGTAACAGCGTTTTTGCACTTACCAGCTGGTTTGCCATTACATTCAGAGAAAACGGACTTTATGTTGAAAAGTTCAAAAAGTTTATGGCTGCAGAAGAAAAAATCAAAGACGGTGATATCACCAAAAAGTTCAAAAAACCTGCTACCATCAAGCTGAATAACGTTTCGTTTGCTTACCCGGGTAACAACAAGCCTACACTTAAAAACATAAATCTTGAAATCAAGCCTTATCAGAAAATCGCTCTTGTAGGATACAACGGAGCCGGTAAAACAACACTGACAAATCTTCTTCTTCGTTTGTATGATGTTACAGAGGGTGAAATTACCGTTGATGGTATGAACATCAAAGATTGGAATATACGCTCATATCACGAAAATTATGCAGCAGTTTTTCAGGATTATTCTCTTTTTGGTGCAACATTGGCTGAAAATGTTGCCATGCACGAAAATCCTGACAGAGAAAAGGTTTTACAGGCTCTGAAAGAAAGCAGCTTTAACAAAGAGCTTGAAAACGGCATTGATTCAATTCTTCTTCGCGAGTTTGATGACAACGGCATTTCACTTTCAGGCGGTGAAGCCCAGAAGGTTGCTGTTGCCCGTGCCTTTTATAAGGATTGTCCGTTTGCTATTCTTGACGAACCAAGTGCAAATCTTGACCCTATTTCTGAGTATTCACTTAATGAGGCAATGTCAAGAGCAGCAAAAGACAAAACAGTTATATTTATCTCTCACCGACTTTCAACAACAGTTATGGCAGACGTGATTTATATGCTTGAAAACGGTGAGATAGTTGAAAGCGGCTCACATGAAGAACTTATGGCTAAAAACGGTAAATACGCATATATGTTTAATCTTCAGGCAGAAAAATATATGGAAGAACAGCAAAAGGAAGTGTCTGAATGAAACTTATAACTAAATTCCGTAACGTTCTGCGTTCCTGGTTAGGTGTTGACTACGGCCCTACAGTTGATGATATGATTGCTATGGGTATGAAGGTAGGCAAAAACTTCTGGTGTGACCATGTGCGTATAGACACTTCACACTGTTGGCTGATATCAATCGGTGATGATGTTACATTCGGCCCTAATGTATACCTTCTTGCTCACGATGCAAGTACTAAAGCCTTCCTGGGCTACACAAAGGTCGGCAAAATCTCAATAGGCAACAACACTTTTATAGGCGCAGATGCAACAGTTATGCCCGGTGTAAAAATCGGCAGTAATTGCATTATCGGTGCAAACAGCGTTGTTACAAAAGATGTGCCTGATAACACCGTTTATGCAGGTAACCCTGCAAAATTCATCTGCTCATCAGAAGAGTATCTTGAAAAAACAAAAGCTCTTATGGAAATCCGTCCTGTTTATGACAGCTCTTATACTCTTGGAGGTAACATAACCCCGGAAAAGAAAGCGCAAATGATAAAAGAGCTTGATGACGGCATCGGTTTTATCAGATAAAAATTAAAGCTCTCTCGGTTTTGCCGAGAGAGCTTTTTGTTTGTTGTTTAACCTTTTATCTTTTTAGCCTGTGCAATACCCCAGATAGCTACAACTATTGATGAAACTATATTCAACCAGTTGTGAACGAAGCTTAAGCTTCTGAATTCCTGCTCAGCAGACGTACCTATAAACATATATGCAACTATTATATAAACTACAAAAACAGGGAACAGAATTGAATAAAGCTTTTCTGCACTGATTTTTTCAGCGTTGAAGCCGAATTTAACATTTAACAATACCACAAATGCCACTGTTATAAGAACTGCAGCCACAATTGCGATAATCTGATAATCTGAATCTTCAAATCGTTCAATAACAGGTCTGACAATATTCACACCTATCATAAACACAAAATTTAAAATAAAAGATAATATGTTGTTTGCCTTATCGGGAATCTTATCAAAGGTTATCTCAGCAACATCTTCTTTATTGCGGAGCCTGAGTAAAAACGCGGTTATTATTCCGCCGGCAATAAATCCTGTAAAATATTCCCAACACGACCAAGGGTAAACCGATTCACCAAATAATGATTCACCCTGCATATGATAACCGCCGTTACCGAAATAAAAGAATAAATCTGACACCGTGATTGAAAAAGCAAATGCGCCTGAAACAACAAGTCCGGTTCTCGCACTGATTTTATCTTTAACAATAAATCTTACTGCTAAAATTGCAGCAGCAGCTCTTAACATTGAGCTGATTGCCTGAACGGATGCAAAATAGTTTCTGCCGCCGTCAATTTTCTTTGCCCAGGATGTGTTGTTGAAATGCTGCAAAAAGGCTTCGTGAGCTGTTATGTTATCCCCTGACAATGAAAGTGCTTTTTCAAAAGCATCCGCTGCCTGAGGCTGAACCAACTCAAGAATCCAGTGAGAAACTGTTGCCTTTGAAATCAGGTCAACTGCATAAAAAACTGCAATAACTATAATAAAATCTTTGATTTTCCACTGCTTTTGGCTGTAGCCTCTGCCAAGCATTATGCCAAAAAGGGTTGCAAGGCCAAAGCCGAGGCACAACATCAGGAACACAGCTGACGGTATTGAAACAAAAGCTGTAGGCACTCCGTCTGTTTCACTGAGAACGCCTGTTATCTGATTAAGTAAAGTGCCCCATGCAGGTACGGTAAGCATAAATGCCAGAGCTGTAAGTGATAACCATCCGAAATCAAGCTTTTTACGTGCACCTTTTGCAAAAACAATAAACATTGTAAAAACAAAACCTGCATTGAGAAGGCCCCATGATGAACCCCAACCGCTTGTTCCTCTGACACGCCAGAGAAAACCTAAGAGTAAAGCACCGATTAAAACAGCTGCCGCATTCTGCAACAAAGCTGATTTTTTTGTCTTTTGCATAATCTCACCTCATCATATTTAACAATAGCCTTCCAAAAGGGAAGGCTACCGTTTATTATTCAAAATATACCACTTTATTTTCCTGAGCTGATTCAAAAACAGCTTCAATAAATTTAATCAGTCTTCGTTGCTGGTCGTGAGTAATATGCTGTGTTTCTTCGCCACGCATAGTTGCAATAAAATTGCGGTAAAACTCACTCATATCATCAAAGCCCTTGTTTTCAATAAAGGGAAGAGGGAATTTCTGAATAGTGTCATCAGTTCTCGGTGCCATTGTTTTAGTAAGACCTACACCTGCCTGAATCGGCACAGCGTCTTTATTTTCCCAATCTGAAACCATTACAATTTCACCGTTAAAATCCCAGTCACGAATAATTGCTGAGCCGTTAATTCCCAAAATATACCATTTAGGCATATCAATAAAGTTACTTGTAGACACTTCGATATGATAATCAACACCGTTATCAAACTTAACTTCAAGTTTAAAGCAGTCATCAACATCGTCTGTTGTTATCATTTCCATTCTTGCATAAACTGACTTTATTTTAGCATCGCCCATAAGCATCAACGCCTGGTCTATAATATGAATACCCCAATCAAAAAGCATTCCGCCGCCGTATTCCTTGTGATTTCGCCAATCACCGGGAACACCTCTTGAGCCGTGAACTCTGCACTCAATACTGAAAACTCTGCCTAACATATTCTCATCAAAAATCTTTTTGATCATAAGATAGTCAGGGTCCCAGCGTCTGTTCTGATGAACGGTAAAAAGTTTGCCGTACTGTTCTGAGGCAGCTATCATTTTTTCAAGCTCTGAAGATGATGTAGTAACCGGCTTTTCACTTATAACATGCTTACCGTGAGCCATAGCATCAATTGCAATTTCACGATGATAGTTATTTGGGGTTGCAATAACAACAAAATCAATTCTCTCATCACAAAGAAGAGCTTCTCTTGACTCAAAAGCATAAATGCCGTTATCCCGTGCAACGCTTGCTCTTTGAGGATTTATATCATAAATACCGATAAATTCAATATCTGACTGTAACTGCTGAGTAATTTTTCTTACATGCCAGCTACCCATACCGCCATATCCGATAACTGCAGCACCGAACTTTCCGTTTACCATTTAAAATGCACCTCTTATACCCACCACATATCGCCTGTGGATTCTGTAACAAGAACACCCTTAAGCATTTCAACAGCTTTTGTAAGACCTTCATTCTGACTCATAAGGCTGTCTTCGTGCTCAATACTGATTGCATAATCATAGCCAACCATACGAAGATTGCTTATAATATCTTTCCAATAAGATGCGTCATTACCGTAACCTACGCTGCGGAATATCCATGAACGGTTAATTTCATCACCGTAAGGCTTTGTATCAAGCACACCGTTGACTGCTGTGTTGTATTTATCAATTTTTGTATCTTTAGCGTGGAAGTGGAATATTGCATCACCCAACGCTCTGATAACTGCAACAGGTTCCATACCTTGCCAGATAAGATGGCTTGGGTCAAGGTTTGCACCGATTTCAGGGCCGACTGCTTCACGGAGTCTGAGAAGGCTCTCTGTATTATAAACACAGAATCCGGGATGAAGCTCAAGAGCAATTTTATTCACACCGTGCTCTTTTGCAAAAGCAACAAGATTTTTCCAATAAGGAATAAGAACTTCATTCCACTGATATTCAAGAATTTCACCAAAATCATTGGGCCATGGGCAAGTTACCCAGTTAGGGAATTTTGCACCCTCGTGGTCACCGGGGCAACCTGAGAATGTGTTAATCTGATGTATACCCAGCTTCTCAGCAAGAAGAATGGTATCTCTGATAGTTTTATCAAACTCTGCTGCAATCTCCTTATTCGGATGAACAGGATTGCCGTGGCAGCTTAAAGCGCTGATTTCCATATTATATTTTTTGAGAACTGCCTTGAATTCTTCAAGCTTGTTTTCGTCATTCAAAAGCTCCTGAGGGTTTGCATGGCTGTTGCCGGGGTAACCGCCGCAACCGATTTCAACCATTTCTATACCTTTTGAATTAAAATATTCAATTGCCTGCTCAAAAGGAAGATTGCCTAAAAGGCAGGTAAAAACACCGAGTTTCATAATATTTGCTCCTTTAATTTAACTTTATGGATATGCTACACCATTATAAAAATGATTTCAAGTGTTTTAACTGATTTTTTCATTGATAATTTAATAGAAAATAAATCAAATTGTTATAAAATGTTCATATCAAATTCATATTTATGTTTTATTATTTAACTGTGTTAAGGAGAGGGCCGCAACTCTCCGGCGCACATACCCCTCCTCAATAAACCCCTCAATTTATTGGAGAAAACAGTCGGTTAAGCCGGCTGTTTTTTCTTTGTATAATATTCTCATTTTGTGGCAAAAATAAGTAAAAACAAAATGAGGTGTTATTATGAAAGATAAAAAGTGGTCAAATGTTAAAATTTACTATTCCGTACTTACGGTATGTTTGCTTCTGATTGTCGGTGTAAGTGCAGCAATTTATAATTTTTCACTGAATAAAGTTGCAGATACAACAACCAATCAAAGCACTGCAGCACCATCAACAGTGTCAAAATATGACGAGCAGGCAAATGTTACCGCAACAGGAATACCAAAAACAACTGAATCCACCACAACACAGACAACTGTAAGCAAAAAGCTCCTCCCCTATCATGGTGAATTCGTTGCCCCGACTGACGGCAAAGTTATCAAAGACTACAGCAACGGAGAAATGGTAAAAAACGAAACCATGGGTGACTGGCGCATTCATAACGGTGTTGATTTCAGCGCCAACGAAGGCGACAGCGTCTTTGCCGTGCAGAACGGCACCGTAACATCGATTGACAAAGATTCACTCTGGGGTGTAATAATCGAACTCACCTGCCCCGGAGACCTTACCGTCAGATACTGCGGACTTCAGGACAATATAAATGTAAAAAAAGGAGACGCTGTTTCAAAAGGAGATATTATCGGTGTAGCAGGTACACTGCCCGTTGAAAGTGCAGACGGAGTTCATATTCACATTGAAACAAAAATCAAAGGTGAAACCGAAAGTCCGTTAGATGCCCTCAATCTTATGTAAAATAAAATCACCAATCAGCCTGATTTAACGCCGGCTGTTGGTAAGGAAGTATTTGTTTCTCGAACAAAATTCCCTGTATTTTTGCCAAAAGCCTCGCAAGGCGGCAGCCTTGCTGCATTTTTGGCTTCAATACAAGAAATTTTCTGTTCTTACGAAACTGCGAAG
>JBGVPE010000061.1:0-124179 GCA_045126895.1 Acutalibacteraceae bacterium | reverse complement strand
GAGTATTACAGACAGATGGGGCTCAATGTTTTGATGCTTGCTGACTCAACATCACGCTGGGCTCAGGCTATGCGTGAAATGTCAGGCAGACTTGAAGAAATCCCCGGTGAAGAGGCTTTTCCCGCATATTTGGAATCATATATTGCTGCATTCTATGAACGTGCAGGATGTGTACTTCTTCCTGACGGAAGCAAGGGCTCCGTTACAATCGGAGGCACGGTTTCTCCTGCGGGCGGTAACTTTGAAGAACCGGTTACTCAGGCAACTCTCAAGGTAGTCGGAGCCTTCCACGGGCTTTCACGTGAACGTTCTGATGCGAGAAAATATCCTGCAATAGACCCGCTTATTTCCTGGTCAAAATACAAACCGGTTACAGACCCTGCGAAGTCAGGTTTTTGCAAAAATATTCTCCTTCACGGAGACGAAATCGGTTCAATGATGAAGGTCGTCGGTGAAGAAGGTACAAGTATTGAGGACTACACCATATATCTGAAGGCAGAAATGCTTGATGCTGTTTATCTTCAGCAGAACTCTTTTGATTCCGTTGAAGCAAACTGTACAAAAGAGCGTCAGCGTTATGTAACAGATAAACTTGTATATATTCTCGGCAGTGAATATGCTCTGGACAGCAAGGATGATGCCCGAAGCTTTTTCAACCGTATGAGACAGAAGTTTATTGACTGGAATTATACCGAATTTGATAGTGAGGCTTTTGCCGGAGCAGAGGCTGAAATAGACACAATGTATGCTGACGGTCAGGGAAAATTAAGCCGTGAAGCAGAACTTCTTCTGAAAGGTGGTGAGTGATAGTGAACAAGGTATTCAACAAAATAGAATCAATTACAGGTAACGTTATTACCGTTAAAGCACAGGGTGTGCGTTATAACGAACTTGCACAGATAAATACCCGTTTCGGCAAATCACTCGCCCAGGTCAATAAAATTGACGGGGATGTTGTTTCATTGCAGGTGTTTGCAGGCGGTCAGGGTATTTCAACCGGTGACGAGGTTCGCTTTTTAGGTCACGATATGAGAGTATCATTCAGCGATGACCTTCTCGGCAGAATTTTTAACGGTTCAGGTGAGCCCAGAGACAAAGGTCCGGCACTTACGGATAATATGAAACCGATCGGCGGTCCGTCGGTTAACCCTACAAAACGAATTCTCGCAAACAGAATGATGAGAACAAATATCCCGATGATTGATATGTTCAATACACTTGTTGTTTCGCAGAAGCTTCCGATTTTTTCAATTTCAGGTGAGCCTTACAACCAGCTTCTTGCCAGAATTGCCTTGCAGGCTGAAGCAGATGTTATTGTTCTTGGGGGTATGGGACTTAAATATGACGATTTTCTTTTCTTTAAAGAAGAACTGTCCAACGGTGGTGCTTTAAGTAAAACAGTAATGTTTATTCATACCGCCTCTGACCCTACCGTTGAATGTATGATGATTCCCGATATGGCGCTTGCTGTTGCAGAGCAGTTTGCGTTACAGGATAAGGATGTCTTGGTGCTTCTCACTGATATGACAAACTTTGCAGATGCAATGAAAGAAATTGCTATCACACAAGAACAGGTTCCCTCAAACCGAGGCTATCCCGGTGACCTTTATTCTCAGCTTGCTTCACGTTATGAAAAAGCAGTTGATTTTGATAGTTCAGGCTCTGTCACGGTGCTTGCGGTTACTACAATGCCGGGTGATGATGTTACACACCCTGTTCCCGATAATACAGGCTATATTACCGAAGGTCAGTATTATCTGAAAGGCGGAAGAATTGAACCCTTCGGATCTCTTTCACGACTTAAACAGAATGTCAACAGCAAAACACGTAAGGATCACCGTATTCTTATGGACTCTATGATTAGATTGTATTCATCCTATAAAGAAACATTGGAAAAGAAGAATATGGGCTTTTCAATGAACCGTTGGGATGAGAAATTATTGAAATACGGTCAGCTTTTTGAAAATAAGCTTATGGATTTGTCGGTTAATTTGACACTTGAGGAGTCACTTGATCTCGGTTGGCAGATTCTTGCAGATTGTTTCCAAAAAGATGAAACGGGAATTAAGTCAGACCTTACAGATGAATTCTGGCCCGTAAAGTAAGGAGGACTGAAATTTGGCAAAAATCAAATTAACTAAAAATGAGTTAAAGATACAGAAAGATGCTCTTAAAATGTATCAAAGATATTTGCCTACGCTGACACTAAAAAAACAACAGCTTCAATCGGAAATAAGAATAATTGAAGCAAAGGCTGCCTCAGTAAGACGAGAACGTGAAAACTTAGAAAAAGGTTTTTCTTCTTGGATTGCCGTCTTCAGCGAAGAGAGTGCTTTCTCCGACGGAATTATTACTGTTAGCAACATCCGAAAAGGAACAGGAAACATTGCAGGTGTTACGATTCCCACCTTTGAGGGTGCAGACTTTTCCAGAGGCGATTATGATTTGTATGAAACACCGCTTTGGGTTGATATTGCAGCAAATCATATGGAAAAAGCAATGTCGCTTGATTTAGAGGCGGAAGTGTTGGATGAACAGGTAAGGCTTTTAGAAAAAGAATTGCTTTCTACTTCACAAAGAGTCAACCTGTTTGAAAAGGTGAAAATCCCCGAAACACAGGCAAATATCAAAAAGATATCAATTTATTTGGCAGACCAACAGGTCAGCGCTGTTGTGCGTTCAAAAATTTCAAAACGCAAAATAGCCGCTCGTGATGAATCATCTTCGGGAACGGAGGTGTGTGCTGTATGATTGTACCGATGAAAAAAATCTCTCTTGTAGTTATGGGAGATAAAAAAAGAGAAGCTCTTAAAAAACTTCGCAAAGCAGGAATTGTTCACATAGAAATAACAGAAGGCTCAGGCAAAAAAATCGATGAGTTAAAAGAACAGATTGCCCTGCTTGAAAGTGCGGTTTTTCTGTTAAGCGAAAAGAAAAATAAGAATATTGAGCAAAAAGACATAACTGCTTCCGAAGCTGTTTCAGCAGCAAAAGAAATAACTTCCTTAGCAGAAAAAAAGAAAGCATATTTGAATGAACAACACGCATTGATTTCTGAACTTGAACGGATTAAAAGCTGGGGCGAAGTCAACCCTGACGACGTTAACAATTTGTTAAACAAAGGTGTTGATATTTCGTTTTATGAAATGCCGAGAGCTGAGTATGACAGTATTCCTGAAACAGTAAAAACCATTAGTTTAGAAAAAGCTAAAAATTCAGTTAAGTTTGCTCTGATTGTATCCGGCGTTGAGGGGGAAAAAATTGCAGAAAAACTAAAAAGCTATCGTTTTGAGTTACCGCAGATTTCCACCGCAGAGATAAAACGAAGGCTTGAAGAAATCAGCAAAGAGATAGAGTCAATTGATGAAAAAACAAATGGCTATGCAGGATATAATTATGGTATGAAGAATACTGTTAAATCCTGCGAAAAGGAAATTGAATTTGAGGTATATGCCACCGGTATGACCGATGAAAGCTTATCGGAGAACGATAAAAATGATGTTTCGGTTGCATATTTTACGGGATATGTTGAAGAGGAAAATCTGCCTTACCTTAAAGAAATTGCTAAAGATAATTTCTGGGGACTTCTTATTGAGGAACCCACTGAAGCGGATAATGTTCCGACAAAGCTTAAAAACAATAAATTTGTAAGCCTTATCTATCCGCTTACTGACTTTTTAGGCACTGTTCCGGGGTATTTTGAGTATGATATTTCAGGTTGGTTCTTAGGCTTTATCCTCATTTTCTTCGGAATTATATTTGGGGACGGCGTTTACGGACTTCTTATTACAGCTATTGCCGCAGTGTTGATTATTAAATCTGCAAAAGCGAAGAAAGAAATCTCACCCGCATTTCTGTTAGTTGGACTTTTCGGTGTTTCGACAATACTCTGGGGAACATTAACCTGCACATGGGGCGGTCTTCCTGCTGAGAAGTTGCCTGAATGGCTTCAGAAGATATCAATTCCGTTTATCTCAAATGTATATGCCGATAAAATATGGTATCCTTTCTGGACAAACGGAAATGTCGGTCTTACAACCGCACAGAATTTGCAGATTTTCTGTTTTTCTTTGGCTCTCATTCAGCTTGTTATAGCACATCTTAAGGTTGCAAAAAGAAACAGAAAATCAATTAAGATACTCGGAGATATCGGGTCAATATTGCAACTTGTGGGTATCTATTATGTTGTACTGAGCTTTGTTGTTAATCCCGATGTTTTCAGCTTCGGACTCGTAATCGGCGGTATTCCCGTCGGAACAGTTGCACTTATTCTTGTTATCGTCGGCTTTGTTATGAGCTTTGTGTTTGCAAATTATGAGGGAAGTATTGTTAAATCTATACTTGAAAGCCTTAAAAACATAGTTTCTGTGTTGCTTGGTGTAGTCAATGTTTTCTCAGATATAGTTTCATATATAAGGCTCTGGGCAGTCGGTCTTGCAGGTGCAGCGATATCTGCAACTGTAAACGAACTTGCAAGTCCGTTGCTTGGCAATTTTATGTTTATGATAATTGCCATAGTCCTTCTGGTATTCGGACACGGACTTAATATGATACTGAATGTTCTGTCTGTTATTGTTCACGGAATCAGACTGAACACTTTGGAATTCTCATCACATCTTGATATGTCCTGGAGCGGACACAAATTCAAACCATTTAAAGAACAAATTGACTAAAAAAGGAGAATTACTATGAATTTAGGTTTATTAGGTACAGCATTAGCAATGGGCATCGCCGCTATCGGTTCTGCAATCGGCATCGGTATCGCAGGTCAGGCATCAATCGGTGCGTGGAAAAAGTGTTATATGAGCAATAAGGCAGCACCTTTCATTCTTACGGTTTTTGCAGGTGCTCCCCTTACACAGACTATTTACGGCTTTCTTCTTATGCAACAGATGAAGTCAGCCACCGCAGACCCTGCTTTTCTTTTCGGTCTCGGTATTGCATCAGGTCTTGCAATGGCAGTTTCAGCTTTTGTTCAGGGTAAAGCAGGTGCTGCAGGTGCAGATGCTTTAGCTGAAACCGGAAAAGGTTTTTCTCAGTATATTACTGTTGTCGGTCTCTGTGAAACAGTAGCACTGTTCGCTCTCGTTTTCAGTATGGTAGCTTTAGGATAACTTGAAAAAGGTTGGAGTATCATTAATATTATTGAGTTTTTAATGCAATCAGATACTGATTCAGAAATAATCTCATTTTTGCCTTTTTCTCATCTGCATTTATGTATTCAAAAAACCGTTTCACTGCAAGTGAGGCGGTTTTTTTCTCTATTTGGTGCAATTACAGCACCACTGATTTACAAACTATCTTATTTTGATAAGATTTTACAAAATTATATATTTAGAGTAAGTTTAACTTGAAAAATCAAACTATGTGTACTATTATTAGTTTATCATAAACATTGGGAGGTATAAAAATGAATTACTCTGAAAACACACCTTATATTAAAAAACTCGCAAATCTCGCAAACTCAGGCAATCATATTGTACCTGAAATGTATTCGTTACATGATGTAAAACGTGGTCTTCGTGATATAAATGGTAATGGAGTTGTAGCCGGTCTTACTGAAGTATCTTGTATTAAAGCTAAAGATAAAGACGCTAATGGAAATACTATTCCTTGTAAAGGAGAATTGTATTATAGAGGAATTAACATCAAGGAAATAGTTAAGGGATTTATTGAAGAAGAACGTTACGGATTTGAGGAAACAATATATCTTTTACTTTTTTCGAAATTACCTGATGAGAAGGAGTTGATTGATTTTCGTGAGCAACTGTCAGTTTATCGTTCCCTGCCACCGTCTTTTGTGAGAGATATGATTCTTAAAGCTCCCGGCAGAGATATGATGAATATATTGTCAAGATGTGTTCTTGCACTTTATACTTACGATGAAAATCCGGATGATGTCTCTGTTGATAATGTTGTTCGTCAGTGTCTTCAGCTTATTTCTGAACTTCCTATGATAGCGGTTTATGCTTATCATTCTTTTCAGCATTATCATAATAACAATAGTCTATTTATCCATTATCCGAAGAAAGATTTGACAATAGCTGAAAATATATTATATATGTTGCGTGAGGATGGACAATTCACACCATTGGAGGCAAAGCTTCTTGATTTAGCGTTGGTTCTACATGCTGAACACGGAGGAGGTAATAACTCAACATTTACAACTCATGTTGTTACATCTTCCGGAACAGATACATATTCAGCTATTTCTGCTGCACTCGGTTCTTTAAAAGGACCTCGTCATGGCGGAGCAAATATAAAGGTTGTTCAGATGTTTGATGATATGAAAGCGAGCATCGATACAAAGAATGAACAAGAGATAAAAGATTATCTTCGAAGACTGCTCGATAAACAAGCATTTGATAAAGCGGGACTTATTTATGGTATGGGACATGCTGTTTATTCCTTGTCTGATCCGAGAGCTGATGTGCTTCGTGTATATGCTGAACAGCTGTCAAAAGAAAAGGGAATGGAAGACGAATTTAAACTGTATAAATTTGTAGAAGAAAATGCACCCGGAATCATCGCAGATAAACGAAAAATATATAAAGGTGTTAGTACGAATGTAGATTTTTATTCGGGTATGGTTTATAAGATGCTTAATTTACCTTATGAATTATTTACTCCTATTTTTGCGGTTGCAAGAATTGTCGGATGGAGTGCTCATCGCATTGAAGAAATTCAGAATGCAGGTAAAATTATTCGTCCGGCTTATATAAACGTGAAGGGAAAAAATGAATATACACCTCTCAGCAAAAGATAAGTAAAACCTCTCTTACCGAGAGGTTTTCGACAGTCTGGAACACGGCAAACGCCGTGTTTTTATTTTTTTACGACATATTGTTTTATTATTCAACAAGATGAGTTGCATTGAATGCCTTGAAACAATCAGACTTTTAAATACGCTTAATGTTATAGTAGTTTTTGAGAACGACGGAATTGATACGAGAAAACTTAATTCTGAGTTGTTCGTTTATATAAAAAGTGCATTTGCACAGAGTGAAGCTTTGGCGGGCTCAAAAAGAGTATCAACAGCTATCAGAATGAAAATGGAGAGTGGAGAATTCAAAATATCTACTATATGTATTTTTTCCTAAAGTATTATCTGTTTCTCTAAGAATATATTCTAAAATAGAAATGGAGAAAGGTTGTATTTCCAAATAGTCTATTTTATCGAATTCCTCTTTGGGAACCATTTTTTCCCCTTGATATGTAGTTCTAAATTCTTCTTTAGCATCAATAGTTGTATCTTCTTTAACAATCCAAACAATGCGTTTGAAAAATTCGTCTATTCCTCCTTTTGTTAATTACTACAAAGATATTCAGCAAATCTCCATACAACAAAAGCGACGGTTGAACCATCGCTTTTGGTTATACATATATAAGTTCATTACAGATAATCTCATTCACACATTGTTGAATATTGCACATCTGCTGTACCCACTCAATTTGATTCTTTTCTTTCAGTTCTTCTGTAACGCCCTCTAACACCTTTATCTGTTCAATCAGAAGGTCGTACATTTCATTTGCCTGCTGCTCAACCTCTGCACAGTGTTGATACAGCTTACCTCCCGCAAGGAGAGTAGAAAATACTATTTTCTTGTGATTGAGAAGATAGTCCTTATAAAGCATCCCCCACTTACCGAGAGTAACCTTTGCTTCTTCGGGTGGCAGCGTGAGATTCGGGATTAAATAATCGCCAACCTGACGGTATGTAATCTTTGACATAACAATCATCCTTTCATTTCAGATATAAAAGTATCAAAAGTAAATCTTGCACCAAGTCGGAAACCTGATATAAAACTGTCAGAATTCCCAATGCTTGAAAATTCATTGTAAGCAAGCACATAATTGGTGAACAGCTCTTTCTCCTTTTCGGGTAGCATTTCAGTCAATTCTTCTTCCTTCTTAACAAGGGCACTCAGCTTCTTTTTCAGTTTAGGCGTGATTTCTGTAGAGAGTTCCTGCGGCTCAATATTGCCGTAATAAAATTCTTCTATAATGTTCGACATAAAACCACCCCTTACTTTTCACTTTTATCAATGATTTTCAGCAACAGCTCATCAACATCCTCGGTGGGTAAATCCTCTGCCAATAGCATGTTACGGAACTCATTCATACCGTTGATTAAAAGGTTGCACTCAAAATCTGTGAGCTTCAGTTTTGGTTTCTTATTAAACATAAAAATGACCTCCTTGTTTTTGGAATTCCATTTTACAAGGAGGTCTGTGTTTTGTCGAATGTGCGGATAATATTTATTACACATCTTTTTGTGTTTTTAGGAATTCGATAATCCCAGAAAGCACTTTATTAAGATTTTCATCCATCCAATTCTTTTTTGATGTCTTGAGATTATTGATATAAAGTCGATTATCAAAAGTGTTCTTAACCCTTTTGATAATTGCGTCAATATCGTTTTCTCTCATTCCGACATCATCATAAATAAAGGTCTTGAAACACAAATTCAATTTGCTTCTATCCACTTTATCTGTAAGATAATAAATATCGAAAATGTCTTTATAACGTGTAGAAAGAGGTCCGAATTTTAAAATAGAACGCAATTTTTCTGTAAACATCTGTTCTTTTGAATTTATAAGAAGGCTGGCTCCTTCGTCATCCATACCGACATCAAAACAAAACTCTTCTTGCTCGATATCATAATGTTTATGTACTCCTAAGTCGATTTTGCTTTTTAGAAGATATCCGTCAGAGTCCATAATTTCAACATAAATGCGTTTGCCGTGATAATCTTGCTGATTTAATTCTTCAATTCTCCCGGTTCTTTTAATCGAAATAGAACCAATATCATTAAGCTTGTTAATAAATCGGTCAATTGAATCATCCTTCAATGAATATTTGATGAAATCCAAATCCATATCCTGTGTTGCACGACGGGTATTATTTGTAATGCTGCGCATTACAACGCCGCCTTTTACTGTTACATTACGATTATACTGACTTTGAGAAATAAGCGATAGTATTAAATCCTGACAAACCTTCGCTTCTGCATTGGTTTCATCATATCCGGATTCTTTTGCTTTTTCTATCATATCATAAATTTTAATCATCAGAAAACCTCCAACTGGATAGTTTCAAAAATATAATTTTGTTTAGGAAATACAGAAATGTATTCCTGCAATTTTTCAATATCCAAAATATCTGTTTTTTTTCTGTAGCTTTCAATAATTTCCTTGTAATAATCAAAGGGAAGATTTCTTTTGTTGCGTATTAATTCTATCAGCATTCTCTCCTGGTCATATATACGAATTTTCGTATTTCCATGTTGTACTGTTGTAACACCCACACTAAAAACTTCATTACGATGAAAAAACTGCTTTACTCGCTTGTCAGCAATAAGACGTGCGTTCTTTTTCGTTGCCAGACAAAATTGTGAAGGAATCACATCGGTGAGATTATGATAATAAAAAGCACTATCCATTGTAAAAACCGCATGAGAATATTTGTATGCTATAATTTCAAGCTCAAATACCTGTTCTTTATCAGAGTAGACTCCTGGTTCTAACTTATATAATTGCCCTGATGCAAGCATTTTGTTTATCTGATATTGATTTCCATATTTCTCCTGACACTCATTAAATGACATCAACATCTGAACTTATCCCTTCTTTTTGTGTAAATGTAGGCTAAAATTGAATTGTGTCCTGCGTTTGCATAAATTGTAGCATCAATTCATACAAATGTCAAGCAATCATAGTATTTCATAAATAAACTCGTTCATACCGTTGATTAAAAGGTTGCACTCAAAATCCGTAAACTTGACTTTCACTTTTCTTCTCATAAATATACCTCCTTGTATTTGATAATATCATTTTATAAGGAGGTTAATGTTTTGTCGAATGTACGGGAATAAAAAACTCCGCTTACCGAGGTTGTCGATAAACGGAGTTAATTATTAGATGTAAATCTTTACTTCAATATCGTTCCAATTGTGCACACGTCTTTTTGTGGACTTGGAATAGAGATATTCCTTTGCGTCCTCAACCGTTAATGTGAACTGAGCGAAGTTGAAATAATCACTTATTTCCTGCCATTGGCAATAGCTGCCTGTGTTGCAGTTAGCAAAGTGGGGAATTATTTTTCCAATGTTACTTTAATTTGTCCGTATTCTTCCTGTGCCTCTAAAAATACAGATATAATCTGTTCCACTTCATCACTTAATTTTTGTGATGCTTTTGTTTCAGGTTTATATATTATTTTTATATTTGCAGGAACATACATTATTCCCGTTATCACATCCCATAATGCATCGAGATTAGCACCATACCATTCTGGTAATTCTAACTCTTTTTTTATAATTCCATGGGCTTCACCTAAATATTTACATTTAGAAAAATCCAAAACTCTGTCCTTTGAATATAAATAATCTATTGTGTTCGTAACTCTCACCTCTACAAGAGAATTATACCATATAATTTAATCAATAAAAAGGCTTTTCAAAAAAATCCCCTTGGATTACTCCAAGGGGATTCCGTTTAGTCAAAGTACCTCGTGTAACGAATTACACTTCTCTCATTAAATTACATTTCCTTGATAGCTGCCTGTGTCGCAATTCTGCTTGGTTGGCAGTTTACAGCCAACCACAGAAACAGAACTGTTTTTTCTCCTTTTACCCTCGGTTTTCATGTGCAGAGGGTCATTGGGGTCACCGTCAAAGCGAAGATACCAGTCAAAGCCGTCTTGCCGTGCCACAATCTTCACCACAAAGGCCTCAATCACACTTTCGGGGATGTCTTTTTCATCCGCATTTGTGTACTGCTCGAGTGCATATTGAAGCACCGTCAGCTTGTCCCTGTAATCTGTAATTACAGGCTCTTTGTTAAGCTTCAGCTGAAGCTCTTCAATTTCGGCAGTCAGCTTTGCAATATCTTCTTTAACCTCGGCAGTTTTCTTTGTGTAAGATTCTTTATCAATTTCACCCTCTGCCCTCATATCAATGAAATTACTGAGCTTCGTTCTGTGCCTTTCAACCTCTCTGCACTTTTTCTCAATGATAGCCTCATAATCCACATCACCCTCTTTGTCGTCAATGTGAGCCTCGAGGATTGAGTTTGCAAGAGCAAGCACCTTGTCCTTTTCCGAGAGATAATTGCGGAAAATATAGTTTGCCATCATCTGCAGCTTCCATTCGGGAATCATCGGCACACGGCAGATACCGTCAAGAGGCAAGCCCTTTTTCTTTCGGCTCTCGTATGACCCGGTACGCACCGAGTCATAGCACTGATAACCGATAATGGATTTATCTCCCTCTTTTCTCCAGAGCTTCGTATTGAATCTGTGACCGCATTCGCAGATAAGGAGCTTTCCCCATACCGTTGTTCTCGGTCTTTTGCCTGTTGTACTTCTTCTGCCTGTGTTAAGATTTTTCATCTGAGCTGTTTTACTTGCCATAATTAATTGCACCCTTTCAAAGTCTTCTTCAGATATAATCGGCTCGTGTCTCCCTTTTACCTGTATCAGTTCAACCTCTCCATAATTCTTAATCTTTTTCTGTGTGAGATAGTCGGGAGTATACTCCTTGTGGTAGGTTATGATACCGCAGTAGAAAGTGTTTTTCAGCACGTGGCCTATTACGGTTTCATACCACCTTGTTTTGCCCATAGCAGTTTTTCTGCCTTGGCGTTCAAGCTCTTCCTTTATCTTGGTAAGGCCGTTGCCCGCAAGATACATTTCGTATATGAGCTTTACCGTTTCCGCCTGCTCCGGGTCGATAATGAAATCTACCTTTTTCTTATTGTCGGGCAGAAGCTCCTGATGTCTTCTGTAGCCCAAGATATTTCCGTTGCCGTAGAATGTGCCGTTATTCATTGAGGTCTGCTGACCGCTTTTCACTCGCACCGAGGTTTTACGGCTTTCATCCTGCGCAAGAGTTGCCATAATGGTGAGACGAAGCTCTCCGTCGCCGTCAAAGGTTTTGATGTTGTCGTTGATGAAGAACACCTCAACACCCTTTGCCTTCAGATCTCTCGTGTACTGCAGAGTGTCAACGGTATTTCTCGCAAATCGTGATACCTCACGGGTTATTATCATATCAAACTTTTTCTGCTTGGCATCACGAATCATTTTCATAAACTGCGGTCTTTTCTCGGCAGAGGTACCCGTGATACCCTCGTCAATATATCTGCCGACAAGCTCCCATTCAGGTCTTGCAGCAAGGATTGGCTCATACCAATCCAGCTGATTTTCAAGAGCCGAAATCTGTGCCTCGTGCTCCGTGGAAACTCGGGCATAGATTACAACTCTGCGTTTACTGAAATCAGAGTTTATCATGCACATTCCTCCTTTATCTGATTGTGGTTTCCTTTTACAAATTCGGTTTCATCAACAATATCCGCATACTCGCTTAAGATATTGCGGAACATATACTCGGGAATTTTCCCGTCCCTGAACAACTGCTCAATGAGCTTCAATGCCGCAAAGCAGTAATCAGGATTTTTACTTAAATCATTTATATCAATTTTACTCATATGATTCCTCCTATACAAATGTGTGGATTACCGTGCATCTCTGTCACGGCTTCGCTGTCGCTGAAGATATTTGTAGTAATGCTCACAGGCCTTCAGTACAAAATCTTCAAAGTCTTTATCCTTAACCTTAGGTGCAATTTTCTGCAGCTTTTCAATGGGCACCTTGCACATCGGCTTCTGATTCGGTTTTTCTGAAGCAAGTGTGTTTTCCATACTTTCAACAGTAAGAGTTCCTTCATTGAAATCCCTGTGCATATGCCACGCCTGAGAATATGAGGGTGTGCATTCCAGCTCCTCAATTACACGGAGCAAGTCATACTGCATCTGCTCATCAAGGAACGAAAGCTCAACACCGACTGATAAAGCAATTTTATCTTCGTCCATCATTTCAAGCAGTTCGGGAATGAGATAAGTCAGACGGATATACCTCTGCACCTGTCTGCCGCTTTCGGTTTTGGATACATCCTCTCTTGACTTGTGGCCAACTTGTCCACAAGTTAAATCTGTTCTCTGTCCCTGACGGCTCATTGCTTCCATTTTCAACCTATAAGCAAACGCCTTTTCTGACGGCAATATATGCTCTCTGTGAAGATTACTGTCAACGAGCATAATTGCCGCTTCATCACGGCTTACGGCATAAATTAAAGCAGGTACTGTTTCCAGCCCTGCTTTTACTGATGCTCTGAGTCTGCGATGACCTGAGATAATCTCATACTCATCGTCTGTGTTTTCGAGTGGTCTTACAACAATCGGTGAGATAACTCCCTTCTGCTGAATACTGTCAATCAGGTTATTCATCTCATCATTGTCCAAAACCTTATACGGATGTCCCTCAAAGGGACGGATTTTTTCTACCGGGATGTTTACCGGTGATTTCAAATTATTATTCATTTATTTTCCTCCATAATAATATAATCTTTTACTTTCATTTCTCTGTCTGCGTTCTTCTTGCACAAGCCTCAAGAATTTTCTGTTAGAAAAGTATTTAGTACCGAAATACTTATCAAGATACTCGTCTGATGTCATTTCACGCTCGTACACTGTATCTTCTGTGGCATTATCTTCATTGCATTGAATCATCCTACATAATTCTTCCGCATGCATACTTATCACCTCCCTTCATAATCTTTTTCTTTGTCCCGTGTTCTCTCGGGGAAGTACCATTCACGGATAAGTTGCTTTTCCATTTCAAGCTTCTCCTCAAGTGCGGGACTGTCTTTTATAATCCGTTTTGCAAGCTTCAGCTTTTCACGAAGCTCACCGATTTCAGCCGTAAAAGAATCCCGACGGGCAATAAGGTTATCCTTTGCCGTCGGGTCTTTGCATCTTCTTATCTGATTGTAGATTTTATTACGCTGACTTTTCAGCTCCTCAATACGAAGCTCTGTCTTTGAAATAAACTTATCAACCTCTGCAAAATCATAAAGCTTTTCATTTATTGCAAGGTCAATCTGGTCCTGCATAAATTCAATCCTCGGAGACGAGTATTTCATTTTTGGTGTGAACGGATGCGGGTTGCAGTTGTTTCTTTCGGCTATTGCCCCTGCAAAAAGTAAGGCAAGAAATAAAAGTGAAATAACGGGTGCACCAATTACGGCACCGCCCACAATCAGTTTTGTAAAATCTGAAACCATTCTGTTGAAATACTCAGGATGTCTATAACATTCTCTTGATTCTTTGAATTCATAACCTTTGTAATCGAAAACGAATATCTGCCTCTTCAAAAAATCGTTAGCGTATAAATAATTTCTGAAATTGTTGTTTGCAGTAAATTTATCCTGAGAGTAAATCCGTTCTCTGATTTTTTCATAGGTGTAAATTTCACCAAGGGTTGTGAGCTTCACTGCATGCTCATCATTGCGGTAAGCTATCTTTTCGTTGTCAAACCAATAACCTTTCTGTGTCATAATTCTGAAAAATTGTTTTTCATTTGCACTTCTCACGATTGCGTAATCAATATCGTCACGCATATAATCGTATTTTGTTTTGATGCCTTTCTGCATCGCTTTGTAAATGTTATAAGGTATGCGTTTACCTTTCGGTTTTTCTATTACTGATAATCCGTGTTCAAGACAAACCTCATCACTTGTCTTTCTGAAAAGCTGATACATAGCTTTGTTTTCATTCATCTTTCTTCCGTCAGTCATTGAAACGGAATTTATTACGATATGACAGTGAACACAGTTAGCATTAAGGTGAGTTGCGACAATCATTTCATAATCCTTGCCCCACATTTTATTTGCAACTTCCATTGCAACTTGCTGTGCTTCTTCGGGTGAAACCTCACCGGGTTTAAAAGAAATATATGCATGATAGGCAACTACACCGTCAGTCTTTCCATAAATCTCTTTGGTATCAATCATCTGTCGTGCAGCAATATCGGGGTCACAGTTGATATCGTCAACAAGCAGCTTCTTCTCATTTTCGAGATTTGTTTTATCCTTGTCAGCGGCATAGTGAAGCGAAGAAACAAGGTCAGAGTATTTTGATAAATCTGTTTTACTTTTATTTGAAGCATAAGATACAACCTGGGAAAGATTATTTCTGACTGCCCAAATTCTTGTTACAGCCATTCCTGATTCGCTTCCTTACCTGACTTGAAATATTTTGCGATGTTACTTTCAAGTTTTCTGACTTCATTCAGAACATTTTTGCATTCATCAGCATCAATATATCCGATTGAGTTAGCCTTTGCAGTTAACTGATTAAGGTTAGTACCAACTCTTCGAAGCTCAACGATAAACTGTTTATAGTCAACGGGCGGAGCCTCGACAAACCTTTTACCGAGAATCAACGCACGGATAAGTACACTTCTGTTTACCCTTAACCTGCTGCAAAGATTTTCTAATATCTGATTTTCTTCTTTACTGAGATACACATGAAAGTCTATATCTCTTGTTCTTTTACTCATAGGAATTCTCCTTTCTTATAAATAATATTTTTTCTGTGTTGTAAAAACGGATGTTTTTACGGATTTGAGGATACAAATCCAATGCTTGCTAAACTTCGGACAACAGAACTTAAACAGCAACGCAAGCGTTGGTTTGTCCTCGTTTTAATACCGACCGGAAATAAGATTTGTTTCTTATCAGGTGCGTTTCTGATTTTTAAGATTCTTACTGTTCCGCTTTCCGTTTTCGGACTTAGCCTTCTTTGCTTCCTCGGATTCAGGTGTCAGTATCATAAAGGTAATATTTTCAAGCTTCACTGCAGCTCGAAGAAAACCCGGTTCTTCATCATCAATGATATACACTGACCCCGGAACTTTTTCGTTCAGCTCAAGAATTGCTTCGTTAATCTTCTTACTGTAACTTTCAACCTGAATTTCATCGTCGCCTTTTTCAAACCATAGATGTGTTTCTTTAGCCTTTGACATTTTACTTCCCTCCTTTCAAAAATTTTCAAGGTGTGCTTTTTCAGCATTTTTTATCGGAATACCTTCCGTGTTTTTTGAGCATTTATCGAATAGAAATCTCTTGAACGATGATTTGTTCAAAGAAAAATTTCTATCGGCTAAGCGAAAATTCCGATAAAAAAAGACCAACTGAAAAACAGTAGGTCTTAAAGTTCAGTTATTCTTTTCAGCAATGTTTTATCACCCGGCAGTACAGAATCAAGAAAATATCTGCAGATAATGTGACTCGGTGTTATGAGCTGAGGGCAGATGTGAGTTTCTCCGTCATCAAGTAGCAGACAGTTATCTTCATAACAATTACAGCATTGTGTTTTAATTAGTGTCGCTACTTTCTCAAATAACTGCGGGTTAAGTTTTAGTTTTTGCATTAGGTATACCTCCTTTCTTTTGAATTTTTGATATAAAAATACACCCGTCAGAATCTGACGAGTGCTATGTAAAAATGTTTAAGTTAAAAAATGTGACGCAGTATTCATATACCGGAATCTGCATTTGTGGGGGCAGTTATTATATAATCAGGTTGTGTTGAAAGTCATGGTTACAGTGTGGTATAATAAGTGTGACTAATAGGAACTTGAATGAGAGGTGAAAGAGTGTGCATTATGTTGAATACGGAAAAGAAAACAACAACATCATCCTCCTTTTGCATGGAGGTGGTTTATCGTGGTGGAATTATGAAGATACAGCAAAATCACTTCAAAAAGATTTTCACATAATCTTACCGATACTGGACGGGCACGCAGAAAGTGATAAACCTTTTACAACCATAGAAGACAATGCCGCTGAAATCATAGCTTTTATTGATACACATTTTGGAGGTTCTGTTTTTATGATTGGAGGTTTATCTTTAGGCGGACAGATTTTACTGGAGATATTGTCGCAACGCAACAATATTTGTAAATACGCTATCATTGAAAGTGCATTAGTTATACCATCGAAAATAACGCATTCTATGATTAAGCCTGCGTTTGGAAGTTGTTATGGGTTAATACAGTACAAATGGTTTTCCAAATTACAATTCAAGTCGCTTAAAATTAAACCTGATTTGTTTGATTGTTATTATAAAGATACTTGTGACATATCCAAGAATGATATGATTGCATTCTTGCAGGCAAATTCACTGTATTCTTTAAAAGAATCTATAAAAAGCTGTGAAGCAAAGGTTTTTGTATTTGTTGGTGAGAAAGAAAATAACACAATGTTAAAATCTGCTGAAATGATTCATCAAACTTTACGGAATAGTTTTTTGCAAGTTATTCCTAAGTTATATCACGGCGAGTTTTCCATAAACCACGGCAAAGACTATGCAAATAAAATCAGAGAGATAATTGAAGAGTAATAAAATCAATTTGGCGAGGTGTGAATATGAACAGACCGTACATCATTTGCCATATGGTAACCTCACTTGACGGAAAGGTTACAGGTGATTTTTTAGGAAATCCCGAATGTGCAGCTGCTTGCGAAACCTATTACGAGATTAATCGCAACTTAAAATCGAACGGATTTATTTGTGGCAGAGTCACAATGGAAGGCAGCTTTACAGGTGGATATTATCCTGACCTTTCAGAATATGAGCCCGTGCGTCACGATATGGATTTAAAGATGGATTTTATTCTTGACGATATGACCGGCTTTTACGCTATTGCCTTTGACCCGAAAGGAAAGCTTGGTTGGAAGTCGAATAAAATTATCGACCCTGACGGTGACCCGGGATATGACGGTGCACAGATTATTGAAGTGTTGACCGAACAGGCAGATGAACGATATTTAGGTTATCTTGAAAGTATGGAAATCCCGTACATATTCGCAGGTGAAACCGAAATCGATGTTGAGCTTGCACTCTTCAAGCTTAAAAATATTATCGGATGTGATACTCTGCTTTTAGAGGGTGGAAGTATTGTAAACGGATATTTTCAGAGAGCAGATGCTATTGATGAGCTGAGCCTTGTTGTTGCTCCTGTTGTTGCCGATAAAAACGATAAGCCGTTATTTACTGACAGCACCCCTTCAAGCTTTGAAGCAGTTAATGCAAAAGTTGAAAACGGTGTTACAGTTCTGAACTACTTGAAAAAAGGTAAACGGGCATCAAACAATAATGTTGTAATCAAGTGGGAAAATGCACTTACAATAGACGAAGCTATTGAAAGCGAAAAATCTGATACAACAGGTCTTTACTACATTTCCCGTGTTTTCGGCAACAAAGAAACAACCTTATATTTAGGCATTGCTACAAAGCATAACACTATTAGGCACAGGCTGAAGGGGCATCAAAGTTGGTGGCTGAAAGAGTACAGAGGCACAATAAAGGTAAGAATAGGAAAAGTCATTTATCCGTATACAAATATTGACGAAATAATTGACCACGCCGAAAGTGCAATTTTGTATGAGCAAGGAAAACTGTTCTTTGAAAATACGTCAAAAACAAAATCTTATACATATAATAATCTGTATTGTTTCAAAAATGTCGGTGATATTTTTGAACTAAAACCAATTATAGATATGGCAGAACAAGAATAATACACTATATTTCAGAGAGCAAATTGTACTTGTTTACAGTCAGTTTGTTCCCTGAATTTTTATAAGTCGAAAAAACCACGTTTCAAGTGACCACATTGGTCTCTTGAAATTTACGAGCATAAAAGTGGTAAAAGAGTCACAACGACCCTTCACCAAAAATCTGACGCGGTATTCATATACCGTAATCTACATTTGTGGGGGCAGTTACTATATAATAGGGATGTATTGAAAGTTGTGTGTGGGTGTAATATAATTGTTTGGATAACTAAAATTTTATTAAATAGCCTCTTTCTTAAACAGAACAAGGGTGTTGTTTATAAAAGTAACAGCGCAACCCATCAAAGTAACACCCTAAAGGGTAGATTTTTAGCTTGAAATATGAAAAAATATGTTTAGAATAAAATGGAGGTGTTTCTATGGAATTTTCTCAAAAGCTAAAAGAACTGCGAAGCAAAAAAGGCGTGTCGCAAGCCAAGGTCGCGGCTGATATACATATTTCACGTTCTGCTGTTGCAAAATGGGAGAACGGTTTGGGATTGCCGAATGACGAGTCACTCAAACTATTAGCTGATTATTTTAGTGTTACAATTGACGAGCTTATTTCAAATAAGAGCAACGAGGAAATCCTCGTGTCAAAGAATAAGACTATCGACCAACAAAAAAAGGTCATCATCGGCTTCGCTGCAGGTTGCGCTATCGGTCTGTTTACATTAGGGTTCATCTTTATCGAGCCGCTGAGAGATAGCTTAACTCAGTTAGGCATCGGTGTTATTTGTGTGCTTTTCGGTATCTTCAATATGTGTGGAAATATCGGCTCAATCCATTGGTATAATCGTCGCAAGGTCACGAAAGAGAATCAGAAAGTGTATTGTATGTTTGTCGGTCTTGGAACACTTATTGTAGGCGCGGCTATAATTGTCGGCGCTGTTATACAAGCATTGGGAAACATAACGGCAAGTGGATGGGTAATAGGTATAGGCGTTCTGATTGGATTAATTTTTATCCTATACGCGCAATTCAAATATAACAGGGGATTATTTTGACTATCAAATTCCAATTTATCAATTAAATACTTTAGGGAACAAATTGCACTTGTTTACAGTCAGTTTGTTCCCTAAGTTTTTGTAAGTCGAAAAAAATCACGTTTCAATTGACCACATTGGTCTCTTGAAATTTACGAGCATAAAAGTGGTAAAAGGGTCACAACGACCCTTCACCAAAAATCTGACGCAGTATTCATATTCCGAAATCTGCATTGGTGATGGCAGTTATTAAATATTTCCACACAATTGAAAAGCGTTATAAACATGTGATATAATTGAAAAATGAAGGGAGATATATTTATGATTTACTGCACGGGCGATACACATGGCGATTGGACTAAATTCTCTACAAAAATATTTCCTGAACAAAAAGAAATGTCGCGTGATGATTTTGTAATTATTTGTGGTGATTTCGGTTTGTGGAATAATAACAATGAAGAAAATTATTGGTTGAAATGGTTGAATGACAAACCGTTCACAACACTTTTTGTTGATGGTAACCACGAAAACTATACACGTTTGAACAGTGAGTTTGAAACTGTTGATTATCACGGCGGTAAATCCCACAAAATTCGTGATAATATTTATCATCTGATGCGCGGCTATGTTTTTGAAATTTGCGATAAAAAGATATTTGCTTTTGGCGGTGCAAAAAGTCACGATATTAATGACGGAATTCTTGACCCTGCTGACTTTAAAACAGAAAGAGAATTTAATGAAGAATATAAACGCTGGTCAAAAGCCAATAAGATGTTTCGTGTAAACAACATTTCTTGGTGGAAAGAAGAAATGCCAACCGAAGAAGAAATGAGCTTCGGATTAAATACGCTTGCCGAACACAATTATGAAGTTGACTTTATAATCACTCATTGCGCTCCCCAACAAGTTGTCGCAATGTTTTCGGGCGGATGTTACAAGCCAGATGAATTAACTGAATATTTCGATATCGTTAATGAAAAGGTTAAATTCAAAAAATGGTTTTTCGGACATTATCATGACAACAAACAAATAATGTGCGATTTCATCATGCTTTACGAACAAAGAATCAGAATTACTTAAATCAAAAATCAAACATTTTTAGGGAACAAATTGCACTTATTTGCAGTCAGTTTGTTCCCTGATTTTTTTACAAACCGAAAAATAAAAAATCAGACCGACTGAAAAGCCGAAATCTGACTGATTGAAAACTCGAAATCTGACCGATTGTAAAATCAAAGGGTCTTTTTGTCCCTTTGATTTGAGTGTAACACTCAGTTCTCAAATCGAACATCGTTACAGTTGTAGTAACGGGCCATTTTGACCCATTACTGTAACCGTAACACCATAATCATAATTTTTTGCGTTACTGTTATTCCAAATGGCCAAAATGGCCACTTGGGGAAATGTCGTTACAGTTATAGTAAGTGATCTTTTGGGTCACTTACTACTTCCGTAACACGCTCACGATAGGCCTTTTGTCTGCAAGCATTACTGCAGTATACAGCACCTGCCCTCTTGGGTGTAAAGGTGTTTCCGCAATTTTTACATACTGTGTTTTCACGCCTTTCAAGGCTCTTTCTCCGTTTTACATACATTGCACCCACATTGCCTTGCTGACAGTGATAACAAAACTTTACACAGTGAACCTGAGTGAAATATACCCGTTCACACCCCTTGCATTTAATCCTCCTGACAGCTGCATATTCATCCCCTCTGCCGGAAATCTGCAGATACCAGATGTATTTCAGCTCCTCCTGATTTTCGTATTCATATTCAGCACGTGCCATTTTTACATTCTCCTTTATTGATAGTTTAGCGATTCGGGAAACTACAGTGATAATCTCTTTAACCCGCTTGCCGGAAGACGAATAACCTTGTGTTTTCCCTCCTCTGATTATTTAATGTAGAAAAAATCGAAAATCATACAGAATCACGAAACAGTAAAAAACGATGTGCGAAACAAGGCTCAAATCCTTATATATCAAGGCTTTTAAGCATACATATAACTTTCATAACAAAAATCGAAACAAAGTTTTTTATAAAATTATCTTCAAATCCCATAAAACAAAAAACTACCTCGCAGGATGACTATTCCTTGCGAGGTAGTTTGCAATTATAACGATATTTACTTGTTATTTATAACAGATATCAAAGGCAGGTCGCATTTCCTCAACCTGTTCACGATTAATTCCGTATCTCGTCGCGAGCTGCTCCCAATTATTTCTGACAGTGCTGAGAATTTCTTCTGCGATACTTTCAGCATCTTTTTCTTTTATATCAAAAAACTCTGCTGCTTCAACAGCTAACTCGATTGAAATACTGTTATCATAGCTATCAACATTCAAGGCTAAGGTGTCACCGTAAGGCACGGGATTAACATCATATAACGGAGAAAGCTTCCAACCTTTTTCAGCTAAAACAAATCCGTGATTTCTTAAATGGTCATCTGTATTAGATACAGCCATATTGAATACAATACGCTTAAAAAGCTCTGTCAAATCCTCTTTGGGATATGCACCGTAGGACTTTATGAATTCAACAATATCAATATAGCTTGAACCATCATCACCTGATGCACCGTCACTCTTACCGAGCATTGTCATAGCGGATGCAAAGTGTATTCTTCTTTTTCCGTCTCTGTCAAATCGTTTAACAAGAAAGGTGCTTCCATCCTTTGAGAATTTTTCTAATTTGGATTCGGGCACATCCAGCTTACACATTCTTGCTAAATCATGTACGACCTTTTCCCATGCACCAACATTATAATCGTCATTTTTAGAGGGAAATTTAGCAATCCACAGGTTACCTTTTTCATCTTCAACAGTTGCTTTTGGTCTTGCACCGCCAAGTGACGAGCCGGGCTTCAATAATTGCTTGAGCCACTTTTCATTCAGGATGTTTTCATCCTTTTCAAACTGACGTGATGCTTCTTCTAAAGAACGCAGAGTTGCCCATGGTGGTGCGGCTGTTTCTTTATCGTCTGATAAAAACGGACCATCTTCTGTTTCTTTGAATCTGATTGCTCCCACTCGGGTTTCGTCATATACCCCAAGCAAAAAATCGCTGTCATAGAGCTTGTTTGGTTTTCTGTCTTCTTTTCGTGCCTGTATTGCCTCACGGCGTTTCATAAGCACTTTGCCCCAACGGTCAGGCGAAGCATCTGCAAACAACCCAAAAATCTGTTTTGTTGTGTACTGCCTACCCGTAAACATTGAAAGGTCCGGGTCAAGATGGTAACGAAAGTTTGTGTTCCTCAACCACTCTTCATCATATTCAAATGAATAATGCTCTGTCCCTCGGAGCGAATCCACATACAGAACGCCTAATTTCTGAGGCTCTGCAGAGCTGAAATCCTCATATACAAAAATCTTCTTTTCCATTATTTATCTCCCTTCGGAGCTCTCTTTTTTACTTGCATATTCATATCCTGCATCTTTTTGCCAAACTCATCATCCTTGGCAACGAGCAATAAATCTTTATCCATATTATTAAGAGCATGTAAAACAGCAGCATAAATTCCTATAGCAACAGACGGACTTCCTTTTTCAACATTCCAAAGCGTTGCACGGCTTATTCCGGCTCTCTCTGCAACAAGCTCTACAGATAATTGTCTGCGAAGTCGGGCTAATTTAATCTGTTCACCCATTGTTTCCAATATTTTCTCTGTACTCGGCAATACCGTTACTGCTTTCTTCCCCATATTAATCACCTCTTATAATGTTTATAATTATAAACGAAATGTAGCAATTTGTCAATATATATAAACATTATTATATTATGCTCCATTTTAATAATTATTATTCTCCGAACAATAAAACTACTCAAATCCTATGGAACACGCTTTCACAGAGCAAAGTCCGTTTTATTGGACAGTAAAATTTGTATAATGACTATGGACTATGATATAATTTTTGTCAGGAGGTGGTAAAGGATGAGTGACAAAGGCTTCTTTTATGCTGATTACAGTGTCGGTAAAGTAACCGTTGCATCAAAAACTGTTGATGCGGGACAATATGCGGTTGACCTGCTCAATCAGTATTACAAGGACGATACCGCTGCAAGAATATCTGTTTTCAGGGCCGAGAATTGGGAGCTTGAAGATATGCTTTCCAAAGGCTATTTAAATCCTCGACTTTTTGTTGAAGCCGTAACAGTAATCAACAATATATTTACTGCCCTGCCAAAGCTGAAACCTTTTAATCTGATTGACATTGATAAAGAGAAGGAAAGAATTGCAAAGCTTTTCACCTATGAAAATGCAGAAATATTAGATGAGTACTTCCGTCGCAAGGGTAAGCTTCAGAACATCAAAGAGGAATATATTATCCTCGGAATCCTGCCGCCCGAATATGATAAGGACTTTTTCACTAAGGCAGAAAAACTGCTGAACGAGGTAAACACAACTCTCGGCTTTTATGATAACCTCGGTGATGATATTACTCTTGCGTTCAAGAAACTTAAAAGATTTGTGTCAAGGCTCGGTGAATTGGAAAAATTCAGTAAAGAACATCTGTATCGTCTTGCCACCGACATTTTCGGTGAAAAGGTTATTCCTGTAAACACAGAATACACTTCGGAAAGCCTTGTCGCCCGAAGGCTGTATTTTAACAGCTTCTACAGCTTTATTGTTACGGATTTGTTTGAGGGAATACAGTACGGTCATTATCCGAGGCAATGTGAAATCTGCAAGAAGCACTTTCTTATGCTGACTGCAAGACGACAAAAATACTGCAATGGCTATGCACCTTTCAAGCACAAGGGTAAACGGGTCACCTGCAGAAGATATGCGGCATATATAAACTTAAAAGAAAGATGTGAAAACGACCCGGCACTCAGAATATACAGAAACCGTTGCGGTTCAATTCGTGTAGATAAAAGCAGAGGCAAAATCACTCCTGAGTTTGCAGAGCTGGCAACAAGGCTTGCCGAAGACAGAATGTACCGTGCTGTGGAAGAAACAGAATACGAGCTTACCCAATACCCAAAGGATATGGAAAAGAAGAAGCTGTATGAGGATACGGCAAAATCAATGAAGTAAGGAGGTGTCACCCGTGAGAGAATGGCAACAGGACCTTGTGATGTACAGAATAACACCTGCTCCGCCGAAAATGGAGTTACAGGAATACATTGAGCTTTATTGCAAAGAGAAAAATGAAAAATACTTTCTGTGGTTTCTTCATTATTATGAAAATACGCTCAACACAAAGGTTATGGGTTGGGTACAGAACTATGCTATGCCCGGTCATTTTCAGGACATGAAGCAAGCCTTCATTATAGGTATGTGGAAAGCCTTGCAGGAGTATGACCTTTCACGGGATATACCTTTTGTGAAATTCAAGGAAAACACGGCAAAGCGTGAGATTCACGAGTACATCCGCAAAATGAGACGAGGCTTTACGGTACAGAGCTTTGATGAAGATTTAAGGCTTCGCAAAGCAATGCGCCTGTTTTATGAAAACGAAGAGAAAACCGACGATATAACAATGCAGAAAATAGCAGATGAAATCGGTACAACAAAAGAGAAAGCAGAAGAAATCATCCGTTCCGGCTTACAGAATACACAGTTTGTTGAGTTTTACAAACAGTATGCTGACGAAGACGGTGAAGAAAGCCGTGAAGAGGTTGCTTCTGACAACACCTCCCGACCTGATGTTCTGTGTGTTAATTTTGAGCGTGCAAATCTTGTAATGAATGTCTTTGAAGATGCTCTAAACTACCGTGAGCGAGCTTTGGTTTCTGAGCACCTTGCATTCTGCCGAGAATGTTATTCAATCGAGATTCCCGACTATGAAAATCCTGACTACAAAGGCAATCCCACCTACAAACCACGCAAGCCTAAAACCTTTGAAGAATTAGCTTTCGACCACAGATTTTCATCCCCCGCAACAGCAGATTCAAACTACAGAAAAGCACTTAACAAGATGAAGAAAAAGCTGATTGAAACGGGATATGATTTTTAAGAAAAGGAGCTGAACCTATGCCCGACCTTAATGACTTTTATGCATTCAAAATGACCGCTTCCGGTGGCGGTTCAGGTGGTGGCAAAAATAATAATTCAAATGGTGGAACAGGATGTTCTACTGCGTTGATTGCATTGGCTGTTATTGGTTGGGTGTTGTGGTTGATTGGGAAGTTTTTGTCCTAAAATCCTTGTAATTATTTACAAGGATTTTAGCTATTTATTGTGCCTTTCGACAAAATTTGATTTTTAAGCGTTACATTTTACGGTTTTCGTCATCTATATATAAGAGGACAAGAAAAATGCTGAAATCTCCATATTTTTGCTGAAATATATTGAGCAAAATCGTTTTTTGTGCTATACTAATTTATTATAGTAAAGTCATACTAACTATTTTAAACGAGGTGTAACATGGCTGCAAGTTATAAGAAGTTATTTAAACTACTAATCGACCGTGATATGAAGAAAAAAGAACTCGCTGAAAAGGCAGGTATCAGTATCGCTACCATTACAAAAATGGGCAAAGACGGCGCCGTTGTTTCAAGCGATGTTCTTGTTAAGATATGTACAGCTCTTGAGTGTACAATGGATGATATTGTAGAAATAATACCAGATTCTTCCAACTAATTTGTTTAGGAGTGAAATGTTATGGGAGCAGAATTATTTAAAAATATACCAAGTAAAGTTGATGATTTAGTTAGAGGTGTCCGAATCGGTAGAATAGGATTGCCTGATTTACAACGTCCTTTTGTCTGGGCAGATAACAAAGTAAGAGATCTCTTTGATTCTATGATGAAAGGATATCCTATTGGTTATGTAATGATTTGGGAATCTCCTTCTGATTATGAAACCAAGAAAAATGTTATTGGAAAAAATGAGAAGATTCACGATGAACCTAAGGAATTAGTTATTGACGGTCAACAGCGTTTAACAGCACTGGTTGCTGCTATGTATGGTGTTGTGGTAAAAGATAAAAATTTTGCCGATAAAGAAATAAAGATCTCCTTTAATCCATTGACAAGAGAGTTTGCGGTTTGGACACCTGCATACGAAAGAGATACTGAATGGATTTCTCGTATCAGCGATGTCTTTCTTGCAAAAGAACAAAACACTATTATTACTCTTCGTCGTAAATTTATTAAAGATGCAAACGAAGGCAGAATGAAAAAGAATCTTCCCGAACTCTCCGAAGAGGAAGAAATTACAGTGGAAAATAATATTAATGCCTTGTTAAATCTTTCCGATTTTTCATTACCTACTCTTGAAATACAGTATAATGCCGATGAAGAAGCCGTTGCTGATATTTTTGTAAGAGTAAATTCAGGTGGACAAAAACTTACTGAGAACAACTTTATTCAAACCCTCATCTCTGTTTATGAAAATGAAACAAGCGATAAAATAAATGAGTTTTCAGAAAAATCCAGAATTCCTGCAGATAATACTTCCTACAACACTCTTCTTGCAATTGAGCCTTCTCATTTAATTAGAATGGCTGTTGGCGTTGGATTCAGACGTGCAAGATTACGCTATGCTTACATGCTGTTGCGTGGTAAGAATCTGAAAACAGGGAAATTCTCTGCAGAAGAGCGACAGGCTAATCTTGATAAGTTCAAAGATGCGTTAGATAAAGTTATGAATCTTAATAACTGGCATGGATTCATCAATATAGTTGCTGAAGCAGGATATATCAGCAACAAATTAATTGCATCATCAAATGCAGTTGTTTTTAGTTATGTTCTTTATCTTATAGCTAAATACGACTACAAATTAGACGCCATGAGCTTGAAGAAATGCATCAGCAAATGGTTCTTTATGAGTACCATTACATATTTCTATACCGGTTCTACCGAAAGTGAAGTAGAAAATCAGTTCGCAGATTTGCGTGATGTTCATACCGCAGACGAGTTTATTGCTTACATAGACAAGGTAATTGAAACACATTTTACAGACGATTACTTTAAACTGACTCTTCCCAGTGAACTTAATAGTGCAGCGGCTATCTCTCCTGCATGGAACGGTTATATTGCTGCCCAAATTGTTTTGAACACACCTATGCTTTTCAGTAATACCCCTGTGTCCAAATACTTTGTTATTGGTTCAAGCGGTACAAAGAATGCAATTGATAAGCATCACATTTTCCCAAAACATTATTTGGAGCAGATCGGATACACCAATGACCGTGATCGCAATCAGCTCGCCAACTTCACTTATCTGGACTATGCTACCAATATAGAAATTTCCGACAAGGCACCTGCTGATTATGTAAATAGTTATCGTCAAAAACTTGGAGAAGAAGGTTATAAGAAAGCCTGCGAACAAAATGCTTTGCCTGAAAATTTTGAAACCATGGAATATCCGGAGTTTCTTGAAAAACGTCGTCAATTAATGGCGCAAATCGTGAAGAAAGCATACGAACAATTATGTATTTAACGGGAGTTACTATGAAAAAGCAATATAAGAGCGAAATCAAATACTTAGTAAATTTAATTGACTCCGTACAGTATCTCCCAAACGCTTTCACTATCGTCCAAAACGACGGCAAATATGTTTTTGGAATAACATCTGTCCCGAGTCATGAGCTTCCAATCTCTAAAATACTTGAGTATAAAACATTGTATGAAACTCTTTGTGATTTGGATACAAAAGTCAAATATTCCTTGGAGCTTGCTATAAAATATTCCTACTCTCGATACACAATGAAAAAATTCGATATACTTAAGAAACCTAAAGGCAAAGAATGGCTGGCATACTACTACATTGAAAATGCTGCGTCACGCATTTCAAGTATATGGGATATGTTGGCACAGTTTTATAGAGTAAGATATAACATCGCTATATCTTTTGATAAGGTGCACTATAAAAAGATATTCGATCCTTCAAAGAGATATTGTAGCGAGTTTCAGAGCGTTGCCGGAACAATCCATTCCTATATCAAAGAAGAGGATAATACGGATTGCGAGGGTGCTTGGAAAGGAAATCATGACTTTATGGATGAGTACAGAAATAAAATGACACACCGTAATTCCCCAAATGTTGCGGTTGCAAGTAATCTTGATTTAAATCTAAAACATCATCCTACTTTCATATTGAAAAGAATGGTAGAAGATTATGTACAAGCATTTCGTTTCATTGGCGATATCTTGAAGGAGTCAATGGAAGAAAGTGGTCAGATTTTCGAAAACACTTTTAGCTAAAAGTTGAATTGAGGAGTTTAATCATGGCTGAAAATAAAATTATAGATACTTTTTGGGATGAATCTCCCATTGATGTAACACAAGAAGCAAATTTTATATGGTCAATTGCGAATAAATTGCGTGGTTCATATATGCCGGATAAATATGGTGATGTAATTATTCCCATGACCATTATCCGCAGATTCGAATGTGCACTTGCAGATAAGAAAGATATTGTTAGAGCAACATTTGAAAAAGATCCAAAACACCCGCCAAAGGCTCTTTGTCGTTTGTCTGGTTATCAGTTTTATAATACGAGCGGTTATGACTTGGCAGAACTTTGTAACGATGCCGACCATATTGCTGAAAACTTTAAATCTTATATCAATAGATTTTCTTCAAATGTTCAGGATATTTTAAACGAGCTCGAAATCAATACTCATATTGATAAAATGGACAAGGATGGCTGTCTTTACTCCGTTGTAAAGGCATTCTCTGAACTTGATTTGAGCCTTGAAACATTCGACAGCATCAAGATGGGATATATTTTCGAAAATCTCATCGGACGTTTCTTCCAGAATGTTGATGCCGGACAGTTTTATACAGGTAGAGATATAATTAAACTACTTGTTGAAATTCTTATGTCCGAAGGCTGCGACGATATTTTTGATAATGGTAAGGTTATCACCGTATGTGACCAGGCTTGTGGTACCGGCGGTATGCTTTCTACTGCCTATAATTATATTAAGCATTACAATCCTACAGCAGATGTTAGATTGTTTGGCCAGGAATATATGGGCGTATCTTATGCGGTCGGTCTTGCGGAAATGTTGATAAAGAATCAGAATTCTGAAAACTTTAGACATACAGATACATTCAAAGAAGATTGCTTTGAAAACATAAAGATGCGCTTTGTTATTGAAAATCCTCCTTTTGGTACCCCTTGGTCAGGTAAAGATGCAAAAGTTGGTCAGGAAGATGCCGTGCGTACAGAATATGCTAAAGGAGAAACAGGACGTTGGGGACATGGTCTGCCAGACGGTGGTGATTCACAGCTTATCTTCATGCAGTCTGCCATTGATAAAATGGATGAAAAGCTTGGAAGAGCTGCTATTATTGAAAACAGTTCTTCTCTTATGTCAAGTAAAGCATCTGCAGGTGAAAGCCAGATTCGCCGTTGGATGCTTGAAAGCGATTTGATCGAGGCAATCATTGCACTTCCCGTAGACTTGTTCTACAACACAGGTATTCAAACTTATGTGTGGATTCTTTCAAAGAATAAACGTGCTGAAAGAAAAGGTAAAGTTCAACTTATCAATGCGGCAGCTTTTTATCATAAACTTCGCAAAGCGGTTGGCGATAAGAAAAATGAAATTTCTCCTGAAGACAGGAAGAAGATCGCTCACCTTTATGCTGATTTTAAAGAGGGTGAATTCTGTAAAATTTATCGTAACGAAGAGTTTATGTATCGTGAATATACAGTTATGCAACCTCTCCAGCGCAGCTATGCTATTAAAGAAGAACGAATTGAAGCTATGCTTTTAAATGGCACACTTAATAATCTTTATGATGAAGCAAAAGTTCGTGAATATGAAAATCAAGGCGTTGCCATTTCTGATGCTGACAAGAAGAAGTTCGATAAACTTCTTGCAGGTAAACCTATGTTTGATTTAATTGTTTCAAGACTTAAAGATAATATATCGGATAAACTATTTCTTTCGCCAAAACCATTTGTTGAGTACCTGTCAACGATATTAGAAACTGATAAAAAGTTGATTGAAAAAGTTGCAAATGGTCTTTCAGTGATGGACAAGTCTGCAGAAATACAAAAAGATAAAAAAGGCAATATAATCTACGATAAAACAACAGCTGAAACAGAAGTTGTAAAAATCGAAGAAGATATTGATGATTATATGGCTCGTGAGGTATTGCCACACGTTCCTGATGCAGTTGCTTTCTTTGAAGAAGTAATTACAGAGAAAAAGACAGTTATCAAAACCGGAGCAGATATTGCGTTTACACGATATTTTTATCAGTATCAAAAACCTGAAGATAGTGATGTCTTGGCTCAAAAATTTGTTGAAATAGAAAATAGTGTAACCAAGAGAATATCTAGACTATTTGGATAAAAAGGGAAAGAATATGAACTACGAAAAAAACGTTAAACTAAACGGTGCTATATTAACACAAGAGAATTTAATATCGCTAATGAAATCTGCATATTCATACTTTCAAAACATCAGGACTTCAATTAAATTTACAGACAATTCAAATATTACGGGTATTTCTGTTGATGAATTTGAAAAGATGAGTTTTAAAAATAAAAAGATAAAATCTTTTGATATTAAATCATCTACATATACAAACAATAAGCAATCTTCTTTTTGGGTTCAGCATGACGACATTTCAAATGTTTGTGAGGTTAAATTTGAATTTTCAGATTATGATGATTATGTAAGGTTTGCTGATGTGATAGATAACTGGAGAAATGAAGTCTGCGATAGAAGAAAATATATAAACATCATACATTCATGGGGCCTAAATGTTTTGTTTTTCTTAATTGCTTACATTCCGTTAGTTTTTATAGGACAAGATTTTAATCAAATGGCCAAAAGTGCTGGAATATGGGTGTTTCCAGCTTTTGGATATGCGGGTGGTCTAAAGGCATTATTGAAATATGCTTTTCCATTAACAGAAATCGACATCGGTATAAACAACCGTAAAACATTCAGAAAATTTGCCTGGGGACTTATATCACTTCTTATAATCCCTATTATTCTATCATTAGTCTTTTAAGGTGGTATATATGAGAGAAATGAAAGATAGCGGATTTGATTGGATAGGAACGACTCCATCTGATTGGCAATTTATAAAAGGAAAATATATATTTAAACAACGAAATTCAAAGGGTAATTCTTTATGTTTACAGTTGTTGTCGCCTTCACAAAAGTTTGGCGTTGTTCCGCAAACCCTTCTTGAAGAATTAACAACTCAAAACGTAGTTAAGGTTAAAGAAGATACGGATCTTTCTACTTTTAAAACAATTCATGCAGGTGACTTTTGTATTAGTTTAAGAAGCTTTCAAGGCGGATTTGAATATTGCCAATATGAAGGTGTTGTATCTTCGGCATATCAAGTGTTTTATCCAATTGTTGAAATTCATGATGGATATTACAAATATTTATTTAAAGATAAGAGTTTTATTGAGAAAATAAACTCATATACCATAAGTTTTCGTGATGGAAAGAATATAGCTTTCTCCGACTTTGGCAACACATATATTCCATATCCTTCTCTTGACGAACAGAAGAAAATTACCGAATTTCTTGATGCAAAGTGTTCCGAAATTGATGCTCTGATTGCTGATATTCAAACACAAATTGAAACTTTAGAACAATATAAAAGGTCAACTATTATTGAAACGGTTTTAAAAGGCTTAAACCCCGTGTTGCCTATAAAAGATAGTAGTATAGATTGGATTGGAGAAATTCCTTCACACTGGAATACCCACCCTCTATATTATTATTTTACCGAACGCAAAAATGCCAACGCTTTAGGGCAAGAAAATAATCTGTTATCATTAAGTTATGGCAAGATTATTCGCAAAGATATAAACACAAATGGTGGGTTACTTCCAAATAATTTTAACACCTATAACATTATCGAAAAAGACGATATTGTTTTGCGCTTAACAGATTTGCAAAATGACAAACGTAGTTTGCGAACTGGAATTGCAAGAGAGCGAGGTATAATTACGTCAGCGTACGTTACGCTTTGTGCAATTAAGCCTTTGAATGCTCAATATTTTTATTATTTACTGCATGCTTATGATTTGATGAAGGTTCTATATAATATGGGCTCGGGCGTTCGTCAGGGTCTTAATTACGAGGAATTATCTAAAATGATGTTAATTGAGCCTTCTTTAGATGAGCAAAATGAGATCGTTGACTATCTTGACAAAAAATGTTCTGAAGTTGATGCTTGCATTTCAGATAAAAAAGAACAAATCGCTACACTCGAAGCATATAAAAAATCGATTATATTTGAGTATGTAACTGGCAAAAAGGAGATTTAATGAATTTGAAGATTATAGATAAAATTAAAAAATCTTTTTGTAAACATAAAAAAACAATTAAGGGCATAGTGATTGCTGTTATAGCTTTATTGAGCGTGTATTCTTTTATGCTTCCTTTTTCCGATGGCTTTCATACAGCACTTTTACGTACGAAAATACTGGGCATAGGTTCCACAATCTGCGGAATTGTATTTTTTATTATTGTTATTATAACAACGCTAAAAAATGCAAAAAAAGATAAAAAATATTATTATGATATTTTGTGTGCGTCTCCATTAATGCTATTAGAAATTGTAAATATTTTTATGATTTTTGATTGCGGATTTTTGGGCTTTAAAACTATTATAGTTGGAATTTCATTAATATCTGTTTTATTGATTGAGATTTTTATAAGTATACGGGCATTATTTCATAATTCTTTTGGTAAAGAATTTTCTCCGGTACTTTTGTTAACTTTAGCGGTTACTTCGTGTTTATTTTCACTTGCTAACATAAGTTCAGGAAATTTAGGATATGCAAAAATATTTGCTGAAATTTGTTTTGGTTGTGCATATCTGGTCGCCATAGCTTTATATACCAATAAATTAATTTATACACCTAAAAATCCTGAAAAAACAGTAAATACTATCATTTGCTTTATATTTTGGGGAGCTTTTATCACAATTACATTTCCGTTTTATGTTCAATGGTGTGGTTTGACTGGAGATAATTTTAATACTTTTGTTTCGGTATATGCGGCAGTTATAGGAGGTGCCCTGACTCTTGTTGGTGTGGCATGGACAATAAAAGATGGTAACGACAAGAGAAAAGAGGATTTGGAACGCATTGAAATGGAACGTAAAGAGGAAGAACGAAAAAAGAACATTCCATACATTAAGAGTGTTGATGACGTTTTATATGATAGCTATATAAACATTCCTCTTAAAAATCATTATGATTTTTGTAAAATTGAAGATAGAAGTAAATTTACCAATAAGCAAGTTTATAGTGTGCAATTTTCAGAACTTGGAATTAAAAATGTTTCAGATACACATATAATTTTCAACTCTATTGCCTTAAATAATCGTTTTTATAGTTTTAGTGGTATTTTAATAGAAAAAGGACAAACCTGCAAAATAACCTTTAACAATAATGGTGGTGTTGTCTTGCATGAATCTCTTAATTCTATAAAACTCATTATGTGTGATATGGTTGGCAACAGCTATGAAATAGAGTGCAAATATGCACATAGTCAAAACACACCTCCGCAAGCAGAACTGGAAACCACAGATGATGGAGTGGATTACACTCTTCACGCTCGTTCATATATAATTCAAAAGGTTTCACTGCCTGAACATATAAAAAAGGAGTTCGAACATGAATAACATACTTTCCGAAAAAGAATATCAAAGATACATAATAGATGAGTTGGTCAATAACAATGATTATATTGAACGTAAAGCTGCTTCATTTGATCGTTATTTTGCCATTGACCGTGAAATGTTATTCAAGTTTCTTTGGGATACACAGGCAGAAACAATGGAACTGCTTCGTAAGATTTACAAAGATACACTTGAAGAAACTTTAGTAAATTATTTGAATACTGAAATGACAAAGACAAAAGGAAGTCTCCTTAATGTTCTTAAGCATGGTATTGAAATTGCTAACTATAAATTACACTTGATGTATACCAAACCGGCAACAACTTTTAATCAGGAATTACTTGATAAATACGAAAAAAATATTTTTTCCGTTATGGAAGAGGTTTGGGCGAGCGACAAAGAACGCATAGACCTTGTAATCTTCTTAAACGGTCTCGCTATTATGTCATTTGAACTAAAATGCAATATGGCAGGACAATCCTACGAAGATGCTATTTATCAATATCGTACTGAGCGTAATCCTAAGTCGAGATTATTCTTGTTCAAAGCAGGATGTCTTGTCAATTTTGCTATGGACTTAAACGAAGTTTATATGACAACCAAGCTTGACGGTCAGTCTACATTCTTCTTACCATTTAATATGGGTAACGGAGAAGGTGTAAATGCCGGAAAAGGTAATCCTTCTTACGAGGACAAGTATAGCGTTTATTATATGTGGGAAGATATCCTCAAAAAAGATACTGTTCTTGACCTTATAAACAAGTTCATATTTATACAAGTTAAAGAATCTGTAGACGAACTTACAGGAAAGAAAAAGATTAAAGAAAGCATTATTTTTCCTCGTTACCATCAGCTTGATGTTATTCGTCAGGTGCTGTCAGATGTTGAGGAAAATCGCACTTCTCAAAACTACTTGATTCAACATAGCGCAGGTTCGGGTAAAACAAATTCCATAGCATGGTTAGCACACCGTTTATCATCTTTACACGATGTTGACAATAAGATTATTTTTGACAACATCGTAATTGTTACTGACCGTGTCGTTGTTGACAGGCAATTGCAAGCAGCTATCACTGGAATGGAGCATAAAGCTGGCTTGATTCGTGTGATGGACGATAAATGTACATCTGCCGATCTCGCTATTGCATTAAAAGGAAATACAAAAATTATTGCAACCACAATTCAAAAATTCCCCTATATTGTGGATAGTGTTGCTGGACTTAAAAATAAGAACTTTGCTGTAATTATAGATGAAGCTCATTCTTCAACGGCCGGTAAAGATATGGCAGCTATCACTATGACATTAGGTAAGGGCGATGTGGAGATCGATACCGAAGCAGGAATTGATACAGAAGATATAATTTCTGATGAAATCGCCCGCAACGGTAAACAACCCAACGTTTCAATTTTTGCGTTTACCGCGACTCCCAAGCCAACAACTTTGCAACTTTTTGGTAAAGTAAATGCTAAAGGTCAGAGAGAAGCTTTCCATATTTACTCTATGAAGCAGGCAATTGAAGAAGGCTTTATTCTTGATGTTTTACAAAACTTTACAGAGTATTCTACATTCTATCAAATTAACAAGGAAATTGAGGAAGATCCTCGTTGCAAGACTGTTGATGCAAAACGTCAAATAGCGCGATTTGTAGAACTTCACGAAACAAATATTTCACAACGAATTGAAGTTATTATTGAGCATTTCCGTACAACAGTTATGGGAGAACTTGGTGGTATGGCCAAAGCAATGGTAATAACAGCATCAAGACAAAGTGCAGTTAAATATCGACAAGCTTTAGAAGACTATATAAATCGTAAGGGATACAAGGATATTCATGCCCTTGTAGCTTTTTCAGGAAAAGTTAATCTTCCTGATGATAAAAAAGAATATACTGAAAGCTCAATCAATGGTTTTTCTGAAGATAAACTCACTACAGAATTTGATAAAGATGAGTACAAAGTACTTCTTGTTGCCAATAAATATCAAACTGGTTTTGATCAGCCGAAACTTTGTGCAATGTATGTACTCAAAAAACTTCGTAATGTAAATGCTGTTCAGACACTTTCAAGACTCAATCGTATTTGTCCGCCGTTTGATAAGAAGACCTTCATTCTTGACTTTGTAAACAAATACGAGGATATTGTTGCTGCATTTAAACCTTATTACACTACAACATTGCTCGCCAACTCCGTAACACCTTCTGCTGTTTATGATTTAGAATCAAAACTTGATGGTTATACTGTGCTCGATCCTACAGACATTGATTGTGCGGTTGAGTATCTGTATCAAGGCGATTCTAATGCTGCTGTTAAAAAGAAGCTTAATTATTACTTTAAGCGTGCGAAAAACCGTATTGATCAATATGATATTTTAAAGCAATTAGAGATAGTTGCTGTTATGCGTCATTTTATTCGATTTTATGAATTTCTTATCCAAGTTTCATGCTTTGAGGATGTTGAACTTCATAAAAAGTATCTGTTTGTAAACTATCTTATGTCGTATATAGATATCAAACATCCCGGCGGCGGTTATAATCTTGACGGTAAAATCAAAGCTTCTAATTTTGTACAAAAGAAAGGCGAAGAACACAGGGGCGAAAAGATGGTTTCTGACCCTGTTGTAAAATTGCCTACCGCTGATACTATTATGTTGCCGGAGGACAAGAGAGAACGTCTTTCTGTTATCATTGCAGAAATTAATAGCAAAACCGGAAAATCATATGACAATGATGTTGCAATCAAAGCAATGTTGCAGATCAAAGATTTGCTTATGAAGTCCGAAAAACTTCGAACTAGTGCAAAAAACAATACAATTAAAGATTTTGAATTCTCATACTTTGATGATATTGATGATGCACTTATTGAAGGTTTGTCACAGAATCAAGATTTCTTCTCATTACTGCTTAATAATGATGAGATAAAAAAACAAGTTTTAGGTATTTTTACAGAAGAAATATACAAGAGCTTAAAAAACACATAAAACAACACGATGTTATTACCATAGCCAACGAGGAGAAACAGAATGGTTAAAGAACTTATGTACGATCCGATTTTTCTCAGTATGAAATCGGAAGTCGCAACAAAAGAAGATTTGCAAGTGGCTGAAGATTTACTGGATACTCTCATAGCCCATAAAGATGGTTGTGTCGGCATGGCGGCAAATATGATAGGTGTTCGCAAACGCATTATTGCCTTTGATAATGAGGGTACATATATGGTTATGTTTAACCCTGAGATTATCAAAAAATCAGAACCGTACGAAACAGAAGAAGGCTGCCTTTCTCTGCTCGGCGGTCCTCGTAAGTGCAAGCGCTATAAGAGTATAAAAGTACAATGGCAAACATCTGAAATGCAGACTCGAATCAAAACTTTCACAGGCTTTCCTGCACAGATAATTCAGCATGAAGTCGATCATTGTAACGGAATTTTGATATAATCGCATTTTGTTAGTTAAAATATTATTTAAAAAATATTCAAAGAGGCGATATTTATGAAACTAAAAAAAGAATTTGAACAATTTTATAAAGATATTAGAATTGATAGTGAGCAAAACACACTTATTCAGAAAAGAACTATTCTTGTAAACGAGATTAAAGACAATCTGCCTGATATTATGGCTGAACATGATATTGAACTGAAGAAGAGTGACATCAGAACAATTGACCAGGGAAGTTATAAATATCATACCACAATACATTCACCTGTCGTAGACCGTGATGTTGCTGTTATGATTCCCCTTGATATTGACGAAAATCCTGATCCCAGAAAAATTAAAGGTTATCTGAGAGATTCTATTGATATTAATGTGCGTACTGTTCAAATCAAAGAACCTTGTGTAAGAGCCGCCTATCATAAAGACGGTGAAGAGTATTTACATATTGATCTTCCTTTATATGCTCAAGATGGAGATAACATCTATCTCGCACGTGGAAAAGAATATGGCTCATACAGTTGGGAACCTGCAGATCCTGATGGATTGAACGATGATTTGTGTAGTAAGATCAATGGACAACCACAATTAAGACGTATTATTTGTTATCTTAAAAAATGGAAAAATGAGCATTATGCAAATTCTATTAGTGATCACGAGATTCCTCCGAGTATTGGATTAACCTATCTTGCGTGTGATTGCTTTGTGGCACAGAGCAGTGATGATGGAGAGGACGATTTACTTGCACTTCAGAAAACAATTCAAAATATTTGTAATCGCTTTTCAATAACTACAGATGGTTATGGAAATATAACAGCTGCGAACATTAGTAAATATTTGCCTGTTAAACCTTATACTGATATTTTCAAAAAAATGAAAGATAGTAGCAGTTCATATGCTATTACTTTTTACAAACGTATTTGTGCTGCCAAAAAGAATCTTACCGATGCTATAAATGTAGAATCCGATCATGATGCTGCAGAATATGTAGTTAAAGTACTTGGTGAAGAATTTGAGATTCCACCTAAACCCGCAGCAAATAAGACAACTCAAAATAGTAGGGAGCATAGTTTTGGATAATATTGCATTTGAAATTATATCTTCATATGAACAAATTAGCGTAGAAAGTTCACCTGATATCGAAGAGGTCATAATTTTTAGCTACGGAGAAAGGCGCTTTGCTTTTATATGCCCAGAAAAAGACGATCCAGCCTCAAGTGGATGTATGTTGACATTGAATGATACTCTGTTTAATCAACCTCATATTTTACTACGAGAAATTGATTTTGAGGGTTGTTCTACTCTTCCACCAGGGAAATATAGAAACATATGCTTGTATGAAAGTGGAAGCATTGTTTACTCTTTATTATCTTATGAAGATAAAATTATTGATGCCATCGAACGATTGTTAACATTGTTAAACCTTTCTCCTATGCAAAAGGAAAAAGAATTTCAAAAGGAGTTTCTTGTTTATTGGAACACTGTAGCAAGAGGTGGTAAACGGGATATCTATTTAGAAGATGATCAATCTTTTTCCGTTCTTTCTGTCTATCAAAGCAAAGATCTCATAAGATATGTTGCGCCAAAAATACACTTGAATGATTTAGATTCTATTAGTGATGGTAAAAAAATATGGCAACAACATATTGATATTTCTGCTCTCTATATGCCAATTATTGATAATTGTGGTATTTTACCTCCTACAAAGGACTTCTGTTGGGGAAAAAAGCAAATTCTAGAAATTATTTGTAGCGATACGACAAACCATATAAGTGCCGAAGCATTTCAACACATCGGTTCTATGAAAATTAAATATGACACTCTGGATATTGTCTTTGGTATGACAGTTACTCAAGTACCGTACACTTTCCTTGTACGGATAAATTTTAATGGTGGCAATGAATTTTCTTTGTTAGAAAGAATAAACAACAACATTCGTTCCATTGAAATGCTTCAGTGTAAAAGGATGGATTATTCCTATCTTAATCGAATAATAGGAAATAGTAGAAACAATATTGACAAAAAAATATTGCTAATCGGTGCAGGTTCTCTGGGTAGCTACATTGCAAGTGAATTAGTTAAAAATGGATTTAACAATATTACTCTTTATGATGGCGACGACTTGGTCAGCGAGAATTTCATGCGTTGGTATTATTCAGGCATTTTTAAGAATAGCAAAAAAGCAAGCCAAATAAAATTTTTTCTAGAATTAATGCATCCAGAAATTCACGTTGACGCTCATAACGAGTATATTGATAGTAAAAAAATAGTCGAAAACTTGATTTCAGCAGATTATATTATTTTTACTATAGGTAGTAGCGATACTCAACTTTGTTTAAACAGAGTTCTGCAAGAGAACGGATGTAAAGCAAAGGTGCTGTATGTATGGTTAGAAGCTGGTGGACACCATAGTCATATTCTAAAAATCAATTACAACTTTCCTGGCTGTTATGAATGCTTATTTACCAATGATACAGGCGATATTGTCAATAATCAAGCAAATCTTGCTGAAGATAAGGTTGTCGAGTTTAATACTATTCACAATGGTTGCGGAGCCACTCGAGCTGCATATGGCACATCAGTGCTACTACGTACAACTTCTGTATTACTTGATGTATTGAACAAAGAAGAAAAAGAAAAAGGTTTAGGCAATTATCTCGTAAACATTACACCGGAATCTGTAATGTATGATAATGGTTCATTTATAAAGGAGGTTTGTCATTGTTGTGGCAATTAAACTGAATTGTGGTTGCATTAAAATGGCTCTTCCAAATGGTCGTGTTGTGGATATTTTAACTCAGGTTTTAGATGAAATTTCAAAATGGTTACAAGTGGAAACAGATGCTCCGGAAAGCGGCGGGTATATCGTCGGTTATGAGCATAAAGATACTGGAAATGTGGTTCTCGAAAAAGTCTCTGTACCGCATAAGTTAGATCATAGAACGCGTACACACTTTGATATGCGCGATCCCGCACACAAAATATTTTTACTTAAGGCAAAACGTCAAAAAAGTTTCTATATGGGTGTTTGGCACACTCATCCGCAAAAAATACCCGTACCATCAATAACCGATTGGAATGATTGGCAAAAGACGTTGGAATCCGACAAAACAGGATGTGATTATATTTTTTTCTTTGTTTCCGGTACCGACTACACACGTGTTTGGGTAGGAGATTCTATAGATAAAAAAATTGTTGAAATCTTTGAATGTACGAAAATTGACGAATTCTACGAAAAATAACAGCATCTTATATTGGATTGGAGATTAAATCATGAGAATAAAATGGTTGCATTTGTCAGATATACATTTTAATTATAAGAACTATGAATCGCATTCTTTGAGAGAGGATTTCTTGAAAAGAATACAATCTTTAGACCAATCCGAACCGTTTACACATTTGTTCATAACTGGAGATATTCTTTACGGCAACGCAAAAGCAGACAGTGAAACCATCATGTTTGTAAAAGACCTTATGAATATTATGGGGTTAACAAAGGAGTCTGTCTATATCGTTCCAGGCAATCATGATCATGATAGAATCATTACACAGGGTGTGTTGAAAAAACTATACGAAGACAAGAATGAGGAAGAATACACATCTGTGATTGACAATTTAACAGAATTAGATATTTCCAAACTACTGGAAAGTCAACTAAATTTCAATGATGCCTGTTCAAGAATTTTCGATGATACAGACTTTTCATGGAATATGCCGCATTTCATTACAGCAAAAAATGCCATATCTGTCTTGAGTATGAATACAAGTTGGCTTGATACAGATTCTTCATCTAAAGAAGATTATTTGAGAATTGGAACTAGACTTTTGCAGATGAAGTTAACCGAAAATGCTTCACAACTAAATCAGTCCTTAAATATTGCCATTGGCCATCATACGCTTGGAGATATGATTCCCGAAGAACGGAATCGTGTTTTAGATCAATTTAAAAGACACAATATAGGGATGTATTTTTGCGGTCATCGTCATAAACCAAAAATTGAGTACTATAACAAATATGATGTACTAGAATTTGTTGCACCGGGAGGATACAATGATAGCTATTCCAACGGTGGATATATTTGGGGAATAATAGATACAGATACTGATTTTTATAAAGCAGAAGTATATGGTTGGTATGATAATAAATGGTGCATAGAAAACAAACTCGATGGAACTGACGAATATGGTTTTTATTACTTTAACACCCAAAAATACGTACATAATTCGAGCATAGCAGCTGTTGACTGTAAAACAATCGGTGGGCATATACCTATAAGAGATTTGGAAAAGGTTCTATGTTGTAACAATTTTGATGTCCACGTCTATAATGGCCCCTGCGATAATGTTAATGGTTACACAGCGGATACAATTAAAGATTTTAGTAATAATATAGTTAAACTTGTAGAGAAAAACGAAATCGTTCACCTGTTTCCTTTAGCACCTATTCCTATGCTTGTTGCATTAGGATTTAATTTGCAAAAAAATTCAAATATAACAATACATCAATTTAATAGAGACACTCAATCTTGGGTGTTAAATGAAAAAAATGATAACATATCATTATTAGAACCCGAATGTGCTTTTGAAGGCAATAAGATTCTTGCTGTAGCAATATCTACTTCATATACCGTTGAAAAGGAACAAATTGATGATATTTTTAAAAGTCAAAAATATGATTTTGTGCACTTAAAAACAAATGTAATTGCCCCTGGTTATCCTTTATACAGCAATGATGTAAATAATATTGCAAAAGAAATTATTAGTTTTTTAAATACAAAAGTTAATTCATACAATGAAATACACTTGTTTGCATCAATTCCTGCTGCGTTAGCTGTTGAATTAGGTCGTAATATGCTTGCAACAGTTTACAGCAATATTCATACATATCAACTAATAAAAGGGGAATACAAAAAGGACATAATAATAAACAAAAAAGATGAACAAAAAAGTAATGAAAATTGTTTATTTGTTGATTGGCTTCAGATTAATAATGTAACCAACTTGTTGCTGAAAGGCAGAGCCCCATGCGGCAAACCAAATATAGGTGATCCTGAAAACGAAAAGTATTTTCCAATATTAGAATCAATTCTATCTTCAGGCGAACACTTTGTTGTTAAAGCTACCGGTGACTCCATGGTAGGGGCTGGAATTGAAGATGGAGATTATATTGTAGTCAAAGCTCAACCGGTTGCTGACAATGGACAAATTGTAGTTGCTTTGATCGATGGTGAAGTAACAATAAAACGCTTTTTCAAGGATGATGAAAACAAAAAAATAGTGTTGCACCCCGAAAATGATGCATACAGCGACATTCTTTGTGATAACGTCGAAATACAAGGTATAGCTGTGAATATTATAAAAAGTATTTAACCTTTGTTTGTGTGCATATGGTAGTTCTTCGGTTACTATTTGGCAATGCGAAACTGTTTCGTTTGTCGAAACTATGACTCTGATTTTCAATGTACTTGAAAGCATTGTTAAAACAAATATTTACAAATTGATTACATGTTTATTTAACCTCTCCGCCAATGCCTTAAACTGTGCTGCACCGCCGAAGTTATGGGTAACATAGGTAACAACAATATCTGACTGCTGTATCATCCACTTGTTACGCCAGGAGATTGCGAAGCGTTTTGGTATGGTTTCAAGGCCTTCGGGGTAGATGGTGTTTGTTAGGTTATCGTAATTGTTTTTCTCAGTTGGCAGATAGGCTAAAACTATGCTGTAGGTTATGGGGTAGGTTTGAGATAAATCTTCAAGCTGACGGCGTACCATTGTATCAAAGTTGCCGTTGTTGCCTACATAAAATACAGTTACATTTTTATTTTCAATCAAATCTATCAGAGTCGACCGCAGGGTCGGCTCTATTTCTTTTGGTGTGTCCTTGTGACCAAAGAAGGTACAAACCATAAAATACCACCTCTCAATATGGGATATATCGCAATTATATCACAAGAATTATAAATATGCGATATGTCCCACACGATTTGTCGCAGATTTTATTAAAATTTAATTAGCGATATATCGTAGAGGTGGTACAGATATGAATATTAAAGAAGCGGTTGAAAAGAGAATAATTGAGCTTTGCAATGAAAGAAATATTGCAATTAACGCACTTGCAAACATTGCAGGTGTTTCGCCCTCGACAATTTACAGTATGCTCAACGAAAAGAGCAAGAATCCCGGAGTTGTGTCAATCAAAAAGATTTGCGACGGTCTTGAAATCAGCATCAGAGAGTTCTTTGACAGCGATTTGTTTGATGATTTGGAGCAAGAAATAAAGTGATTGCAGGAAGAGAAATCTTCCTGTAATTTTTTTTGCAAAAGTATTGACACTAACGTTACGTCATAGTTTATAATCATAATCAGAGGTGATGATAATGAAAATGTCTGTCAAGGAATTTGCTGAACTTACCGGTGTGAGTGTGCGCACACTTCACTATTATGATGAAATCAATCTTTTGAAGCCGGCAGAGATTGACGAAAACAACGGTTACCGATTTTACGACAGAACTGCTCTTGAGCGCATGCAGGAGATTCTGTTTTACCGTGAGTTGGATTTTCCTCTGAAAAGCATTTGTGAGATTTTATCTTCACCCGATTATGACAAACAAAAGGCATTGTCCGAGCAGAAGAAGCTTCTTATTCTTAAAAAGGAGCGTCTTGAGAGAATTATCTCGGCTATTGACAATGCAGAAGAAAGCGAGGTTGTTATGAAAGCATTAAATAATAATGATTATGAGGTTGCACGCAAGCAATATGAAGCAGAAGCCAAAGAAAGATGGGGCAAAACCGAGGCATATAGGGAACACACCGAGAAAACTAAGGATTATTCAAAGGACAAGTGGCAGTCTGTTATGGACGGCTTGGACAGCATTATCGGTGAATTTGCAGAGTGTATGAAGGGTGGTAACGCTCCCGATTCCGAGGCGGCAAAGGCACTTGCGGAGAAACTGCAAAAGCACATCACAGATAATTTTTATACCTGCACCAAGGAAATTTTATCGAGCCTCGGTCAGATGTATGTCTGCGATGAACGATTTACTCAAAACATTGATAAACACGGCGTCGGTACTGCCGGGTTTGTGAATAAGGCTATACTTGAATACTGTAAATGATCAGACATTTCCGCAGAATTTTTGACAGCAACAGACAGTTGCTTGTATAGTAAAAACCTGAGTGTTATAATGGTTTCAGAGGTGATAATAATGGATACAAAGGATATTATTTTCGAACTGAGAACGAAGAAAGGTTTATCTCAGGATGAACTTGCGGAAAAAGTATTTGTAACCCGTCAAGCCGTTTCCCGCTGGGAAACCGGTGAAACAACACCGAATACAGAAACCTTGAAACTATTGTCAAAATTATTTGACGTGTCTATCAACACTCTTCTTGGTTCTCCAAGACAGCTTATCTGTCAGTGCTGTGGTATGCCCCTTGAAGACGGAAACATCAGCAAAGAAAAAAACGGCGTTTTCAATGAAGAATATTGCAAATGGTGCTATGCTGACGGAGAATATATGTATCACGATATGGATGAGCTTATTGAGGTCTGTGTACATAATATGGCAAATGACCGGTTTTCTTCTGAACAAGCCCGTGAGCATTTGAAGAATACGCTTCCTCAGCTTGATTATTGGAAGAAATACAAATACCTCGGCGGTGCAGAAAAGTTTGAAGAATTCAAGCAGCAACTCATCAGCGAGTTTAATGATTTGCATATCGAAGGTATGCCCAAGGTTGAAAAGCTTAATGCTCTTGTGGGCGGATATATTAACCTGGAATACCGTCTTCCCAATGGTCAGGCTGTAAAATTCCTTGATAATAACGCCACCTATCTGGGCAATCAGCTTGAGTGCGAATTCGGTGGTGACAGATGCTTCGGTATTGCCGCCAATATGGATTTTCTGCTTGTTTGCACTTATGAAGAAAACGGTGAAAATCCGGAATTGGTTTTATACAAAAAGAGGTAAATGTATTGTTATAACACAAAAGCCGTCCGAGTAATCGGGCGGCTTGATATTTATACATATATCAACTCATTGCAGACAATCTCACTTGCTCTTTCCTGAACACTGTTCATTCGTTGTACCCATTCGAGTTGGTTTTGAGCTTTGAGTTGTTCGGTGATGTTTTCGGTTTTTGTCATTTGCTCGACGAGAGTGGTGAACATCTGCTGTGCTTGGGTGTCAATCTCTGCACAGTGTTGGTAAAGCTTGCCTTGGGTAAGGAGAGTTGTGAAGAGGACAGGGTTGTGTTTTTGTAAGTAGTCCTTATACATCATGCCCCATTTGCCGAGGCGGATGGCTGATTCTTCGGGTGGGAGTGTAAGGTTAGGTATCATATAATCATTGACTTGTCTGTAGGTAATGTTTGCCATAAATTTCATCCTTTCTTGTTATCGATAAAAGTGTCGTAGGTGAATCTTGCTCCGAGTCTGAAGCCGACGGTGAAGCTGTCTGCATTGCAGAGGCTTGAAAATTTGATGTAGGTTGCTACATAGTCGTTGAAAAGCTCCTGCTCCTTGTCAGCGAGGATAGATGTCAGGTACTCCTCTTTGCCGCTAAGCTCACTCAGGCTCTTTTTAACCTTTGCCGTCAGGTTGGTGGTACACTCCTGCGGCTCGATGTTTCCATAATAAAAATCTTCAATAAAGTCAGACACAATATCACCCCCTACTTTTCAGATTGGTTGATGATTTTCAGGAGCAGTTCGTCAACATCTTCTGTGGGGATACCGTCCGAGAGAAGCATATTTCGGAACTCGTTCATTCCGTTGATTAACAGGTTACACTCAAAGTCTGTGAGCTTCAGTTTGGTTTTCTTATTAAACATAAAAATTGACCTCCTTGTATTTGGTAATACCATTTTACAAGGAGGTCTGTGTTTTGTCGAATGTGCGAAATTAGTATAATTGAAATGACAACATATATGCTATCTATCAAAATGGTAGTCATCTAATAGATTAAGGGTTTCTTCATCAGCGAAACCATCTACTACATTTCTAACATCCGGGGCGTGTATGGTCAATGTTATTCCTGCATAATCGGTTACGGCGACTATACCATAATCATAAAACGATGAAAACTCCAACTTTTCTCGCTTCCAATCATTTTCTTGTTTACATACAATAGATATTTTAGTGATATATGTATCCTGTTCATCAAGCTCAAGACCGTGAGAGCCTGTAAAATCGTCGCACTCTGTAGATGTAGTAACTTCAACCGCAACAACTCTTTTTCCGATAAGGCTTCCAAAAAGAATATTGGGATGAAATGTCTTTCTGTTTGTTCCAAAATCTATATTTTTAGGAATAGTGTTCATTTCCATTCTGACACTGCTACCCTCACTATAATCAATGCAAAGAATGTCTCCGTCTTCAAACTCAATTAAAAATGGTTCGTCAATTTCAGCGTATCTTGAAATATATACACCTTCAGGTAAAAACGGGAAAGGACCTTCAGCAGATATTTGTTTTGAATTAATCATTTCTTCCAATGAATTATAAATCGCTTCACCTATGTCATCTTCTGTCCAATTATACCCCATACCGACGGTATAAAAGTTTTTAATCACCCTGCCTTGCAAATTCAGTTCCTTTATTTTTGATACAACTTCACCATAGGTTTGCAAAACAGGTGCAGACCATTCCCAATAAGAATACTCATTATTTTCGAAATTATTTTTGCCGTCAGAAATAATCATTGTTTCCCACCTCTTTATATATAGTATAAATCACTTTGCAAGAAAACTCAACAGAAACCTGCAATTCGCTGTCCCAAAAATCGGACTACACACAAAAACTCCCTCTGTCATTTCTGACAAAGGGAGTCCATTTTAAATATAGAGTTTTACTTCAATATCTCGCCAGCCTCTTACTCGCTTTGTCGGGGATATGGAATAGACATATTCCTGTGCATCCTCAATCGTCAGAGTGAATTCAGCGAAATTTGTGAAGCAGGTAGGATTTATTTCCTGCCATCGGCAATAGCTGCCTGAGCTGCTGCAAGACGAGCGATTGGCACACGGAATGGTGAGCATGATACATAGTTGAGGCCGATCTTATGGCAGAACTCAACTGAAACAGGGTCGCCGCCGTGTTCACCACAGATACCGTAGTGAAGGTCTTTGCCGCTTGCTTTACCCTTTTCAACAGCCATTTCCATAAGTGAGCCAACGCCGTTCTGGTCGAGCTTTGCAAATGGATCGTTCTCATAGATTTTGCTGTCATAATAAGCTGTAAGGAACTTACCAGCGTCATCACGGCTGAAGCCGAATGCCATCTGAGTAAGGTCGTTTGTACCGAAGCAGAAGAAGTCAGCTTCTTTAGCGATTTCGTCAGCTGTGATACAAGCTCTTGGGATTTCGATCATTGTACCAACTTCATATTTGAGGTCAGCGCCTGCAGCTGCGATTTCAGCATCAGCAGTTGCAACAACGATATTCTTAACATATTTAAGCTCTTTAACATCACCAACGAGTGGGATCATGATTTCAGGAACAAGGTTCCAGTCAGCATGAGCTTTCTTAACATTGATAGCTGCGCGGATAACAGCCTTAGTCTGCATTGCTGCGATTTCAGGATATGTTACTGCAAGACGGCAGCCACGGTGACCCATCATTGGGTTGAACTCGTGAAGTGATGAGATAATAGCCTTGATATCCTCAACTGATTTGCCCTGAGCTGCTGCAAGAGCTGCGATGTCAGCTTCTTCAGTAGGAACGAACTCGTGGAGAGGTGGGTCAAGGAAACGGATTGTAACAGGATTGCCTTCAAGTGCTTCATAAAGAGCCTCGAAGTCGCCCTGCTGATAAGGAAGGATCTTGTCAAGAGCTGCTTCTCTTTCTTCAACTGTGTCAGCGCAGATCATTTCACGGAATGCTGCGATTCTTTCAGCTTCGAAGAACATATGCTCTGTACGGCAAAGGCCGATACCTTCAGCGCCGAGTTCTCTTGCTTTCTTAGCGTCAGCAGGAGTATCAGCATTTGTGCGAACTTTAAGAGTTCTGTATTTGTCAGCCCAATCCATAATTCTGCCGAATTCGCCAGCGATTTCAGCGTCAACTGTTGGGATGATACCGTCATAGATGTTACCTGTTGAACCGTCGATTGAGATATAATCGCCTTCAACATAAGTTTTGCCTGCGAGTGTGAACTTCTTGTTTTCTTCGTCCATAATGATATCGCCGCAACCTGATACACAGCAAGTACCCATACCACGAGCAACAACAGCTGCGTGAGATGTCATACCGCCACGAACAGTGAGGATACCCTGAGAAGCTTTCATACCTGTGATATCTTCAGGTGATGTTTCAAGACGAACAAGAACAACTTTCTCTCCTCTTGCGTTCCATGCTTCTGCGTCTTCAGCTGTGAAAACAACTTTACCGCAAGCAGCACCAGGAGATGCGCCAAGACCTTTACCTGCAGGAGTTGCAGCTTTAAGTGCTTTTGCATCGAACTGAGGATGAAGGAGTGTGTCAAGGTTACGAGGATCGATCATAGCAACAGCCTGTTTCTCATCGATCATACCTTCGTCAACGAGGTCACAAGCGATTTTGAGAGCAGCTTTAGCAGTTCTCTTACCGTTTCTTGTCTGGAGCATGTAGAGTTTGCCTGCTTCAACAGTGAACTCCATATCCTGCATATCTCTGTAGTGATCTTCAAGAATTGCACAAACTTTTGTGAACTCTGCAAATGCTTCAGGGAATTTTTCTGCCATTTCAGCGATTGGCATTGGTGTACGAACACCAGCAACAACGTCTTCACCCTGTGCGTTTACAAGGAATTCACCCATAAGGCCCTTGTCACCAGTAGCTGGGTCACGTGTGAAAGCAACACCAGTACCACAATCGTCACCCATGTTACCGAAAGCCATCATCTGAACGTTAACAGCTGTACCCCATGAGTAAGGGATATCGTTGTCACGACGGTAAACGTTTGCACGAGGGTTGTCCCATGAACGGAAAACAGCTTCAACAGCGCCCATAAGCTGCTCTTTAGGATCAGCAGGGAACTCTGCGCCGATTTTTGATTTGTATTCAGCTTTGAACTGACCTGCAAGCTCTTTGAGGTCGTCAGCTGTAAGCTCAACGTCAAGTTTAACGCCTTTTGCTTCTTTCATTTCGTCGATAAGCTCTTCAAAGTATTTCTTACCAACTTCCATAACTACGTCAGAATACATCTGAATGAATCTTCTGTAGCAGTCCCAAGCCCAACGTGGGTTGCCTGATTTAGCAGCAATTGCTTCAACAACATCTTCATTAAGACCGAGGTTGAGGATTGTATCCATCATACCAGGCATAGATGCTCTTGCGCCTGAACGAACTGAAACGAGAAGCGGATTCTCTTTATCACCGAATTTTTTACCGGTAATTTCTTCCATCTTAACGATGTATTCCATGATTTCAGCCTGGATGTCATCGTTAATCTTTCTGCCATCTTCATAATACTGAGTACAAGCTTCTGTTGAAATTGTGAAGCCCTGTGGTACAGGAAGACCGATTTTGGTCATCTCTGCAAGGTTAGCACCTTTACCGCCGAGGATTTCGCGCATTGAAGCATCGCCCTCTTTGAAAAGGTAAACAAATTTCTGTGCCATTGTAATTACCTCCAATATTTTAATATGGATTTAAGGGGCGCAATTAACCCCTTAACATTCGTCAAACAGTATAACATATCTTTATGCACATTGTCTATACTTTTTTGTTAAAATTTGTAGAGTTTTTTCAATAAGTTTTTTGTATAAATAACACATAAAAATGTTTAATACGCTTGTATTTCGTAATGATTTGTGGCATAATTAAAATGGTTATATGTTATACTTTATCAGTGCATATCAACAAATGCTTTAAGGAGGATTCATAATGAACACTAATTGTGCCGTTATTCTCGCCGCAGGCGAAGGAACAAGAATGAAATCATCCAAACCCAAGGTTATGGCTGAAGTTCTTTTTAAGCCGATGATTGATTGGGTTATTGACGCAGCAAAAAAAGGCGGAGTAAATGACATCTGTGTTGTAACAGGATATCGCAGAGATATCCTTGAAGAGCATCTTGACAATAAATATGATACTGTTGTTCAGCAAGAGCGACTGGGCACAGGCCATGCAGTTATGCAAGCAAGAGAATTCCTTTTATCTCATAAAGACGGTAATGTGCTCATCCTCAACGGTGACGCCCCACTTATGGACAGTGATACAATCCACAACGCCCTCGACCACCATATTGAACTTGACAACAGCGCAACAGTAATCACAGCAAACGTTGCAGACCCATTCGGTTACGGCAGAATTGTGAGAAACGAAAAAAGGCTTATCGAAGCTATTGTGGAAGAAAAAGAAGCTACTGACGAGCAAAAAGAAATCACCGAAGTTAATTCAGGTGCTTATTGGTTCAGATGCTCTGATTTGCTTAAAGCCCTTGACGAAATCGTTAAACAGCACCAAGAAGGCAAAGAATATTACCTCACGGATGCTATTGAAATCATCATTAAAAGCAGCAAGCGCGCATCAGCATTCAAAGCAAAAAGCAGTGATGTTGTGCTTGGAGCAAATGACCGTGCACAGCTTTATGAACTTAACGAAATCGCAAGAAAAGCTGAGCTTATAAAGCATATGAAGAACGGTGTTTCAATCCCTTGCATTGACGGAATTATTATTGACCCTGACTGTGAAATCGGTGCAGATACTCAGATTTTACCGGGTACAATAATCAAAAAATCCGTTATCGCAGAAGGTTGTGTTATCGGGCCTAACAGCTTGCTTGATCACGCAACAATTGAGGCTGATGTTGAGCTTAACAGCACACAGGTTTATTCCTCAATCATCAAGCGCGGAACACATATCGGTCCGTTTGTAAGAATCCGACCTGACTGTATTGTTGGTGAAGATGTTAAAATCGGCAACTTCGTTGAGCTTAAAAATGCAAATGTAGGTGAGAAAACAAGTATAGCCCACCTGACATACATCGGCGATGCTGATTTCGGCAAAAACATCAATGTAGGTTGTGGCTGTGCTACCGTCAACTATAACGGACGGGATAAAAACCGCACAATTGTCGGAGATAATGCATTCATCGGTTGCAGCACTTATCTTGTTGCACCGGTTGAAGTAGGTGATAACGCCTATACAGCTGCCGGTTCAGTTATCACCGAGAATGTACCTGCTGATTCATTGGCAGTTGCAAGATCAAGGCAGGTTATCAAAAAAGGATGGGTAACATCAAAGAAACCATACAGATGGCAAAAAAAGGAGAATAAAGATGAATAAAAATATTTTACTTAAAGTTTTAAGCTTTGTTATTATTCTTGCAGTTATATTGACTGCAGTAGGATGTTCAGACAAAAAACCTGAGTCTGTCAAAGACGGTGAGGTCGGTATACTCAACATTGACGAGTTAGAAGAAAAAGACGGAACTATCGTTTACTCAAACACATCAGTAAACAAAGATACCGGCAAAAAAGAAACCTTCACTCAGATTATTGACAAAGACACACTTGACACACCTATTCAGGATAACAACTCAATTATAAATAACAGCACTAACAAAGATGAGTTTATTGAAACAGGTAAAAATGATTTCGGCATGAGTGAAGAAGAGGCTGAAGAAATTATTAAAAAACCTGAAAACTGGAAGTCTTTCTATATCTTTAAATATATTGAAAACAAGACAGACAAAACAATGGTAACAAAGAGCCTTGAAGTTAAAAACGAAAAGAACGGCCCTCTTTACATCCGCAACACTCTTGATGCTGAATACGGTATCGGTGCAGGTAACATATCATGTATTGCTATTTATGCTATGGCTGATATGAGTAAATTTGAATCTGACGATGATCTTGTTAAAGCATTCAACGATATGGGCATCAAGGTTCAGTATACACTCACAGACAGTCCTTACGGTGATATTGATAATTGGGATGAAGTTACAACAGATGTTTTTGAAATTAAATAAGGTGCAAAATGTTTTTTAAGAAAAAAGAATTCTCATCGGGTAATGCCCCTGAATTTTTAATTGTAGGTTTAGGTAACCCCGGTGACAAATATGAATACACAAGACATAATGTAGGTTTTATTACTGTTGACAGACTCGGTGTTGAAGACAGTTTTAAAATCAACAAAATCAAATATAAATCACTTATGGGTGAGGTTAACCTGAACGGTCATCGTTGCATTGTCATAAAGCCTCAGACCTTTATGAATAACAGTGGCGAAGCAGTCAGAGAGGTTGCTTCTTTTTATAAAATTCCGCCCGAAAATATCATAGTTGTTTTTGATGATATTTCTCTGCCTTGCGGTAAAATCAGAATCCGCAGAAAAGGTACTGACGGCGGACACAACGGTATCAAGAGCATTATCTATCACCTCAAAAGTGATAAATTCCCCCGAATCAAAGTGGGTGTAGGTGCAAAGCCGCACCCCGACTATGATTTAGCTGACTGGGTGCTTTCAACCTTCAAAAAAGATGAATTTGAAGAAATAAAAACTGCAGCAGTCAATTCTTGCCAGGCAATCAGATTGATTGTGAACGGTGAAACAGATTCAGCTATGAATAAATTCAACTAAAATCAAAAGCCGTCTTAATTAAATAAGACGGCTTGATGTTGTTTACATATGAAGACTGTTTATCGCATCGACTACACTGCCTGCAGTTTTAACGGCTTTGTTTGCCATTTTGCGATATTTTTTTGATGAGTTTGTGTTTTTCATCATGGATCCGATTGCAGCAGTAGCTCCGCCTGCAATCATACCGATTCCCACAGTTTTCATCATAGTTGTTGACTTTCTTTGCACCGTCATCCCTCCAAATTTATAGTCAATAATATTTTATCCCTATGATATAATATTATCCGAAAGGAAGTTAGAAATGACAGAGTTAAATATTGTTCTGGTTGAGCCTGAAATCCCGCAGAACACAGGCAATATTGCAAGAACCTGCGCTGCAACAGGCGCAAGACTTCATATTATTGAGCCTATGGGCTTTAAAATTGATGACAAAAAATTAAAGCGTGCAGGTCTTGATTACTGGCATCTGCTTGATATTACATATTACAAAAATCTTGATGATTTTTTTCAGAAAAATGATGGAAATTATTTCTATTTTTCAACAAAAGCAAAATACCGTTATTCAGATATAGAATACCCTGACAAATCATTTTTATTCTTTGGTAAAGAAACAAAAGGTCTGCCTGAGGATTTACTTTATAACAACCCTGAAAACTGTGTCAGAATCCCTATGATAAACGATTCTGCCGCGAGAAGCCTTAACCTTTCAAACTCCGTTGCAATTGCTGCTTATGAAGTTTTGAGACAGTGGGATTTCCCTGAGCTTCTTTGCAAAGGTCAATTGACCAAATATGAATGGTAAATTTAGTTGATTTTCAACATTGATAACAAAATATAAAAGTGATAAAATGTTATCAGCATAGCATCAGGAGGTTATTATTATGAAATTTTTTGCACCTTTTATTGCAATAATTGTTGCCATCTCAACAATGTTTACTGCTATTTTCAGTTATGCAAAGCCTGTTGATAAAGATGATTATAAAATCTACGACAATGTAATTCTTTTCATCGGTGACGGTATGGGTGAAAATCATCTCGCCGCCGCTAAAGATAAGCACAACATTGATTTAGTAATGGAAACATGCGAGCTCAGAGGTCAGTCAATGACAGATAACTATTGGGGCTCAACAACCGACTCTGCTGCAGGCGGAACAGCCCTTGCAACAGGTATCAGAACAACTAACGGTTATGTAGGTGTAAGTGTATTTGACCCGACTGCAAGTATTATCGAGCCTATGAATCTTACAGAACTTGCAAAATCTTTAGGCAAGGCTGCAGGTGTTGTTACAACAGACAGTACAACCGGCGCCACACCTGCATCATTCTCAGCACACGCTATGGGCCGAGATTATAACGAAGAAATATCTGAAGATCAGCTTAATTCTGACCTGGATCTTATCTGGGGTGCAAAAGAGAATTATGTCACAAAAGAAATGACAGATGCTCACGGCTTTGCTTACCTTGACGATGTTGATGATATTGAAAATCTTCCTGCAGGTACAAGGTCTTTCGGTCAGTTTAACTGGGACGATTTTGCAAACGTTACAAACCCTGATAAAACACCTACAATCGAAAGGATGACAAAAGAAGCTATCGATATTCTTGATGATGACGAAGACGGTTTCTTCCTTATGGTTGAAGGTGCTCATATCGATAAATATTCACACAGCAAAGATATCGACAACGCTGTTAAACAGTTACTTGAATTTGACAAAGCTATAGCTTATGCTCTTGATTACGCTGAAAAAGACGGTAACACATTAGTTGTTATCACTGCTGACCACGAAACAGGCAGCGTTTCATATTCAACAGAAAACGGCAGTTATTATTGCCAGACAGGCAGCCATTCTGACAGAAATGTTCCTCTGTTTGTTTCAGACAGTGCATCCGGCTTTAACAACAATGAAGCAATTAAAAACAAACGCGTTGCTGCTCAGATAGCCCTTTGCTTAGGTGCTGAAGAAGGAGCATTCCCTGCCTGCACACCTGTTTTAGGCAAAAAAGACTAATCTACTGCTTTAAAGAAAGTGAGTTTTGTTATGGGTTTTTGGTTTTACATTCTCATTACGACCTTAATATTACCTGCACTGATTTTGTTTTTTGGGTTGAATTTCTCAAAAAAAGGTGCACCGAAAGACATTGACGGTCACAGCGGCTTCCGCTCACGCAGGGCAACAAAAAGCTGGGATGCATGGGTATTCACCCACAAGCTTGCAGGCAGAATCTGGACACTTATGGGTATTATAATGTTACCGGTTTCTGTTGTAATAATGCTTTTTTCAATCAAGCTCCCTGTTGAGTTGATTAACATTTTTGGCTCTTTCTTATTCGGAATTCAGGGCTTCGCTTTTGTAGGGTCTGTGATTCATATCGAGATGCAGATTAAAAAGAATTTCAACGATTTCGGTGTACGCAACCCTGACTCAATCGAAAAAGAGCTTAAGCTTGAAGAAGAAAAAGCAGCAAAGGCTCTTAAGAAAAAAGAAAAATCAAAAAAGAAATAAAAATTACCCTTGCCGGTCCAACAACCGACAAGGGTTTTCTTATGCATTAAGATATTTACAAATAGCTGTGTATTCACGAAGATACATGCCCAACTTATCTGACTTTTCTTTAAAAATCGTGAGAGCGTCTTTTATATCTTTCCATTCAGGTGTCATATCAATATTCATTTCGTGTTGAGTGAGATGACGCTCACCACAGCTTATAAGCTCACAAATAAAAATATGGCTTTCGTGAATGGTGTCAATATCATATTCCCACACTTCAATCAGGTGGTTTTTGGCCTTTACGATGTAACCTGTCTCTTCAAGAACCTCTCTTTCGCAGCACTGCCAAAGAGTTTCATCTGATTCAAGGCCACCTCCGGGTAATGTATACACACCTTGTTTTACCTCGTGAGAGAGCAATACTTTATCACCGTCAACAAGAATACCTCTGCACGCTATTCTGCGTTTTGGTGTATCACCTGTATATTCATCGTGATAAATATGCGTTACACTCTCACCATTTTCATTTATTGATGTATTTACCTTCATGGATTATAAGCCGTATTCTGCTGCGATATCTGCAACCTTAACAGGCATACCTGTTACAAGTGATTTTTTAGCAGCAAGGCCAATAAGTACAGGCTGAAGTCCGCAATCAATACCTACATTAACCTCTTTGTCGTTAACTACGCAATCGATAAACTCTGAAATTTCAGCAACATAAGCCTGCATATATCTCTGAAGGAAGAAATAAAGAGGTTTCTCTGAATGAACACCTGTTGCATCAGAAACAACTGCAGTTGACTCACTGTCATTTGACACTGCAACCTGACCTTTACGTCCGAAAGCTTCTACTCTCTGGTCATAGCCATAGCTTGCTTCACGGCTGTTATCGATAACTGCAATAGCTCCGTTATCAAGCTTCATTGAAATAACTGCGGTGTCGATATCCCCTGCTTCACCAATTGCAGGGTCAACTCTTACTGCACCGTAAGCAAATACTTCTTCAACCTCAGCGCCTGACATAAAACGAACCATATCAAAATCGTGAATTGTCATATCAAGGAAGATACCGCCAGAAACCTTAACATACTCCACAGGTGGTGCGCCCGGGTCTCTTGAGCAGATTTTAAGGATATCCATATCACCAATCTGACCGTCAGCAACAGCCTTACGTGCTGCTGCAAAGTTATGGTCAAAGCGACGGTTAAAGCCTACCTGATATTTAACATCACTTGCCTCAAGAGCTTTTTTAACTTCGAGAATTTTATTTACATCGTGGTCAATAGGCTTTTCGCAGAAAATGTGTTTACCTGCTGCAATAGCTTCAAGTGAGATAACTGAATGAGTATCAGTTGATGAGCAGATAAGAACAGCATCAATTTCAGGGTCATTGAGAATATCATGATAATCTTTAGAAAATTCGTTTATCCCAAGACCTTTTGCCCATTCAATTGTTTCGTCATTGAGGAATGGGTCAGCAACAGATTTAACTGTTGCACTTTTAACATAGTTCATAATAGATTCACAATGAACCTTACCGATACGGCCTGCGCCGATAATACCAACTTTTAACATTTTATTTCCTCCTTAATTATAAACCTGCTTTTTGAGCAATATATGCTCTTGCCATTTTTGCATACTTAAACGGATTTGCAACTGCAGGGTCCTGCTCAGCTTCAACAAGCATCCAACCCTCATAACCTGCTTTTTCAAGCTCGGCAAAAATAGGAGCAAAGTCAATTGCACCGTCACCCGGCACTGTGAAAGCACCGAGTCTTACGCCTTTAAGGAAGCTGAGATGCTCATTTTTAACCTGCTCAACAATTTCAGGGCGAATATCTTTAAGATGAACGTGCTTGATTCTGTTGACGTACTTTTTAAGCACTGCCATATAATCTTCACCGCAATATGCAAGATGACCGCTGTCAAAAAGAAGATATACGCTTTCAGGATCGCACATATCCATCATTTTGTCAATTTCTTCTGCTGTCTGCACAACTGTACCCATATGGTGATGATATGTAAGGGTAATGTCATATTCTTTAGCAATTACGCCAAGCTTTGAAAGTCCGTCAGCAAATCTTACCCACTCATCCTCATTCATAACATATTTCTTTTCAAAAACAGGAGTTTCCATCTGGCCTTGAATACTGTAGCTCTGCTCAGAGACGCCGATTCTCTTTGAGCCGCAGCCTTTAAGAAATTCACACTGTGCTCTGAAATCTTTTTCAACCTCTTCAAAAGGTTTTGTAAGAATAAATGATGAGAACCACTGATTACATATCTGAAGGCCTCTGATATCAAGATATTCGTGAATACCATCAGCTGTTTTAGGGTATTTGTTACCTACCTCACAGCCTTCAAAACCTGCAAGTGCCATTTCACTCACACACTGCTCAAAGGTTACCTCACTGCCAAGGTCAGGCATATCATCATTTGTCCAACCGATGGGAGCAATACCCAGCTTTACTTTTTTAGAATCCATAATAATCATCTCCTGTTTAATACTTTCTTGCATTTTTAAGATGTTCGTTTTTATCGTTAAGAGCTGACTTGCCGCCGTCATTTCTCGGCACATCAGAGCATCCTACATTCCACCATCCGCCGTAACCGTCAGTCATAGTTTTAGGAAGAACTTTAATATCAATAAGAGTCGGTTTTGTCTGTTTAAGACTGTCTTCAATAGCAAACTTCAACTCTTCCATTGTTTTTGCAGTGTATGTTACATAGCCGTAGCCTCTTGCACACATAGCGTAATCAATATTCATAAATGCACCGTCACGAATAGGCTTATCGCCATCACGGTAACGGGATTCAGTGCAAAGTGCATCTATACCCTGACTCATCTGAAGGTTGTTTATGCAGCCGAAAGAACCATTATCAAAGAGTAAAACATTGATTTTTTTACCTTCCTGAAGAGCTGTAATCATTTCGGAATGGAGCATATTGTAGCTGCCGTCACCTGCCATTGCATAAACCTCGCAATCAGGCTTTGCAAGTTTTGAGCCGAATGCACCTGCAATTTCATAACCCATGCAGGAATAACCGTATTCCATATTATAAGAATCAATGCTGTCAGTTGTCCACATCCTTTGCATACAACCCGGCAAAGAACCTGAAGCAGCAACAACAACAGCGTCTGACGGAATAAGCTCCCTGATAAGAGCAAGAGCTGAAGTCTGGCAGATTTCACCGCCTGTTGCCTCGTTGAATGCACTCAGCGCATCAGGCTGATGAGCTTTGATTTCAGGTGCAAAATCTGATAAATTATAATCACTCGATGACAAACGCACCATTTCTTTTGCCCATACATCTTTAGCGTTTGTAATTTCATCTGTATATGTACTCTTGTAACCGTCAAGGTATTTATCAAGAGCAACTATACCCTCTTTAACATCGGCAACCATCTGAATACTGTCAAGCTTACCTGCATGAAAAGGACTTGCATTGATTGTTGCTACCTGAGCTTTAGCATAAAGCCATTTTGAAGATGTAGTGAAATCAGTAAATCTTGTGCCGAGACCAAGTACAAAATCAGCACCGTCAGCAAGAATATTTGCACTTGCATTACCTGTAACACCGATACCGCCCACATTCAATTCATGGCTTGATTCGATAGCACTTTTACCTGCCTGAGTTTCAGCAAAAGGAATATTATACTTTTCACAGAATTCTTTAACCTGCTTGCCTGCCTGAGAATATCTTACGCCGCCACCGACAATCACAAGAGGCTTCTTTGAAATTTTAAGTGCCTCGGCAACATTTTTAACTTCATAATCATTAGGAATAGCTCTCGGAATAAGGTGAACTCTTTTTCTGAAGAATTCCTCAGGGTAATCATAGCTTTCACCCTCAACATCCTGACACATAGCAATACAGACTGCGCCTGTGTGAGCCGGGTCAACAAGCACTCTCATAGCGTTTGTGAGTGCAGTCATAACCATTTCAGGTCTTGTAACCCTGTCAAAATAGCGTGTAACAGCCTTAAAAGCATCGTTAGTTGTAACAGTGCCGTCATGAAGCTGCTCAACCTGCTGCAAAACAGGGTCAGGCTGACGGGTTGCAAAAGTATCACCGGTTATAAGAAGCAAGGGAATATTGTTTACTGTTGCAGTTGCAGCAGCAGTAACCATATTTGCAGCACCGGGGCCGATCGATGACATACAAGGAATGATTTTCATTCTGTTGTTCATTTTGGCATATGCTGTTGCAGCTTGTGCCATACCCTGCTCATTTCTGCCTTGCATAACCTTGATTGAGTGCTCTGCCTGTGATAAAGCTTCGCCAACACCCAGCACACATCCGTGGCCGAATACAGCGTAAAAGTATTCTACAAACTTGCTTTCAATCATCTGACCATCTTTTTCAATTGTTACATACTGATTATCAAGATATCTGACAACAGCTTCACCTGCAGTAAGACGAACTGTTTTAGGTGAATATGAATTACTCATATAAAAACCTCCGTTCAGAGTGTTTGATTTGGAATTATTGAAACACCCACAATTTCAGGCGGGTTATAAAGTCTTGGTAATAAACGGCTGTATGTGGTTATGCCGCTGCCGACTATCATAGGTGTCGCGTGTGAATAGTATTTACCGTGGACGTATCTGGGTAAAATCTTACCTCCGCCCCCTGCTGCACCGATTTGAGTTTTAGGTATTCGCCACAAACCGCCATGATTATGACCGCTTAAAATCAGATCTACATCACCGTCACCGTCAGCACTCATAGGAACATGACGTACAAGAACAGTAAACAAACCTGATTCTTTTGAACGTTCAATAAGCTTCTGCTTCTGACAAATCACATCTTCTTCACCAAAAGCAACATAATCAGTGCCGCCAATCAGGATATCATCAGCCGTGATGAAGCTTTCTTCACCTAAAACCTTTACGCCTGACTCAATCAATCTTTCTTTTATTTCTTCTGTCTTTTTACATTCAAGCTCGTGGTTACCTGTTATAAAAAAGCATTCCTTATATTTAAGCACCAGATTTCTGACAAGCTCGTATGTGGATTCAATCTCGGAATCACTGCTGTATTTATCAAAAACATCTCCGCCTAAAATAATGCAATCAGGCTTTAAAGAATCAATTTTTTTGAATAATTCTCTGCCGCCGTCTTTAAATCTTGCTGAATGAATATCAGAAAGAAAAACAAGATTGGTCTGCTTTTTTACTTTTGGTGACTCTATTACATACTCTGTAATCTCAAGCTCATTATTTAAACCCATAGCAGCAAAAGCAATACCTGCCGCTGCAACAGGAATAAGTATTTTTTTAATCATTTTATTTCTCTCTCAAATTTCTGGGTCTGCCCATCATTGAGCCACATATATCTTTCATCATCAACTCTGTCAAGCCACGGGTTGCCGGGCAGATGTCTTATCATCCATACAGTATACATCGGAAAGCCCGGTGCTGTAACCTGAGGATGATTTACTCCCCCGGGGAAATGACCCACACTGCCATCTTTAATGGTGTATGCAGTTTCACCGATAAAACAAGCGCCGAATCCTTCGGGACGCTCATATTTATAATAATAAACTTCAGGCTGAGGATGGCTGTGAGGTATATAACTGCACCATCTGCCCTGACGGGTCTGTATTTCACCAAGCACCATATTTGAATAAGGTGCATTTTTATAGTCAAAAACCGTTACAACGTCCCTGACGGCAGTATCCTCCCACTTGCCCTGACACGATGTAAAATAATCACAATCCTCAGGCGCATAATATTTCGCAGGGAAATCCTTTTCATTCTCTGTGCTCTGAGTGAGGATTTCACTGTCGGCATTTGCTGTAACACTGACTGTTACACCCTTTGAAACATGAACGGTTGACGGACCCTGAGTAAAAAGGCTGTTTCTTGTTGCATGTTTTGTTTCGTTACAAAAATCAAAGGTAACATCGCCTGATACAAGCATAACAGCAAGCTCATCATTATTAAGTATGAATGATTTTTTATCACCCTTTTTTAAATTATAAACGGCAATATCCATCATCATTTCACTGTCAGCTGTGGATAAAACTTTTTTACCTTCGCTGTCAAATTCAGGATAATAAAACATAAAGTTAACCCCTCGCTACCATTTCACCGTATTTATCTTTACAATCTTTGATATACGCTTTAATTTCATCAAGCGTAGGCATAAACAACGAGCAACCGTGAGCGTTAACAAGAAGTGAAGCTGATGCGCTGCCAAGCTCAAGGCAATCAATAATATCCCAGCCTTCAAGAAGACCGTAAATAAACGATGAACCGTATCCGTCACCGCCGCCAAAAGATTTTGTAGCATTTATAGGGAATGGTTTGATATTGAAATCACCGTCTGCAGTGTGAGCAGTTGAGCCTTGCTTACCGTGCTTTATGATAACAATTTTATTGCCCTTGCTCATCCAGTAAGACGCGCTTTGCTCGTCTGTTCTGCCGGGGGCAATAATTGCTTCTGTAAGATCATATTCCTCGCGTGAGCCCATAATCATATCACTGTTTTCTGCAACGATTGAATAATAAATTGCAATTTCATCAGCACTCTTCCAATTATAAGGGCGGTAATCAACATCAAAAATGATTTTTGTGTCAACCTTTTTGGCAAGGTACATAGCTTTTAAGCAAGCTTCTCTTGACGGGCTCTGGCAAAGTGCAGTGCCGCTGATAAGAATAGCTTTTGCCGATGCAATATATGCTTCGTCAACATCGGCAGGGTCAAGCATTAAATCTGCAACTCCGTCACGATACATAAGTATACTGCTCTCACTCGGGGATAACATTTCTGTAAAAGTGAGACCTAATTTTTCACCGTTTTTTGCTCTTGTGATATGTGATGTATCAATACCTTCATCAGCAAAAAACTTTGTTACGTAGTCACCGAACTGATCATCTGAAACCTTGGCGATAAAGCCTACTTTTTTGCCTAATCTTGCAAGACCTACTGCAATATTAGCAGGTGAGCCGCCTAAATATTTTTTAAATGTATCAGCCTCAACCAAAGATTGAAACGGCGGAATAACAGGGTTGAAATCTATTGCAATTCTGCCCATAGGAATTAAATCAATAGGTCTTGATGAATCAAAATTTATATAGCTCATAAATACCTCCGGTTATTCAGGTTATTCTATAACAATACCTTTTTCTGCACGCTGCTGTGCAAGTTCTTTTGTAATTCTGTCTTTCTTTTCGCCAACCAGGTCATAGAAGAAAATCGGAATAGCGCAAAGCACAAGGCTGATACCCGGTACAATTGTGATAAGAGCAAACATAGCAAACTCCTGACCGCCTGTAAGGCTGATTGACGCTGCACCGTCAGCTGTATACATTTTATTAACATCAATATTAACTATCATATACATACCGATAATCATAACTGTTGTGAGCGCATTACCAAGTTTATTCACAAATGACTGACAGGCTGAACCAAGCGCTGTATTTCTGTGGCCTGTTTCCCACTCCATGAAATCAAGGCTGTCACAAACCATAGCATAAATAACAACATTGAGAACGCCGAGAGGGATTGAAGAAATGATCATTGTAGGGATGCAGAAGAAAAGATTTTTAGTAGTCCAACCGATGAAGCAGGTAAGGAAACTTGCAACTGCACCAAACAAGCATGAATAAAGAACAAGCTGTTTGTAATTTAATTTTTTGTAAAGGAAAGGAATTGCAATCATTGTACCGAACATACCGACTGCAGCACACACCTGAATAATGAGAGCTACTGTTGACACATTTTTCTGGAAGTCATCGTTAATGACAAAACCTGCGTATCTTGCAACGTGAGGTGCTGCTGCCTGAAGCATATAACGGCCGAAAGAAAGTGTACCTGAAAGTACAACAAGCATAAGAGGTTTGCAGTGGAAAATACGGTAAAGATTTCCTTTTTCACCTTTTGCTTTTTTAGTGGCGTTAGGAAGATTGATTCTTTCTTTAACACTGAAAGATGACATTGCAAAAAGAACAACACCGACAACTGTGCAAGAGATAGCCATAACAGCGTATTTCTTTTCGTCCGCTTCTACATCTGAATAACCCATACCCTTAAGCACAGGACCCATAATCATAGGAAGAACAGTAACTATACCTGTTGAAATGCCGCCGAATGTACGGGCGAGAGAAATAAGTTTGCCTCTTTCTTCAGGATTCGGAGTCATAATATTAGGAAGACTCCAGAAAGGAACGTCACTTGAAGTGTATATCATGCCCCAGAAAATATAAACGAGAGCGGTATAAATCATAAGAGGCATATCAGTAAGGTTTGGTTTTGTGAACATCATAATTGTAAGGGCCGCAATAGGAGCAACTGTCCACAAAGGGTATGGTCTCATTCTGCCATACTTTGTTTTATGACGGTCAACTATCATACCCATCATAGGGTCATTTACGGCATCCCACACACGGGCAAGAAGCATAAGCAAAAGCACAAACATAGGTGCAAGACGCAGAACATTTATATAATAGTCAGTTACATAACTTGACATACAGCTATAAATAAGGTTCTGACCCAATGCTGCTATTGTAAAAATTCTGAACTCTTTTTTGGGAATAATAAATCCGGGGTTGACTGCTGCCTTTGTTTTAGACATAAACACCACTCCTTATATTTAAGCTTACCGTTATATTTTATCACAACACGAAAATATCTTCAATAAAAAATAAACAGTTTTATTTGCTTTTTCAAAAAAATAATGGGCACATTCCACAGAATGTACCCATATTTCATGTGATTATCAGTCTTCTTTTTTCTTATGGAAGAGAATTTTGTCAACAGGGAAGTAAAGGAAGAACTGAAGAGCTGAGCAAATCATAGTAGCAATATTTTTAGCAAGTGTTTCATCGCACCATTCAAAACCAAGGAAAACATCTTTAAGTGTTGGGTTAAGCCATGCTGAGAAGAGGATAAGTGCAATTGTGAAAATAATGTAAATAGGAAGAGCAACTGCTACATTTGCGCCCGAATTGAATGTCTTTTCTTTATTAACAAAGAAAGCAACAATCTGAGCAATAATATTTGCAACATTACTTACGATAAAGTAACCAAGGCCGCCAACTGCAACGGGATAAACAAATACCCACCACTCAAAATGCTGAGTATAAAGTTCCTGAACAGCGGGAATAAGCTGTAATGTGTTGAGAAGCACGAACTGAACAATCATTGCAAGTAAGCTTACAACGATGAATTTAACAAACTGCCAGATTGTAACAAGTAATGAGCCTTTTTCTTCAGCTGCTTTATCGATATCTTTTAAATTTTTTGCCATTTTAATTTACCACCTTTTTAATTTTTAAATAAGACTGATTACGTATTTAATCACTGAATAAATCAATGCTGTGATTACTGAAAAATAATCAGCAGGGTCATCATTTTCAACTATCGGCTCAAGGTCATTATTTTCACCGACAGCCTTTGTGAACTGAGGGAATGCCGGATTATCGTGAACGGTAGGCTGTTTTTCACTCGTTGCCAACCATACAACCAAATCTGCATAGTCATTGAACTCTTCACCGTTGCAGAAAACGCCGACATGGGACTGACCGTCAATAAACCATGTTGACTCAGGGAACAAGCATGTTGAAGCATCAACCTTACCGTCTGCTGAAAGATGATTATGGCCGCAATCAACCGCCTGAACATAATCTTCACCGAGAGTTTCACCAACAAAAGCTACTGTTGCACCGTTACTTGTACAAGCAGTTTCAATAAGGTTATCACCTTCTAAACAAGCCATCGGTGTAACAGGAACAGAACCTCTGCCGTAATGTGAACAAATTGAAATCTTAACGCCGTCAGCCTTAGCCTGGGTAAGGATTTCGTCATTCTTTGAGCCTACGTTATCGTGATAATATCTGATTTTTTCAAGTAAAACAGGTGAAGTGTTTTCGTCTGTCATAAACTCAAGTGCTTCTTCATAATACTCATCGCGAACAAATGCCCACATACCCGGGAATCTGCCGAAAACTTCACGAAGGGCACCCCAGAGATTTTCGTCATTCAAGCCCTGTAACAAATCGTCAACCAAGCCAAAAAGACCTGACAGGTAAGGTGTTTCACCTAAATCTGAGAAAAGAAGTGAAATAAGATCATCCGCATTTTCATCAGGTACTCTGATAAGAAGTGAGAGGAAATTGAAAAGATCTTTCTGAGTTATAGAAACTGAGCCTGTAAAAAGCTCACTTACAAAATAAAGTCCTCTGTGAGCAGCTGACATGAAAATAATACTGTCAATGTCATCGTTACCGTATTTTTCAAGGTAAGCGATAGTCTGCACACCACCCATACTGCAGGGGATAAGAACTACCTTGTCTTCGCCTGTCTGAGCTTTTACATATTTGATCATATTGTCAAGACCGTCAGCATTCGCACAAGGATCCAGACGCCAGTCATAGTTGTAGAAGAAAGTGTTTTCACCGCCGATTTCAGCAGCTACCGCACTTGCAATCTGAATCTCCGGAGCGTCATTAGCATAATCAAGATCATAATTATCTAATGAAAGAGGGTATGTCTGAGCAGTAACATTATATTTTGAGTTACCATTCTCATCACATTTGAACTCTTCAAAAATATTGCTTACAACATTTGCAACTGCCTGAGAAAAGTCTGCCATATTGCCTGTTACGGCAGCTTTGGCAATACCTGTGACTGCTGTTGTGAGTATGTACTCAATATCAACAGTTGATGGCGGAAAAACCTGTTTTTCGGATTCTGTGCCTCTGTCCATACAAAAAGGTCTTGTACCTACACCACTTACGATAATAACAGGGGTAACTTCATCTTTTGCAAAAGCTGAAAGGCTGAAGCCTGTAAGCATAACAGCTAATGCAAGAAATACAGCTATCAAGCGTTTCATCATAAGCCTCCTTTATTCAATTTGGAAATATTATACCAATAAATAAGCACAGTTGTCAATATGTGAGATATTGATAACCGTGCCGTTTTTAACTTAAATATTCTTTTAAATATTCTATTGCCTGTGTATAACCCTGAAAGCCTGCCCCACAGATAGTTTTCACAGCGACCATACTCACATAAGAAAACTGCCTGAACTGCTCCCTTTGAGTGATATCTGAAATATGCACTTCAACAGTAGGTATAGCTACAGACTTCAATGCATCAAGAATCGCAACACTCGTGTGAGTATAAGCTGCAGGGTTTATAACAATGCCGTCAAAAACACCGTAAGCTGACTGAATTTTATCAACTATGTCACCCTCGTGGTTTGACTGATAGCATTCGCACTCCACGCCTGCATCTTCACAGGATTTATAAATCAGCTCAATCAGATTATCATAATTCTGAGCACCGTAAATATCAGGCTCTCTTATACCTAACATATTTATATTCGGTCCGTTTATTATAAGAAATTTCATAAAACAGCTCCTTTTAAAGCATCTATGATTTTTGAAAGTGTTACTTCAGGGTCATCATCCACATCAATCTGAATATCTGCAAGTGAAGAATAAGCAGGCACCCTTTCAGCTTCCATTTCTTTTATTGCAGTAATATTATGCGAAAGCGGTCTGCCTTCAACAGCAAGCTTCTGATAATCTCTTTTAAGCCAGACTACAACAGCATTCTGTTTGAGGTAATATCTGTTTTCTTCTTTCATAACTGCTCCCCCGCCTGTTGCAATAACAAGGGAGCTTTTTTTAGTGCATTGTGCAACAGCATCGGTTTCTGCTTTTCTGAAATAGGATTCACCTTCTGAAACAAAAATTTCAGGTATACTTCTGCCTTCATTATGGACAACAAGAGAATCTGTATCAACAACCTCTCTTGAAAAAGCCTTGCCCAGAAGCTGTGATATCGTTGACTTTCCGCAACCGGGCATACCTATAAGCACAATATTTTTACGAAGTGCCGTCAGATAATCGGTAACTGATTCTATTTTTTCTGACGGTATTGTGTTTTTTATAAATTTTTCAGCAGACATATGAGCCTGAGCAACAAGCATTGTAAGTCCGTTTGCATATTTAATGCCCAATTTCTGAGCGTCATACAACAAAGGTGTCAGAGCGGGATTATATATTAAATCAAGCACACCTGAAAGATTATGGAATCCTGATAAATCTATAAGCCTTTCTCCGTTGTGAGGGTACATACCCACAGGTGTTGTGTTCACAATTACATCAGCATAACCGTATTCATAAACATTGTCATAATTGACCTTGCCTGTACGGGAAACAGAAATGATTTCTTTTGCTCCCATATCCTCAACAACAGCTTTGACTGTCAGTGATGCACCGCCTGTGCCCAGCACCATAACGGTTTTGTTTTTGATTTCTATGCCGCTTTTTTCTATCATATAAGCAAAGCCGAAATAGTCAGAATTATCACCGTAAAGTGTGCCGTCAGCTTTAATGGTAATGGTGTTTACACTGCCGATTCTTTTAGCTTCAGGCGATAAATCAGAGCAATATTTTACAACATCTTTTTTATAAGGAATCGTTACATTCAATCCGCTGAATTCTCTTTTTTCAAAAAACTCATCAAGCTCTTCAGGTTCTTTTTCAAAAAGAACATACCGGTAATCGCATAAAAGAGAATGAATTTCAGGAGAAATACTGTGAGACAATTTTCTGCCTAACAAGCCATAAGGTTTCATATTTTACTCCTTTACAAAAGCTCTGTGTATGAACCTAAATAATCAAAATAATCGAGTTCATGGTCAAGCTCGTTAATAAGCTCTGAAAGTTCCGGTCTGTAAACTGACACATCAAGGTCTGTATAAAACTTAAATTCAAAATCTCTGCCGGGGATAGGTCTTGATTCAAGCTTTATGAGGTTAATATCCAATGACCTGAATTTTGACAGAACGTCAAACAGCGCACCGGGCCTGTGAGGCAATCTAAAAACAATGCTTGTTCTCTGAGCACCCGGGTAAATCTCAAGAGATTTTGAAATGCAGATAAAACGGGTATAATTATTATCTGTATTCATTATATCATCGCTTAAATTAACAAGATTATATAAATCTGCACAATCAGGTGAGCCGATAGCCGCAATATCATTTCTGTTGCTGTTTGCCACATACTCTGCCGCTGCTGCAGTATTATTGAAAACAGTTGTTTTGACATTCAACGATGATATGAATTTACTGCATTGTTGAAGTGCCTGTTCGTGAGATACAATCTCTTTTATATCTTGAATTTTTGTACCTCTTTTAGCAAGAAGACTGTGATATATTTTTAATTTAAGACTTCTGACAATATAAAATTTATATTTCCCTACAAGGTCATACACTGCATTGACTGTGCCTGCAGTACTGTTTTCAAGAGGAACAACACCATACCTGCACTCACCTGATTCAACTGCATTAAAAACATCTTCCCATGTTTTGTAGTAAGTGATATGAGCCGAGTTAAAAAGCTTGTCACAAGCCACCTGAGAATATGCGCCCTCAACACCCTGACAGGCTACCTTTTCACTTAAAGGAAACAGCTGAGGTGTTTCTTCAACAGCCTTTTTAATTGAGTCTGTCACATCAGACTCAGGTGCCAGTTTTTTAAACTGATATGAACGGCTGAGCTGAAAAAGTGTTTCATACAGAATTCTGGCATAAGACGACAAATCTTCACTGACTCCGCTGCTGATACGGTTTATTATTTCACGCTCACGGCTGCGGTCATAAACCGCCTTACCGTTATTACGCTTATATTCGGCAACATCATTGGCAAGTTCCATTCTCTTTTGAAAAAGCTGAGAAATTTCATCGTCAATTTTATTTATTTCTTCTCTTACCTGAGTTAAATCTATTTCCATTCTCGCACCTACTCATTTTAACAAAAAATCAGCAACCGCCAACGCTGCAACCGATTGAACAACAGGCACAGCGCGTTGAACAATGCACGGGTCATGTCTGCCGCCCACATTAAGAATTTCTTCTTCGCCTGTGTGTATATTCAAAGTTTTTTGAGCTTTGGCAACAGACGGTGTAGGTTTGATTGCTACCCTGAATATAATTGGCATACCTGAAGTGATACCGCCGATAACACCGCCGTGATTATTAGTTTTTGTTTTTATTTTTTCATCGATAAGGCAATATTCGTCATTATGCTCACTGCCAAGCATTTCTGTTGCTTTAAAACCTGCACCGAATTCAACACCTCTGACCGCAGGGATACCAAAAACAGCCGCTGCGATTTTATTCTCAATGCCGTCAAAAACAGGTTCACCGTAGCCTGCAGGTACGCCTGTTATAACGCATTCAATAACACCGCCTACCGAATCACCGTCTTTTTTTGCTTCAAGGATTTTCGATTGCATCTTTTTGCCCGAATCGTCATTTATAACAGGGAAAGGTTTGCTTTCCACTGCTTTTAATTCAGCCATGCTGCCTGTAACTGCATCAATTTCACTATCACTGCAAGTTGAAATTGATTTGATATGAGCGCCTATTTCAACGCCCTTGCTTTTTAAAATCTGCATCAGCATACCGCCCGCAAAACAAAGAGGTGCAGTCATTCTGCCTGAAAAGTTACCCCCTCCTCTGAGGTCATTAAAGCCTGAATGCTTTATAAACGCCGTATAATCAGCGTGACCCGGTCGGGGAATATTTTTGAATTTATTGTAATCCTGTGATTTTGTGTTTGTGTTTTTGATAATTGCACAAACAGGTGCACCGCAGGTTACATCATCTATTATGCCTGACACTATCTCAGGCTCATCAGCTTCTTTTCTCGGGGTTGAGAATTCATTATTCCCCGGTGCTCTTCTTTTCATAAAAGCTAAAAGCTCTTGTGTATCAATTTTTTCACCTGCAGGAACACCATCAACAACACAGCCAATGCTTTCTGAATGGGATTGACCGAAAACTGTTATTCTGATATTTTCACCAAAACTACAAGACATCACAACAACCTCCCAAAGAAACAAAATCGTCAAAAAATGACGGATATGATTTATTCACTGCTTCTGCATTGGTAATTATAACTTCACCGCCTGAGCAAAGAGCCATAACAGCTGCGCTCATAACAATCCTGTGGTCATTGAAGCTATCTGCCTTACCCGAATATTTAAAGCCAGGATTACCTTTTATTATAAGACCTTCATCAAGCTCGGTTACATCTGCACCCAGTGAATCAAGCACAGTTGAAACTGCCGAAAGTCTGTCGCTTTCTTTGATTCTCAATCTGCCGGCATTATAAATACGTGTTTCACCATCCGCAAAAGCAGAAACAACAGATAAAACAGGTACTAAATCAGGGATTTGTGAAGCATCTATATCAATACCGCGAAGCTTTGCCGATTTCACCTCAACAAAGTCTTCACCCGTTAAAACCCCTGCACCGAAGCTTTTTAAGATTTCAACTATCTGCTTATCACCCTGAAGTGACTCTGAAAATATATTCTCGCACCTTACATGGCCTTTTATTGCCGCAGCGCTTAAAAAGAACGCTGCATTTGACCAGTCACCCTCTGAATCATATATTTCATCAAGCACCTTATAACTGCCGCTGACTGTATAAATATTATCGATAACAGTTATGCTCACACCGAATTTTCTCATCGTTTTCACTGTCATATCAATATATTTTCTTGACTCAACAGGAGGCAGAACTTTTATCCTTCCTCCGCCTATAACAGGCAGTGCAAAAAGAAGCCCTGTTATAAACTGCGAGCTTACATCACCGCGGATTTCAAAATAATCGCCGTCAAGTTTACCTTTAACATTTAACGGAAAAACGCCTTGCTGTGAAAACTCACAACCGTTCTCTGCTAATAGTGAAGCAAGAGGCTCCAAAGGACGTTGGGATAATCTTCCTTTGCCCACAAAACTGCAACCGGCACCCAAAGCAGCTGCAACGGGGATCATAAAACGGATTGTAGAGCCGCTTTCACCGCAATCAAGAGTTGCGCCCGATTTTAATTTGTTGCCGATCGGTTCGATCATCGCACCGTTATCATCAACAGTAACCACAGCACCCAACGAATTAAGGCAAGAAATGGTTGCATTGATATCTTCAGAAGCAGAGGCAAAATTCACTCTGCTCTTTCTGTCAGCAAGGGCGGCGCATATAAGAGCCCTGTGAACATCTGACTTTGACGGTATTGCATTCACTTTACCCTGAATGCCGTTACCTTTAACTTTAACATTCATCTCAAATACCACTTTTTATAAAATTTAAAACCTCATCAACAGGTACTTTTTTTAATACACAATGTCCGAGTTTTTCAGGAATAACAAGACTGATTGAGCCGCCTGTCCGTTTTTTATCATTTAAAGTAACATCAAAAAGTTCATCAGCCGTAAAACTGCTTTTTATGGGTAAAGAGTTATGTTCAAGAGCTTCAACAATTTCCTGAGTACAATCTTCCTCAGACCAGCCCATCAGAGCTGAAGCTTTTGCAGCTATAACCATTCCGATAGCCACTGCATTACCGTGTGAAATCGAAAAATCACTGCATTTTTCAACAGCATGGCCTATTGTGTGGCCAAAATTCAATAGCTGACGCTCGCCCTTGTCGTGTTCATCCACCCTGACAACATCACGTTTAAGCTCAACACATCTTTTTATTATAAGCTCTATGTTATCTTTAACGTCCCCGTTTTTAACAAGATCAAATAAATCCTTATCAAAAATAACACCGTATTTTATAACCTCTGCCATACCTTCCGCAAAAGTTTCAGGTTCTAATGTGTCAAGGGTAGAATAATCACATATTACAAGCTCAGGCTGATAAAATGCACCTGCAAGATTTTTGCCTGATTTTAAATCAATTGCGGTTTTACCGCCTACTGATGAATCAACTGCTGCGAGAAGTGTTGTCGGCATCTGAATAAATCTGATACCTCTGAGATAAACAGCTGCAGCAAACCCTGCCATATCACCCGTAACTCCGCCGCCGAGTGCCACCACAACATCACTTCGGGTAACACGGTTCTCTGCCATAAATTCAAGCAAATCAGACAAAGTTTCGATATTTTTTGACTCTTCACCGTTTTTGAAAATAAAGCTGACAGCTTCAAACCCTGCAGATTTAAAAGATGCCTTAACTCTTTCAAGGTAAAGGGATGCCACCTTGTCATCTGTTACAATAACAACCTTGCATATTCCGAAAAGATTTTTACATCTTTCACCTGCTGAATCAATCAGCCCTTTGCCTATGACTACATCATAGCAGCCTGAGGCGTTAATTCTTACTGTTGCTGACACGCTTATCAGCCCTTTCTTTCTTTTGTGTGCCGTCTTTAAGAAGCTCAATCAAAGTTTTTTCATCATTGGCTTTTATGGCATCACTGTATTGTTTTAAATTATCTATAAGAGTATCTATTTCAAATATGATATTTTCTCTGTTTTCTAAGAAAAGCTCGGTCCACATTGTTTCATTGAGCCTTGCAACTCTGGATAAATCCTTATAGCTGCCTGCCGAAAAGCCTCGTTGGTCCATAGCATTGGGGCTTTTTACATAGGCATTTGATATTATGTGAGGCAACTGCGAAGTGTAGCCGATTACTCTGTCATGCTGTTCAGGGGTTGTAAACTGAACTCTTCCAAATCCGATTTCAAGAAACAAATCCCGTGTTTTCTCCCTGACAGGAATTGATGTTTTGCTTTGCGGTGCCAATAACATTGTAGCACCTTTGTAAAGATTTGCACGGGAATGTCTGAAACCTGAGAATTGAGTTCCTGCCATAGGATGACCGCCTATAAACTCAAACCCTGCACTGTCTGCAACAGGATAAAGCTCCTGACAGACTTTTATTTTTGTTCCGCCGCAGTCAACTACAACAGAATTCTTTTTGAATTTCAAAGCGTTTTCTTTAACATAATCTATTGTTCCTTGGGGATATGCTGAAACGATAACAAAATCACATTGACCGATATTATCGTCATTAAGCTCGTCATCAATTGAGCCGACAAGCTTGGCTGCATAAATTTCGCTTAGCTTTATATCGTAACCGTAAACCGTGTGCACGGTGTTTTCTTTAATAGCCTTAGCCATTGAGCCGCCTATAAGACCAAGACCTACTACGCCGATTTTCATTGTTTTAACCTCAATCCATTGTTTTTCCTACAACTTCAAGTATATTTTTAACATCTTTTACAAGCTTATCAAAGCGTTCAGGTGTAAGTGCCTGAGGTCCATCACAAAGTGCGTGTTCAGGGTCATTATGAACTTCAACCATAATTCCGTCCGCACCAACAGCGGCTGCTGCCATTGAAAGCGGGTGAACCATATCTGCTATACCTGTTGCATGACTTGGGTCGACAACAACAGGAAGATGTGACATCTTTTTGAGCATAGGCACTGCCGAAATATCTAGAGTATTTCGGGTGGATGTTTCAAATGTTCTGATACCTCTTTCGCAAAGTATCACCTTTTCATTACCGCCTGCCATAATATACTCAGCGCTCATAAGAAGCTCCTGAAGTGTATTTGCGAGTCCTCTTTTCAAAAGAACAGGTTTATCTGTTTTTCCAAGCTCCTTAAGCAATTCAAAATTCTGCATGTTTCTTGCTCCCACCTGAAAAACATCTGCATTCTCTTTAAACAGCTCTATATGTGCCGCATCCATAATTTCTGTAACAACAGGTAACCCTGTTACTGCCGAAGCTGATTTTAAAAGCTTTATACCTTCATCACGCATACCCTGAAATGCATAAGGCGATGTTCTCGGTTTAAAGGCTCCTCCCCTGAGAAGACCTGCACCGGAAGCCTTTACGCTATTTGCAATTGAGCATATCTGTTCTTCAGATTCAACAGAGCACGGACCTGCAATAATCTGAAAATGTCCGCCGCCTATTCTGACGCCGTTAATGTCAATCACTGTATCATCAGGGTGGAATTTACGGTTAGCTGATTTGAAGGGTTCAGAAATACGAGTTACATTTTCAACCATACTCAGACCCTGAATCAAATCTATATCAAGGCGGCTTGTATCACCCACGAGACCTACAACGGTACTGAATTCACCTTTACTGATGTGAACATCAATATCTTGACTTTTTAACCAGGCTGTAAGCGCTTCAAACTGTTTTGGGTCTGTTTCTTTTTTTAATGTAAGTACCATAACAATTCCTCCATAAAAAAACAAAAGCCCCACAGCGTTTCACTGCAGGACTTAAAAGCTTTAAAACTTTCAGTTTTTGATTTTTTCCGCAGAGAAACAGACCTTATCTTTTGAGCAAGTAAAGTAAAAGTAAAAATATTCAACTATGTTAAAACGATTGAACATACCCGTCTCTCCTTTGTTTTTAGCATTGTAGCACTTTAAAGCGACAGTGTCAACCGTTTTGTGAAATTTTATTTTTATTGCTCTTTGTCGGATTGTTTTACTCTTTTTACAGCTGCAAAAGCTGAGCTCACAGCAATTGCCGCTATGCACACAACACCTGTTACAGTCATAAGCTTTTTGTTTCTTTCGGCACCATCTGTAACCTTGACAGCCGATGATAATTCAGATAATGTACTTCTCTGATTTTCAGACTCAGAAAACTGATTTGTATCAGTGTCATCTGCTTTTTCAAAGGTGAAATCATCAGTGGTTTTGATTGTTTTCGTTTGCTTGACAGTTAATTTTTTATATGTAGTTTTATCAGGAATAGCGGATACTGTCACACTGTTATCAACCTGAAACTCAATATCAAACCGGTTAGAAGGCATACCCTGACAATCAACAAGCACAACGCTGAGCTTATTGCTGCCGGGTATACCGTTTTTAACGCCTAACATTATTTCAAAAGCAATATCCCCTGAAAATACATTATAAGTCATTCCTTGCTCAACACTGTAATCATCTTTGTTAAATAAGCTTGACCCGTCTGCACAAACACGGATTTCTTCACCTTTGTTAAGAGTGAGTCTGACACCTGACGCCAAAGGTTTTTCAACTTCTTTAACATTCATGGTAACACATAAATAAAGCTGATTTTTATCTGTATCGCTTTTTAACTGCACATAAGCACTTTTTATTGAATTATTAAAGCCCTCGGGTTTTTCTAAAGCATAAACTTCACTGTCTGCCCACTCTGAGTTGTTAGGCTCACCGTCAAAGGTGATAGCTGAGCAGCTCAGAGCGCTAAAAGCAAACACTATCGTTACCAGAATTAAAATTAAACATCTTTGCATTTGAAACCTGAACCTTTGTTACTGTTAATTTATTTTAATTGTAACAATCTCAAACGGCTTTGCTGTAAATTTAACTTTGTTACCGCAAAGCTCGACATCACCGATTTCATTTTCCATCATATCGCAAAGCTTGGCTGACTTCACTTCAAAACCGAAATCAAGCTCCACACAAGTGCGCTTATTATAAGCTTCATAGCCTCTGACAATAAGAGAATCGCTATCCTCTGCCATTTTTAATGTTTCAACAATGAAGTTATCTGCATTACTTCTGACAAATGAATACTCTTGCGGTAAAGTACCGTCCTGCTTCTCAACAGGAACAGCAACAAGAGGATTATTAAGCTCATAAGCCATCTGCACTGTACCTGCCTGACGGAAATCACCGCTGTGAGGGTAAAGTGAATATGTGAAAGAATGCACAATTTTATCTGCATCAGGGTCAGGATGAGTAGCACATTTGAAAAGAGAGAGCTTCATTGTTCCGTCTTTTACATTATGGCCGTATTTGCAGTCATTCATAAGGCTGACACCGTAGTCATACTCACCCATATCCATAAACTTATGAGCGCATACCTCAAACTTTGCAGCATCCCATGAAGTATTCTGATGAGTTGAGCGCGAAACATGACCGAACTGAATTTCATAAGTTGCTTTATCTGTATTCACATTGACATCGAAAGCTGCTTTCACCATATAATGCTCCTGCTTCCAATCAGAAACAGTAACAAAATCGATTCTCGGTGAATGGTTATAGAAACAGATTTTCTGGCAGAAATCAGACTCAAGGAATTTACGTTTCACATAGAAACCGAAGCATTCACCCTCGTCAAAGAATTCTGCATCTGCTACATCAGAAATTTCGTACATTGTATCTTCATAATAATTTGAAATTTCCCATGCATCATACTGATATGGGTAATCTTCAAATGCCTGAATCACATTTGCTCTGCCGCCTTCACGCAGAACTTCACGGTTGTTTGCTTTATCAAAAATTCTTGAAATAGAGTAATCATCTGCAAACTCAATAATATAATACTTTGTTTCAAGAATTTTACCGTTGAGAGAATACTCAGCCTTGCTGATTTCAGGCTTCACAACTTTGTAACCCTTTGCAGGGATATTTTCAACATAAACCTTTTTACCGTCAACATCAATTTCAGAGCTTACATCAAACGAGTTAGGGTTGAACACAACCAGACCGCCGTCAGTTTTTATGTTGCTGACAATTGAAGCTCTTGCGCCATCAAGAACGCTGTTACCCTTATCCATAACAATTGCATAATCTTCATCACATTTGTCGTAAACAGGGCCGATTGATGAACCGGGAAGAATATCGTGGAACTGATTAAGAAGAATAATACGCCAACCGTCATTGAGCTTCTCTTTATCATATTTGTAGCCTGTGAGCTTATTTGCCATATATGCCGAAGCTTCAGCATTCTGATAAAGGAACTCACTCTTACGGTTATTTTTCTTGTTTTTTGCAACAGATGTATATGTACCTCTGTGGAACTCAAGATAAAGCTCACCCACCCACTTAGGAAGTTTAGGGTCATTTTCAAGCTTCTGTCGCATTCTTTCCACATATTCCCCTGCAAACTCCATCTGTGTTTTAGGAATACCCGGAACGCCATGCTTTAATCTTCTGTAATTCTCGATATTCTCATCTGTCGGTCCGCCGCCGCCGTCACCGTGGCCGAATGTAACAACAGAATTATTATTAAGCTCTTTCGGTTCATATCTGTCATAAGAACCGCGAATATAAGACGGTTCAAGCATAGGTGTATATGTTGATATGAAACGGTCGCGGTCCTCTGCTCTTTTAGCAGTTAAGAAAGAGGTAAACACGCTTGTTCCGTCAATACCGTACCAGTTGAAATTATCGTGAGGCATTCTGTTAAACTCATTCCAACCGATTTTTGATGTAACAAATTTATTGATACCGCATTTTTGTAAAATCTGAGGCATAGCTGCGCTGTAACCAAAAACGTCAGGCAGCCAGAGCATTGAGTTATCTTTGTCAAATTCTTCTTTAAAGAATCTCTTACCGTGAAGGAACTGACGGACGAAGCTTTCACCGCTCATAAGGTTACAGTCTGCTTCAAGCCACATACCGCCTTCAACCTCAAACCTGCCCTGTTTTATAAGCTCTTTAACCTGAGCGTAAAGTTCGGGTGCATCTTCTTTAAGAAATGCAAAAAGCTGAGGCTGTGATGACATAAATTTATACTCAGGGTATTTTTTCATCAGCTCAACAACACTTGAGAATGTGCGCTGAGTTTTTTCTCTTGTCTGTGCATAAGTCCAACGCCACGCAACGTCAATGTGAGTGTGGCCGATACACGAAGCTAACATGCCGTTATCACCGCAGACTTTGGCATAAAACTCATTTTCCATATATTCATTGGCTTTAACAATAGAGTCAACAAAAGATTTTTCACCCGGATAGCGCCAATCAACAAGACAAAGTGCCTGACGAAGAAACGGTTTGATTGTGTTATATTCCAATGAATTTTCTTCAAGAACCTTCATCGCATCAAAAGGAACCTTGATATTATAATAAAATCTTTCTACATCACGCTGAAAAAGACAAAGCTCACAATGAAACTCACACAATTCACCTGCAGGAGTAGAGTAAGCATAAACATGAATATCCTGCTGAGCTTTTGTAGAATCAAGCTTAAGATAACGGTGGTTACAATCCATACCTCTTACAGGCTTTCCGTCAACATAAACAAGATACTGAGGCTCCCAATGACGGCCCTGAGGGGTTGTGCTCGCGATATACAATTCAAGGTCTTTACCCATAAGCTCCTGCGGAATTTCAAGCTTTGTATAAAACCAACGGTGCTCTTCAGGGTCTGTTCCCCAACGCTCATATTCACCGAAGGATGCCCATGAGTCCATATCTGTCGGCACAGAGTTATCAGTCTTGTAACCGCATTTTTTTGTTTTGATATCTGTAATTTTCTTTCTTACAGGTGTAATCTGCCCGTGAAGCTGTTCAAGCATAGTCTTAATTTTTTCAACAGATAAATCACATAAAATCATAAATTTCACCTCATCAGATTATATAACTTTTCAATTTCGTGAGAATTAGAAAAATCCGTCACAGAAATATTTTGTTTGATTTGTTGCTGCAGCTGTGTGTTTTTTATAAATTCAGCAAGGCCTTCGGCGCAAAGCTCATTTTCAAGAGGAACAATAACCCCGTCAACGCCGTTGTTTATCTGACTTCTTGCAGTCAGATAGTCGGTAACGGCTACACATTTATTTAAAATAAGAGCTTCATTAACTGTAACTGCATTACCTTCAAAGCGAGATGGCTGAACATAAAAATCACATCTTTTTATATAGGGATACGGATTCAGTTTTTTTCCTAAAAGAATCACATTATCCTGCATACCTGCTTTTTGGATATTATCTTCAATAAGCTTTTCATCAGTGCCGTAACCAATGATATACCATTTAACATTGATGCCGTATTTTTTGATAATATCCCGGCAGATAAACGGCAGATTATCAAAATTCTTTGCCACACAGTATCTGCCTATGGATAAAAGCTTAACACTGTCGTCATCGGGCATTTCATCATCGGGGACAAACTTATCTGATTCAGACCGAATAAAATCAGCAGGATGCATATTGGGGATAAACGATATTTTATTTTCAAGGGAGGGTAAGAAATTCAAAAAGCTTTTTGTAACCTCAGGGGAAATAGATATGATTCTGTCATACATCCCCCACATCTCCGCCTCGGTATCAGGGTCAGCCTCAATTGCAGAATAGTCTGTGTGAATCCATGCAATTTTAACCTTGCCTTTTGTCTTTTTGGCGGCAAAATAATGGGGCGTCAGAAAGCTTATAACCAAGTCATACTCTTCGTCAGAAATCATAGGCATAAAATCAACCGTATATTTCTGGCTGTAGCTTATCAGCACATCAGCACCGTCCCTGAGGCTGTGGTTATTTATATAATCAACAGCTTTTTTCTTGCCTATATAGCGGCCCGCCGCAACCAGAAGCTGACCCTTTTTAATAACCTGCGAAGCAGGTACAGCCATACAGGAATACGCTGTTTTTTCAGGCAGAAGATTAACTTTTTTTGGCAAATAGTCAAGCAACTCCCCTGTATGCCTTTCAAGAAATAAATCCACACTGTGATTGTGATAATCTATATTATTAAGAAGACCTAAAAGCGCCTTTTCTGCCCCCCCTAACTCCATAGCGTGGGATACAATAAGTATTTTTTTCAAACTCTCACCTCACAATAAAACCAATCTGAAACATTATAATATTGTCATTATACAAAGTCAATAATTACAGACGCTGTTTCAAAGTTTTTAAGTGATTTACACTAAAAAAAGTCAAGAAGTCGGAATAACAAATCCCGACTTCTTTTTAGCTTTATCCTTTTGATTGATTTTCGGCTATCATTGTTTCATCTGCTTTTTGGGCTCTTTTGGTGAAAGAATTATTTTTCCACCATGACCACACTGCACCGAAAAACGTGAAAGCAAGTGATATATAATGAGTAGCGGCATCTTCATCCATCTGATTTTCCGTTACATCAAAGATAACAAGTGCCTGATTTATAAGCGCAGCTATAAGCACCAATGTGCGAATCCATGTTGATGAATCAACGCCCTTTAAATTTATTTTATTCATCATTCATCCTCCTTAACTCGTCAATCCTGTGATGCGCTGATTTGGTTGAATCTTCTACTTTTATCATGCGCTCAACAAGATTGTTATGCTTTTCAACCTTTTTTTCAAGCTGAGAAATTCTGTAAACTGTCAGCTTGTTTGAAGCAATTATTCCTCCTAATGTACCCAACAGCGTACCTGCAAAAGAAATAATTGCCATTGTAATATCACTATTCATATCAGACCCTCTCACAATATTTAAGGCATACCCAGCCTGACGGTGTTTTACCCCAACAGTTATTTGAAACCTTGCTGACAGTGCAGACAAGGCCTTTGACATAACCGTTACACGCTTTGCCGTGATTGAGCTTTTTAATCTGATATCTGGCATTCGCAGTAAATTGATTGAACTTTTTGACTGCATAGCCTGTACCTGCACCTGAGCGGACATTAAGTACCGTGGTATTCACCCTGTATGTACCTGTTTTATACACAAAAGGCGGTGTATAGCTTTTTGCAAAAACCTCGGGGTCTTCATACTTATCTGTGTTCAGGTCTTTGACCGCCAGATGCAGATGTATACCTGTAGCTTTGCCCGTTTTGCCTGTTGTGCCCAGCTTGGTGCCTTTTTTAACCGACTGACCTTTTTTGACACAAACAGAATCAAGATGATAATGCAAAAACTTTTTGTTGATTCTCGGGTAGCTCACCCACACATACTTTGCACCGTCTGCCGCCTTACCGCAGGATAAAACGGTACCGTCTTCAATTGCATACTGAGCAAGCTTTTTAGAGTATGTGCCATAGTCTGTACCGTAATGAAAAGATGATGCATCTCCGCCGGCAGTTGATATTACCTTCCTTTTTCCGTAAGGGGATGTTATATAGTGACGCTGAGAATTAAAAATAAGATTGCTTATTATGCTCATTTTCTCCTCCCCTATATCTGATCATAAAACATTTCAGGGTATTCAATTTTAAATGTGGGTATTTCGTTTTCCTGAATATAATCAGACGCCATACCCTGAGGCGACAGCACCTCAACCGAATTCACTTCATCAGAAGCAACGGCAGTAATCACATAAGAAAAGCCTTTAAAGTTTACGCTTTGCTCACTTTTCATCTCAACAACAGCTGCTACTCGTGAAGGATTATATGAACCTAACGGATTAGAATATTCACAGCTGATCACACTGCTTATCGGAATCACATTTATCCCCGGGTGAACACTTGCTGTTACATCAAAAATATCCTGTGTGCTTCGATGAGAATAGTCATCTGTAAGGGAGTTTTCCTGATAAAGAACAGGTCTTACAGTAACTGTAGTCGCAACATCAGATTCAACGGTTACATATCCGTTCAATGAAATATTATATTTACCGTAAAAATGATTTTTCCATAAAGATATACGCATAGGTGTCATCTGCGTTGAAACGCTTATGTAATCATTATCGCCGCTGCTTTTCCACAGAACATTTTTAATAACCGGTCTGAGTTTATATATTTCGTGAACATCGTCAGTTTGTGCAGCTTCTGCAAAAAGATTGCCTATAAACTCTGCATATCTGCTTATAATCGGGTCTGTTATACTACCCGAATAATTATAATCAGACCAGAAAACAGTACATCCCTTGACACCATATGCAAGAGTTGCATAGTTTGTTGCAATAGGAGCATTACTGCCTACAAGCTCCGTTATGCTTGAACTATCGGCGCAATCATATTTTGACACTGCGCTCAGAAGTTTATTTACCTGGGTAACATCATTTGCTCTGTAGTAGATTTTTTTAGAAGTAACCGACATCGGCTCACTTTCAAAATCAAACATCCAGCTTATTTTTTCTTCCTGTAAAAAATCCAACATGCTGAGAATAACAACTGATTCAGGCTCTGAAAAAGACCCGTCTCCTTTATCGGCAACAGGACTGTCTTCCCAATAATGGTCGTAATTGACAAAAGGTGCTATACCGTTTGAGTTGACTCTGCTTTGCGACATAAATGCTTCAGGGCATACAATCGGAACCACAACAAATTTCACCTTGCTATGTAAAAAATTCAGGTATGCATTTTTGTTGTAATCAGTGCAAAGAAGTCTGAAAAACCTGCTGAGAGCTGCAAGAGAAAGGGTGCTTGAGCCAAGGTGATTTGCAGAAACAAGAATAACTCTGTCATAATCTGTTCCGGTGAAGGTGTATGTTTTAATCAGATTTGCAGACATATCTTCACCCATTATTTCTTCCGTAACATAATCAGGGAAATCATTAACAAAAGAAGAAAAAGTTGCATCATAATAAGTTTTAATATCTGTATCATCGGTATCTGTGAAATCGTCATAAACCATTTCATCGGGAACAGCATACCTTTCGTCCTGCCACATCATTGTAAACGTCTGTGAAGGTATAACCGGTCTGTTTGAATCATTCGGCACATCTGTATATAACAAATCAAGCTCTTGTTCATTTGCACCGCGTATGATTTTATGGGTTACTATGTTGGTTGAAATCACAACTCCGTCTTCACCTTCACCAACCACACCGATTCTGAGAAGCCCTGCCTGTCTTAAGCATTCTTTAGGTATTTTACAGGTGCAGGAGTCATTAAGTGATACAGTATAGCCTTCGCTGTCCCCTATTGAAAAAACTGCGATTCTGTTATAATTCCTCCACTGTTTATCAAAGGTGAAAACACAGCTATCGTAATTCACGCTGCCGCTTGTTGTGACAGGTTTTTCTTTTAAATTAAGAATATTTCCGTTAACGTGTAAATTAAGCAGATTCAAGACAATTCTCCTTTCGTTTATAATAATTCTGAAGTTTGTATGCTGTTATCAGCAATTCTCTTTTCTGACTGTAAAAAACAAGTCTTTTCTGCTTTAACAAATAAACTTTTTTAGTGTCTTTTGCTTTTGTTGCCGCTTTGATATCTTCTGTGCATTTTTTAATAAGACAGTCCATATCCGAAGCGGCATTAAAGTATTCATAACTAAGGTCGGTTAATGTTTTTGCCATAATAGTTCTCCTTTTCCATCCTTAATTTCAAGTGTAAATTTCACACCAAAAGCTTTGCTGTATCTTTCTAAATTCTCAACTGACACTGATTTTTTCCCTTTTTCGATGAGCTGAATATCTTCCTTTTTAATACGGGTTGCTTTGCTCAGGGAATCAACACTGACAGACTGAGAGTTTCTGATATTTTTGAGTATATTATTGATAGAATCGGTTTTATCTTCAGTTGCTGATAATATTTTTAATGAATGGGCAGCCATCAGCGGAACGATATCCGTTTTTGGCAAATTTGTAAAATACATCATCAAAGGCTCAATATAACTTCCGATTATATTCATCGCCTTTTCCCGCGAAGAATACACTGCTCTCAGGCTTATTCCCAATTCCTGAGCGCACTGTGCAACGCTTGCAGAATCAAAGTAGCAACGTCTTATAACTTCTTTCTGCATTTCGGTAAGCCGCGTTTCAATAATATAGTTTATAAGCCACGCTACATTCACCGTGCGCACCCTGTTTATAAAATCATCAATAGTTTCAAGTGACTCCTCCACGGTAAACGAATGCTCTTTCATCATCCTAAGTGCATAGCGTGCCTCTTCAAGTGAAATCAAATTATCTGTTATGGTATTCATTTTTCACCTCCTTTTAAATAGCGCAACTATTATTATAAGAACATTTGTTCTTTTTGTCAACCAAAATATTAGAATTTCTATTTATTTTTTTACCTCTTGACAAATTTAATAGTTTGACTTATAATGCTTATAACAATAATGGGGTGTTAAAATGAGTATAATTAAAAATCTCAGAGTAGAAAAAGGGTTAACGCAAAACGAGCTCGCATCACTTTGCGGTGTTCATCAGACCGCCGTCAGCCAGTGGGAAAAAGGGCGTACAGACCCTGACAAAAAAAGCCTTCGCATTTTATCCGAAATTTTCAATGTATCGGTTGATACAATTATGGGTATAGAACCTGTTTCACATCCTGATAAAGTTTTGGTTCCCGTTCTCGGTTATGTAAGGGCAGGTATGCCTATTGAGGCAGTTGAAGAAATTCTCGATTATGAAGAAATTTCACCTCAGATGGCATCAACAGGTGAGTTTTTCGGTTTAAAAATCAAAGGCAACAGTATGGAACCAAGAATTTGCGAAAACGATGTTGTTATTGTCAAAAAGCAAAATGACGTTGAAAGCGGAGAAATTGCCGTTGTACTTGTTAATTCAATGGACGCTACCGTTAAAAAAGTAATAAAAAAAGGCACAAGCATTTCGCTCGTACCTTTTAATCCTAATTACGATATAACAATTTTCACCGCAGAAGAGGTTTCAAAATTACCTGTAAATATAATCGGCAAAGTGGTTGAACTCAGAGGTAAATTTTAACGTATACTTACCTCGCCTGATGTAATCACATCAATTGTACCGTCAGGATATTTTACAATCAGACCTGCATTATCATCTATCCCTTGAGAAAAGGCTGCAACCGGCTCTTTCTCAGGGGATATTATTTTTATATTTTTGCCCACAGACACACATCTGTTACGGTAAAAATCCAGATATTCAAGCGTGTGAAATCTCTCAAATTCTTCACCGAAAGCATAAAGAATCTCATCAACAAGCCGGTCTTTTTCAGCGCCAACACTGCCTGCAATATCTTTGATATCATCAGGGAAATTACAGGTGTTCACATTAACACCGATGCCAACAATCATATACTCAAGCTCTTTGCCCTGAAAAGAGCCTTCGGTCAGAATCCCGCAAACCTTTTTGCCGTCAAGCAGAACATCATTGACCCATTTAACCTGAGCTTTTTTACCTGTCAGCTTTTCAATAGCCTTCATTACACAAACAGAAGCAAGGGTGGTTACAAGAGTGGGATTATTGCCGAAATCCCTTCTCAGAAGTACGGACATATAAATTCCTGTTTTCTCAGGTGAATAAAAGCTTCTGCCCAATCTGCCTTTGCCGCCTGTCTGAGAATCAGCAATCAAAACTGTCCCGTGGTCTGCTCCGTTTTTAACAAGCTCTTTAAGCAGAGTGTTGGTTGAAACCACCACATCTTTTTTAACAATCTTAAAATCCATAATCAACCTCTGCCGTAAAGTCTGTTTATTTTACTGAAATATTCTTTATCGATATTATCTATTGTTTCTTGTGTTGTGCGGATTCTCCAGTTAAGACTTGCTATACCAGGTATATTCATTCTTGCATCGTTACCAAAACCGCATAAATCCTGAAAAGCAATAACTGCAGTATCAGCTGAAGATCTCCATACAGTTTCAATTATTTTACGGCAAGCAGGCGCTCTGTAGCCTCCCTCACCCCAATTATCACCGTTATAGGAACAATAGTCAAAAACATATCTTCGCGTGTTTTCATCAAGATCGTATAACCAACCCAACAAGGTGTTGTTATCGTGAGTGCCAAGACAAGCAACTGTGTTTTCAGCATAATTATGAGGAAGATGCTCGTTTGACGGATCACCGTCAAATGCAAACTGAATAACCCTGATACCCGGAAAACCTGTGTCTTCAAGGAGCTTAACAACATCCTCACCAAAAACACCTAAATCCTCTGCAATAATCGCAGGTTTATCATACACTTGATTGATAGCATCAAAAAGCTTCATACCCGGGCCGTTTTTCCATACGCCTGTACGTGCAGTTTTGCTTCCGAAAGGTACTGCCCAATATGATGCAAGGCCTCTGAAATGGTCAATGCGAACTATATCATACATTGAAAGCTCTTCACCAAGGCGCCTTACCCACCACGAAAATCCGTCTTTTTCCATAGCAGACCAATCATAAAGAGGGTTGCCCCACAGCTGACCGTCTTCTGAAAAATAATCAGGCGGAACACCTGCAACTTCATCAGGAACAAAGGTTTCTTTATCAATCTTAAAGCAATCTATATTACTCCACACATCAGCGCTGTCCATAGAAACATAAACAGGCATATCACCAAGAATTTTAACCCCTTTTTCTTTGGCATAAAGCTTGATTTCGTTCCATTGTTTAAAGAAAATGTACTGAACAAAAAGCCAGAAATTCATTTCTTCGCTATATTCTTCTTTATACGATACACAAAGATTATAATCACGCTGATGTTCTGCCCACTTCCACCAAGGGATTTCACCGTTTCTGTCTTTAACGGCTTTAAAAAGAGCATAGTCCTCTGCCCAGAAATGACTGCTGCAAAAATCGGCAACTTCAGCTCTCTCTTTTTCACCCATATTTTTATAAGCAGTCCGAAGCAGCTCAAGTTTCTTTTCCCTTGCGAAATCATAATCAGCTGTGTATGGTGTGCCGTTATAAACACATTTTTCCACATCACAGGCATTAACAAGACCTGTTTTTTCAAGGGATACAGGGTCAATAAAAAGGTAGTTGCCGGCAAAGGCACTTTCACTTTTATAAGGTGAATTCACTTCGTCAACAGGATGAAAAGGCAATACCTGCCAGAGAGAGAAGCCTGTCTGACTCAAAAAATCAATAAAAAGTTTTGCACTTTCACCAAACCCTCCGATTCCGAATTTACCCGGGAGTGATGATATATGCATCAAAACACCTGATGAACGCTTTGCCATAAGCTCACAGCCTTTCAAAAATACTATCTAAAATTATATTCTAACCATAACTGACTGTCAATAAAATCAAGGGCAAAAAAATATTGATTTTTCTTTTAATTTTTTCAAAAAACAGTTTACTTAAATACCCGTAATATGTTATCATATAACGAATGTAATCGGAGGTGTAAATATGAAATATGAAAACAATTGGGAATCATTAAATGCAAGACCCGTACCTCAGTGGTTTGCAGATGCAAAATTCGGTATTTTCATCCATTGGGGATTATATTCCGTTCCTGCTTATGCTCCGCACGGTCATTATGCAGAATGGTACGGCTGGCCTTTAAAATGCCCTGACCCTGATGAAAACCATAAGAAGTATATCGAGTACCATAATAAAACTTATGGTGAAGATTTCAAATATGAAGACTTTGTACCGATGTTTAAAGCTGATGCCTTTGACGCTGACGAATGGGCTGAGCTTTTTCAGAAATCAGGTGCAAAATACATAAATTTTGTTTCAAAGCATCATGACGGATATTGTATGTACGAAACAGAGCTTGCCCCTTGGTGGAACAGTGTTGACGTAGGTCCTCACAAAGACTTCTGCCGTGAGCTTAAAGATGCATTAGATAAAACTGATGTTCGTTTCGGTGTTTATCATTCAGTTTATGAATGGTTCCATCCGCTTTATTTAAAAGACCCTGAAGAATATGCTGTTAAGCACCTTATCCCGATGCTTAAAGAGCTTATCGAAAAGTATCAGCCTTACACCCTCTTTACAGACGGCGAGTGGTCTCATCCCAGCTCAGTATGGCATTCAACAGAATTCCTGCAGTGGCTTTATAACGAATCATCTGTCAAAGATTTTATCGTACCTAATGACAGATGGGGTAAAGAAACACGCGGTAAATTAGGCGGTAATTTCACCACAGAATACGGTTATATCAGCGGTGAAAGTTCACCGGGCGGAATTGAAGCTATAGGTGACTATGACAGACCTAACGAAGAATGCCGCGGTATCGGCGGTTCATTCGGTTGGAACAAATTTGAAAAGCCTGATGATTACCTTTCTTCAAAAGAGCTTGTTCATATGCTGGTTGACCTTGTCAGCCGAGGAAGCAACTTCCTTTTAAATATCGGCCCTACTGCTGACGGCAGAATCCCTGTTATCATGCAAGAAAGATTGCTTGATATCGGCCGTTGGCTCGAAACAAACGGTGAAGGTATTTACTCAACAGTCAAATACGCTATAAGCACCGATGAGTTAATCAGATACACCAAAAAAGACGATAACATTTATGCTTTCATTCTCAAATTCCCTTACGGTGAGTTTGTGCTGAATGATGTGGACTTTGACCCTGATTTCAAAGCAGAGTTTATCGGATGTGATGTTAATCCGTCCGTTTCAAACGAAAACGGTAAGGTAAAGCTCACATTCCCGTCAATTGACCCTGACTCACTTAAAACACAGTATGCTTACTGTATTAAACTTTATAAATAATTTTTCATCATAGAAAGAGGAACTCAAAATGATTTTAGACAGAAAAATTTTAATCCCTGACTTGGGTGAAGTTGGACCTGAAAGCGGTTTTCACCTTCTTGAAAAAACAGAAGACGGCAGATTTGTAACAGGTAAAAACGGTGTTGTTGATATCGTTGCTACCGGTGACGAAAAAGTTGAATTTGTTTCTTTCGGCGACAGTTCACTTGCTTGTGTTAAATCAGCTATTGCTTACCCTACATACTACCCTGTTCAGCCTGTTAAGCTCGAAATGCCTGTTAAAGCTGTTCTTATGGACCTTGACGGCACAACCGTAAGAAGTGAAGAATTCTGGATCTGGATTATTCAGATGAGCATCGCAAGCCTTCTCGGCAACCCTAAGTTTGAGCTTGAAGACGCTGACCTTCCTTATGTTTCAGGCCACAGTGTTTCAGAGCATCTTCAGTATTGTATCGACAAATACTGCCCGGGTGCATCACTTGATAAAGCAAGAGATTTTTACTTTGAGCATACTCATCGTGAAATGGAAGAAATCATGGCAGGCCGCGGCAAAGACGGTGCATTCACACCTACAGAAGGTGTTAAGGATTTCTTGCTTGAGCTTAAGAGCATGGGCGTTAAGTTAGGTCTTGTTACATCAGGCCTTTATGAAAAAGCATGGCCTGAGATTCTTTCAGCATTCAAGACTCTCGGCATGGGTGACCCTAAAGATTTCTATGATGCAATCATTTCAGCAGGCTTCCCTCTTCGTAAAGGTTCAGTAGGTACTCTCGGTGAGCTTTCACCAAAGCCTCATCCATGGCTTTACAGTGAAACATCTATTGTCGGTCTCGGTGAAGCTTTTGCTGACAGAAACCATGTTGTAGGTATCGAAGACAGCGGCGCAGGTGCTTGCTCAGTACGTCTTGCAGGTTACACAACAATCGGTATTGCAGGCGGCAATATTGTTGACAGCGGCACAAAAGCTGTTTGCACATATTATGAAGAAAACTTCAATGACATTATGAAAATTATTAAAGGATAAGGTGAACACAATGGATAAAAAAGATAAAAAAATCCAGTGCCATTTTATATCCAACACTCATTGGGACAGAGAATGGCGCTTCTCAGCAAGAAGAACTCAGCATATGTTAGGCTATATGCTTGATATGCTTATGGATATCCTCGAAAAATATCCTGATTTCAAACACTTCCATCTTGACTCACAGACAATGCCTGTTCAGGATTATCTTGAGGTTTACCCTGAAAAGAAAGAGCTTTTCAAAAAATACGTTTCTGAAGGAAGAATCGGTGTAGGCCCTTGGTTCTGCTTACCTGACGAATTCAGCGTTGGCGGTGAATCATTGGTAAGAAACCTTCTTCTCGGCCACAAAATCGGCAAAGAAATGGGCGGCATCAGCAAAACAGGTTACTCACCTTTCGGTTGGGGTCAGATTTCACAGCTTCCCCAGATTTATGCAGGCTTTGATATACACTTTGCATCATTCTACCGCGGTGTTAACGAATACACTACTCCAAAATCAGAATTCTATTGGGAAAGCCCTGACGGAACAAGAATTTACGGTTCACGTCTCGGTAAACGCCCTCGTTATAACCTTTGGTATATCGTTCAGCGCCCTGTTTATTATAATCAGTCAAACGAAAACAACCGTGATATGCTCTGGAACGATAACAACGGTACATTCAAATTTATCGATTCAGAAAACGGTCTTCTTGACTATCAGTACACTCATCCTTTCTACGAATATCATAAAGAAAACATCAAAGCCCGCGGTGAACAGGCTATCAAAGAGCAGGACAATGACTGGACAACACCTCACCGTTTCTGGTCAGTAGGTCATGACTCATCATGCCCTGACGCTCGTGAAGTTAAGATGATCGAAGACCTTAACGCAGCTCTTCCTAACGCTGAAGTATTCCACAGCACACTCAAAGAGCTTGAGCAGGGTATCATTGATGAATTTGATGAAACATCACCTGTTATCAAAGGTGAAATGCGCGAGCCTTTCACAAAAGGCAGCGTAAGCCCAATGATGGGTTGGATTATCTCTGCAAGAACTTATGTTAAGCAGGAAAACTTTGATTCAGAGCGCAGACTTCAGAATTATGCTGAACCTATGGCTGTATTCGCATCTTTCTGCGGTGCTCCTTATCCACAGAATTTCATCGACCTTTCATACAACTATCTTCTTCAGAATCACGGTCATGACAGCATCGGTGCTTGCGGACGCGATATCGTTTATGAAGATGTTATGTCCCGTTTCCGTCAGTCAAAAGAGCTTTCAGTGTGCGTATTTGAACGCGCATTTATGGATGTTGCCGGTGATATCAACCTCAGCTCATTCTCAAAAGACGATGCAGCTATCGTTATCTTTAACCCTGCACCATTCAAGAGAAGTGAAACAGTTAAGGTTATGGTTGAAATCCCTGCAGAATGGAAAACCAACACATTTAAAATCACTGACAAAGACGGTAACGAAGTTAAGTATCAGATCCTTGCTTCTCATCTTAACAATGCTCAGATTATTCAGAACCCTAACGATGTAGCTAACGTTCTTCACACACATCAGTACACAATCGTTCTTGATGTTAAAGATGTTCCGGGTATGGGTTATAAAACTCTTAAAATGCAGCCTACATACAATGTTCGCGCAAACAACCCTGTTACAATGAAGAAAAATGCTCAGGTTATGGAAAACGAGTACCTCCGTGTTACAATCAATGCAAACGGCACTTACGATGTTCTTGATAAAGAATCTGACAGACTCTATTCTTCACTCGGTTACTTCAAAGATACAGGCGAAATCGGTAACCCTTGGGAGCATTTTGTTCCTGAAAACGATGAAACATTCACAACTCTTAACGAAAAAGCAAAAGTTACACTTCTTCACGAGGGTGAAATGAGCGTTTCTTACAAGATTGAAATTGACTGGGCTCTTCCTGAAGGTCGTTCAATGGATGAAAAGACCCGTTCAAAGCATCTTAAACCATTCAAGATTGAAAATATTGTTACACTCAAAAAAGGTTCTCGTTACCTTGAAATTGAAACAACAGTTGACAATCAGTCAGAAGACCACTACTTCCAGGTTGCATTCCCGACAAATATCAACGCAGAGTTTGTTCACGCTCAGGGTCAGTTTGATGTTGTTAAACGTCCTGTTAAGAAGGTTGACTATTCACTTTATGACGAAATCCCGATGACAGAGCATCCTATGAACTCATTCGTTGACATTTCTGATAATGTTCACGGTGTAGCTCTTCTTAACACAGGTCTTAAGGCTTATGAAGCCGCAGACGATGAATGTAACACAATGTACCTTTCACTTCTTCGTTGTTTCCCTCTTCGTATCTGTGTAACATCAGATATGCAGGATTACAGCTCACTTGATAAAGGCTCACAGTCAATCGGCAAGAGCACATTCCGTTACGCTTTTATGCCTCATAAGGGCGATTGGGAAGAAGGCAACGTTTGGGGCGAATCAGAAGCATTCAACCTTACATTCTCAGCTGCTCAGCTTGCTCCTACTGACCATGGTAAAAATGAGCTTGAGCACTCATTCATAGAGCTTGAAGATACAACTCTTAACATCAGTGCTGTTAAGAGAAGTGAAGAAGGCGACGGTTGGGTAGTACGTCTCTTTAACCCATCAGATAACGCAAAAACAACAAAAATCAGAGTCAACGGCGGTATCGCACCAATCGACAAAGCACAGTCCCCTGTTGAAAGACAGATTGCTGAATTCGAATTACCTGCATACACCGGCAAAAAATGGTCAAGTGCTAAACTTGTTTCTCTCGAAGAGAAAGACATCGCAGACCTGGCTATTGATGATAACGGTTTTGTTGAATTTGAAATCACAGGCAAAAAGATTCTCACAATCAAGTTTGCATAATAAGCATAATAAATGGCGTTGTGTCCAAAAGACACAGCGCCATTTTTATTATAAGAGCTGCCTTATAAAAAAACCACCGGTCAAGCCGGTGGTTTAATTCTGTAATCAGTCGCCCTGTTCCTCTGCTTCGTTAATCAATTCCTGAGGGATTGCTTCACCATGTTTTACAAAAATAAGCATCAAAATTGCTAATGCAAAAACAATCGGGCTGTAATAGAACAATGACATATAAGTTCCTGCGAACATTCTGATAAAGCCATATACGATCGGGGATGCAATCTGAGCTGAGAATGTTGCTGTATAATAGTAGCCTGTGAATGTTCCCACTTTCTCAACACCACCGATTTCAAGAACCAAAGGAAGTGTATTAACAGTGATAAACATATTGGCTGCACCGCCGAGAATAAGCACAGGATAAATGAGTACACTGAGTATTTTTGTGATATCTTTAACTGCATCAGAAAGCGCCTGCAAAGCAGTGCCGAATGTTGCATCAGCATCTGTTTTAAGAACAGAATTTGCAACACCTATTACACCGTCATAAATGCCTTCGCCTGCATTTGTTTTAAGATATTCGTCAAAAACATCGTAGTTCTTATATTCAGAAACATCTGCACCTGTTTCTAAAGCGTTGCGGTATGCAATATATTTTTCCATACTGATAACATCATCTTCAGATACTTCAACACCGTCAGCCTTAGCCTTGTCAGAAACCTCTGAGTTATAAGCATTAACCTGATCATTAACTGTAATATATGCATTATTAACAGTAACATAATCTTTAATTGAAAGGTTTTTGTTACCGAGCATTGACACAAAGATACCGAAGAAAATCACAAATGCTGCAAGGAAAATTGCAAGACCTGCGAGGATTGTCTTTTTTCTGCCGTACTTTTTACCGAATTTACCTGCAGGGAGCGCTGCAGCAGCAGACACAACAGCAAAGATAAGCATAAGGATAGTTGCTTCAGATGTAATTTTGTGAAGAATCTCTTCAGCAAAAAGTGAGAAGAAAGTTGTGATTGCATTAGAGCCACAGAAAAGGAAGAAAAGACATCCAAGCATAAAGCCAAGACTTCTCTTTTCACCTTTTGAAAGCTTGATTGCTTTTTTAGCAGCTTTCTCAGCTTTAATAGCTTCTTTCTCTGCCTGCTTCTTAGCTTTAGCATCAGCGTACTGATTGACCTCACCCTTAAGCTTGATACTTGTATCTTCTTCATGCACAAAGAAGAGGAGTATAAGCATACCTGCAATCATAACAATTGCACCAAGAAGAAAAACATAAGGGAAAGAAAGTGTTTCATCAGCTTTAATCTGCTCTTTTGTGTAACCTGCAAAAAGAGTACAAAGTGCGATACCTACAGTACCTGCAATCATACCCACAGCTGTACCTAAACCACCCATAAGGTTAATAACTGCGTTACCCTCTGAACGAAGCTCAGGCGGTGTAAGGTCAGGCATAAGAGCAACAACAGGTGCACGCCACAGCGACATTGAAAATACAAAAAGAATAATGCAAATCATTGTTGCAGCAAGACTGTTTGTTTCAAGGGCAATTATAGGAATAAGCAAAAACAGAATTGCCGAAATAGGAGCACATGATACGATAAACGGACGGCGTTTGCCTAATTTTGAATGGCAGTTATCAGAAAGCTTACCAAAAGCCGGCTGAAAAATAACACCAAAAATATTGTCAAAGGTCATTATAATACCGATGAATAAAGGAACAAGTGTGAATCCGCCGCCGACAAGGGCAACCTCCTCACCTTGTGCTTCAGCAAATTTTGTAAGGATCGGCATTTTTTCAACAAGGAAATCACTCCACTGCTGAACCATAGCGCTGCCTGAAAGTAATTTGTTTAAAATCTTTGTTATATACGGGTCATAAATGGCCCAGGCGATTGAAGTAGCAAGGAAACCAAAACCTGTTAATATTGTTTGTTTATAATTGAGTTTTAATTTTTTCTCTGCCAAGCATCATCACTCCTTCTGTAAAATTTGTATCTTTATAATATCAGTTTCTGTGAGCTTTTTCAATACTTTTTCAAAAAAGCCTGCAAACAATTCTTATTATACCCGGGTTGATTTTCTTTATAAACAAAAAGCCGTCCGCAGTACTAACGCTGCGAACGGTTTTTAATTATTCCTGTGGTTTTTTTGGCTCGATTTTACCGTAAAGGCTGCCACCGATATCTGAACGCGGTGCTCTTGTAGGCTTTGTTTCTGATGAAGAGTAATTACTCTTTCTTCTGTAATCGTTTCTGCCGCCTTTGCCGCCACGGCCCGGATTGGTTGGCTTAAAGCCTTCAGCAAGAGTGATAATAACTTTTCTGTCAGATTCACTGCCAACTGAGTGAGAGCTTACACCTTCAATTTCCTGAACGGTTGTGTGAATAATTCTTCTCTCGTAAGGATTCATAGGGTCAAGCACAACATTTCTGCCGTATTTTTTAACCCTTTCAGCCTGCTTCTTTGCAAGCTCACGAAGTGTATCTTCTCTCTTCTGTCTGTAATTACCTGCATTGATTGAAACTCTGCGGTAATCATCTTTACCTTTGTTGATAACAAGTCTTGTAAGGTACTGAATAGCGTCAAGAGTTTCACCTCTGCGGCCGATAACATAACCGTAACCGTTACCGCAGTCAAGGTCGATACTGATGCTTTCATCATCCTCAGTTACATTGATTGCAACATCCTCAACGCCCATACCTTTGAGTATGGCTGAAACATAATCTTCAGCAACTTTACCCATTTCACTTTTAACGCCTGTATATGTTTTAGGTTCCTGAACCTCAGCCTCAGCTTTAACAGGAGCCTTAGCTTTTTTAGCTTCTTTTTTCTGAACAGGTTTTTCTTTAACAACTTTTTCTGCAGGTGCTTCTACTTCATCAGGAACTTCATAAAAAGCTCTTGCTTTAGCAGGTGCACCGCCAAAAAGACCTAATGTCTTCTTTTTAGGGAGCTCAATGCTGTCAATCTGAACATCAGCATCTTCAGGTGCTCCGAGAGCAGTTTTAGCAGCTTCAACAGCTTCTTCAACAGTTGCTCCTGTACCAAATGCTTCCTTTATCAAAATTACACCACCTATGATGAATAAATATCTTAATTATTATTTGTTTTCGTTATAATCAGCTGTCTGTTTGATGCTGTTTTCTCTTGAACGGCGATCAACAGTTTCTTTAATCATGAGTTTAGCTATCTGAGTCTGAGGTCCGTTGACCTTTTTCATAATATAGCTCTGAATTGTAGAATAGATGTTTGAAACAATCCAATAAACACCGATACCGCATGGGAACATAAATGTAAACCATACTGATGTAATCGGCATAATAAGTGTCATACATCCGTTTGTCGGATTATTTGCCATAGCAGGGTTAGTCTTTTTCTGCTGAGCCTGCATAATAAATGACTGTGCAAATGATGTTATACCGGAAAGAATAGGAACAATCCAATAAATGCTTGGGTTTTTAACGTCAGGTTTAACGCCTAACTGCAAACCGAAAAGCTCAAATTTCTTTTCAGCAACAAATTCACTGATAGCAGCAATACTTTCAGTGTTTACTTTGCCTGCAAGAGATGCTTTTATCATATCGAAATTCTGAATGATATACAAAGGATAATATCTTTCTGTACCCTTTTTGATAAGTGAGCTGATTGCTGCATCAGGTGATGCCTTTGCCACCTGAACAAAAACTTCCTGAATAGCTTCAATCTCATCAGCACTAAGACCGATTGCATAACGCAACGGATTATACATAACACCAAAAAGACCTATGATAATAGGCATCTGAAGAAGCATAGGAAGGCATCCTGCTGACATAGGGTTATATCCCTCGCGCTGATATAAAGCCTGTGTTTCTTCCTGGATTTTTTGCTGATTGCCTGCATATTTTTCTTGAATTCTTCTGATTTTAGGAGCAAGACGCTGCTGCTTTGCCATTCCTTTTTGCTGAGAAATGGAGGTAGGCAACATAATAGTACGTGCCAACAAAGTGAATAATATAAGAGCTAATCCGTAACCGCCAAAGCCGCCTACGAATTTATAAATACCAAGCATTATATAGCCAAATATAGGGCTTATATACTCGTATAACCAGTTGTACATCTCTAAACTCCTTTATGTTTATGCTTACAATCGCACTTTTCTTTCTTGGGAGGGACCGGGTCATATCCACCTTTAAACAATCGGTTGCAGCGCAAAATCCTCCACACTGCAAGTAATGACCCTTTTATCGGTCCGTGAATCTCAATAGCCTCAACCGCATAATGTGAGCAGGTCGGATAATACCTGCATACGGCGGGCAGATGCGGGGAAATAAATTTCTGGTAGAAACGAATTATTGCAATAAGGACTTTTTTCATCTTATTACACCTGCGTTTTTGAGTTGTTTTCTCATTATTTCCCGGACTTTGGTGCTTTTAGATACACCTGTTTTGTATCTTGCAACAAAAACAATATCCCAGCCGCCGTCAACCTCGTTTTGCAAATCACGAAATGCAGCTGCGATAACACGGCGACATCTGTTTCTTGTAACAGCGTTGCCAATCTTTTTACCTGTAGTTATCCCCATACGGCAAACGCCCGCGCGGTTATTCTTCAAAACGTATGTAACCAACGCAGGTTCAGAAAAACACCTTCCGCGACCGTAAGAACGGCGGAAGTCTGTATTTTGCTTTATTTTTTCAATCTTAGGCAAAGCACTCATCCGTTCACCGCAGAATTTCAGGTATTAGTATGTGAGCTGCTTTCTGCCCTTTGCTCTACGGCGAGAGAGAACCTTGCGGCCGTTTCTGTCTGCCATTCTTTTACGGAAGCCGTGCTCCATCTTTCTGTGACGCTTCTTTGGTTGATAAGTTCTTTTCATTCTTCTAACCTCCTGTCAAAATTAAGTTATCTCAACATCTGACCGATTCAGATGTGAAAAAGCATACTGATAACCAGTATTCGCAGTTTAGTATTATATATCATTCCTTGTCTATTGTCAATCCTTTTTTATCTGCTTTCAAAATTAAAGCATAATTTATTCCCTTTCATCATCAAAAATTCATATAAAATGTATATAAGATTTACATTGAAATAAAAAACAATCTGTGCTATAATGAATCGGTATAATGCGCTAACCTGATTTTAAAAGGAGGAGAAGTTAAATGAACTCATTCAATGAGTTGTGGGAAATGGTAAAAAACGAGTGTCAGGCCCTTGTTTCAGAATCCATATATAATGTATGGATTAAAGATATCGAATTAGTAAGCTTTACCGAAGAGAAAGTTACTCTTGCAATTTCCGGTTTTAAAAAGAAGTTTGTTGAAACCCGTTTTATGGATAAAATCAACCAGGCATTCTATAATGTTATGGGCTTTGAAATTGAAATTGAGCTTATTGACTCTTTAGGCTATACCCCTACCGAGTCTGAGAAAAACGAAGCAGAAGACAAAGCAGCTGCCGACACATTTGAAACCTTCGTTGTCGGTTCATCAAATAAATTTGCCCACGCTGCAGCAATTGCAGTTGCTGCAAATCCCGGCGGTTCATACAACCCGCTTTTTATACACGGTAATTCAGGTCTCGGTAAGACTCATCTTCTCAACGCTATATGCCACGAGATTAAAAAGAATAACCCTGACGCAAATATCGTTTACACAAGAGGTGAAGATTTCACCAATGACCTTGTGCGTTACCTTGCTCAGAAAAACATGGTTGAATTTCATAACAAATATCGCAGCGCTGATATCCTTCTCGTTGACGATATTCAGTTCATCGCAGGTAAAGAATCAACTCAGGAAGAATTCTTCCACACATTCAACGCAGTTGCAACTGCAGGTAATCAGATTGTTCTCACATCTGATATGCCGCCAAAGATGATCGAAACTCTTGACGACAGACTTCGCAACCGTTTTGAGTGGGGACTCATCGCTGATATTCAGCCGCCTGATCTTGAAACAAGAATGGCTATTATCAAAAGAAAAGCTGTCAAGCTTGGCCTCGATTTGCCTGATGATGTTATTCAGTATATTGCACAAAGACTTAAAGATAATATCCGTCAGCTTGAAGGCGCAGTTAAAAAGATGCAGGCTTACGTTACAATGCAGGGACTTCCTGTCAGCATCACTACTGCACAGGCTGCAATCAAAGATATTATGGTTGATACCCAGCCTCAGCCCATTACTGTTGAAAGAATTGTAGCAGAGGTTGCAAGAACATACGGTGTTGCCGCTGACGATATTTTTGCAAAACGTCAGGATGCCAACACAGTTGAAATGCGTCAGATGTCAATGTACCTTATCCGTGAATTGACAAGCATGTCAACTAATGCAATCGGTAAAGAATTCGGCGGTAAAAACCACACAACAGTTCTTTACAGTATCTCTCAGTTTGAAGATAAACTCAAAAGCCGTTCAGACCTTCGTGAAAAAGCCGAAAGCATTAAAAAGAATGTATCTGACAGGCACTAAATCCCACTTATGTCGGAGGTAAATTATGGGACTTTTTGAAAAATTCAACAAAGGACTCAAAAAAACAAGAAACAGTATGTCAGGAGCCATCGATGTTATGCTCCATGGCAAAAACGAAATAGATGATGACCTTTATGATGAGCTTGAAGAAATACTCATCATGGGCGATGTCGGTATGAATACCGCTGCCGAAATCTGCGAAAAGCTCCGTGACTATGTTGCTAAGAAAAACCTCAGAAAGCCTGAGCAGGTTAAAACAGCTATCCGTGAAATCGTTTCTGATATGCTTCAGGGCGGTGAGGATATGGGCCTTATCACTCTCCCGTCAGTTATTCTTGTTATCGGTGTCAACGGTGTAGGTAAAACTACCACCATCGGCAAAATGGCTGCTATGTATAAAGCTCAGGGCAAAAAGGTTATCCTGGGCGCTGCAGATACATTCAGAGCTGCCGCTATCGAGCAGCTTGAGGAATGGGCACGCAGAGCTGATGTTGATATCATCAAGCATAAAGAAGGAGCTGACCCTGCCGCTGTTATTTTTGACACTATTCAGGCAGGTAAAGCACGCGATTGCGACATTATTATATGTGACACTGCAGGCAGACTTCATAACAAGAAAAATCTTATGGATGAGCTTGCAAAGATTTATAAAGTTATTGACCGTGAGCTTCCTTATAATGACCGTGAAAGCTTATTGGTTCTTGATGCAACAACAGGTCAGAATGCTGTTAATCAGGCAAGAGATTTCAAAAATGTTGCTGAGATTACAGGTATCGTTCTTACAAAGCTTGACGGCACTGCAAAAGGCGGTGTTGTTTTAGCTATCAAAAACGACCTGAAGGTACCTGTTAAATTTGTCGGTGTAGGCGAGCAGATTGATGACCTTCAGCCGTTTAACCCTGAAGCTTTTGCTCAAGGTCTTTTTGACAATGAAATTGTCAAAGACGACGATGAAGAAAACGGTGAAGAATAATGAAAATTCTCATAGCTACTCATAATAAAAAGAAAAAGGTTGAGCTTGAAAGAATTCTTATTCCTTTAGGTATAGAAATTGTTACAGACGAAGATATTGGTATCACACTCACCGATGTTGAAGAAACAGGCACAACTTTTGAAGAAAACTCTTTGTTGAAAGCGCAGAGCGGTTGCAACGAAAGCGGTTTGCCTTGTATTGCAGATGATTCAGGTATTGCTGTTGATTACCTTAACGGTGCACCGGGTGTACTGTCTGCAAGATATTCAGGCGGTGATGATGAAGATAATAACGATAAGCTTCTCTATGAGCTTCAGGGCGTACCTGCAGAAAAGAGAACAGCCCGTTACGTCTGTGTTGTTACCTGCGTTTTCCCTGACGGTAAAAAAATTGCCGTCCGCGGTGAATGTGAAGGTGTAATCGCTTTTGAAAGAGTAGGTCACGGCGGATTCGGTTATGACCCGTTATTCCTTTTTGGTGACAGAAGTTTTGGCGAATTAACTGCCGAAGAAAAAGATAAAGTCAGCCACCGAGGCAAAGCCCTTCGTATGTTGGCTAACGAATTGGAGAAAATTATATGACAGAAAAAATGACAAGTAAGCAGCGCGCTGCCCTCAGAGGTCAGGCTAACACATTAGAGCCTCTTTTTCAGGTAGGTAAAGGCGGCGTTTCACCTGCTTTGATTGAACAGACAAAAGACGCTTTAAGAGTTCACGAATTGATTAAGCTTAAGGTTTTATTAGAATCTGCACCTGATACACCAAGAAATATTGCTGAAGAGATTGCTGCTAAAACAGACTCTCAGGTTGTTCAGGTTGTTGGCGGCGCAATGATTTTTTATAAAGAAAATCCTGAGCTTCGCGAAGCTGAAGAAAAAAAGAAAAAAGATGCAAAGAAAAAGCTTGCAACTTCTAAAGGTGCAAAAGATTTTGCAAAAAAATACAAATCTGCCAAGAATAAAGGTCTTCCTTCAAGACGAAAATGATTATATAATATGAAAGGGGTTGTGATAGGTGGGCAACGATAAAAACACACCTGTTATTCAAAACAGAAAAGCCTATCACGACTACTTCGTTTTAGAGGAGTACGAGGCAGGCATTGAGCTTTTCGGCACAGAGGTTAAATCTGTGCGTCAGGGTAAGGTTAATTTAAAAGATGCATGGTGCAACATCGTCAACGGTGAGATTTTTGCAAACGGCATGCATATAAGCCCTTATGAGCAAGGCAATATTTTTAACCGCGATCCGTTAAGAGTCAAAAAGCTTCTTATGCATAAAAAAGAAATCAATCGTCTTTACGGTACTGTTAAGCAAGACGGACTTTCCCTCATTCCCCTTTCTGTTTATTTTGTAAAGGGTAAGGCAAAGGTGAAAATCGGTCTTTGTAAAGGCAAAAAGCTTTACGATAAGCGCGAAGTTGCCGCCAAGAAAGACGCTCAGCGAAACATTGAACGAGCCATGCGTGAAAAGGGCTAAGCCCCTCACAATATATGGGGATGAAAGGATTTCGACGGGGATTTTGAACCCGGGTAAGCGAGCAGTGGTGCGGGACCACTATAAAATCCGTAACTTTTAAAATTAAACGACAACAATAAAGTTGCATTAGCTGCTTAAAGCAGCTCGTCCTTGCTGAAAGTACCACGGTTCAGTAAAGGGCGTCGAACAGTGGTGAACGTGAACGGAGTAGTAGCCTTGCAATCCGTCATGAATCAAAGGATACCGAAGCCAATAGCCTGATGCTCGGCGATTGGTGTGGGGAATCTCAAAAGATCATCTACGCTCGTAGAAAGCTCGGAGAATGAGTTTTCGGACGCGGTTTCGATTACCGCCATCTCCACCAAACAAGAGTCAGACGAACACCTACTACTTCTTCACAGGAGGATTTGCTGTGAAAGTGGACATCTGACAAAACAGAAAGAACCAAGGTTAGAAATGGCCTTGGTTTTTTGTTTGCTTAAATTTCTTACTACATTTTATTGCTACATTAGTATTGACAACTATGAAATATTGTGGTACTGTATATGTAGCAAAACGTGAGGTGAATTACAATGAAATCGTATACAGTAAAAGAAATTGCCGAAACACTAAAAACCAACCCCGAAACAGTCAGGCGTTGGATTCGTTCCGGTAAACTATCTTCAACGATGACCTCTACTAAATCAGGAAACATCGTTACAGAAGATGCACTAAACAAATTTATCAAAGAAACACCTAAGTATGCTGCTATGTTAGCAGGTTCTGTTGTAACATCTCCTGTTGCATTATCTTTGGTTGTAGGTGGATTGATTGGTGGTTTAGTCGGTACGGTAATTTCTAACGATAAGAAAAAATTAGGTAAGGAAGATGTACGAAAGTCCATTGAACGTCAAATTACCGACTGTGAAAAGCGTATAACAGAAAACAAAAAAACGCTTGAACAGATTAAAGCCAAAATTGATGATGACGAAAAAAGCTTACAACAGTTCAAATATGCTTTAGAAAATCTTGACTTAGAATTAATAGCTCAAGAGATTAATAATCAGAAGTAATTTCAGAGGTGTAGGATATGAAAACTAAAAAGAAAGATATGATTTTCAAGTCTGTAGATTCCTTGCAGCAAATTGTTAATGTAGTAAATGAAGCAGCATCTGCATTAAACGATTCGAAACGCACAATAAAAGAAAGCGCCATACCTGAAGTTTTAGCTGGAGCTTTGGGCGCAGGCATAGGCGGTGTAGGCTCTTTCGCAGCACTTTATGGCTTGGGTGTTGTTGGTTTATCTGCAGCCGGAATTACATCTGGATTAGCAACAGCAGGCGCAATTGTGGGAGGCGGTATGGTTGCCGGTATTTTTGTCTTAGCTGCACCTATTGCAGGCCTTGCTGCAACAGGTGTGGGTGTTGCGATTCACTTAAAAAACAAACAGTTAAAGCAAGAAAAAGAACGCTTATACAAGGAAGTATTGCTTAAACATGAAGCCATTATTAAAGCACTTAAAGAAGAAGTAAATGCAACAAAAGAAAGAATTGATTATTTGCAAAGTCTTAATATACTCCTTCAACAGGCAATTAAAGATCTAAAATCTGATATAGATGCTGCGTAAAGAGGTGTTTATATGAAATTAAAAACAGTAATCTCTGAAATTGATTTCAATAAAATTATCGATATAGCAGGTAAATCATTTAATCAGTTTATAGATTTTTGTAAAAAACATAAAGTAGAAGTTACACTTTCTTCTCTTTTAATGTTCTTGGGAGCCGATAATCTCTATCAAAGATATGCAAGAAGAAAAGACCAAAAGCAATATACTAAAACATCTGAAAAATCAAAAAAAGTAATGATACAACATGAAACTGAAATACAATCTTTGAAAAATCAAATCTCAGAGATTTTGCCTCAAGAGGTTGATAATACAAATTCTATAATTTTTTCAGAGGAGGAAAAGCCTGTTGAGTAAAAATAAATATTCCAAATTTGAAAAAGAGATGATTGCAGTTTTGCATCATCAGAATAAAGAGTTGGCTCAGTTACAAAAGACCATCTCTGAAATTAAAAATAAATCTGAGGAACATATTATAGAAAGAACTCTTGTTGAGGCTGGCTATGATTTACCGGAAAAGGCAATTCATAATACAAGCAACAAAAGAACAGCAGAAAAGATTGACTGGGATGTTTTACGAAATAACGCAGTTGATGAATTTGGATTGAATTGCGAATTGGACGATCTTTTTACAGAGGAAGAATTGAAAGATAACAAGTTGTATATAAAGCAACTTAATAGTGAATATAACATGATCCACCATCTTGATAAATATGATATAACTATTTCAATTCTTGCTGGTTTGATAAGTGCTGCAGTTGATATATTATTGGTGGGGATACCACAAAAAACAACAGAAGGTTTGAAAGCTGCACCTTTGTCAAATTATATTCGGGACTATTTCGATAAGAAATTTCCGGAAGAAGAAATGCAAAAACTTGCAAACTCTAAAATAAGCAAAGTTCCGTATGATGCTCAGGACAACAGGAATACATCAATTTATGTTGAGGGATTATCTGCGTATTATCACAGATTATTGCAATTGGGTCATGACCCTATCCTTGGATTCGTTTTTGGAGTGGCTGATATATTAACAGGAAATATGACAACTATTGATAAGATGGGGAATTTCTGTTCTCAGTTCATGGAAAACTATGAAGGAAGAAAAGAAAGCACAATTTTTGCCGCAATAGCTAAACAATTCTGTCATTTAAAATCAGATATTACCACATCAATGGGATTGCCAGCACCTTTTATGAGTTTATTTAATTTCCTACAATTTGGCAGTATAGGAGAAGAAGAACAAACAATAGCTGAAATAGTACAAGGAATGTACTATGAGGGATATGACTTTATACATTTCTGCTCTATGTCAATACCCGCTATGCTAAATGAAGTAATCGTAAGATTAGGATATGCTATCAAAAGAAAAAAAGAGGGGTGCTCAAATAAAGAAGCGATACCGTATTCATTAAATAGGGAAACACACCCCAAACTGGCTACTATGCTATTTATTTCACACTCACTCGCAACAGCTGCAAATGCAGGTAAGGTGTACTTTTCACAAAATCCTGTAGCAATAAATTATCCGCAATGGATATATTTCGCTAGGTATTCATATAAACAGCTTAAATGGGGTTTAATTCAGAAGCCTATGTTGCGAGATGCTTATGTTATGGGTAAAATTAACGATGAGTTTGATGAATTAGCAAAGATAGTTGATGAAGGATTCAACGACTTTTTTGGAACAAATATGGTTGTTCTTTAAAGAGATATTCTAAAAATAAAAATCTAATAGTATATTCCACACATTCGACAAAACACAGACCTCCTTGTAAAATGGTATTACCAAATACAAGGAGGTCATTTTTATGTTTAATAAGAAAACTAAACTGAAGCTCACGGATTTTGAGTGCAACCTGTTAATCAACGGAATGAACGAGTTCCGAAATATGCTTCTCTCGGACAGTATCCCCACAGAAGATGTTGACGAACTGCTCCTGAAAATCATCGCCCAACCTGAACATAGGAGATGATGAGGTTTTATTCTGTATATTGACAGAATCAGGATATTTATATAAAATAAATTCATAATTTTTCAGAGGTGATTTTTTTGAATATTAAATTATCAGGCTCACCAAAAGTCGTTATGACAAATACAGAAAGCCATCACGCATATTTTGCCTGGCCAACTATCGCGAAGCTTCAGAACGGTAAAATCTGCGTTGGTGCTTCCGGTTACCGCGTTGAACACATCTGTCCGTTTGGCAAGGGGGTTTTGGCTTTCAGCGATGATAACGGTGAAACATATTCAAAACCCGTACCTGTTTTTGACACTGTTCTTGACGACAGGGATGTGGGTCTTACTGTATTTGGCGAAAGCGGTCTTATTGCCACATCTTTTAACAATACTCTTGAATTTCAAAGAGAAAATATGCCTCAGACAAAAGAATGCTTTGACTACATAAACTCTGTTTCTGCAGAGGATGAGGCTGAGGCTTTGGGCATCAGTTTCAGAATAAGCAAGGACTATGGTGAAACCTTCGGTAAGATTTATAAATCTCCTGTTTCCTCGCCTCATGGCCCCACTGTACTTAATGACGGTACTGTTTTATGGGTCGGCAGAAGGCTTGGTGTTCATAACCATATTGAAGCTCATGTAATCAACACTGAAACAGGAGAAATGACCCTGCGTGGTGAGATGGGAATTTATAAATATGATGAATTTAAAGACATTTATTTCTATGAGCCGAGTGCTATTCAACTCGCTGACGGCAAGATAATATGCCACCTTCGTGCAGAAAGCAATGATGAAACCTTTCTCACTCTTTATCAGACAGTTTCTTATGACAACGGTGCAACATGGAGCAAGCCTGTGCAGATTATCAGTGATGACAGCGGTGCCCCTGCCCACTTGTTTATGCATTCATCAGGTGTATTGATTTCTACCTTTTCTCACAGAAGTAAGCCTTACGGAATATGGGCAATTTTCAGCGAAGATAACGGTGAAACCTGGAGTGAAGAAAGCGTTATCTTTGAAGGTAAAGATACCGACGATTTAGGTTATCCGTCAACAATTGAGCTTGATAACGGAGAATTGATTACCGCATTCTACACAAGAGAAAATGACTATGTACCGGCAGTTATAATGCAACAAAAATGGTTGTTGGGGGAATAATATAAGCTAAAATCTCGAAATCAAAAACAAGAACCAAGATTTTTAAAAACCTTGGTTCTTGTTAATCTTTAAATAAACATTTAATTTATTGTAAGCATATTGAAACACCCCATATATTGTGGTAAACTAAATTATGTAAAATGGTTCGTTAAAAGGAAGTATTAACATTATGGCACTAAAATTAGATTTTGCACCAACTGAAAGAATAATCTTAAAAGACGAAAGTGTTGCCCATGGAGGAGTTATGTCTGTGAATGATGACGAGCTTATCCTAACAACTCTTAAGATTATTTATATAAAAAAGAATGTATTCGGTATGATTCAAGGTGTCTATTACTATCCCTTAAACAGGTTAAAACAAGCTGTTCAAGGAAAACTCACTTCAGGAACAGCTACTTTAGATTTATATTTCTTTAACGATGTTGAATCTTTTAATTTTGGCTCTGCTAATTCTAGAAAAATTAAAAAATGGATTAAAGAAATTTATAATGTTACCGATAACATTACCGTCTCTTCCGTTTCAAACACAGAGAGCCCGTATATCAACACCTCTAGGAATCTGTTAAATCAATTTAGCGAAATAGGAAAGCAAATTAAAAATACAGTAACCTCTAACAATGAATCTATCAAAGTAAGCAAGAAGTGTATTGGCTGCTCTGCTCCATTGGTAGGAAAAAAAGGAGAAGTAGTTCGCTGCAAATACTGTGATACGGATCAGTCAATATAATTAGGAGATGATTAATATGGGTATTGTTAAATCTTTTACTGACGCATTAGGTAGCACCCTCGCCGACCAATGGAAAGATATAATAACAGCAGGTAATTTTAACGAGCATGTAGTTGTAACCCCTGGTGTATTAAAAAGCACAAACAACGGCAAAGGCGTTAATCATAACGGTTCAGATGGAGTTATTACAAATGGTTCTAAAATTCAAGTTCCAGAAAACACCGCTGCTTTTATTTTTAGTCAGTCTGGAATTGAGGAAATCATAACAGAGCCGGGTGATTATAAATACCAAAATGGACAGAGTAGTATACTTAATGGTGAACGTATAGACAAATCTATTTTTTCTCAAGTAGCAGACAGATTTAGTTATGGTGGAATAACATCAGATAACAAGCAGATTGCTTTTGTAAATTTAAGAGAAATACGCGACATAAAATTCGGTACAAAAGGTGCACAAGTATACCATGATTTATTTTACGGCATTGATTTAGAAATATTTGCATATGGTTCTTTTACAATAAAAGTTACTGATGCAACTAAATTTATTAGAAACTTTGTACCAGCAAACACTATGTATTATTCGTTTAGTGATAAAAATGTGCGCGAACAAATCACATCTGAATTTTTGCAATCGTTTATTGTTGCATTGAATTCTTTATCTAAAACATATAGAATATCTCAGTTGCCTTCCCAAGCTAACGAATTATCAAAAACAATTATTAGTGATAATTTTAATGCCGGTTCTTGGCCTGAAAGATTTGGCTTTTCAATTATACAAGTATCAATAGAAAATATTGAATTTTCCGAAGATTCAAGAGAACTTGTAAAACAATATTCATCAAACAAAATCAACTTAAAAGCGTATGAAGAAATTTCACAAAGAGCCTCTAATATAGCTGCTCAACAAAAAATCGCCCAAGGTATACAAGATAATGGTCTTGGTGAAATGGGAAATATGATTATGGGAATAAATGTGTCTAACGGACTCGGTGCCTTTGCTGAACCAAATGTTCATCCTCAATCAGCTTCCACCACAATGTCATATGATGAACAAATCGAAACTCTCAAAAAACTTAAAGACCTAGTTGATATCGGAATACTTACCGAAGAAGAATTCAATATAAAGAAAAAAGAAATAATGAATCTTTAACCCCGCCCTCCTTGTATCAGGATATACCTTTTACAAGGAGGTTCTTTTATATCCCTCTTTACTCCCATTTATATTTATGTTAAACTATGTTTCAGAAAGGGTGATTTTAATGTGGAATCAGAAGTTAGGTTTAGGAACTTTCGGTGAGTTTGACATCGACAATAACGAACAGATAAAACTTTTTAAACGTGCAGGTTTTGATGCCTTTTTTACCGAATGGAAATACGGCTGCCCCGTTGAACAATGGGTCAGAACAGCCAAAGAAGAAGGTATGATATATCAATCTATCCATGCCCCTTTTAACAAAAGTGATGATATGTGGTGCGATGATAAAGAGTTGGCAGACATCGCAGAGAAGGAACTTCTTGCCTGCCTTGCTGATTGTGAAAAATACGAGATACCTATTATGGTTATGCACGCGATTATCGGTATGGATAACCACAACCCTACTCAGATTGGCATTGAGCGTTACGGTAAAATCATTGACGCCGCAGAAAAGGCAGGGGTTAAACTTGCCTTTGAAAACACTGAGGGTGAAGAGTATTTATTTACACTTTTTGATGCATTCGGCAGCCGAAAAAATGTAGGCTTCTGTTGGGATACCGGCCACGAAATGTGCTACAATCATTCACAGGATTTACTTGAAAAATTAGGTGACAAGCTTATTGCAACTCATCTGAATGATAACCTGGGCATAAAAGATTTCAACGGTGAAATCACATGGCTTGATGATTTGCATCTGCTCCCCTTTGACGGAATTGCAAATTGGCAGAATATTGCTGACCGTTTAGATAATCACGGCTACAACGATATTCTTACATTCGAGCTTAACATAAAATCAAAACCTGACAGACATGATAATGATATTTATCAGAAAATGACTTTTGAAGAATATCTTGCAGAAGCTTTCAAAAGAGCGTGCCGTGTTGCTAATCTTAGAAATAAATAAAAATTAATGCTGTCCCAATTCTGAGACAGCATTTTTAATAAGGAGAATATTTATGATTAAATTAGGTAAATACCGTCATTTCAAAGGCAACGAATACGAAGTTTTACATATTGCAAAAAACTCTGAAACCCTTGAAGAAATGGTCGTTTACCGCGCCCTTTACGGTGACGGTGAGGTATGGGTCCGCCCCGCAAGTATGTGGGATGAAACAGTTACCCGTGACGGTGTTACATTTAAAAGATTTACATATATTGATTAATACAAAACTTTTGAGAGAATGAAGCAAGTCCACAAAGCTACAACAAAAATACCTTCAGCAGGGATTGCAAGCTTCGTATAAGGACATTTCCACCCTTTGTCGACAAACAAAAATATTGTTCTTGTAACAAATACCGTTGTTGCAAAGAAAAGTCCGCCCACAAGTGAATACACAGGTGTACCTAACGCAACAGTAAGATACAAAAGGAATGCACCTAAAGCAAATGAAATTCCGCCGTAATATACGCGAATTTCTGTTTTACCTGCATTATCAACAGGCTTTACAGAAAAGCTTTCGGCATTTTTAATAGGGTTTAAGACAAACACTATTGCCATACCGAAGAAATAACCTACCAAACCAATAACTGCAACCGATGCAGGAACATTACTGAAAAATAATTCCTTCATATCATCACAACTCCACTATTTTAGCTAATCCGCCTTCGCTTGTTTCTCTGTATTCTCTTGAAATAGCGTGACCGGTTTCTTTCATGGTTTCAATAACGCTGTCAAGTGAGATTTTTCTTGTATCACTCAAGAAGTTAGCAAGGTTGACCGCGTTGATTGCTCTCATAGCTGCAACTGCATTTCGCTCGATACAAGGTATCTGCACGAGTCCGCACACAGGGTCGCAGGTAAGACCGAGATGATGCTCAATTGCGATTTCAGATGCATACTCAGTCTGTTCAATGCTTAAGTTAAACAATCTGCCCAGCATCGCCGCTGCCATAGCGCAGGCACTGCCTATCTCTGCCTGGCATCCGCACTCTGCGCCTGAAATTGAAGCGTTGGCTTTAATAAGGTTACCTATAAGACCGCCTACACCCAATGCTGCAGCAATTTCGTAGTCGGTAAAGCCTCTTTTTCTTTGCTGATAATATAAAACTGCAGGTACTACACCTGATGCACCGCAAGTAGGTGCAACAACTATTGTGTTACCGCAAGCATTTTCTTCACTCACAGCAAAAGCGTATGAGCAAACCATTCGGTTTTCTCGTGTTTCTGCAGTTTCGTCAACATGGCGCTGAAGTGAAAGATGCTTTGCTTTTCTGTGAACACCAAGACCACCGGGAAGAATCCCCTCAGCGTCAAGACCAGAATGGATGCAATCCTTCATAATCTGCCATACATTTAAAAGAAAATCTGCGATTTCAGGGCCTTCAACTTCAAGTACATATTCCCAAAGGTCAATTTTTTTGCTGATACAATATTCTTTAATTTCTGTAAATTTTGTATGAGTGTATATATCCTCAGGCTCCACATAATCATAGCCTTCAATCTTAATACTGCCGCCACCGACACTCATAACTCTTGCTTTATCTGCAACTTCGCCGTTTTTATAAGCAATCATATCCATCGTATTAGCGTGAGGGATATTCTCTTCGGTCTCGTTAAAGATAATTTCAACCGGTCTTTCACCGAATGTTTTTTTGATAACATAATCTGTTCTGTGGCCTACACCTGTTTTGGCAAGTGAGCCATAGAGAATAACCTTATAACTGTCTGCGTCAGGATTCTTTTCAATAAAGAACTTACTTGCATTTTCAGGCCCGATTGTGTGTGAACTTGACGGACCTGAGCCAACCTTATACAAATCGCGAAGAGATTTCATGCCCTTAGGGGCTTTTTTTATTTTTATATCATTTTCTTCAAAAAAAGAATCTAATGATACATTAAAAATCTTTGCCATTTTCCACAAAGCGTCAACAGACGGAGCCGACTCCCCTTTTTCCCATTTAGAAAGGGTTGCGCTGCTGACACCAAGCTCTTTGGCAAGGCTGACCTTTGACAATTTTTGTTTTTCTCTTAATTGTGTAATTTTTTCAGAATACATAACTATACATCCTCCCATACACTTATTATAGTATAACTTCTAAATCCAACAACTGTCAATAAGATTTGGCTAAAATGTGTTTAAAATAAAAAGGGAGGAATTATATGAAAATTTTATTTTACGATACCAAAACTTATGATAAAGAATCTTTCACAGCTATACTTCCGAATTACCAAAATATCACTATAGATTTTTTAAAAACAGACATATCTCATCACACGGTGAATCTTGCTAAAGGCTATGATGCCGTTTGTGTTTTTGTAGCATCTGATGTTAACGAAAGCATTATAAAAAAATTGGCAGATTGCGGTATCAGGCTTATTCTTTTAAGATGTGCAGGTTATAACAATGTTTCGGTTTCTGCAGCTAAAAAGTATGGCATTACCGTTATGCGTGTGCCTGGTTATTCGCCCGAAGCTGTGGCAGAGCACGCTCTTGCATTGGCATTTGCAGTAAACCGGCATATTCACAAAGCATATATAAAAGTGCGTGAAAATAACTTCAGCCTTGTAGGGCTTACAGGCAGTAATTTCCACGGTAAAACTGCAGGTCTTATCGGCACGGGAAAAATCGGAACTGCTATGGCAAAAAGCTGTCACGGTATAGGTATGAAGGTTATTGCTTATGATATGGTTAAAAACCCCGATATACCCTTTGTTGAATATGTTTCACTTGATGAGCTTTTTAAAAGAAGTGATATGATCTCTCTTCACTGCCCTCTGACAGCTGAAACTTATCATATTATTGATCTGAAAGCTATCGAAAAAATGAAAGACAATGTTATTCTTGTGAATACTTCAAGAGGGGCACTTATAAGCACTGAGGATCTTATCAAAGGTATAAGACAGTATAAATTTGCAGGTGTAGGTCTTGATGTTTATGAAGAAGAGGATGAAAATGTTTTTGAAAACCGAGAAGATGATATCCTTGAAACATCGGTAACCGCACGGCTTTTATCATTCCCCAATGTTATTGTAACTTCTCACCAGGGATTTCTGACTTATGAAGCACTTGAATCAATCTGCATTACCACCCTTGAAAATGCAAAAAGCTTCATAAAGAATAAACCTATAAAAGAAAATACAGTGTAAAAAAGAGAGCTTTTCAGCTCTCTTAATCAATGCATTTTTTACAAGGCTCTAAACCACGGTCAACAGCTTGTTGAACAGTGCATTTATAATACTCATTTTTACCGCAATTAACATTATAATGATATTTCTCCCCGTTTCTGGTAATATAGACTACCCTTTCACTGTTATTCTGCATTGTTGATATGGTTGTAGTTTGTTTCATTGTAGGTCTGCCTGATTGATATTCAGCCTTACTCACATAAGTAGTTGCAGACCAATATGTTTCTCCGGATGTTTTGTTAAGGGAATCAAAATCAAGAAATCTGCAAAATGCAAACAAAAGTGCCATCAATATCAACACAACACTTGCAGTATGACATGCTTCATTAAGCCTTTTGCGATATATTATATAAAGAATTACAGCCAATATAATTGCCGAAACCGCCAGAATAACAAAAACATTGTTCACAGTATCACCTTGAGGATTTTTGTCGATTATACAACATTATTTTATTTTTATCAAGTCAAAACTTTTTGCTGAAATCACTTGATTTTTACAGTGTTTTTGATTATAATGTCTTGGTAAATTAAATACGGAGAGTTGTCCGAGCTGGCCGAAGGAGCACGATTGGAAATCGTGTAACCGTTAAAAGCGGTTCGAGGGTTCGAATCCCTTGCTCTCCGCCAAAAGAAAGACCGCAAAGCCTTATATATCAAAGGTTCTGCGGTTTTTCAGTTAAAATTTAATAGTGTTGATTAAAGTCTATTTTACGGTGAAATTATATGTCTACTACTGCAAAACTACTGTTTTCATCAGTAAAAATAGAATTTAATACCTCAATAGCGGGTTTCTGTGAGTCGGGTGCAATGTGTGTGTATATATCCAATGTGGTGCGAGTATTGGAGTGACCGAGCATAGAACTCGCTATTTTTGTTGGTATGTTGTTCGTTATAATCATAGTAGCCCAAGAATGTCTTAAATCGTGAAATCTTATGTTAGGTAAGCTACAATCATTCAAAAGCTTCTTTAACCGTCTGTTGAGCGTTGTAGCGGATATAATACCGTTCGGAAGATAGAAAACAAAATTTTCAATGTTAAAGTTAGAAATATATTGCTTAACGCTGTCTTGTTCACAAAGCCATTTTTTAAGGTACTGAATAACGAACTCAGGAACGGCAAGTATTCTGTTGCTGTCATCAGTTTTACAAGGTGAAAAATCATAACCACCATTCCTCGGTGTAGCTGTTCTTTGAATGTGAACTGTGCAACCGTCAAAATCAAAGTCAGACCATTTTAAACCTAATACTTCACCACGTCTTAAACCTAAAACAGCGGATAGCAAAATAGGAATATAGTTATAATCTTTCAAGCATTCATCACAAAGAATTTTCATTTGTTCAGTAGAAAGAACCACAGGAGTATATTTTTGTGGTTTTGGTATGTCAATACGGTCAATCACATTAAAACCGATATAAGAGCGTTTGACAGCATAATTTAAAGCTTTTCGAAGTGTAGCAATAACATATCTTTGCGAAGTCCTTGCAAGTCCCTTATCAATCATTTTGCAGATTAAATCTTCAATGTGATAGGCTTCAAGCTTGTTTAATTTAATATCACCAATAACAGGGATAATATGTTTGTTAATATTTACTTTATAGCCTTTATAAGTGTTTAATGCCATATTTGTAGTTTTACTGTAAACTTCTAACCAATCAACCAAATAATGCTTTAAAAGTATATTAGAACCTTGAATACGAATGCCGTTATCAATTTCGGTCAATCGTTCGCGAAGATATTTTTCAGCTTCTCTTTTGCTTTTAAAACCGCTTTTATATATGCGTTCATATTTTCCATTAACTTTAATTCCGGTATAGTAAGATACCGCCCAAACTTTATCTCGTTGATATACTGTTCCTTTCACGATACACCACCTATATGCGCAGATTCAAACCATTTGTTAAAAGCAACGATAGGAACTAAATAACGCTTACCGAATTTAAAATGAGGAATAATATCGTTACGGCATAAATCATATGCTTTTGCTACGCTAACTCCGAGCAAGTCGGCAACTTCTTTAATAGAATAAGTTAAACAGTTGTTTGCAATTTCTGACATAAGTTAATCAACCTACTTTCTTCAATAATTTCTTTAAATTTTAAATCCCATTCAGGAAGAGAAACAATATATTCATCAGCATCAACAGAAAGATAATCAATGTTATCCAAACGGAACGGAACATCACGCTTTAAACCTTTACCGCCTGCAAGATAGTAATTGCCGAAAATCTTTTTACAGTCCTTTGTTATGTACTTAGACACATATTTAATAAAAGCCTGTTGACCGTTATCGTCAACGATTTCAAATGCAGTAGAAAAACCATATTTCCAATCAGCAATGTTATAAATTGGCATTCCGTAATCATTTACAAGACCTGAATCAATAAAGCTGAGGTTACCTGACATAAGAGCGTGACAATGTATAGCGCCGTCTTTATGTCTTTCAGGTATTAAGAGATATACTAAGTCTTTTCTTGCTGAAGCGTTTTTAAGCCATATTTTAAGATTTTTTTTAATCTCTTTATCGTCATATCTGCTTTCAACCTTTTTAGGGTCAAAGGTCAAAGTAACAAAGTATTTGAAATTGTTAATACGAGCCATATCGAAAACTTTAACCCTCACTGCGTTTGCATTGTTTGTTCTGCTCTCTCCGTTCGTGTTATACTTTGTTGGTCTATTGCTCGGTTTGTAATCTCTGCTTTCGTAATTAGGGTCTTTATAAATACGCCTGTTACAAATTTTTGTTTCATCTGTGCCGTCAGGGTACATTTTGGTTTTAGCATTATAAAATACTTCGTCTTTTGTTTTAAGAAAATCAATATAAGTTGCTTTTAGCACCTCCAAAAAAAAGAATAAAAAAGCTTTTTGAAAAGTGAATTTCTAAAAAGTGAGTGCAATTTTAGTCTATAATCAAGTATATATACTTATATATGCAATTTTTTCGGTAAAAAAATGCAAAGACTAAATTACACAATTACACAAATTGAGTTAAAGGGTAATACTATACTTTAACTCGTTTTTTCTTTGATAGGGCTGACAGGGTATCAGGAACGGCAACAGGGCAAGTGCATTGTTATCTATCTGCTATCCGTCAAATACTGCGACAAGGCTTGTTCTGTAAGCCCTGACGGGCATTTTATTATAAAGTCGAATACAGGGGGAAAGCTCACAGCCCCTAAGTCAGATAATCGACCCTGTACCCACAATAACCCTACTACCTCTCTGTGTCTGTTTTCTGCACGCAGTAAACTTGTGCGTGCAGGTCACCGACTGCGAGGGTCTTCAAGTGTGATGTGCTCAAAAAGTTCAAGAGTATGAATATCGAATTTACCAATCATTCTATTTTTATCATTATCGGGATAAACATAGTCAACGAGGAAGTTATAAAAATCGTCAAAACGTTTTTGAACTTCTTCGTCAAAGATAAGTATCTCACGAATACAATAAAGAAAATAATACAAAGCATACTCATTATTTGGAACTTTACGCCAAACTGCCTTTTTCATAGTTTCACCACCTTTCATAAATTCTACAATTCTTATAATATTACAAATAATATAATATGTCAACTGTTATTTTATTTATTTTCTATTATTTACAGTTTATTCATAACTTATAATTTATTTTTTAGTTGATTTTGTAAAAGATATATTATATAATTCATAAAGAGGTGATGATAAATGAAAGAGAGATACGCAAAGACATACAACAATCTTTATTCTTTTGAAGAAAGAAAACAGCTTGTAGCAGATATGATTAAAAGGTATAGAATAGATAAAGGATTAACTCAAAAAGATGTTTGCGAAATAATCGGTATAGCATTACCAACATATAATAGCTACGAAACAGGGAGAAGTAGTACACCTTTGGAAGTTGTTGTAAGACTTTCTCACTTATACGATTGCGACCCAGCAATATTATTGCAGTTTGATAATTTTGAAAAAGATAAAATGATACAGCAAAACAAACTTGAAGAATATGAAAAGCAAATTGCAGAATTAAAAGAAAAAGTTAAACAAGCAAATCCCGAAGAACAGGAAAGAATAAATCAATTTATTTTAGGGATAGAACAAATGTTAAATGCTTTGAAATAAGCTATTATTGGAACATAAAAAAGCTACGGAATTGACAAAAAATCCCGTAGCTATTTTGTAACTATTTTTGTAACTGTAACTGTAAAACAGTTAATTTTAATTGTTGATTTAAATATTAAAAATGCTAAAAATGGCATAAAATAAAGGCTTGTCAAGGTAGAATGATATACAAGGGCTTTTGGAAATCGTGTAACCGTCTAAAGCGGTTCGAGGGTTCGAATCCCTTGCTCTCCGCCAAGAAATAAAAGGTAGTTCCATCAGGAGCTACCTTTTGTTTTTTAATGGCAAGGAATTCGAAGCCCGAGGGGGTGAGCGGCGTCAAGAAAACAATTCGGTGAATTGTTTTTAGCCGCGAAGTCTGAGGTGGGTACTGTTGCACAGCAACGGTCACCGAAGACGCAACCTGCAAAGCAGGTGTATCCCTTGCTCTCCGCCAAAAAATGATAACGGTACCGAAAAGGAGACACTTCATAAGGAAGTTGTCTCCTTTTTTGTATATAAAAATGACACTTTCAGAATATGAAAGTGTCATAGTGGGTTACATACTTTGTCTTGTATTATTCAAAGAATGTTCGTATTATTGTTCTTCCGAATGAAACACAGTTTCGATATACTTGAAATCATCAACAATTTCTGCGTGGAGTATTTCGTCTGCGTCTACAGAGAGTTCAAGATAATGCGTTTTACTATTTTTATTTGACAATTCGTAGTAAACAAATATATTTTCAGCATTCGGCTCACCAAATCTGATTTTGAATTTTGAAAAACTATTTGAATTCTCAAAGAAGTTTTTTACATCATCTATGTTGAGTGTGTCAGTTGATGATGAATATTTGTGTGGTTGCCCGTGAATACAGCGTATTTCTTCAGTTACTAACTGTTCTGTATAAACTTTAAGTCCAACAGAATCTTCGATTTTTGCATCTTCATCATAACATAAGGCACAGTACTCATCAGAAGTGTAAAACTCTAATTGTGTTATACCAATTTGTTTTTTATTCGTTGTGTTTTCATACATTAGGTTTAAATAGCACCAAAAATATGTATTACCGGATCGAATAGGAAACACTGCATTTGCAACCTTGTATCTTTCACCATATTCATAACTTGCTTCACCAGCTAACAAACCATCCCAACCGATTTCGTCAGTAGGTCCTTTATATACTAATAGCAGTTTATCTATCTGTTCTTTCAATTCTTTGTCCTGTTCCCTGACAGAAGGAGAAAATAAATCATACACAGCATCTGCATTCCCATTATCTAAAGCATTAAACAAAGAAGTAATGGTTTCAGTATATGCTTTCTGTTCTTTGGTGTCATCTACATAAATTCCATTGCAACTACAAAAACACACTGTACAAACAAGCAAAAGAAGCAAACAGAACAGTTTTTTCATAATTTAAACCTCCATTAACAATTTTTCTACGGCAAGTATATCATAATGGTGGTATATTTGCAAGATTACGCTTGGATTTACAACATTATCTTGCTAAATGCCTTTGGGGCACCTTCCTTACAGAGGGTGCCCCAAGGTGCCGTTATTGTTTTTTATAGCAATTCAAAAGCAAGGGATTCGAAGTCTGAGGGTTATGTGAAGTACCAAGCAACTCTTATAATCACCCGATTTATATATCGCTCTGCCTATTGCCCAGCTGATAAAAAGCTACTGCAGAAGCGGCAGCAACATTCAGAGAATCAACACCGTGATACATTGGTATTTTAACAGTAAAGTCACATTCAGATATAGTTTTATCAGAGAGTCCGTCACCCTCTGTCCCCATAACAACAGCCAGTTTCTTTTCGTTTGTCAGCTCAGGGGCGTTGATAGGGAGTGAATTATCCTTAAGTGCCATAGCTACAGTCTTAAAGCCGAGGGACTTTATTTCATCAAGGCTGTCATTGTCCGAAAATGTCCATTCAATCTGAAAAACAGTACCCATACTCACTCTTGCGGCGCGTCTGTAAAGCGGGTCAGAGCACCCCGGTGTAAGGATTACTGCATCCATTCCAAGTGCTGCAGCGGATCGGATTATGGCACCTACATTTGTGGGGTTCATAACCTTATCCAATATAACTATTCTGTTTTTGTTTTTACAGATTTCTCTTACATCAGGCAAAGCTTTTCTTTTCATAGCGCATAGCATACCCCTTGTAAGCTTAAATCCCGTCAGCTGTGTCAGAACATCAAACTCTGCACAAAAAACAGGAACATCTTTCATTCTTGCAAGAATCTGCTTACCTTCACCTTCAATATGCCTTTTTTCTATAAGGCACGAAACCGGTTCATATCCTGCATCAAGAGCCCTTTCAATAACCTTCGGGCTTTCTGCAATAAACATGCCTTTTTCAGGGAATTCTCTGTTCAACAGCTGAACCTCGGTCAGCCGTGCATATACATCCAGCTCAGGAGCCATAAAATCTTTTATTTCTATAATATTATTCATATCAATCTCCGCTTTTGTTATATAATTCTGCATTGTATCTGTATAATCTCAATGTTTCAAACTTTTTAGCAAGAGGCATAAAAAGGCACCTGCTTATGCAAGTGCCTTAATTGTTATTTAATTATGCATTAACTTCTTCAGTTTCTTCTGCTTTGTCTTCTTTCTTTTCCATGAATTCATCATGATGTTCCATAACAAAATCAAAAGTAACTCTGTCTGTACCGTATTTCTCAGCATATTCTTCAAAGAGCATCTGCTCTTTGCCTATGTAGCAAGGTGTGTATTTAACCTCAATACCGCCTTTTGCTTTGATAATGATGTTCCAGATAAGAACAACAGCAAACATAGCAGCAACAACATAGATACCAAAACCTACTGAGCCTGACATAAATCCCGGAGCAACCTCATTCATTGACTTAACAAACATATTGAAAAGAACTGATGAACCAATTGAGAATACCATGCCTAAAACAGCAAAAATAACGTTTCTGCCGAAGCCTCTCTTTGAGCATGAGAGGAAGCTGAAAATAAGCTGGAACAATGCAACAACCAATGCAAGAGCAACACAGACAATTGAACCTGCAAAGAAAAGAGTTGAAGTGCCGACAATTGGTGAGCCGAGAAGACCGAGAGCACCGAAATCAAACTCCATAAGAGTTGTAACAAGTTCGATTGCTGAATAAGTTGTTTCTCTTTCAAAATAAGGGCCTGATGCGCTGAGTGTTGCAAGCGGCAACAAGAATGCAGCTATAACAAGAACGAGAAGTACATCTCTTACGATAGCCATAGGGCCGCCAATCATTGCAGCCTTTGCTCTGTCCATCTTTTTCTGAGTGCGAGCGTGCTCAATCTCAGCATTGAGAGCATCAACTTCAAGACTTTCTTCAATTCTGTAATATAAAAGGTTAATGCCGCAACCCGGGCATGTTGGCTTAAGGTCTGTTAATTTTAATTTTCTGTTACACTTTGGACAAGTAGATGCCATTTAAAGTGCCTCCTTTTTAATTAGAAGTATTACTACAACATTCTAACATAAAAAAAACAATAAATCAAGGAAAATTATATCAAATATCAAATAAATCCTCCGTCAACGCCTAAAACCTGACCTGTAACAAAGGATGAAGCCTCATCAGCAAAAAATAAAACAGCATTCGCAACATCCTGAGGGGTACCGACTCTGCCGACAGGAGTCTCTTCACACAGAGATTTTATTGTCTCTTCGTCCAGATTTTTATTCATCGGGGTATCAATAAGACCCGGAGCAATACAGTTTACAGTTATCCCAGACGGGCCGACCTCTTTAGCCAAGGCTTTTGTCATACCGATAACAGCAGCTTTTGATGCAGAGTAGTGAACCTCGCACGAGGCTCCGCAAACTCCCCACATAGACGAAATATTTATGATTCTGCCCCATTTGTTATGAATCATCAAAGGCAGAACTGCTCTTGAGCAGTTAAACACGCTTTTTACATTCACATCACACATTTTATTAAAATCTTCATCTGTTATATCTGTAAAAAGCTTTTGCTGGGCTATCCCTGCGTTGTTTATAAGAATATCTGCGCCGCCGAAGGTTTCTTTTGCAAAGTTGACCAAAGCCTGTGCATGAGCCGGGTCAGATACATCAGCTTTAAAGCATTCGGCCTTACAGCCTTTTTCTTTAAGCTGACAGCAAAGCTCCTGAGCTGCTTTTTCTGAAGAATTATATCCTAAAACAACATTATATCCGGATAAGGCAAAGGCATCGGAAATAGCCGTTCCGATACCTCCTGAAGCGCCTGTAATTATTACTGTTCTCATTTTAAGCCCGGAAGTTTACCGATTGTAAGATTGCTCGGCTCTTTAAATAATGCGGAATCAACTGTGCCGGAGAATTTCTCAACCTCAAAAACTGTAACGCTGTCGCCGTCAACACATTCCCAACGCTTCCATTCATTTTTTGAGTTGAAGTAATATTTAACAACTGTGCCGTCTTTTTTAGACTTATACTCTTCACAAGTATAGGTAACTGAGCCGTCTTTAACCTTTGTGCTCTTAACATAAGTAGCTTCAGATTCAATCTTATCAGTTGTATTTGTTGCGTCTGAGCTTGTTTCGTCATCAACCTCAGAGTAAATACCAAACATAGGAATTACCGCATAGTACTTACCGTTCTTAGTAAATATACGGGCTTCAACCGGCATTGCATTAAATGGGATTGAAAGCTTCGCAGCGTAATCATTACCGTTAACACAAAGAGTCATAGGTATATCCATACCGTTCATTTTTGATCTTACCTGAAGAGTGTATTTTTTTGTTTTAACTATAGGGTCAACATACTTTGTTTTAAGGTTAGTTTTGTTTGTTTTGTCACCGTTTGGAAGTAAATCTTCTTTACCTGCACCGCCGACAGCATCATTGATATCAACAGGGCCTGAAACATTCGGCTTTTTCTTAGTAGTCGTGGTGGTTTTATTAGCCTCTGAAAAAAGTGCCTCATAGTCAATTTTTGTTGTAACAAGATTTCCGTTAGCGTCAGTGATATTTTCACCGTTAGCGTCAGTTGCATAAATAGCCTGACCGGGAGCCTCACCTGACTGACCTGAAGCTTTGGTAGTAGTTGTGGTAGTAACTTTTGCACCGCCTTTTTCGGTAATAACCACGCCGTTAGCATCAGTTGCATATTGATGTGTATTGCCCTGAGCGTCTACATAAGTCTGCTCAGTTAAAACTCCGTCATCTTTTATCATGCTGCAGGAGCACAAGCTCACCGCAACCATAAAAACAGATAATAATAAACATAATCCTTTTTTCATTGTGTGCACACCTTTCGGTAAATTGTTATGTGTATAGGTTACAATATTTCTGCAATAAAATCAAGTACATTAAATGGAAATAGTTTAAACATTTTATGACAAAACCTTTAATTTTAATATTTCTATAATTTATATCAAAACTATTGAAAATATTCTGCATTTTTATTATAATAAACTAAGTTGCTGGTGTAGCTCAGTTGGTAGAGCAGCTCATTCGTAATGAGCAGGTCACGTGTTCGAGTCACGCCACCAGCTCCAATCAGAAGTCACCTTTGCCGACAGGCAAAAGTGACTTTTTAAAATATTATCACAAATTCTATAGTTCTATATAAAAAACAGGCGTTGTGCTCTTATGAACACAACGCCATTGATATTTGCGGGTTATTATTCAATCTCACTTGTTTCAGGGTTATCCCAGTTGATTGAGTAATTTTCTGTTGAAGAATAGTTGAATGAAAGCGGAACTGTGCCAACTTCAGCGAAGGCATTCTGACCTGTGATTTCTGTTGAAACTTCTACACTTCTTTCAAGACGTAATTCCTGAAGTCTGTCAGTTTCTTTTGAAACAACAGCAACGATTTTGCCTACCTGATACTGTGCATCATAGCTTTCTGCTGTGAAATATGCTGATGCTTTTTTCATTTCGTTAAGGATATCTTCATCCTTTGAAATCTTATAGATTTTACCGAAAACGCTGTCATCCTGGTTAGGATTGCTATCGTCCCAGATTGTTAATATAATAGTGTATGAACGGGAGGTTGTATCATCAATATCAACGATATTAGCTGACTTGATATCGCTAAGAGTAAGCTTATTGTCAGGGAAAATTGCTGAGCAATCTTCACCGTAAGCAGTCTCGGCACCGTCACCAACTGTCATAAGTTTTGCGATTGTAGGGAATGCTGCTTCAATGCTGCTGTTTTCACAATCTGCTGAGCCTGCATCATTTGAAAGACCGTAGCTTACAGCAGGCTTCTGCTCTAATACCATATCAAGAGATTTGCAGAAATAATCAAAAATCTCTTCTTTAGTCTGAGGAACTGCAGAAGCTCTTTTTACAACTTCTTCCTCAATAGCTGCACATGAGCAAAATGAAACAGCCATAATTGCAATTAATACAAATGATACTACTTTTTTGATTGTTTTATTCATTTGGTAACATCTCCTTCTTTACAGGAAAAATAAAAATTGAAACGCCTTTTGCCTATTATATCATATCATTATATGATTTAACAATACTTTTTTTAAAAGTTTTATGTAAAATGCCGTTAAATTCCTTTTTCATCAAACAAGAATGTTGTTTCAAGAGCGATTTTAACGCCTGCCTCAATAGTTTTAGGGTCAAGATTTTCTTCAGTATCAAGTCTTGTATGATAATAACGTGCAGGTGTAGGATCCATAGCAATAAATGTTGCCGCAGGCACCTTTGCCTGTGAAAATGCTGCCGCATCGGTAGAACCGAGAGAAATCACACCTGACTCAACCTCACCGTAGCCTGCAGTTGAAGCGCCTTCTTTTATAAGTTCAACAACTCTCTTATCGTTTTTAACCAAGCCGTTAAGATCCTGATCAATGATTTTCATAAAATCAAAATCGCGTATTGTGTCAACGCTTACAAAAACAGTTTCAACACCGTCATCGCAAAGCTCGTCTTTATGAGCCTTTACATAAGCCTTTGAGCCGCGAAGCCCTGCTTCTTCGCCGCCGGCCAGAAGCACCTGAACCTCTGTGTTTTCAAATCTTATATCGTTATCTGTAAGGAATTTTGCAACTGCAAGTGAAATAAAGCAGCCTGTAAGGTCATCATTTGCACCCACAACAGGTCTTTTGTAGTTTGTGAAGAAAAATGTTGCTACCTGTAAAGGCAACAAAGCAAGCATCACAACAGCAAAAACAATTGAAACTGTATTGTCATTTACAAAAACAACAGAAGGGCTGAATGCACCTGTCTGAATAATTGCAACAACAGCTGAAGCTATTGAAACCAAAACACTGATAACTGCACCCACCATTGTTGTCGCAACCATAGGCCTGCCGCCGTGATAAGTATATGTCCACTCAAAAGCAGAGTCTGTATGGCCTGATAAGATAATTCTCTTTTTGGTTTCGCCCGACGCCTTTCTTATGCCGATAATATTGGCTGATTCTTTTTTCTTGAAGAACACATCAAGAATCGGCTTATAAAGGAAAAATTCAAGAACGATAAAAAGAACATTCAGAACTGTCAGGCCAAGTGAAACAACAGGCATACCGAAAATAAAAAATACAGTGGCTAAAACAAGCAACACAATACCAATCGGCACCCATGACATAAAAGCTTTGTCAGAGCATTTAAAAGGTTCTTCTCTGTATTCATCACAAAACTTTGCCATATCAGCCTTAAAATACTCTCTGGCTTTTGCGTCACCCTCACCGCCTACAGGTCTGGGGCCGCTTAATTTTGCAACATTTTTTACGCTTTTAATAGCATAGTTAGTGTATTCCCTCACTCGTGCAGGATACTTTTCAATACTTTCATTTGCTTTCATTATATAACCTCGCTCGGAAAAATATTATCAGACATTGTATTATAATCTGATTATCCTATATTACCTTCTCTGGTGATAACCATTTTAACTGTTTTAAGCAGAATTTCAATATCAAAAGCTATGCTCTGCTTATCAACATACTCTTTATCAAGCCTTGCTTTTTCTTCAACAGAAACATCATCTCTTCCGTTTACCTGCGCCCAACCTGTGATACCCGGTAAAACAGAATAAACACCTAACTCCTCACGGAGCTTACGAATCTGTTTTTCTGACGGGATAAGAGGTCTGGGCCCCACAAGACTCATTGTGCCATTAACAAGATTGATAAACTGAGGCAGCTCATCAAGGCTTGTTTTTCTTAAAAATCTGCCGAAAGGTGTAGTTTTATCATCAAGATCTTTTATATCTGCTGTTGCATAATCACCTGTACCTTTTTTCATTGTACGGAATTTGTATATTTTAAAAATCTTAT
>JBGVPE010000060.1:0-6870 GCA_045126895.1 Acutalibacteraceae bacterium | reverse complement strand
ATAGTGCTGTTTGAAATTTTGAGGAGGAGTATGATATGAAAACTTTTAAAAGAATTTTAGCTTCGCTTATTGTGGCTGTTATGGTGATTACCGTTGCACCATTGAGCAGTTTTGCAGGATTAAAGTTGAATCCGGATTGGCTGAACTTCGACGCAAAAGCAAGTGTGGCAACATTCGGTACCTGTGGCGAAAATCTCGTATGGTCTTATGATACAGCTTTAAAAACATTAACAATTTCCGGCAGCGGTGCAATGGACAACTATCTATATTCTAATTACCCTTGGGCATATTATGAATATGATATTCAGAAAGTTATAGTTGAGGGTAATGTTACATCAATCGGGAAATATGCTTTTTATAGTTGTAGCTCTATCACTGATGTAACAATTGCCAATACTGTTGAAGTTATAGGTGCATATGCTTTTCAGGATTGCACAAAACTTGAATACTTTCATATTCCTCAAAAAGTAAAATCAATTGGCGGACGTGCATTTGACGGATGTTGTAATCTTACCAAATTCACTGTGGATAGTAACAATCAATTTTTTTCAGCAGATGAACACGGTGTTTTGTTTAATAAAGATAAAACAAGCCTTATAAATTATCCGATAGGCAACCGGGCAACAGATTATTCAGTTCCTGATAGTGTGAAAATAATTGAAAATGCATCATTTGACGGATGTGAAAACCTCACAAGCATAACCATATCAAAAAATATAATATCAATTAAAGATCATGCTTTTAATAACTGTTCAAACATTAAAAATGTAAATATTTCAGATCTTTCTTCATGGTGTAATATTGACTTTAGTATTACATATGCAAATCCGATGTGTAACGAGGCGGATTTATACCTGAATAATCAAAAGGTAACTGAATTAGTAATTCCTGACAATGTGAAAGAAATAAAACCGTTTACTTTTTATTGTTGCACCAGTATTACAAAAGTAGTTATACCGGACAATGTAACCGAAATCGGAAACTATGCGTTTGTAGGTTGTATTAATCTTAAAACAATAACAATTCCGCAGACAGTAACAGCAATTGGAAATAACGCATTTGCAGGCTGTCAAAGCCTTGAAACCGTGGAGCTGCCGGATAGTATAAAAACAATCGGTATGTACGCATTTTTGTGTTGCTCAAATCTTAAAGACATAAAACTTCCTGATGGTTTGACTGCTATAAAAGCTGCAGCATTTCAATTGTGCCGAAGTCTTAAAAGCATAACAATTCCCGTCAACTTAGAGTCAATTGACCAGTGTGCTTTTGACGATTGCACAAGTCTTACCGATGTTTATTATTTAGGTACAAAAGAGCAATGGGAAGATATAAAAATAGACACTTATCTTAATACACCTCTGCTTAATGCAACAATCCACTTTGCGACACACACTCATAAATACGTTACAAATACAATTGCCCCCACTTGCACAAAAAATGGTCATACAACCTATATTTGTGAATGCGGAGACAATTATGTTGCGGATTATGTTGATGCAACAGGACACACATCAGACAAGTGGATTTATGATGTTCTGCCCAGTATTTACGAAGTAGGGAAGAAACATAAAGAGTGCACCGTCTGCGGTGAAGAGTTTGAAAAAGACACAGTTGCAGAAAAGGTCATTCCGGATGCGAATGGTGACGGAAAGATTAACTCAACGGATGCTCTTATCATTCTTAATATTTCAGTTGGAAAAATAAAATTAGACGATTGATAAACAGTTATGTAGTTTTTAATAAAGTATATTTATCAAACAAACACAGACACATCATTTTGGAAATTTCCTTGGTGATGTGTCTTTTTATTTAGGGGCTTGATTATACAATCTGAACAAATATATCTTGATTGATTTGATTTTTTTAGTGATATTTTGTTGAAACTAGTTGAAAAATTCATCTCGCTATGGTATTATCAAATGGGAATTTATATTCAATTGTATAATAATAAGGACGATGATTCTGTGACAGATAAAGAGTTAAAAAAGCTGAGCAAGCTTGAATTGCTTGAATTGCTTCTGGCTGAAACTCGTGAAAACGAGCATCTCAGAGAGGAGCTTGAAAAAGCTAAAAAAGAAAATAGCGTAGAAAAAAGTGCACAGATTCTCAGTGAAACCGCAAAACAACTTGATGAAGCGCTGAAAAAGGTTTCTTTATTAAGTAGTGAAAAATCTGTAGATAATCAGGCTCCGGCAAAATTTATTTTACCAAGTCGCAAAGCATCGTCTGAGGATAATATCAATTTTCTCAGTATAATTTCAAAAGACATAATTGAATACACCACTAAATATCTTGGTGATAATAAAAAAACTAAGAAAAAGAAATAATTATAAATATTCTTTTTTCTTTGCGGAGGAACATTTTATAAATGGCATTCAAAAGAAAGAAAAAAGAACTTCAGTTTCCCACGTCAATGCAAATTGAAAAAGCAATTGCTAAAGAGCAATACAGCCGTAGGTACAAAAAGGTGTTGAAAAGTACACTTTCATCTCTTATTGTTGTAGCAGCGATTGCCGTGCTTATTGCAACTCTCGCATTGCCTGTATTGCAGATTCAGGGAAGCAGTATGGAACCTACTCTTAACGATGAAGAAATTGTTGTTCTTATAAAGACACCAAATCTGAAAAGGGGACAGCTTTGTTGCTTCTCCTATCAGAATAAACTTCTTATAAAACGAATAATCGGTATACCGGGAGATTCTATACGAATTGACGAAAAAGGTTATGTGTATGTTAATGATGACTTGTTGGACGAGCCTTACATTCTTGACCGTGCTCTCGGTGAATGTGATATCAAATTCCCTTTTCATGTAACCGAAAATCACTACTTTATTCTCGGAGATCACCGTTCTACATCAATCGACAGCCGCAGTTCAGCTGTAGGTCTTGTAAGCTCCGAACAGATTGTCGGTAAGATTTTCTTCAGGATCTGGCCATTTGAAAAGATGGGCAACATAGACTATCAGGAATATCAGGAAAATATCGAAGATCCCGAAGATCAGAAAACGCCGGAATAAATGCTTTTATAGAATCACAGAAGGGGGGAAGCAGTTGTGTCAGGCGTGGATAATGAATATCTTAAAGATCATAAGCTGTTCAGAGTTCGTAACAAAAGAATAATTGCTTTATTCCCTCTTATCGCTGTTATTGTTACAATCGCAGTTTTCTGGTGTCTTAAGCTTGTGGGTATTACGATTACCAGTGAAGCACTTTGTGAGCTGGATGAGCATACGCATATCAGTAGCTGTTATTCAGGCGATGAGCTTGTGTGCATTAAACCTGAACATACTCACACCGACGAATGTTTCCCTGATAAAACTGTTGACACAGAAACCGCAGAAGATTGGTTGAAAACTCTCGATAAGGTTAAAATTACAAACAACCTTGCAGAAAATCTTGCAGCTGTTGCAACATCACAGGTTGGCTACAAAGAAAGTGATCGTAACTACGAATATAATGCTCTCGCTGAAAAGAAAAATTACTCACGCTATGGTGAATGGTACGGAAGTCCTTATGGCAACTGGAATACGATATTTGTTTCTTTTTGTATAGGACACGCAAACATCAATAATTCGGATTTATTGATAAGCGCTTCTGCAGAGTCAATGAGACTGGCATGGCAGAAAAAATCTGCTTATTCTCCGGCTGAAAGCTATGACGGTAAAAGAGGCGACATTGTTTTTTTTGATACAAATTCCGATGGCAAAGCAGATCGCACCGGCGTTTCAATTTACAAAAGCGACAAGCTGCTTATGGTTATTGAGGGCGACGTTGACGGTGCGGTAAAGAAAATAAACTACAACAAAACAGATACGGTTCTCGGCTACGGTATGATAAGTAAGCTGCATGCTGCAGAGCATATTACCTCGGTTGATAAAGATGAACCTGATATGGGCACTATCAAGCCGACACTTGAGGGTAAGCTTAAGTATTATATCCCAAACACTGTTTCTCGGGCTACATACAACCTCAGACGCGCAGGTTCTGCTCCTAAAAGCGTTTATGACAGTGAACCGTTGATTATGATGGCTGCAGCAAATCAGGATATTACATACACTTCACATCTTGAAGACGAGGTTGTTAATGCTGTGTTCAAAGACCTGAACGGTAATGAGCTTGGTAACGGCTCAACTGTTCATATCGGTCAGTCTTACATTGTTTCACTTGAATTCAGTGAAATCAACACAGGCAGTCAATGGATTCAGTTTGAACACAACGAAGACGGTGTACTTACGTATCATATACCTTCTAACCTTCACTGTGATGAATTTGACAGTTGGCACAAGATTTCAGCTAAGACAGAAAACGGAACTATTGAGGATGTTGGTGAATATTTCGTTGATGAAAGCGGCTTGTTGCAGGTAAGGTTCTACGATGATGCAAACGGTGTGAACTTCGTTGATAAATATGCTAACGTTGACTTTACTATCGATTTCAGTGCAACGGTTGACTCAACACTATCAGGTGATTCTACAGAAATAAAATTCAATGAGGATATTAAAATTCAACTTGATATTGACGATGCTGCAGGTATTCAGGTAACCAAAACACATGGTGAATATAACGAAGATGATAATACTCTTGAATATACTATCAGAGTTGATGCTACAATGGGTCTTGTCAAGGATCTTGTTATTGACGACCAGATATGGGAAAATCACTATGTATTAAGAGATACAATTGTGGTAACAGATCTTGACGGAAATCCGATTGTCCCTCAGCCTGTAGTCAGTGATCATCCTAACCAGTATGCAAACTACGGCTTCAGAATTTCAGGGTTCCCCGATTTTTCAGCAGGTCAGGGATTCCTTATAAAATACAAATCAACCCCCCATGATTATCTTTTGTCAAATGATTTTGTTAATATGTGGAACGGTCTTGATACTTATGCTAAAAACCCGGGCGGCGGAGACATTTATCAGTGGGCTGAAGACTGGACAAAAATTGAGTTCACAAGGATTGAAAAAGACGGTAAAATGGTTGTTCTCAAGGATGCACAGGGCAATAATATACCTGTTATTGAATGGGGCGTAGGCATCAGAAAAACCGCTGAAAACCTGCAGGGCACTGTTATTATCGATACGCTCGGTGAAGGCCTGGCATATTACACAGACCAACCGATTACGATCAAACGTTATGACGAATGGGGAAATAAGCTCCCTGATACCTATCTCAGCTGGGATCAGGTAACTATCACAAATACTGATGGTAAAACCTCTATGCAATTTGCACTTCCTTCGGGTTATGCATTTGATTTGATTTACTACACCACATTCCCTCCGCTGGCTGAAGGTGAGACAGATACCCACACAAACAGAGTTGAGGCGATTATCAACACCAGACCTGAGGGTACCGAAGGTTCGGCAGATGTTGTAGGCTTTGTGCCTCATGTTGAAAAACACGCAAGCGGTAATGACGGTGAATATATTAACTTTGAAATTAAAGCAGAAGTTTCCGGTGCTATCAAGGAATGGGGTCATTTCTTCCTGACTGACCTTGCGGCTTTCTGGGGATACAATAATGCAGAAGGTTATCTTTATGTTCAGAATCTTCCCGAAAATCTTATTGTAACAGCAACTACAGAAAGCGGACAGGTTGTCACATTTACTCCTTACGTAGAAGGCGGACCGACAGAGAATACATATATTCTTGTTGCTCCTGCAGACGGTAACCAGCATCATAGCTTTAACATTCTGTTTAACACAGCAGACACAAATCCTGACACAATGTATGAATCATCAAAGTGGCTTTTTAACGAAGATTCAACACTCAAGGTTACCTACAGGATTCCGTTTGATGCCAAAACAGGTACCGAATGGGTTGGTGAACTTACAGGTGATAAAACTCTTGAAGATGTCCTCCTTGAAGGATATAAAATGTCAAATGAAGTTTATATGAACTTTACACAGGCTATTCAGGGTGTTGCGAGTTCACAGTACGAATACTCACCGATGATAACTAAAAAAGGTTATGTCAATGATAACGGAACGATTGATTATAATGTTGTATTTAACAACTCTGTTCCGGGTTCCAGTGGACACAGCGGATATCTTAATAATCAGATATCAAATGTAGTGTTCCACGATAGTTTTGATGAAAAGCTTGAATATGTTAACGGTTCGCTTGTTGTTACATGTTATTCACCTTATGATACAAACACTTGGCTTGCGAAATACAGATACAACGGTACAGTAACAGGTAATTCATTTGATATCCCTGCTGAAGATTTCACCTTTCTTGAGTATAATACTGAAGCCGGATGGGGCGGACTTGCATATACAACCAATCTGAAAGATTACTATGAGCATATCAATGCCGGCGGCCGGTATGTATTCAACTATCAGCTTAAGGTTAAGGATGAACACCTCACTACAACTGATCATTCAAAGTATCAGCTTGACAATGTAGTCGAGCTTACATGGGGCAGAAATAACACATCGGGTCCTGCACACGAATCAGTAGAGTTTGAGACGGGACTTCTTGATAAGACGGTTGTTCAGGATAAATCAACATTGAATTTCGGTATCCATGTCAACCACGGTGCTTTGGATATTCTGGAAGGTTCAGATACCCTGACAATTGAAGATACAATGACAGAAAATCTTTCGGTCTATTGGGATTCAATTAAGCTTAAGTATCAGGACACTCAGGGGAATTGGATTGATTTTGATTCTGCACAAAGTGCATATGAATACACAATCACTTATGACCCTACAAACAATAAGCTGACTTTTGTGGTTCCTGATGAACTTCATATAATAATCGATTACAAAACACTTATTACTGAAAGCGGTTTGGTTTCTGTCAGTAACTCAATCGTTGTTGACGGTAAGGCTGAAGTTTCGGATTTAGTCGATGCAATCTTCCGTGT
>JBGVPE010000059.1:0-9714 GCA_045126895.1 Acutalibacteraceae bacterium | reverse complement strand
CTTAAAGTCATAAGACTATCGTTAAGATGAACATTTTCGCTGATTGTACCCGGGAAGTTAGCTGCAACATCATAATGGCTGAAGTTCCAGAAATTTTTTACACCCAAACTTACAAGCTCATTTACAATATTTTCAGCAGCTCTTTCGGGGATACAAAGAACAGCTACCTTTGGTGAGTTGCTTTTACAAAAATCATCAAGTGAACTCATAGGGCTGATTTCCATTCCGTTAACAATTTCACCGGCAATTTTTTCATCACTGTCAAAAAGACCAATTATATTAAAACCGCTTTTTGCAAATTTCATATGAGAAGCAATGGCTTTACCAAGGTTACCCATACCGATAATGATTGCTTTATTACCATTGTTAACTCCGAGAATAACACCGATTTCATTGTAAAGCTGCTCAACATTATAGCCATATCCTTGCTGACCGAAACCACCGAAGCAGTTAAGGTCTTGTCTTATCTGTGAGGCAGTAAATCCCATTTTCGATGAAAGCTCTTTTGAAGAAATTCTAACAACACCGTTCTTTTTAAGGTTACCTAAAAAACGGTAGTAGCGCGGCAATCTTTTAATAACAGACATCGAAATGTTTTCAGATTTGTTGGGCACTCAGTTCACATCCTTAATTTATTCACAAAGTTTACGTACAGTATCCATAACATAGTCGCCGAACTGACTGCATGTGCAGCCATTGTCGCGGCCGGTGATCTGGTACTTCTTCTCTTCATACATACAGATATCAAGAGCTTTTTCAAGAAGGTCAGCCTTTTCCTGCTCACCGATATGTGAAAGAAGCATAACTGATGCGCGGAGCATTGAGCAAGGGTCTGCAAACTGACCTCTGCCTTCTTTCATCATTCTTGGTGCTGAGCCATGGATAGCTTCAAACATAGCATATTTTTTACCGATATTGGCGCTGCCTGCAGTGCCTACGCCGCCCTGGAATTCAGCAGCTTCATCAGTGATGATATCACCGTAAAGGTTAGGAAGGATAAACACTTTGAAATCTGTACGGCGTTTTTTGTCGATAAGCTTAGCTGTTGTGATATCGATATACCATTCGTCAGTTGTGATTTCAGGGTAGTCTTTACCGATGTTTTTGCAAAGGTTAAGGAATTTACCGTCTGTTGTTTTGATGATGTTAGCTTTTGTGATGATAGAAACGCGTTCTTTCTTGTTTCTTCTTGCATAATCATAAGCTAATTTAGCAATTCTTTCACAACCTTCAGTTGTTGTAACAACAAAGTCAACAGCAAGGTCATCTGTTACATTTACACCTTTTGAGCCAACTGCATAAGCACCTTCTGTATTTTCACGGAAGAATGTCCAGTCAATGCCTTCTTCAGGAACTTTAACAGGGCGAAGGTTAGCAAAAAGGTCAAGAGCTTTTCTCATGGCAACATTAGCGCTCTCAATGTTTGGCCATGGGTCACCTGCCTGAGGTGTTGTTGTAGGTCCTTTAAGAATTACATGGCAGGCCTTGAGTTCAGCCATAACATCATCAGGGATAGCCTTGTTAGCTGCAACACGGTTTTCAATTGTAAGGCCGTCAATAACCTTAAACTCAACTTTACCTGCCTCAACCTTATCGTTGAGCATATATTCAAGCACTCTGGCGCTTTCTTTTGTGATGATAGGGCCGATGCCGTCACCACCGCAGACACCGATAATGATTTTATCAAGCTTTTCATAATCAACAAAGTCACCCTGTGATTTGATTGAATCTGAACGATCGCTCTGTTCTCTTATAAGAGCTTCAAATTTTTCTACTGCATTTTTAATCTGTGCTTCTGTCATATTTATTCTCCTTTATGAATTTTCACGTGTGTAGTCAAGAAGTCCGCCTGCAAGAATAATCTGAACCTGACGCTCTGAAAGCTGATAATCAAGCTCATATTTTTCGCCTGTGGTTTTATTTACAAGAACAGCTGTTTTGCCGTTTGAAATAACATCTCTGATTTCAGGTAAGCAAAGCTCATCATTTACGCTGATCTTATCATAATCTTCACTGTTTTTAAATGTGAACGGAATAATACCTGCGTTTACAAGGTTAGCACAATGAATTCTTGCAAAAGATTTTGTGATAACAGCCTTGATACCGAGGTAAAGAGGAACAAGAGCAGCATGCTCACGTGATGAACCCTGGCCATAGTTACTGCCGCCGATAATGATACCTTCACCGGCTTCTTTACAATGCTCTGCAAATTTTTCATCACACTGCTTAAAGCAGAAGTTTGAAAGGTAAGGGATATTTGAACGGTAGGGGAGAATCTTGGCTCCTGCAGGCATAATATGGTCTGTTGTTATATTATCGCCTACTTTAAGAACAGCTTTTGCTGTGATTTCTTCAGGGAGAGGTTTAGTTGTAGGGAATGGTTTGATGTTAGGACCATAAAGAACTTCAACGCTGTCAGCCTCTTCAACAGAAGCAGGCATTGTGATCATATTATCGTTAATGATGAATTCATCAGGCATCTCGATTTCAGCAGCCTCACCCAAATCTCTAGGGTCTGTGAGTACACCTGTAAGTGCAGATGCAGCAGCAGTTTCAGGGCTTACAAGATAGATACCTGCATCAGCAGTACCTGAACGGCCCTCAAAGTTACGGTTAAAAGTTCTGAGTGAAACACCCTCTGAGTTAGGTGACTGACCCATACCGATACAAGGACCGCAAGCTGATTCGAGAATTCTTGCACCTGCATCAATAATATCAGCTAATGCTCCGCAACGTGAAAGCATATTAAGAACCTGCTTTGAACCCGGTGCAATTGAAAGGCTTACATCAGGGTGAACAGTTTTACCCTTGAGAATAGCGGCAACCTTAAGCATATCAAGAAGTGATGAGTTTGTGCATGAACCGATACAAACCTGGTCAACCTTGATTTTACCGATTTCGTCAACAGATTTAACATTGTCAGGCATATGCGGCATCGCTGCAAGGGGAGCGAGAGTGTTAAGGTCAATTTCAATAACCTCATCATAAACTGCGTCTTCGTCAGCTTTAAGCTCAACCCAATCTTTTTCTCTTCCCTGAGCTTTAAGGAAAGCCTTTGTGATTTCATCTGAAGGGAAAATTGATGTTGTAGCACCTAATTCTGCACCCATATTTGTGATTGTAGCTCTTTCAGGTACAGAGAGAGTTGCAACACCTTCTCCGCCGTATTCAACAATTTTACCTACGCCGCCTTTAACGGACATAATACGAAGAACTTCAAGAATAATGTCTTTTGCTGCAACCCATGGCTGAAGCTTACCTGTAAGGTTAACTCTTACCATTTTAGGCATAGTGATATAGTAAGCACCGCCGCCCATTGCAACTGCAACGTCGAGACCGCCTGCACCCATAGCGAGCATACCGATGCCGCCGCCTGTAGGTGTATGGCTGTCAGAGCCTATGAGAGTTTTGCCCGGAATACCAAAGCGTTCAAGATGAACCTGATGGCAGATACCGTTACCGGGGCGTGAAAAACGAAGACCTCTTTTTTTAGCAACGCTGCCGATAAAACGATGGTCATCCGCATTTTCAAAACCTGTCTGTAATGTGTTATGGTCGATATAAGCAACAGAAAGCTCTGTTTTAACTCTGTCAATACCCATAGCTTCAAATTCGAGGTAAGCCATTGTGCCGGTAGCGTCCTGAGTAAGTGTCTGGTCAATCCTGAGACCTACTTCGCTGCCAACAGTCATGTCACCTGAAAGAAGATGATTTTTAATAATCTTCTGTCCGATAGTGTAACCCATTGTTTTGTCCTCCTAAATCAAGTGAAAGCACACTTGTTCATTTTTTTAACAAAGTTTATTATATAATTTTCAGCACCTTTTGTCAATGAGTTTTGCAATATATTGTTAAATAAAAAACAAAAAAACGATGTTTCTGTAAGCTTTGAAACATCGTTTTAAATCAATATTTATCTTGCACCGTCATGAGTGAAAATAGGTTTGATTGTTTGAATTATGCATTTAATATCGAAGGCTAAACTTCTTTTTCTCATATACTCAAGGTCAAACACAATCTTTTCTTCAGGTTTAAGGTCATAACCTCCGTTAACCTGAGCATGACCTGTAAGACCGGGTTTAACTAAAAGCCTTTCACGGAATTCAGGTATGTTTTTTTCAAATTCATCATAGAAGTAAGCTCTTTCAGGTCGTGGACCTACAAAACTCATATCACCTACAAAAATATTCCATAATTGAGGAAGCTCATCTAATCTGAATTTACGAAGCATTGAACCAAGCTTTGTGCAGCGGTCATCACCTTTAGATGCCCACTGCGGACCATCTTTTTCTGCATCAATTCTCATTGAACGGAATTTAAGCATAGTAAAAGGTTTGCCTTGATAACCCAACCTTTCCTGTTTATAAAGAGCAGGGCCGGGGGAGTCTATACGAATTATAATAGCTATAATAAGCATAGGTACAAGTAAAAATACCCCTGCTAAAAATGATATAACTACATCAAACAATCGTTTTATGAGCAGATAAAATCTGCTGCCGTTAACAACTGTTTCGACCCTCATTTTATACTTCCTCTCTACAATCAGATAGTGGCTGCAATAACTGCTTTAATAGTGTGCATTCTGTTTTCAGCTTCTTTGAAAACAATTGACTTTTCACTTTCAAAAACTTCATCGGTAACTTCAAGCTCTTTAAGACCGAATTTTTCACCCACAGTTTTACCAACAGTGGTGTTAAGGTCGTGATAAGCAGGTAAGCAGTGCATAAATACACATCTATCACTTGCGTTATCCATAAGCTTTTTGTTTACCTGGTATGGAGTGAGAGCATCAAGACGCTCCTTCCAAACTTCGTCAGGCTCACCCATAGAAACCCATACATCAGTGTAAATTACATCTGCGTTTTTGGTAGCTTCCATAGGGTCTGTGATAAATCTGAGTGTGGCGCCACTTTCTTTGGCAATCTCTTCACATTCAGCAATAAGTGCTTTGTCAGGGAAATATTCTTCCGGTGCACAAGCTGTGAAGTTAAGTCCCATCTTAGCACAACCAACCATAAGTGAGTTGCCCATATTAAATCTTGCATCACCCATATAAACAAAGTTGATACCTTTGAGAAAACCGAAATGCTCTTTTATTGTAAGGAAATCAGCAAGAATCTGAGTAGGGTGGAACTCGTTTGTAAGACCGTTCCAGACAGGAACACCGGCATACTTTGCAAGTTCTTCAACAATTTCTTGACCGAAGCCGCGATATTCAATACCATCATACATGCTACCGAGCACACGGGCTGTGTCGGCAATACTTTCTTTTTTGCCGATCTGTGAGCCTGTCGGGTCAAGGTATGTTGAGCCAAGACCTAAATCGTGAGCTCCAACCTCAAAGCTGCAACGTGTTCGTGTGCTTGTTTTTTCAAAAATAAGTGCTATGTTTTTGCCTTTGAAATCATCGTGGAGAATACCTGCTTTTTTCTTTGCCTTAAGCTCAGCTGCAAGGTCGATAAGATAAGCAATTTCTTCACTTGTGAAATCAAGAAGCTTTAAAAAATGTCTGCCTTTTAAATTCATTGTTTTCACCTTATGCTATAACTGTTGCGCTCTGCTGTGAAGTAGGTACAAGAGCGATATAAGTGTTACCCGGGTTCATCTGAAGTGCTTTACCGTCTGCTGTGTTAATAACAAGCTTTGATGATGAAGCACTGCCGGTTTTTGTCCAGCTTACAGGCTGATAACCGCCTTTTGAGAAGTAGTAGCCTGTGTTTGCGTTTTCAAGCTTCATATCCACACAGCCTTTTGAATCACCCATTGATGTGACTTTACAGTAGAGTAAAAGTACATTTGTGTAATTAAGGTGAACTCCGTCAGCATCTTTTCTGTCTTTTGAGCCGAGAGCTGCGTAATATTTACCGTTAGCCTGATTGTAAGTCATAGTGTATTTTGCAGAGCTTGAATACTGGAAAGAAACCTTGTTGCAAGCTGTTGCAGGTGTATAAACACTATTTTCATCAACAAACTTTAATACATTTGAATAACCTGATTTTACATCAGTTCTGTATTTAAGTGAATCAATTGTAGCGGTAATATAACTGCCTTTTGAGTAACCGGTATGTTCAGTGCCCTTTGAAGCTCTTGAAGAATCTCTGTAGAAGAACTTTTTACTGTAGCCCTGAATACCGTTAAGGTTGTTTACACCGTCTTTTTTGATTTTGTCTTTAGCATAAATACTCCAACCGCAATGAACAAAAATAGAGTCAAAGCATTCTGCAAATTCAACAAAGTCGTGTCGTGCAGAGCGGATAGGTCCAACCTTAGGGATTTTATTTATGTCAGAGTAGAGGAGGAGCATTCTTGTAATGCCGCCTTCAACAACACCTTCAACAAGCACATCAGGGGATGAAAGACCCCACTGAGGACGGGCTGCTGCAGAGTTTTCAACAACAACGGCGATAGGTCTGTCACCAACAGCTGAATCGTCAAGACCATATTCACCTGTGAGCGGATTTATGTAACCGCGGAATGCGGTAGTTGTTTCTGTAGTAGTTGTGGTTGTCTGAGTTGTTTTTTCTTCTTCCTGCTGCTTATCACCGCAAGCGGCACAGCCAAAAATCATAACACCTGCTAATGTGCAGCAAAGAGAATTTTTAAGTAATTTTTTAAATTCCATTATTTCTACCTCTTATTTTTGAGGCTTAAGCGCCAAGAAAAGCTTCGTGAACAGCGCTTACAGCTTTGTCAGCGTCTTTAGCATCAATAAGAACAGAGATTTTGATTTCGCTTGTTGAAATCATCTGAATATTGATGTCGTTGTTGTAAAGAGCTTCAAACATTTTTGATGCAGTGCCGGGGTGTGTTTCCATACCTGCGCCAACAACAGAAACTTTAGCAACATCTGTATCGCACTCAATTTTAAGATCATCGTCAACAAAAGGAAGTTCACGAAGAATCTCAATTGCAACAGGAGCATTGTCTTTTGAAACAGTGAAAGCGATATCTTTTGTATTGTTTCTGCCTACTGACTGAAGAATAATATCTACATTGATGTTTTTAGCAGCAAGCTTTGAGAAGATTTTGAAAGCTACACCCGGTACGTCTGTAAGACCAACCATTGATATACGGGCAGTGTCAGTGTCTTTAGTAACACCTCTAACGAGCATTTTTTCCATTTTAGCTACCTCCTTGACTAATGTGCCTGGAATTGGATTAAGGCTTGATATAACTTCAAGCTCAACATTGTATTTTTTTGCCATTTCAACTGAACGGTTATTAAGAACCTGAGCGCCGAGTGTTGCAAGCTCAAGCATCTCATCATAAGTGATTTCAGCAAGTTTTTTTGCATTTTTAACTTTTCTCGGGTCAGCAGTGTAAACACCGTCAACGTCTGTATAAATCTGGCATTTGTCAGCCTGAAGTGCAGAAGCAATAGCAACAGCGCTTGTGTCAGAACCGCCTCTGCCGAGGGTTGTGATATCGTCATTGTCATTAAGACCCTGGAAACCGGCAACAATTACAATTTTACGGTTGCCTAACTCAGTTTTGAGTCTGTCGGTGTTGACTTTTCTGATTCTTGCTGAAGAATAAACAGAGTTAGTTGAAAAACCTGCCTGCCAGCCAAGAAGTGAGATAGCAGGGAAGCCCATTGACTGAATAGCCATAGCAAGTAATGCGATTGAAATCTGTTCACCGCTTGCAAGGAGCATATCCATTTCTCTCTTAGTTGCGTTTTCGTTAATTTCTTTTGCTTTTGCAATAAGGTCATCAGTTGTGTCGCCCTGAGCTGAAACAACTACAACAACGTCATTGCCTTTTTTGTATGTGTCTGTAACAATTTTTGCTACATTCATAACACGCTCGGCATTGGCAACAGAGCTGCCACCGAATTTCTGAACTATAAGACCCATAAAATTTCACCTACCAAACTAATATCAATAATCTACTACTCTTATCTTTGAAAGAACGCTGATGCCATCGATTGATTCAAGCTTTGCGTTAAGCTCTTTTTCAATACCGCAAGGTGTAACAAAAGCAAGTTCACTGTTATCAGCATTTTCTCTTTCAAGAATTTCGGCTTTGCCGAAGATATCATAAACAGCTTTAACTGCAGCATCCTTGTTTTCAACAGATGCTCTTACATACAAAGCAGTTTCAAGCTCATTATAATCAGCAACATAGTTTTCTGTTCCGCTTTCCCAGCCGAATTCTTTGCGTTTTGCAATATTACGTGCGCAATCCATAACATCGGCAACAACAGCTGAAGCTGTCGGGAGCTTGCCTGCACCCTTACCGTAAAATACTACATCACCTGTAGCGTCACCTCTTACAAGGATAGCGTTGAATACATCGTTAACGCCTGCAAGCTGACTGCTGTTTTTAACAAGGGCAGGGCTTACAATAGCAGAGATTTTATTATCGTCAATTCTTGAAGCTCTGCCGATAAGCTTGATAACACCGCCCCATGAGCGTACATATTCTACATCAGTCAATGTGATTTTTGTAATGCCTTCGGTATATACTGCATCAGGGTAAACATGTTTGCCGAAGCAGAGGGCTGCAAGAATACAGATTTTACGGCAAGCGTCATGACCTTCAACGTCAGCTGTAGGGTCTTTTTCTGCATAGCCGTTATCCTGAGCCAGCTTTAAAGCATCTTCAAAGCTCATGTTTTTATCTATCATCATTGTAAGGATGAAGTTTGTAGTACCGTTCAGGATACCTGCAATTTCATCAATTCTGTTAGCAGCAAGGCACTGGCTGATAGGGCGGATGATAGGAATACCGCCGCCGACACTTGCTTCAAACAAAAAGTTAGCATTTTTTTCTTTAGCGATTTTAAGAAGCTCATCGCCTTTTGCAGCTACCAACTCTTTGTTGGAGCTGACAACGCTCTTACCTGCCTGAAGGCAAGAAGAAACAAATTCATAAGCAGGGTGAAGACCACCCATAGTTTCAACTACAACTGAAACCTCCGGGTCGTTAAGGATAATGTTAAAGTCTTTAATCATTTTACTTTCGTTAACATCACCCGGGAAATCTCTTAAATCAAGAATGTATTTAACCTCAAGCTCAGGCTGAGAGCTTTTTTTAGCAATACTGTCATGATTATTTGATATAACTTCGGCAACACCTGAACCAACTGTGCCGTATCCCATAATAGCTATATACAATGTTTTTCACTCCTTGTACACATAGTTACTCACAATAGAAGTATTTTAACACATAAATCAGAAATAATAAAGAGTTTTTACATAAAAAAATGATATTTATTTGAATTTTATTTTATATATGCTTCAAGACGGTAAATCGGCATACCCATTGATGAAAAACGATGCTCGTATTCTGTAACAATATTACCCTCAAAGTCGCTGTTGTGAAGGTCAAGAGAAATATTTTTCAATGCAAAGCCGTTTTCTGAAAAAGACTGAATTGAAAATTCAAAAAACTGCATATTATCAGTCTTCTGATGAATTTCGCCGCCCTTAATGAGAAGCTGTTTGTATATATCCAAAAATCTGCTGTGAGTGAGGCGGTGAATTGCATATTTCTTTTTAGGGAACGGGCATGAAAAGTTGAGGAAAATCTGCTGAATAAATCCGTCAGGAATATATTTAGGCAGATACTCAGCGTTACCTTTTACAAAAAACACATTTTTAAGATTTTCGCGTTGAGCCTTTTCACAAGCCTGAACAATAACATTACTGACCTTTTCAACGGCAATAATATTCACTTCGGGGTGCTGCTTGGCATATTCACATGCGAATT
>JBGVPE010000058.1:0-12509 GCA_045126895.1 Acutalibacteraceae bacterium | reverse complement strand
GGCACAATAATACGTTAAAACCCACCGATACGCGATAGCGTAATCGGTGGGTTTTGCCTTTTCTTGCACACGCAATTTCGCATTTTAAAGTGCTACGCAGTTTCGTAGAAAAGCAAAATTGCTTGAATTGAAGCCAAAAATACAGCAAGGCTACCGCCTTGCGAGGCTTTTGGTGATAATACAAGGAATTTTGTTAGAGAAACAAATCCTTCCTTATGTGGTGTTAGCGAAACCTATCGCTTTTTAATATTGTTAAGTTATGCAGGGCTCTTGTTGCCGCCATATACAGATAAGGTTTATTTTCGTCACCAAAAAACTCATTATCTTCGTCAATAATAATAACATTGTCAAATTCAAGACCTTTGGTATAAACAACAGGCATAATTGCCGCTTTATCACCGAAGATTTTGTTTTTGTTATCATATAATTCAATGTCGGTATCAATTATCAGTTCGTTATAAATTTTTCTTGCTGTAGGGGATGACTTTGTTATAACACAAATTGAACCATCTGCATTTCTGATAAATTTTCTTATATCTGCATAAATATCACTGCTGTCAATAATTTCAGGCTCAGAGCCGTTTCTCTCAAAAGTTTCATAATCAGGGGAGGGCAGCAGCTTTTGGGTAAATGAACTGATCTGTTTTGTTGAACGGTAGCTCTTATAAAGCTTCATAACCTGAGCAGAGTAGACTTCAGCAATTTTATTGATATCGGTTGAATTGATTGCAGGTACAATTGCCTGATTTGAGTCTGTGAGAATAGTGAAGTTTGCCTTAGGGTAAAGGTATCTGATAATTCTGTGCTGAAGAATTGAAAAATCCTGAGCTTCGTCAATAAGCACATGGTGAACATCAGGCTTTTGCTCGACTTTACCTAAGAGACAGCGGATAAACAAAATAAGTATACTGTCTTCAAATCTGAGAACAGAGTTTTCCCGGTCTTTGACTAACTGAAGATATATATCATTGTTGAAGCTTTGGTAGATGTCAGCTAATATCTGCCAGTCTTCAATATTCAGCTCGTTTTCCAATGTATCCTTTGCTTGCTGTTTGAATTGTTTTTTTAGTTGTTCGATATATTCACTTGTGTCATCAAGGATACTGCTTTGGCTGTCAGCTACTTCATAGATTTTTTCATAATTTGAGGCAAAATAGCTGTCGATTTTTTCTTCAGCAAAAGCAACAACCAAATCAAGTCTGCCTTTGAAATCGCTGATTTTAGGATGATTTTTAAGGTGCTTTGAAACATCCTTTCCGCTGTAGACACAATCACCGTAAATTGAAAAATCAGAGAATCCCATATCAATATTTTTGATATGGCTTTCGATAAATTTTATAAATTCATCAGAATACTTGATTTTAACAGTGTCTTCTCTGCCTTTTTCTTTGTTTATAATAGCTTCGGCTTGTTCATAATAGTCGGTTGTTGAGTCAATCAAAGCGTAAAAGTTAAAGTCTTTGATGGGCGCTTCACCTAATTCAGGGATAATATCCGAAACATAGCTTGCAAAAATATCACTGCCGGTAAACATTACAATCTCCGCAGAAGAAAGATTGTTCCTGTATTTATAAAGAAGATATGCAATTCTGTGAAAACCTACCGAAGTTTTACCTGAACCTGCAGGTCCGCAGACAATAAGATTTTTATCTCCGCCAAAACGGATAGCCTTATTTTGCTCTTTCTGAATACTGTTTACAATTACCTTCAGCCTGTCGGTTGAGCTTTCACTCAAAGCCTGCTGAAGAATCATATCGTCAATTTTAATATCACTGTCAAAGCAGTATGTGAGTTCACCGTTTTCAAATTTATATTGACGCTTTCTTTCTATTTCGCCCTGAATTTTACCTGAAGGTGCAATATAAAAAGCCTTATCCTCAAACTCTTCATAAAAAAGGGCTGCAACGGGTGCGCGCCAGTCATACACATAAGGTGAAATTTCTTTTTCATCAAAAAGGCTTTTAAGGCCTATATAAAAGCTCTCGGTATCATAATCATCCTCTTTGAAATCGATTCTTGCAAAGTATGGGTGATTTTTTAATCCCTGCAAAAAATAAGCATCCTGCTTTGCGGTTTCACTTCTGAGGATTTTTCTTTCAATACTGTAGTGAAGCTCTGTGAGTGCCGTGCCGCCGTAAACTGCCTGATAAGGATCATCCAAGGCAAATTTTTTGCCTTCTTTCATGATGATTTCTTCAAGCTCAGCAGAAAGATTCTGAAGCTTAATGATTTCTTTATCCATAAAGCTTTGCACTTTTTGCAGATAATCAAGCTCTTCTTTTTCTATCATATTCATAGAACTCCCTTTAAAAGATATCTCTTAATTATCGCATATTCTTTTGTAAAAAACAAGACATCCGAAAACTTTTGTTCCGGATGCCTTAATAAATTATTTGTTTTTTTCTTTTTCTTTTTGAGCAATATCGTTTGTGTCAATCGCGTTTCTGAAAACAAAGAATTTCTGATATAAAAATTCGGTTGAAAGGTTGATTGCCATTGTGATTGCAAGAATGAGATATTCGTTCCAATGCCAATTCTCAGCCATAATATTGCCCCACCATGTTGAAAGAGGTGTGAAAACTGCATAGAATGCCGCAACCTTCAGCATAGCAACAGGTACATTGTTAGCTGCCTTAAAAGTGAATTTTCGGTTAAGAGTGAAGTTGTAAACAACTGAAAGCACAAGGGCCGGTAAATATGCATACCAATATTGATCCGTTACAAATTCATTAAGCAATGTAAAAACAACAGTTTCGATTATACCTGCACCCATAGAAAAGAATATGAATTTAATTGCTCTGACAAGTTCCTTGTTTTTCATAAAATCAACTCCTTTTTTAGAATTATAGTTGTTAGAATTATTTTTGTCAACAATTACAAGGTTGCAATTATGGTATCAGGTGATATAATCAAATTAACTCTTTATGTTTTCTTTATAATTTATAAGTCTGATTTTAAATATTACCTGATTTAATATATATGCAGGGGATGTCTTTTGAATAAGGAGGATGTTTAATGTACCGCGTTTTGATTTGTGATGATGACAAAGCAATTGTTGACTCTATCGAGATTTATCTTAAACTTGAGGGCTATGAGGTGTTTAAAGCCTATGACGGCATTCAGGCTATCGAAACAGTGAATAACAATGAGATTCACTGTATGATTCTTGATGTTATGATGCCGAAGCTTGACGGGCTTATGACAGCGCATAAAATCAGGGGCAAATATAACTTCCCTATAATTATGCTCTCTGCCAAAAGTGAAGATACCGATAAAATCGCCGGTCTGGAGTTTGGCGCTGATGATTATGTTACAAAGCCGTTTAATCCGTTGGAGCTTATAGCCCGTGTCAGGTCACAGATTCGCCGTTATGCAGTGCTGGGAAGTATGGATATAAAAGAAACCCAGCTTGTAACAGGAGGACTTTCACTTGATACAGAAACAAAAGAAGTAACTGTTGACGGTGAAACCGTAAAATTCACTGCCCGTGAATTCGGGATTCTGGAGCATCTTATGCGAAATATGGGTAAGGTGCTGTCAAGCTCACAGATTTATGAGGCTGTGTGGAACGAACCTGCTTACAGCGTAGAGCGTACGGTAACGGTACATATCAAAAATATCCGCAGTAAAATAGAAATAAACCCAAAAGATCCCCAATATTTAAAGGTGGTGTATGGTCTTGGATACAAAATCGAAAAAATTTAGTTATTTACCCTTTGTTAAGTTCCTTTGCATTTTTCTCAGCGCCGTGATGTTTTTTATCTGCAGTTCAGGGGTATTTCAATTTATACAGACCGTGGGCTTTTGTTATGATGACATATATGTTGATGAAATTATTGACCTTTGTGTGAACGGTAAGCCTGATTTTTTTGAAAGCGCAGCACCGACCCACAATATTTTTTCCAAAATATACAGCGCTAATGAGCTTCTTGGTGATACACCTGACGAATATCTTGTAAAGCTTCAGAAGCAAAAAGATTCTTTTGTTAAAAATGTAGTCAATGAATACGCACTGGATAAGTCAGATATTATTCGCAAAGAATTAGTTTATGTTGCCGAAAATTATAATTCATATGACGGTATAGGCGGTGTCTATAACGAAAACGGATATAATCAGGCAATTGATCAGTCTATTCCTGAAGTGCCTGCTGATGAGCAAAGATATCCCGTTGATCCATATGCATCAAAAACTGTTCAGATGGTGCAGAAGATTTTAAACTATGCAAGCGGTACTGAATTTTTAAAATATTCTGCATTGGTAAGGAAAGAGGCTTTTTCAGAATACGGCTTTGAATTCAACGGCAACAATATGCATTTTAATTTGTATAATTATGAGTATCAGCTTGAAGATGTACAGAAAAAAGCAGAAGCTGAGTATAACAGTTATATAGAGCAGGAATACGCTGCGGCAAAGTATGAATATCATCGGGTGCGCAAAGAGGTTTCTTCTTTAATCAACATAATTTATTATGTAAAAAATGGCGATGAAGTTTATACAAACATGACTGACCCTCAAGAAGAACTTGCTTCAATAAAGACTCATAAAAAATATATTTTAAAACAAAACGGGGCTGTTGATGATCAGATCTTCGGGTCAGATTATGAAAGAGTTTATGATTTGAACAATGCACTTAAAAACTGTGAAACAGCAGCTATATACATAAATGATAACCTTGTGCAAGGTGATGAGCTATGGGATTTATATTCATCTTACAATAAATTTCCCGGCAGATATGACTTTTTTGCAATCGCAATAATTTTATCGTTCTTTTTAATGATAGTGTTAAGTGCAGCTGCAATCGCTTCATCAGGTCATAAATACGGCAAAGGCGGAATAACCACTGCGTTTATTGATAAATTGCCTGTAGATCTGCATTTTGCTCTCTCTGCAGGTTCGGTAGCGGGTATAATCGTACTTCAGATTATTTCAATTGAATCGGTGGATTTTTATTCTCACTATTTACCTGAAATATGCGGAGCTGTTTTGTCGGTATGTTTCCTTATTTTGCTGGAGTTTATCATAAGCGTTGTCAGGTTTAAAAAATCAGGTGCGTCTGTAATTAAGCATTGTATAATTATCCGAATTTTATTATTCATAATTAAATTGATAACCAAAGCGATAAAAAAGGTTGTCAATTTTTTCAAAAAACCTATATATTCTTATAAAATGGGCTATCTTAAAGTTAAATTCCTGATTCTTGCAATATTGTTTATTCTGTTTAATGCAGTTATGCTGTTTTTAGGTTACATCCATCTTCTTGACGGATGGGAAGGATTAGGGGTTATTATTTTCATAATAACAGCTCTTGCAGATATTGGGGTTATGTTTTTTGTTGCAAAATACATGAAGTTTCTTGATAAAGTCATCGTTGCTGCAACACAAAGAAAAAGTGCAGACTTCGGCTTTGAGCGTGTGCCTGAGTCACTCAATACTCTTAATGAAGCGCTGAAAATCACAAAAGATGAAATGAGCAAAGCAGTTGAGAATGCCATAAAAAATGAGCGTACAAAAACTGAACTTATAACAAATGTTTCTCACGATTTAAAAACACCGTTGACTTCAATGATTTCTTATGTTGACTTGCTTAAAAAATGTGATATCAACGATGAGGATGCAATAAAATATATTGATGTATTATCAGACAAATCACAGAATCTAAAAAAGCTTATTGAAAATCTTATTGAAGCGTCAAAAACATCCTCAGGGAACATTAAAATCAATAAAGCTTATCTTAATCTTAAAGAATTGGTTGCACAGGCAACTGCAGAATTTTTATCTGATTTTGAGTCAAGAGAGCTTGATTTGAAATTCAAAGAAGACAGTGAAGATATAAGAATTTTTGCAGACGGTCAGCATACCTATCGTGTTTTGGAAAATCTGCTTTCAAACGCAAAAAAATACTCTGCGAAAGGCACAAGAGTTTATGCCTCAATTCGCAGAGAGGGAAAATACGGAGTATTTGAACTTAAAAATATTTCAAAAGACCCTTTGAATATTTCAGCTGATGAATTGACAGAAAGATTTGTCAGAGGTGATGCTTCCCGCGGAACTGAAGAGGGTAACGGCTTAGGGCTTTCAATAGCGAAGCAGCTTTGCTCACTTCAGGGCGGAGAATTAAAACTCACCATAGACGGTGATTTGTTTAAAGCAACTGTATACTTGCCTATAAACTGAAACCGCAGATTTCACAAATAGCGTCAGCTACGCCACCCTCCTGAGCGGGGGTGGTTATTTTTTTGCACAAAGCCTTCACTTTTTCTTCTGCATTACCTACGGCTACAGAAATACCTGCGTATTCGAGCATATCAATATCATTTGAACTGTCGCCGATAGCTACGCTGTTTTCTCTCGGAATACCGCATTTTTTAAGCACTACCTCCATACCTGTTGCCTTGGAATGATTTTTAGGTGCATACTCAAGGTAGGTAGGATGCTGAAAAGCAGTGTAGCGTTTTTTGATTTCTTCAAGCTCAGCTTCTTCTAAAACATGAGGGATAAAGAATTTGGTTATTCTTTTGTCCTGATAATTTTTTAAATATTCTGAACCGTCTTTGATTCTGATGAATTCATCAGAGTCACAAAACTCGTTGCAGATTATATGAGATTCACCTTCAAGTACAACTGTCTTGCCTTCTTTGGTAAATTTATCAAACATCTCTGCAACTTCATCAGCAGGTATACAGTCAGCAACTAACTGCTCATCACCGTATGTTATATAACAGCCGATGCCCACAATATAACCGTCAAAGTCGATTTCAAGCACAGGCTCAGGTATGAAGCCCATAGAACGGCCACTGTTTATAAAAACCTTGTGACCAAGACTTCTTGCTTTGTTGATAGCGTCAATGTTCTTTTTTGGCACACCGCCTTTTGCTAACAATGTGCCGTCAATATCAAGAAAAAATGCATATTTATCCGTCATCAGTATAATACCTTCTTTATTTCATCGATAAAGTTTTTGGGGTCAACATTTAATAATTTGTGAGCATCAGTGCCTAAGGTGAAAACAACACCGATTTCTTTGCCGATATTATAAATTCGCCTTACAAGCTGTGGGTCGTTATGAACAGAGACAGTGTTGATTTCCCACGCGCAGCCGCTGTCAAAACCTTCTTTTAATATGTCACCAAGCTCGTTATCACTCCAGGCTTTGCCTAATGTGTCATAATCCCAACCCATTTTCTTGACAAGGTACTGGCCTGTAAAGGGGTGGGCAATAGTATCGGCAGCTTTGTTTTTAAAAAGTGTACGAAGCATCTTTTTTGTAAGCTCTTTAAAGCCTTCGGGTGTACCGTCTTCTGCTTGCTGCCAACCTGTTACATGAAAATGATTCTGAGCATAGAGTCTGTAATCTGTGTCGATTTCAACATCCTTTAAGGTATATTCATCGGTACCGTAGGATGAAAATTCACCACCGATTAAAACTTTTACATCAGGGTTCATAAGTGCAAGTTTATTTTTCATAATTTTACAGTTGTCGACAAATTCAGGCAACTTATCAGGTCTGTAGATGTGGTCAACCAGAGCTATCATTTTGAGATTTGCCTTCTGAGCTGTTTCGATAATGTTTTCAAAAGACATTTCTTCACTTGCGCAGCCTGAAAAATTTGTATGAATATGCATGTTGATTTGACATAATTCATCAACATCATAAATTCCTTGAGTGAAAAACATAAAATCATCTCCTATACACAGGTATTTTAGCAACTTCTTTCTGTATTGTCAATTTTTGATTGACTTTTCATTGTAAAAATGATAATCTTTAGATGTATATATTTAGGAGGAATGAAGTTATGAAAAAATTAATCAGCATACTTCTTGTAATCGCTGTTCTGGCAACAAGTATTACTACTTTTGCTTTAGCAGCTCCGGATTATAACCATAACTGCGTATCGGATTGTAAGGGTGATTGTGAATATTCACCTTTAATCGTTGTTCCGGGTATTATGCAGTCACAGGTTTATGTTCAGGATGAAAACGGTAATGACCTTCTCACAAGTGACGGTTTCCCTATTGTTGAGGGTATGGATATGCAGTTCATGTTTGACATGAAAGCTATCACTGATGAAATTCCGTCAATTGTATTAGACCTTGTTTTTGCACTTCTTGCAGGTGACAGAGATATTTTTGTTGACGGATTTATCGAGGTTTTTGACAATGCATTCAGCTCACATTATTTCAACCCTGACGGAACACGCACAAATGATGTTGATGTTGACCAGTATTGGTATTCTGCAGAAGTAGCTATGACAAAGCCTGATAAATCTTACGGTTACGCTCAGGGCTATCGTACAGATGATGAAGGCAATACTCTCCCTTCATATAAATATGAGTATGAGTTTGACTTTATAAAAGCTCAGGTTGATATAACAGAATATTGTGAAATGGCAGGTTATGACCACCTTTATTATTATTCATACAGCTCTTTCGGTGATACACTTTCAATCGCTGAGCAGCTTAATGAATATATCCAGATGGTAAAAGCTCAGACAGGTCATGATAAAGTAAGCCTTGTTTTCATAAGCCTCGGCGGTACAATCGGTAACACTTACCTTGCAAAGCACTGTAACCCTGACGATATTGACAGAGTTGTATTTGCTGCAGGTGCAAATGATGGTTCATACCTTCTTGCCGACCTTATGGATTCAGCATTGAGCTTTGACGATAGTGAGCATTTTTATTCTGAGATGCTTCCTCTTATCCTTAAGCTTACAGACAGCGGCATGGATTGGTTAGGCTATATCCTTAACTTTGTAACAAGAGCTATCCCTCAGGAGCTTTTCACAGATCATATTGATTATATTTTTGCAAGAGTTGTAAATGAGGTTCTCGGTAATCTCATGCATAACTGCCCTTCAATGTGGGCGCTCGTTCCAAGCACAGAGTATGAAAGAATGGCAGAGAAATTCATTTCAGATGATGCTCATAAAGAACTTCGCGCTAAAACAGACGAATATTATGAGATTCAGAAAAATGCAGGTGAAACAATTCAGCAGCTTTCAGAAGACGGTATGGAAATTTTTGTAATCAGCGGTTACAATCTTCCTCTTCTCAGCGTTGTTGAGCATTGGGATTATTCGTCTGACGAAATCATCCACGTTCAGTCAACATCATTCGGTGCAACAGCAGCTCCTTACGGTGAAAAACTTGCAGAGGATTATGAACCTGCTATTGACAAGAGCTATATTTCACCTGAAGGTGATCTTGATGCAGGTACTGCAGCTCTCCCTGATAAAACATGGTTTGTAAGAGGTCAGAGTCATCTTAAGCTTCAGTCTTCTGTTGAGGATGTTATCGCCCTTTGTGTTGCTTTGGTAACAGATAAATCAATCAAAGATGCAAGAGTAAATAACGGCGGATATCCTCAGTTTAACTATTATCGTGATATCAAAGGTCTTCGCAGCAGAATTAACGAATATGAAAACCTTACTGACGAGCAGCTTGCATCAATCAGTGATGATGACAAGGCTGAGCTTGATGCCGCTTATAAAAAAGCTGTTGATGTAAGAAGCAGCAGAAAATGGGACTACAACGTAGCTAAGAAAGCAGAAAAAGATCTTTACACAGCTCTTTATGACCTTTCACTTGTTGACGGTGACAGTCCGTTTATGAAATATGAACTTAACAATCTTATTACACCTATCACAAAATTTGCAAGTGATATGATGAATAAATTCTTCGGTGCAAAAGATTATTATCCTTTCTGAAACTGTATAAAAAGTAAACGGAATGCTCGGTGAGAGCATTCCGTTTTTTTATTGCTTATAGTATGAAAGAAAATCTTTGATTTCATTGGCAGCCTTAAGGAGCTGATCTTTTTGAGGGAGAAATACGATTCTGAAATGGTCAGGTTTTTCCCAATGGAAACCGCCGCCGTGTGTAAGAAGAATCTTTTTATCCTTTAATAAATCAAGCACAAATTTTTCATCATCTGTAATATTGAACTTTTTAACATCAATTTTAGGGAAGATGTAAAATGCAGCTTTTGGTTTAACTGCACTTAAACCGGGGATATCTTTAATTGCATTGTAAATAAGCTCTCTTTGCTCATAAACTCTGCCACCGGGTGAAATCAGCTTTTGGGTTTCTTCAGTGGCGCTGAGTGCTGTATCTATTACAGATTGTGCAGGTACATTTGAGCAAAGTCGCATTGATGAAAGAAGATTAAGTCCTTCAATATAGTTTTTAACATTTTTCTTATTGCCGCATAATGTCATCCATCCGCAACGGTAACCTGCAATCAGATGGGATTTTGAAAGACCGTTAAAAGTGATTGTCAGCGTTTCAGGTGCAAGTGTAGCAATTGAAATGTGCTTTTCACCATCCATAACAAGTCTGTCATAAATTTCATCAGCAAAGATAATAAGACCGTTCTGAGTTGCAAGGTCAGCAATTTGCTGAAGAATATCTTTTGAATAAAGAGCGCCTGTAGGGTTATTGGGGTTGATAACAACAATGCCCTTTGTGTTTGGTGTGATCTTTTTTCTAATGTCATCAATATCAGGCTGCCAGTCAGAACTTTCATCACAGATGTAGTGAACGGCAGTTCCGCCTGAAAGAGTAACAGAAGCAGTCCATAAAGGGTAGTCGGGTGAGGGAACGAGAATCTCATCACCATGGTCAAGAAGACCCTGCATACTCATCGTGATAAGCTCACTTACACCGTTACCTGTATACACGTCATCAACTGTAACGCCCATAATACCTTTTTCGTTGGTGCAGTAGTTAACAATAGCTTCACGGGCAGAGAGCAGCCCCTTTGATGTTGAGTAGCCTTCTGTTGAAGTAAGACTTCTTTCGATTTTTTCAATAATTTCTTTTGGTGCTTCAAAACCGAAAGGAGCAGGGTTGCCGATATTAAGCTTTAAAATATTTTCACCCATAGCAGACATTCTGTCAGCTTCGTCCATAACAGGACCTCTGATGTCATAGCAGACGTTATCAAGTTTTGTTGATTTTTTAATAATTTTCATATTATCACGCTTTCTGAAAAACTGAAGCCCTGGACGCATTATATGCGTTCAGGGCGAAAATATCCGTGTTACCACCTGAATTCAGAGCCGGAAGCTCTGCACTCTTAACCTGTAACGGAGGTAACCGTCAACACTTACTGAGCATAGCTGTTAGGTGTTGCCACTCAGGGATGGCTTTGGGCATATCACTCATAAAGACTCGCACCAACCGTCTTTTCTCTGATTTTGCTTTATGCTTACTCTTTCCCGTCAAAGTGTTTACAATATGGTGGTTATTCTATCACAGCCGATAAAAAAGGTCAAGACATTTTTTTAATTTTGTTGCGGCAGATTTATGGCAAAATATTGAATTTATTTCTGAAAATGATATAATTACTCGCAGTGAGGTGTTATATATGAAAAAAAGAACTAAAATATTTTTAGCTGCTTTAGCAGTTGTGCTTGTTGTGATAGTTTCAGGTATAGTTTCACTTTATATGACTGTTTCAGATCCGTCAGAAATAATCAGATATGAAACCACCAACTCTGCTATCACAGGCAAAACACTTGTTTCAGCCCATAGAAGCGGCAGTGGTATTGCCCCTGAAGAAACTATGATGGCATTCAAAAATTGTGTAAACAGTGAAAATTTTGATACAGATATTTTTGAGTTTGACCTTCATATAACAAAAGACAACATTCTTGTTTTGCTTCATGATAACACTCTTGACAGAACAAGTGACAGTGTTGAGATTTTTGGTGAAGATGATATCCGCCCTGAAGAAAAAACTTATGAAGAGTTGAGAACACTCAACATGGGCGCAAAGTTTGAAGACGAAGACGGCAATACCCCATACAGCAAACTTTCAGGCAGTGATGTTCCTGATGATTTGAGAATTGTCCGCCTGGAAGACGTGCTTGATTACCTTATGTCAAACGGTGATTTCGACTACATTATTGAAATCAAAAACGGTGACGAGCTCGGCAAGAAAGCGGCTGACGAGCTTTATAAAATTCTTAAAGCAAGAGACTTGTTTGATGATGTGATTTTTGGCTCATTCCAGGATGAAGTAAGTCATTATATAGATGAAACTTACCCTGAAATTTTAAGAAGCTCTACAATCAAAGAAGTTCTTGATTTTTATGTAAAAGCTCTTACAGGTGCTGAGAGTATTGATGTACCGTATGTTGCTTTGCAGATACCTTATAAATTGGCTTGTGTAAATCTCGGTACAGCTGATGTTATAAATTTTGCGCATAAAAATAATCTTGCGGTTCAGTATTGGACCATCAATGAAGATGAGGATATTGAATACCTTGCTTCTTTAGGTGCAGATTGTATAATCAGCGACTATCCCGATAAAGTATCAGAAATTCTTAAAAAATAATAAAATATATTTCAAACACCTGCATATTTCGGGTGTTTTTTCTTGAAAAAAAATAACATGTATGATAATATAAATTGAGTATATTTTAGGAGGGTTTCTCTTGAATTATTTTAACGAAGTCAAAAAGAATTTCGGCTTTGGCTGTATGCGTCTGCCAATGACTGAAAA
>JBGVPE010000057.1:0-6215 GCA_045126895.1 Acutalibacteraceae bacterium | reverse complement strand
TATATAATCCTCTTTGCACAAATCTTGTTTTAAGGGCAAAAGAAAAAGGTATAAAAGCTGAAGGCGGACTTTATATGCTTGTAATGCAGGCATTTGTTGCGGTTGAAAAGTTTCTTGATACCGAATTTCCCAAAACAGTAGCAGATAATGTTTTTGCTTCTGTTTTTGCATCGAAAGAAAACATTATTCTTACAGGAATGCCGGGAAGCGGAAAAAGCACAGTGGGAAAACTTCTGAATATTGACGGGTTCAGCTTTGTTGATACGGATGAAGAGATTGAAAAGCGTTGCGGTTGCACGATAAAAGAACTTGTCGGCAGTAAAGGCGAAAAATATTTCCGTGACCTTGAAACACAAGTTATAAAAGATATTTCTTCAAAAGGGTGTCAGATAATTTCAACAGGCGGCGGTGCTATACTTCGTAAAGAAAATGTAAATTCTCTTAAAAGGAACGGAAAACTCTTTTTCCTAAATGCAAATCCTGACAGGCTTTTACCAACGGATAGCAGACCACTGTCTGATACAGTGGAAAAACTGAAAAAACTGTATGATGAAAGAATAGACACTTATAAAATAACTGCTGATGTTATTGTCCCCGATATGGAAACACCCGATGAGGAAGCAGAGTTTATTCTTAAAGCAAGAACGGAGTTGATAATGTGAAAATACTTGTTATAAACGGACCAAATATAAATATGCTCGGCATAAGAGAACCTGAACATTACGGAAAAGAAACATATTCTGACCTTGTATCTAAAATCCAAAAGCATTGCGATGTGAAAAATGTGGATGTAAAAATTTTTCAATCTAATCACGAAGGTGACCTTGTTGATGAAATCCAGAAAGCTTGCGGAAATGCAGGCGGAATCGTTATAAACCCAGGTGCATACACTCACACAAGCATTGCTATTCTTGATGCAGTAAAATCCGTAAATATTCCGACTGTTGAAGTGCATATTTCAAAGGTCGAAGAAAGAGAAGATTTCAGGCAGATAAGCTATATACGTCTTGCTTGTATAAAAACTATAACAGGTCACGGCACAGACGGATATCTTGAAGCTATTGATTATCTGATAGAAGGTAAATGATATGAAAGCGATTTTTAAACCTTGCAAACTCAAAGGCAACATAAATGCTCCACCGTCAAAAAGTATGGCACACAGATATCTAATCGGAGCCGCATTATCAAAAGAGAAATGCGTTATATCAGGCATAGATTATGGCGAAGATATACTTGCAACAATTGATTGTCTGAAAGCTTTAGGTGCTGAAATACATACTGAAAACGATACGGTATTTATAAATCCTGAAAACTTTATGAGAACAACGGAATCGGTTCTGTATTGCAGAGAAAGCGGAAGCACCTTAAGATTTTTTATCCCTCTTGCATTGTGTACAGAAAAAGAAATCACATTGCAAGGCAGCACAAGACTTTTCCAGCGACCTCTTGATGTGTATGAAAAACTGTGTCTTGACAATGGTTTTAAATTCAGAAAGAGCCAAGATTCGGTAACTGTCTGCGGTAATCTTAAAAGCGGGCAATACAAAATCAATGGTGATATAAGCAGTCAATTCATCACAGGACTTGTTTTTGCACTTGTGTACCTGGGCGAAGATTCATCAATTCAGATTATTCCGCCCTTTGAAAGCAGGTCGTATATAAATCTCACAATCTCTGCTTTAAAATTATTCGGAGCAGACGTTGAGTTTTCTGATGAATACACTGTTGTAATCAAAAAAACTGAAATGCATTCATTTTCGGGCTCAGTTGAGGGTGATTATTCAAACGCCGCATTCCTTGATGCGTTTAACTATATCGGTTCGGATATCAAAGTAGATAATCTTAAAACTGACAGTCTTCAGGGCGACAAAATATATAAAGAATATTTTAATGAGATTTCAAAAGGCACACCGACTTTGGATCTTTCAGACTGTCCCGACCTCGGCCCCGTGCTTATTGCACTTGCATCACTTAAAAACGGTGCAATCCTTACAGGCACAGACCGTCTGAAAATAAAAGAGAGTGACAGAGGACAGGTTATGCACGAAGAACTCAGTAAACTCGGTGGCGGACTTGTTTTCGGAGAAAACTCAATAACTGTTCCGAAGCTTGAATTTAAAAATGATGAAGTTGTTCTTGACGGGCATAACGACCATCGTATTGTTATGGCTTTGTCTCTGATACTTTCAAAGTACGGCGGAACGATTGATGGTGCAGAAGCAGTAAGAAAAAGTTATCCTTCATTTTTTGATGATATAAAAAATCTCAGAGCAGAGGTGAAATTAGAATGATAGTAAATGTAAGTAAAAAAATACTCATAGTCGGTCTTGGTCTTTTGGGTGGTAGTTATGCAAGAGTGCTCAAAAGATTCGGCTTTCACATAAGCGCAATAACAAAAGAGCAAAGCTCAATAGACTATGCACTCAAAGAAGGCCTGATTGATGAAGGCTCTACAGAACTCGATGAAAAGATAATCGGTGAAGCAGATATAGTTATATTTGCATTGTACCCTCACATTTTCATAGAGTGGATTGAACAGAATCAGAACCTTTTGAAAAGCGGTGCTCTTATTACCGATGTAACCGGTGTAAAATGCAGTATAGTATATAAAGTGCAGGAAATGCTTCGTCATGATGTTGAGTTTATTGCAGCTCACCCGATGGCAGGACGAGAGGTTTCAGGTGTTGAAAACAGCACTGATAAAATGTTTGCAGGAGCAAACTATATCGTTACTCCTACCGATAAAAACACTCCCGAAGCAATAGGCACTTGTATGGAGCTTGGCAGATTACTCGGATTTTCAAACGTAACAACGCTTTCACCTGAAGAACACGATGAAATGATAGGCTTTCTCTCACAGCTCACTCACTGCATTGCCATAACTCTTATGACCTGTAATGATAAAGAGAATATGGAAAAGTTTACGGGCGACTCATTCCGTGACCTTACCCGTATCGCACGGATAAATGACCTGATGTGGAGTGAACTTTTTATTGAAAATAAAACGGCACTTCTTAAACAGATGAATCTTTTTATAAACAAATTCAATGAACTTAAATCAATGCTTGAAACTGAAGATGTTGAAGCGATGAGAAAAATGATGCGTCATTCAACCGAACGTAGAGCATTGTTTGATAAAAAATAATTATTGGAGGCTATAAAAATGAATATGAATTTCAAAAGAAAATTACCCATCCCTATGGAGATAAAAGAACAGTATCCTATTACGTATGAGCTTGAGCAGATGAAAGAAAAAAGAGACCAGGAAATAAAATCTATTTTCGAAGGCAGAGATGACAGATTCATTCTTATTATCGGTCCTTGTTCAGCCGATAACGATGATAGCGTAATTGATTACATTTCCCGACTCAGAGGCGTTCAGGACAAAGTTTCCGATAAAATCCTCATCATTCCGAGAATTTATACAAATAAACCTCGTACAACAGGTGATGGCTACAAAGGAATGCTTCATCAGCCTGACCCTCACAAGGGTGAAGATATGTTAAAGGGTGTTGTTGCAATCAGAAGTCTGCACATCAGAGCAATGCAGGAAACAGGTTTTACTTGTGCCGACGAAATGCTTTACCCCGAAAATTACAGATATCTTTCCGATGTTCTTTCATATGTTGCAATAGGAGCCCGGTCTGTTGAAAATCAGCAGCACCGCTTGACGGCAAGCGGTTTTGATATTCCCGTAGGTATGAAAAATCCCACCGCAGGTGACATTTCAGTAATGATGAATTCAATAACTGCAGCTCAGCATTCTCACACATTCATTTACAGAGGTTGGGAGGTTGAAAGTCAGGGCAACCCTCTTGCACATGCGATTCTGAGAGGTTATGTCAATAAGCACGGTCAATCAATGCCGAATTATCATTATGAAGACCTTATTCATCTTGCAGAAACATATGAAAAATCAGGTCTCAAAAATCCTGCAGTAATAATTGATACAAACCATGCAAATTCAGGAAAAAAATGGATGGAACAGCCTCGAATCGCAAAGGAAGTTCTACACAGTTGTCGTCATTCCGCCGATGTAAAAAAGCTCGTAAAAGGTCTGATGATAGAAAGTTACATTGAAGACGGTGCACAAAAGCCTGAAGAATGTGTTTACGGCAAATCAATAACTGACCCGTGTCTTGGTTGGGAGAAAACTGAAAAGCTTATTCTCGATTTAGCTGACATTCTTTGACGAGGTGCAAAAAATGATAAGATTCGCAACTGAAAAAGATATTCCGAAAATTGGTAAACTCTTGTCGCAGGTTGATTTGGTACACCACAATGGCAGGCCCGACATTTTCAGAATCGGTAGAAAATATTCAGATTCTGAGTTAAAAGAACTGTTGAAGGATACCAGACGCCCTATACTTGTTTCGGTAGATGAAAATGACGAAGTGATGGGATATTGCTTCTGTATTTATCAACAACACATAAGCAATTCTGTTTTGACAGATATAAAAACCTTGTATATTGATGACCTCTGTGTTGATGAAAAACACAGAGGAAAACACATCGGCAAAAAGCTGTATGAAGCAGCCGTTATCCTTGCGAAAGAAAACGGATGCTATAATCTCACACTTAATGTGTGGAGTTGCAATACGTCTGCAATGAGGTTTTACGAAGCACAAGGGCTTGTTCCACAGAAGATAGGAATGGAAAAAATATTATAAAACAAGTTACCGAAAAAGGCAGAGAGAATAAATCTCCCTGCCTTATCTTTTATGTGTAAATTAACTCACTGCAAACAATATCATTAGCTCGTTGCTGAATGTTGCCCATCCTTTGCACCCATTCAAGCTGGTCTTGTTCTTTAAGTTGCTCTGTGACACCTTCTGCCGCTTTAGTCTGCTCAATCAGAAGGTCATACATTTCGATTGCTTGCTTTTCTACCTCGGCACAGTGCTGATACAGTTTACCTTTAGCGAGGAGAACAGAAAACTTTACTTTCTTGTGCTTGAAAAGGTAATCCTTGTAAATTATACCCCATTTACCGAGCCTGACCTTTGCTTCTTCGGGTGGTAAGACAAGGTTCGGGATTAAATAATCTCCAACCTGACGGTATGTAATCTTTGACATCATAATCATCCTTTCATTTCTGTAATAAAAGTATCATAAGTAAATCTTGCTCCGAGCCGGAAGCCCGATATAAAGCTGTCAGAATTACCGATACTTGAAAACTCATTGTAAGCAAGAACGTAATTGGTGAACAATTCTTTTTCCTTTTCGGGTAGCATAGCCGTCAGCTCTTCCTCTTTCTTTACAAGTGAACTCAGCTTCTTTTTGAGCTTGGGCGTGATTTCTGTAGAGAGCTCCTGCGGTTCAATATTGCCGTAATAAAATTCTTCTATAATACTCGACATAACACCACTCCTTATCATTCACTTTTATCAATGATTTTCAGCAACAGCTCATCTACATCCTCTGTGGGTAAGTCTTTCGCCAAGAGCATATTACGAAACTCATTCATACCGTTGATTAAAAGATTGCACTCAAAATCCGTAAACTTGACTTTGATTTTTCTTCTCATAATAAAACCTCCTGTTATTTAGTAGCTCCATTTTACCGTATAATAGGAGGTGAGTCGAATGTACGGGAAGCAATTAAAATAACTTTAAAAATATTGTTATATGTCCCTCGATATGTCCCCCGATGCCTCTGAAGCCGCATCAAATAAGAAAAGAATACTATCCTCCAAAACCGCGTGCCGAGGGTTCAAGTCCTTCTGCCCCTGCCAAAAAGAAACGATCACCAAAGGTGGTCGTTTTCTTTTTGCAATAGAAATGAGAAGGACTTGAAGCCCAAGGGGGTGAGGAGCGTGAAGAAAACAGTTCGGTGAACTGTTTTTAGCTCCGAAGTCTGAGGTCGTTGAAAAACGGAGGGAACGGAACAGTGTACGGATATGCTGTAAACGAAAAAGTGTTAGACCATTATATTCAAAATTTTGGAGCAAAACATTACCCCGTTGTTCACGAGTTTCAGTTTATTATTGAAAATGAAGATTCATTCAGACTATTGGAATTTTACAATTTTGAAAGGAGATAGTTATATGGCAGGAATAATACCGGACCCTGATTTTGATGGTTTTGATGGGCGTTTTGTCGATGATAAAGCACCGCGACCTGAAAAATTATATAACTATACGGAGATGTGTAGATATATGAGAGAAAAAAACAAAACTTTTGAACAAATGACTACTGACGAAATTGAGCAATTCA
>JBGVPE010000056.1:0-63925 GCA_045126895.1 Acutalibacteraceae bacterium | reverse complement strand
CGGGAATTACAAGGCCGATAGCCTTAGCAGCACCTGTTGAGTTGGGAACGATGTTTGCAGCAGCTGCACGTGCTCTTCTGAGGTCACCCTTTCTGTGAGGACCGTCGAGAACCATCTGATCACCTGTGTAAGCGTGAACAGTTGTCATGATACCGCTCTGGATAGGAGCATAGTCGTTAAGAGCTTTTGCCATAGGAGCAAGGCAGTTTGTTGTGCAAGATGCAGCAGAGATGATTGTATCATCAGCTGTAAGTGTGTTTTCGTTAACTGAGTAAACGATTGTTGGGAGGTCGTTACCTGCAGGAGCAGAGATAACAACTTTCTTAGCACCTGCATCGATGTGAGCCTGTGCTTTTGCTTTTGAGCAATAGAAACCTGTGCACTCAAGAACTACGTCAACACCGATTTCGCCCCATGGGAGTTCAGCAGCGTTAGCCATAGCATAGATTTTAAGAGTTTTACCGTCAACTGTGATTGTACCTGCTTCGTCATCAGCTTCAACAGTGTGAAGGTTTTCACCGATTGTACCACAGTAACCACCCTGAGCTGTGTCATACTTAAGAAGAGCAGCGAGCATTGATGGCTTTGTGAGGTCGTTGATAGCAACAACATCATAACCTTCTGCACCGAACATCTGACGGAATGCAAGACGACCGATACGGCCGAAACCGTTAATAGCAACTTTTACTGACATTTGAATTACCTCCAAATATTTTAATTTTGTTTTAAACCTTGTATATTCTATAACTTTTTTGTTGGTTTTGCAAGTGAATTTGTTAAACTTTTAACTGAATCAACGATATTTTGTAAAAATTTACAAAAAAATCTGTCCGTGCAACTATTTTGATACATTATTAACAAACATTCACAGTTATTTTTGCCGTAATGTTGCAAAAAATTCCTCCCGAGGTTATAATAATCGGGTCGAAAGAAGGTGGGCTTTTTATGGCAAGAAAAATTGAATACCTTATAGGTGATGATTTTGACGGTAAGAAAGTGCTGCAGTATCTTCGCGGCGAAGCAAAAATTTCTGCCAAATTAGTCAGAACGCTGAAGCATTATGATGACGGTATTACCCTTAACGGTGAACATATACGCACAGTGGATATTCTCAGAAAAGGCGATGTTCTTGCTGTTAATATCCCTGACTTTGAGGGGGATATTGAGCCTGTCAGAATGGATATTGATATCCTTTATGAAGACGATGATATTGTAATTATAAACAAAGGCCCTTTTTTAGCTATGCACCCCAGCCATAATCATCAGGGTGATACCCTTGCAAATGCCCTGGTTTATCACCTTAAAAAGCAGGGCAAACCCACTGTATTCAGGGCAGTAGGCAGGCTCGATAAAGGCACATCAGGCGTGGTGGTGTGTGCGCTGAATTCTTACAGTGCCGACAGAATTTCTATCGGTATGCATAAGGAGTACCTTGCAGTTGTAAAGGGTAAAACAGACAGAGGTACCATTGATGCACCGATTATAAGACCTGACCCTATAAAAACATACCGCGCAGTGGGTGAGGGCGGCGCACAGGCAATCACCCATTATGAAAAAATCAAAGGTAATGATGAGCTGACTCTTGTAAGAGTATTGCCCGAAACAGGCAGAACGCATCAGATAAGAGTCCATTTTTCACACATTGGTATGCCCATTCTCGGTGACAGTATGTATGGTGAAGATGAGCTTGATTTAGGCCATCAGCTTCTGCACCGTTCAAAGCTGACGCTGTGCCACCCTGTAACAAAAAAGATGATGACCTTTGAAGCTCCCATGCCCCCGGATATGCAAAAAATAGTTGACGATATGTAAAACGAAAGCGAGGTGAAATTCACCTCGCTGTTTTTGATTTGAATTTACGTATTGTGTGAAGTTTTATCGGTTAAAAAGGCAAAACATTTTTTAAATAATGATTTGATTATATCTTCCAGCTTTGCAGAGATAGTATCAACCTTAAACAGTTTAAAAATCAGCATACGGAGTTTATCTGCAAACGTACAGATTAAATATATTCCTATTGCAAAAGCAATAACTAAAGCTATTGTTACAAAAGGATTTTTTTCTGCTAAAAATTCAAAATTATCTTTTATAAGCAATCTTCTGATATGCTTGTTTTCGTGAATAAGATAAACCGAAAAAGCTGATGATGATAAAAATGCAATTACAGGATTCAGCTTTTTGCTTATTTTCATTTTGTTGAAAAGGCAAAGCAAGAAAATTGCCAACATCAACATAGCAGGGGAGCAGTATGAAACCAGCTTGTCTCCGATATTTGAAATACCTAAAATTCCTATACTGAAGGTAGGGAGATAAATTTTCATCAACCAGGTGAATATCAGCATTGCTGCAGCACCGATAACAGAGACTGCGACAGATATTTTGTTCGCAATATCATATTTTTTCATTATGGCACCAATTAAGTAAAGAGCCATAAACCAGATAACGCTGTATCCGTTTTTAAAGACAAATATGTCTGTCAGTGTGTCTGAAAATGACAAAATTACTATCGTAACAAAACCGATACCAAGCATCTCTGCATTTGCCTTATTAACCAACAGATTGAGCATTGGTGAAAGAAGAAATACTGCAAAATACATAGTGAAGAACCAGTATTGCTTTGTTAAAACAGGAAAAAATGATTGGAAAAGGTCAAAGATATCAACATTGTCGGGTGAAATTAACTGGATTGCCACGCATATACAAGTGCAGTAAAATATAACCGTGAAAAACAAAGATATAATATTCTTTAATTTTGGGTAGCTTTTTTCACTTTTATAACCTACAAAGCCCGAAATTAAAACAAAACAATTCACTGCAGGGAATGCCAGGAGCTCAAGTAACCAGATAATCTGATAATTTAAGCCTTGCTCAGTGGCGTCCAATACACCGCCGTGCCCTAATATATGTAATATTATCACACCGATTAACGATACAACCCTGAAAAGGTCAATGCCGTAGTTCCTTTTTGCTTTATTCATATTTGCTCCCTCATTTTTCAAAAATACAAAATTATTTTATCAAAAGCAGGCTGAAAAGTAAATATCAGCAGTATAAAATTATTTTGATGACAGATAATAGTATCACGATTTGAATTTAAAGGAGAATACTATATATTATGAAAGCAACAGGAATAGTTCGTAGAATAGAGGCTCGTGTTATAATAACACAAAAGTGCGATAGACCCTTATAAATACTAGGGTTTTGGAACGGTTTTTAAGAAATTTTTTTGACAAAAAACAGCATATTTTGACCTATACATAGCAAAAGCGAGGTGAAATTCACCTCGCTTTTCTTTTTTACTCTTTCCAACTAAAATCAGGGAGCTCATCTAAAAGTTTTTTCCTGATTTCGTTTTGTTTTTCAATGACGCCTTCAAGTCCTTTTTTAGCAAAGAAATCACCATTATTTATTTTTCTATAATAGTGTTGTTCTGCTTCTTGATAGTATTTTAGAGCCATCTCATAATTTTTTTCTGTGCCAATGCCATAAAAGTAAACGTTGCCCATGCGCATACAAATATCCGCACCAATTAGTTCTGCACAGACTTCGTTCATTTGTTCATAGCAATGAGTGTAAATGTAGAAAGCTTCTTTTTCGTCTTTTTCAACATAATAGCCGTTCTTATACATATCACCGATTTTGTACAGAGAATTGAGATGATTATCAAGGGCACCCTTTACAAAATAGTGATACGCCTTTTTATAATCGACCTCTCCCGTGCGACCGTAATAATAACAATATCCAAGATTTTCGGTTGCTTGTCTCTCACCAAGCCTGTCTGCCATTGTATAATACTTGACTGCTTTTTCGTAGTTCTGTTCACCGCATCTGCCTGTGTAATATAGCGAACCGAGATCTGTCATTGCATCAGGATTTTCATTAGCAATCTCTTCGAGATAAATCTCAATCATTAGTTCTGCAACCTCTTTTGGCAAAACTTCTGCCCCGTCTGCACCGTGCAATTCGCACGCAAAATCAAAAGCATCCATATAAACGGTGCCGTCATCTTCAATATTGCATTCAATAATAGATACAATATCCGTATATTTTTCTCTATCTATAGTTTCGAGAATATTTAACAGTTTTTCGTAAAGTGCTTTTTCGGTCATATAATACAACTCCTTTAATTTTATGTATTTATAATACCATACACATTGTCCTATAAAACGGACTTTATTAAAAATATTATAACACATTTGAATGTAAAAGTAAATTATTGCAGTATAAATTCCCTTTAATCACAAATACTAACATCACGATTTGAATTTAAAGGAGTTTTTATATATGAAAGCCACTGGAATTGTTAGAAGAATAGAGGAATGAGGTATAATAACACAAAAGTGTAATAAATCCTTATAAATGCCGGGTTTGCGGGCGATTTTTGAAGAAAAATTTTTGACGAAAAATGGCATATTTTGACTGATACATAGCAAAAGCGAGGTGAATTTTACCTCGCTTGTTCTTTATCTTTAATTTATTACCCAAAAATTTTTTTATAGCAATCAGTCAAATCCGTTTTGATTGCTTGTAAATCTTCCGCTTCTATATGTAGCAACAATCTTTCAGATATTAGCTCGTCATAATAATAATCTAATTCATCTTTTAATTCATCAGTCAACATATCATGGTCTATTTCCCATTTTATTACAGACAACATCATAATTAGTCGTTCTCGTTCTGTTAAATCATCTTCGTCAATAAAGTATAAACCATCACATTGAGCATCATATCCTTCTGTAATAGGTCTATCTTCCAAAAAAGAATAAATAAAATTCTTGTATTCGGTATAATTGTCTGCATAATCAGAAAATCTATCTTTCATAAAATCACCGCCTTTAATTTATTATAACATATTTAGTTTCAAAAGTAAATTTGCGCAGTATAAATTCCCTTTAATCACAAATACTAACATCACAATTTGTAATTTAAGGAGAAATGTATATATGAAAGCAACAGGAATTGTGAGAAGAACAGAGGAATGCGTTATTTTAGGACAAACCGTCCCAAACCCGCATGAATACTAAGGTTTTCGCTGGTTTGCCCCACTGAACGCATTGGTGTCAAAATCAGGTTTTCTGCGGTTTTTATACATAGCAAAAGCGAGGTGAATTTCACCTCGCTTTATGGTTATATTGGCAAAGAAAAACCACCGTAAGTGGTGTACCACCCCTTCATTTTCTTTTGTTTGTCAAAGATATTTTTGATTATATGGCGATATAATTTTTCGCTCGGCCAAATGTGCTCACTATCATAATAATAGTACATTGGCAACTCTAACAAAGGAATATGCGAATCCGTTATCCCTCTAAACTGCACTTGCACTTCATCGCGATATCCACAATAGCCTTCTTCTCCCATTATCATTTCTCTATCACGAAAAGGCTCAAAATCAAGTGCATTACATAACGGAAGCAATTTTTCCATTTGTTGCTCTGTTAATTTAATTCCATAGGAAAAAATCACTTCTTGCTCATAATGTTCATCTTTATAAAGTGTCGGCTTAAAGTTAGTTTTTTGAGAAGAAATCCATTTTGCAGGATATCGTGTATCATAAGAATGCAGCTTGCCATTCCATTCTTCTGTCTCTACACCCTGAATAGCAGGAGATTGATATTTCCATTTAAACACTTGATAAGAAAGTTCTTGCTCTGGCAAATTTAATAGTATTATACTATCGGGATTTCCATAGCCAATGGTTTCAATAAATTCGATTTTTGAGAAATAAATAGGTTCGCTCATTATTCCTTCACCACCTATAAATTATTATATCACAACCACCTTAAAAAGTAAATTTGCGCAGTATAAATTCCCTTTTATCACAAATAATAGTATCACGATTTGAATTTAAAGGAGAATACTATATATTATGAAAGCCACTGGAATTGTTAGAAGAATTGAGGAATGCGTTATAATAGGGCAAACCGCCTGAAGCCCGCATAAACAATAGGGTTTTCACTGGTTTGCCCCATTGAACGCATTGGTGTTAAAAACGGGTTTTGGGCGGTTTTTATACATAGCAAAAGCGAGGTGAATTCACCTCGCTTTTTTGTAATCACTCGGGGAAATGCCAAAATAATTTTTAAACGCACGGCTAAAAACGTAAATAGATGAAAATCCTAATTTATTAGACACATCAGATACAGAGTGGGTTGTAAGCATTATTTTTGCTGACTGCATACGCTTATTGTTGCGGTAAGCAATAAGGCTGATACCGTATCTGTACTTAAAACGATGTTCCAAATGACACTTGCTGTAATTAAACTGTTTGGCAATGTCGTCTAAATTGGATGTTAAGCCTTGATTTGCATCAAGGTAATCCTTCACCTGCTCTTCAATGCTATAAATAAATTCGGTGTTATCCACAAATGTTTCAGGAAAATTATCCTCTATCAACATATCAATAAGCCTGATAAGCAACCCTTTTTGCGTCAACGAAGAAGGCTTCGGATGGTTCACAATGGTATAAAAAATTTCAAGAGCCGCATGATGATCAGAAAAGACAACAAACGGCGTTTTGGGATATTTTCGAAAAATATCCTCACGGATGTGTTTTCGCTCCTCATCACCAAGCGCGTTTAAATCCTTAAAACAAACAGGCACCTGCTTGCTGTTGGATATGTGCGTTATATCAAAATGAATGTGTGGTTGAGAAAGATCTGTATCGGTTACGGAAAAACTATGGGATATGCCCGGCCGAAGCAATATAAACTGTCCTTTTGCACATTTGTAATCCGTTTCATTGTAATTGAGAATGAACTCGCCGTTTGCAACATATATCAGTTCATAATCAAAAATGATTCGACGGGCAATCTTGGTGCCCTTGCGTAAAATTGATTGCATAGCCACACGAATGTATGGATTTATGATGGAATTATCTAACATCTCAAACAACCTCCCGCAACAAATGTTAAATATAAGACAAGATATGTTATTTGCATTATAATGGATTTTGAGTATTATTTCAATATCCTATTGTAATCGGAGGAGTAGAAATGTTAAATAATCTTACAATCAAAAAGGAAATTCGTGCATTTTCTGTATCACCAGAAAATCTTACGGGCGAAAAAGGGAAAGGCGGGATGGCCGCCGAAGGCAGCGCCTCTTATGCAGCGAGAGAACTCGGTCGGGGCTGGAAGGTAAATCCGTATCTTGTGTCACAACCCGGTGAAGTTCTTGTATTGGCGGATATTAAAGGTCAAGGCGCAATCAAACATATTTGGATAACCGATAGTGCAAAGGCAGGAAGACTTTTGATTCTTCGCATCTATTTTGACGGATACAAAAAACCGGCTGTAGAAGCTCCACTCTCGGATTTCTTTTGTAATGCTGACTATAAAGAATATCGCCAGCTGAGTAGCCTTGCCATGTGCGTCAATCCAAAAAGAGGACTTAACTGCTATTTCGAAATGCCCTATTTTAAATCTTTCCGGGTAGAAGTAGAAAATATTGGCGCAGATGCCTGCCACATCTTTTATCAGATCGATTGCGAAGAAAAGGTGCTGCCGTCGGATTCTCTTTATTTCCATGCGCAGTATCGCCGCGTAAATCCTCTACCTTATAAAGAACCGTATGTGATTTTGGATAATATTAAGGGAAACGGTCACTATGTTGGCACCTACATGCATTGGGGTGTAAAAAATAACGGCTGGTGGGGCGAAGGCGAAATTAAATTTTACATTGACGGTGACAAGGAATTCCCCACCGTTTGCGGCACCGGCACGGAAGATTATTTTTGCGGTGCGTATGACTTTGATGTCAACGGTGAATATGCTGAGTTTACTACTCCATATTCGGGAATGTATAAAGTTTGTCACACGGATGGCACATACCGTTCGCAGAGATATTTTAATATGTACCGTTGGCATATCACCGATCCGATTTATTTTAAGGAAGATTTGAAAGTTACCATACAGGCTCTCGGTTGGAGAAGCGAAGGGAGATATCTGCCTCTTCAAGATGATATTTCCTCTGTGGCATATTGGTATTCCGATACTTTGAATGACGTTTATCCTGTATTCCCTTCAAAAAACGATTTGGAAATCATTTGATTTAAAATAACGATCAAACAGTATAAATCTCCTTGTTTTACAGATACTAACAGTACAAATTTGTAAAGCAAGGAGATTTTGTATATATTATGAAAGCTACAGGTATTGTGAGAAGAATTGACGACCTTGGGAGAGTCGTTATCCCTAAAGAAATCAGGCGCACTATGCACATCAAAGAGGGCGCGCCGCTTGAGATTTTTACCGACACTCAGGGCGGTGTGATTTTCAAAAAATATTCACCTGTAGGTGAGCTTACCGATACAACCGACCAATATTGCGAGGTGCTTAACCGCAGTGTTCATATGCCGGTTATTATCTGCGACAGGGATCATGTAATTTCTGTTTCGGGCGCACCTAAAAGAGAGTTCAGTGAAAGAAGAATTACTGAAGAACTTGAGGTTATTATGGAAAACCGTACAACATTTATGAGAAGCGGGAATGAGAATCTTGTGCCGGTGGAGGGTGTTTCTCATCAGGCAGAAATTGCAGTGCCGATTATTTCAAGCGGTGATGTGTTGGGTGCAGTTGTTTTTCTTGCAACAGATACTTCTTCAGCGTCAGAAACTGATATGAAATTAGCTCAGGTTGCCGCATCCTTTATCGGCAAACAAATGGAAGACTGATTCTGCAAAGCAGATTTAGATACCTGACGGTCTGAAAACAAGCTGAAGCCTCCCTCAAAAGGGAGGCTTTCAGTTTAATTTGCGCTGAACATAAGAATAATTGCTTTTGCGCCTTCGGGAAGGTCAAGGGTTATGCCGTTTGTCATAAGCTCTTCACCTGTAAAGGTACGGATTGTATCAGGGTTATCAATGTCATAAATCTTGTAAGTTGCCGATGGTACAAGACCGTTGAGCTTAGCACAATATTCTGTATCTTTAACTTGTGCACGCTTGTAGATTAAAACGGTACCTGCCGAATTATCCTGAGTAGAAAATTGCATTGAAAGCATTTTATTACTGTCAAAGCTGCCGAAGTCAAGAGGATAATAGTTGCCTGCCATAAGCTCACGCTGATCTTTATAGAAGCTGAAATCAGAATGAGTGTTTGAGAAAAAGTCCATAAGCATAAGCGGCATAATAGCTGATCTTCCGGAATATTCATCTGCCATATAAAGTGCAGAGCCTGTTATCGGAAGCCAGAATGAAATGCCGTATGTATGGGACTGGGTTGCGTCAAAAAGGTCAGGGCGGTAAGAGCAGTTATAGTCACTTCTCCAGAAAGGAATACTGCGGAAGGTCATTTCAAGGTCAAGTCGTTTACCGCCTGAAGCGCAGTTGTCAATTATAAGGCCGTCAATGTTTTCACTCAGATAATCGAGGAATGCATAAAGGTTGGTAACATAGTGGTTTTCACATATACCTGTTCTGCCGCCGTAAAATTCCGAGTCAGCTTTTTGCCAATATTCAAGAGGCGGGAAGTTGAAATCCTGGCGGTAAACCGTAACGCCGTTCTCTTTAAGAGAATTGAGCAGATAATCACAATAATATTTGTGGGCGTCTTTATTTGCAAGGTTCCACATAATACTGTCATCACCTATGTCAATAAGCCACTGCTCATGCTCAGAGCCCACCTTGTGGAATTCGGTGCCGGCAAAAACTCTTTCAGGCTCATACCATAAAACATGGCCAAGGCCCTTCTTTGCAGCGTAAGAAGAAAGCTCAGATATACCGTTATCGTATCTTGAGGTGTCAACAATCCAGTTGCCTACTCCGTCATACCAGCCCTCGTTGTATTTATACCAGCCTGCGTCCATCCAGAAGCAGTCGGTGTTTTCATAAACATTTTCTTTTATACCGTCAAGAATTTCGATAATTTCATCAGTTGTTCTTGTGGAAAGAGGACCTGCAACCTCCATCACAGTGTAAGAATTCTGTGTAACAGATTCGGGATAAACACTGTCCATAATCCATTTTCTGAAAAGGTTGAATCCCTTGAGAGGGTTATCGTTTTCATAAAAGCTTATCGAAACAAGCGGTGAGCGTACAGATTCACCGGGAAGAAGATATGCCTCAAAATGCTCCTGTTTCGCGTTTACGGATGTGGTGCCCTTGTGCGCAGACATTTCTGCTGCCCACTGACCCGTCCAGCCGATGCCGAGAATCATACCGTAATTTTCACCTGCGATGTTGAAATAGGGCAGATATTTTTCTGTAGGTTTGCCGTCAACACCTGAAAAAGATTTTTTAAAGGAATTAAGATTTTTTTTGATAAGTGAAAAGTCACTTGCCGCAGTGTCACTGCCCATAGAGTAATAGAGGTCAGCTTTGCCTGTGTCAAAAGTAGAATCAAGAGCATAAAAATCACTGATTACGCCTGAATTGCCTGTGCCTGTGTTTTTGACATAAACTGTCCACTGGCAGGTAGCGTTTGATTCAAAAATTGTTGCCTCAACAGTTATTTCAAGCTGTTTTTCTTTGTTTGTTAAAATGAGGTATTCGGTGTGTCCGTTAGTGTAAACAGAGCCGTCTTCAACCTTTTCACCCTGAGATTTTTCCCAGTCAGCAGGGTTGAATTCTTCACCGTCAACCTTAAATGTGAAGGGGTAGTCGGCGTTTTCTGAAAAGAAATTATCTTCAAACCATTTTGAACAACGGCTTTTTTCACCGTCAGTGATACCCATTTCGTCAGCGGTTATGTTGCCGAAGGAAATGTTCTTTTTGTATTGAATAGCCCTGATGTTTTCTGCGTTGAAGCTATACAGTCCGCCGCAGGAAACAACAAGATATATTACAGCAAGAATGATGTTAGCTGCTCTGTAGCCTGAGATTGCTCTTAAGATAAAGGCTGCCAGGAGTAATATTGCTACAATAGAAAAAGCAACAGTATAGGTTTTGATGATAACGTTGTCTTTATTAAAGTTATCGGCATTGATTTTTGCATTTATGCCCCATATGAGTCCGTGGAAAAAGCCGTTACCTGCTACAAAAGCTATGAGCTTCGGTATCCAACCTGATTTTTTGAATAAAGACTGAACAAAAATCATCAGACTCCATCCCAATGCAATACCGGAAAGACCGGTGTAAAGATGAACGTCAAAGGAACTTTCGGCACCGTCAAAAATAAACCAGAGTGAATATGCTGCATAAACCAGCAGACCCATAAGTACGGTTGTAACCGAAAATTCGACAATATTTCTTGTTTTTTGATTTTTCATAAAAGCACCGCCTGACATAAGGTTCTGGGCTGATTGTAGCATATTTTTTATAATCAATCAACATGCTAAAAGAAAAATCACCGGGTTGATGCCCGATGATTTTTTGATTTATTTAAAATTGAAAATTACATTCATCAAGTAGCGATCTGACATATCGGGTTGTGTTGAGATAAATCTTTTCGCCAAGTTCAATGAGGAATTTATTGTTTTTAGAAGAGCACATTTTTGCAAACTCAATGCCTACTTCCTGAGCCTTGTCACCCTCTTTTTTAAGCGCAAGGCGGTAGAATGTGAAAGCTGCACCGTCAGCGATATTTTTGTAATATCCGTTTTCGTTTTCTTTAAGATAATCATAAATAGCTTTTCTGATTAAATCAGAAAGGATAGGGGAGTTGACAGTTTCTCTTGTGACTCTGCCGCAAAGGAAGGTTATAAGCACCCTTGCCTGATATAAAATTGCAGAGGGCAGCTCCTTGGCTTCACTGAGAATCCCAAGGGCTTCATCAGTAGGTTTGAGGCATGCTAACGCTGCGCCTGCTTCCTGCGCTTTTTTAGTGTTGCCGTTAGCCTTGTGAAAGTCAATATCTCTGGCAAGGCTGTCAAACTCATTGGCTTCAACACTTGATTTTTTATGATAGATTTTAATATCACCGTCAAAATCAGTTTTCATTTTATTATCCTCTGTTATTTATCTGTAGATTCGAGAGCTTTTTGCCTTCTCTTGATTTTTGATTTATAGCCTGAAAGCTCAGAGAATTGCTTATCGGGTGTAAGATAAGAGCCCACAGTAACGCACTGACGGTTATATCTGCCGTGGAAGTTACTGCCGCCTGTGGTAAGAAGCTTGTTTTTCTTAGCGAAAGCTGTCAGGTATTCAACCTGGCTGTCATTATGGTCAGGGCACCATACTTCGATGCCGTCAAGACCTGCTTTTACCAATCTTTCAAGCACATCATAAGATGAATATTTGCCCGGATGAGCGAGAACGGCTATACCGCCTGCTTCATGGATTGCTTCGATTACCTTACAGGCATCTTCAAACTTAGGTGTAACAAGAAAAGCCTTGTTTTCGCCTGAAAAAAGCTCGTTATAAAGCTCACCGCAGATTTCGGTGGTCATACCGCTTTCAAGAAGGGCAGCCATAATGTGAGAAATATAAACATTTGTTGAACCCTGAGCGCAACTGAGCACAAGATTAGGTGTGATAGGATATTTCTGCGCAACTTTAAGCATCATAAGCTGAGCTGCCTTTTTGCGAGCGAGCAGATTCCTGTGGCAAAGGCCCTCTAATCTGTCAGGTGAATCACAAAGATAGCAAAGGATATTAACCTCTTCACCTGTCTCGTTGTCGGTTGCTGAGATTTCAACGCCGGGGATAACAGTGATCCCTTTGCGTTCACCGATGATTTTAGCTCTGACGTTACCTGCCATGCAGTCATGGTCTGTGATGGAGATAGTATTGATTCCGCGCTTTTCTGCAAGGTTAATAATATCTTCAATGCCCATTGAACCGTCAGATAATCGAGTATGACAATGTAAATCAGCTGACAAAAAAATCCCTCCTTAGCTGAAAAAATGCGATATTCCCCTAAAATACTTTATAGTAGAATTATATCACTGCAATTTTTTAAATTCAAGAGAAAAGAAGAGATTTTTTGTTTTTTGATATAAAAATATTACCGTTTTTCAGGCTGAAATCAGGTTAAAAAACGCTTTCAATCACCTTTTCACATTTATCCGGTGAATATACCCAATGGTCAATATGCTCCGAGTCGGTGTAGTATTTGATCTTCGGGTTAGGGTACTGAGCATCAAACGAGTCAACGATGATAAGCTTGATTTTCATTCTTTCGGGTACAATGCTTTTGATGTATACACCTGCATGGCTGCCTGCCTGAACACCGGGTGAATACTCTGCAAGACCTGCAAGGTTTGGCGCAAGTTCAACAAAAATACCGTAATTCTCAATAGAGCGTACAATACCGGGCACTGTTTCGCCGGGAGCAAATTCTTTTGCATTCTGCTCCCATGTGCCCAACAGCTCTTTGTGGCTGAAGGTGAGTCTGCCCATGTCGTCAACAGATTTCACAATAACCTTTATCATCTGCCCTGTTGTGAAACGCACCGAAGGGTGAGGGATACGGGAAACAGAAATACTGTCGATAGGCAGAAGCCCGTTGATACCTGCGCCGATATCAAGAAAAACGCCGAAGCTTTCCATATGGGCAACCCTTGCTTTGATGATGTCACCGGGTTTCAGGTGCGAAACGTAGTTGTCGATACACTCCTGCTGAACGGCTTTCCTTGAAAGAATGGCGTATTCCGTTCCGTTTTCGTCATAGCTGAAGCCTGTGATTTTAAATACAACAGGTTTATTTACTCTTGAGATAAGAGCAATATCCCTGACGGAGCCGTTATCAATGCCCACCGCACCTTCGCTGTGAGGGATGATGCCGTACATACAGCCTAAATCCACTTTCAGATTATGTTCTCTGTCGCAAAGCATGGCGCGTGCTTCCAATGTGGTGTCCATATAATAGGCTTCGTGTATGGCTGCGCATGATGCAAGGGCATCAATATTTGATTTTTCGCTGATGAGTTGACCTTCAGGTCTGAATGTAGTCATAAGTTTTACCACCTTTATTTTAATATGCTGTTAATTTATATGCATTAGAAATGTTTTTATATTCTTTAAAAAGTGATGACTTTTTTATTAAACTGTGTTATAATAAAAAAGATTATAGAGAATGGGGGCGTTTGCGTGGATGTAAGAGTAGGCGATTTACTTATTATGAAAAAAAATCACCCCTGCGGCGAAAGTCAGTTTACTGTTTTGCGCGTGGGTATGGATTTTAAAATCCGTTGCATCGGCTGTAACCGTGAGGTTATGGTGCCGCGCTCCAAAATCGAAAAAAATATTAAACAGATTATCAGAGAATCTGAATAATGTGTATCATGATTATTTTGGTACGAAAGGAAGATATTTATGCTTGATAAATTAGCTGCTATAGAAGAAAAATTTGAGCAGATAAATGCCCAGCTTTTTGACCCTGATGTAGTGTCAGATATTCAGAAATACAAAAAGCTTATGCAAGAAACAAAGCATCTTACCCCTATTGTTGAAAAATACAGGGAGCTTAAAAAGGCACAGAATGATTATGATGAAGCTAAAATGATGCTTGACGAGGGCGGCCTTGATAAAGAGCTTAAAGAAATGGCTCAGATGGAGCTTACCGAAAACGCAGAGATTATAGAGAAATCACAGGAAGAGCTTAAGATTCTTCTTCTTCCCCGCGACCCTAACGATGATAAAAACGTTATCGTTGAAATCCGCGGCGGTGCAGGCGGTGAAGAATCTGCACTTTTTGCCAACTCTCTTTTCAGAATGTACTCAATGTATGCCGAAACAAAAGGCTGGAAGTCAGAGATTCTTTCGTCAAGCCCTACCGAGCTTGGCGGCTTCAAAGAAATCAGCTTTATGATTGAGGGTGACGGTGCATACTCACGCTTTAAGTTTGAAAGCGGTGTTCACCGAGTTCAGCGTGTACCCGAGACCGAGAGCCAGGGCAGAATCCATACCTCAACCACAACCGTTGCCGTTTTGCCTGAAGCTCAGGAGGTCGATATTGAAATCAACCCTGCAGATTTGCAGATTGATACCTTCCGTTCAAGCGGTGCAGGCGGTCAGCATATCAATAAAACCGAGTCTGCTATCAGAATCACTCATATACCTACAGGCACAATTGTTGAGTGCCAGGATGAACGCAGTCAGCACAAGAACAAAGACAAGGCTATGAAAATCCTCCGTTCCCGTATTCTTGAAGCTGAACGCGAAAAGCAGAATAACGAAATCGCAGGCGAAAGAAAAGCTCAGGTGGGTACAGGTGACCGAAGTGAGCGAATCCGCACATATAACTACCCTCAGGGCAGAGTAAGTGACCATAGAATCGGTCTTACTCTTTACAAGCTTGAGGCTATACTTAACGGCGACCTTGACGAAGTCGTTGATGCACTTATCACTGCTGACACAGCAGAAAAATTGAAAGCTGATTCAGAATGAAAACAAAGTTTTTTAAAATAAAAGATACTGATAAAAAAGAAGATATACAGGCAGTTGCAGAGATTCTCCGTAACGGAGGTCTTGCGGCAATCCCTACCGAAACGGTATACGGCCTTGCTGCTAATGCACTCAACTCCGATGCAGTAAATAAAATATTTATTGCAAAGGGCAGACCTAACGATAACCCCCTTATTGTTCACATCAGTTCAATTGATGAGGTTTACCCTCTTGTTACGGAGTTCCCTGATAAAGCCAAGGCTCTGGCAGATGCATTCTGGCCCGGTCCGCTGACAATAATTCTGCCAAAAGCAGATGTTGTGCCTGATGCGGTCAGCCCCAATCTTTCAACGGTGGCTATCAGAATGCCCTCTCACCCTGTTGCACGTGCAATCATCAGGGCTTCAGGTGTGCCTCTGGCTGCGCCGAGCGCTAATTCGTCAGGGTTCCCCAGTCCGACAAAAGCAGAGCATGTCCTTGATGATATGGACGGCAAAATTGACGCCATTGTTGACGGCGGCGAAAGTGCAGTGGGTGTGGAGTCAACGGTTATCACCCTTGCTACACCTGTACCGCGGTTGCTCCGACCCGGCGGAATAACACCTGAGCAGCTTGAAAGCGTTTTAGGTGAAATTGAGATTGACGATGCTGTGCTTGAAAAATTGCCTGAGGGTGCCGTTGCAGCGTCACCGGGTATGAAATATAAGCATTATTCACCTAACGCAGAGGTATATATTATCAAAGGCTCACTTCCGTCTTTCCGTTGTTACATTGAAAGTGTGGCGCAGGATGGTGATTTTGCTCTTTGCTTTGATTCTGAGGAGGAGAGTCTGCCTGTAAAAGCTATCAGCTACGGCAGAGAAAACCACCCTGAAGAGCAGGCGCACAATTTATTTTCACTTTTAAGAGAAGTTGACAAATCAGGCGCGAAAAGAGTTTTTGTCAGACGGCCTGACCCACAAGGAGTAGGCCTTGCTGTTTATAACCGTCTTATTCGTGCAGCTGCTTTCAGAGTGATAGAAATGCCTGAAATTTACGGTCTGACAGGTCAGACAGGTGCAGGTAAAACCACCGTTGCAAAAGAACTTGCAAAAAAAGGTTGGCGGATTATCGACTGCGATAAAATTGCCCGTCAGGTTACCGAAAAAGGCTCACCTGTTTTAGAAGAACTTGCTCAGGCTTTCGGCAAAGAGATTCTTCTGCCTGACGGAAGTCTGGACAGAAAGCTTCTTGCACAAAAAGCTTTTGCCACCGCCCAAGGCAGACAGCAGTTGAATGCAATCACACACCCTGCAATTACAAAGTCAGTTGTTTCGCAAATTATTGAAGAAAAAAACAAATATCCTGTTTTTGTGGTTGACGCAGCGTTGCTTACAAAAAGCAAGCTTTATGACTATTGCTCAAAAATTCTTGTAGTTACGGCTGATGAAGAAATCCGCCTTAAAAGAATAATGGCAAGGGATTCTATTTCGTCACAAAAGGCAAAAGAGAGAATAAACGCCCAGCCTGATGAGCAATACTATAAGAGTGTGGCAGATATTGTTATTGAAAACAATGACGGCGAAGTTGACCTTGCAGATATATTCTAATCTGAGGGCAATAAAAATCTTGTCGCAAAGAGAAAATGAAAAATTTTTAATTAGTTTTATATTGGAACACAATTCGACATAAACAGTTTATTCAGGATTCAGGAGGTAATATCATGTCAAAAGAAAAAACTCAGGTTGAACTTTTAAAAGAAGAGCTCTTTATGGATAATGAGCATACTGCAAAGGTGATTGATGACGCTGAGATGCAGGTTGCTTTTGAGTTTTGCGAAGGCTATAAAAAATTCCTTAATTCTTGCAAAACAGAGCGTGAAGCAGCTGAATTTACAGTTGCTGTTGCAAAAGAAAACGGTTTTGAAGAATTCGACAAAAACAAAAAATATTCAGCAGGTGATAAAGTATATTATCTTAACAGAAACAAAGCTGTTATCCTTGCTGTTATCGGTAACAGAAGTGTGAGTGAAGGTGTGAGAATTGCAGCTGCACATATCGATTCACCCCGACTTGACCTTAAACCAAATCCTCTTTATGAAGATACTGATATTGCGCTTTTCAAAACCCACTATTACGGTGGTGTCAAAAAATATCAGTGGGTGTGCATTCCTCTTTCACTTCACGGCGTTGTTGTTAAAAAAGACGGCAGCGTTGTAAATGTAAACATCGGTGAAAATGAGGGTGACCCGCAGTTTGTTATTACAGATTTGCTGCCTCATCTTGCTGCAAGTCAGATGCAGCGCAAAGCACCTGAAATTATCAAAGGTGAGGAGCTTAATATTCTTGTTGGTTCACTTCCTTTCAAAAGTGATTCAGGCAGTGAACTTGTAAAGCTCAATATAATGAAAATCCTTAACGAAAAATACGGCATTGTTGAGCGCGATTTCTTAACAGCTGAGTTAGAGGCTGTACCTGCTATGCCTGTTTCTGATATCGGTTTTGACCGCAGCCTTATCGGCGGTTACGGTCATGATGACAGAGTCTGTGCTTACCCTGCACTTCAGGCAATTATTGAGCTTGACGGTGCACCTGAATACACGGCAGTTACCGTTCTTACAGATAAAGAAGAAACAGGTTCTGACGGTAATACAGGTCTTCATTCATCATATCTTCGCTATTTTATTGCTGACCTTGCTCACACAGAGGGTCTTATGGGCAGAGATGTTCTTTCAAAATCAAAATGCCTTTCTGCTGATGTAAACGCAGCATTCGACCCGACTTATCCGGGTGTTCTTGATAAAATGAATGCGGCGTATATCAACAAAGGCATTGTTGTTACAAAATATACAGGCTCAAGAGGTAAAAGCGGAACATCAGATGCCAGCGCAGAGTTTGTTGGTGAGGTTGCACGTATTTTTGATGCAAACGGTGTAAACTGGCAGTTAGGTGAGCTTGGCAAGGTTGACGAAGGCGGCGGCGGAACCGTTGCAAAATATGTTGCCAATATGAATGTTGACGTAGTTGATGTAGGTGTGCCTGTTCTCTCAATGCACGCACCTTATGAAGTGGTGTCAAAATTAGATGTATATATGGCTAAAAAAGCATTTCTCAAATTTTTTGAAGCATAATCGGGGGCAGATATAATGAAAAAAGTTCTTGTTCTTTTCGGCGGTGTTTCAAGTGAACATGATATTTCACTGATTTCTGCTAAATCAGTTATTGAAAATATTCCTGAGGATAAATACGAACCGATTTTAATGGGTATCACCAAAGACGGTCAGTGGTATCTTTATGAGGGATCGGTTGACGCTTTACCTGAGGATAAATGGCTTGACAATAAATCAGAAATCACACCTGCTGTGATTTCTGTAAACAGAGCCGACCACGGTATTATCGTTTTAGGTGATACTGTTAAAAAAATCAGAGTTGACGTTGTTTTCCCTGTTCTTCACGGCAAAAATGGTGAAGACGGTACAATTCAGGGTATGCTTCAGCTGGCAGGTATTCCTTTTGTGGGCTGCGATATGATTTCTTCAGCCTGCTGTATGGATAAGGTGGTTACAAACACCCTTGCAGATGCTGCAGGTATCCCTCAGGCGAAATGGCTTGGTGCAAGTGAAAACACTTATGATGAAGTTAAAGCCGACCTTATTAAAAATGTCAATGAATATCTTGGATACCCTGTTTTTGTAAAGCCTGCAAATGCAGGCTCATCAGTAGGTGTCAGTAAGGCAACTGATGATGAAAGCCTTGATATTGCTATCAGAAAAGCTTTTGAAGAAGACAGTAAGCTTGTTATTGAAGAGGGCATTTCAGGCGTTGAGGTTGAGTGTGCCGTTTTAGGTAACGATAACCCTGTTGCATCTGTTTTGGGTGAAGTTGAAGCTTGTAACGAATTTTATGATTTCGATGCAAAATACATAAATTCTGCAAGTAATCTTTATATCCCTGCCCGTCTTTCGCAAGAGAAATCTGATGAAGTCCGCAAAGCAGCAGTCAATGCATATAAAGCTCTGGGCTGCAGCGGTCTTACAAGAGTTGACTTTTTTGTGCGCCACAGTGACGGTGCGGTTTTACTCAATGAGCCAAACACAATCCCCGGCTTTACTTCAATCAGTATGTACCCTAAAATGTTTGCTGCATCAGGTATAGCTTACGGTGATTTGATAGATAAGCTTTTATGCTTAGCTTGTGAAAAGTGGGAAAAATGAAATATCTGATAACAATAAAAGATACCCATATCATTGACGGTGAAAAAGAAAGCTCTGAACTTGCAATCACAGGCTCCTTGCGTTTCAATGATAAAGGGTATAAAATAAGATATAAAGAAGGCGACACAGGTTATGACGGTTGCTTTGTAACCTTAAGTGTCGAGGGTGATAAAGTCACCATGACAAGGCTCGGTGCTTTCAGCGCTGAGATGATAATTGAAAAAGGCAAACGCCACATCTGCGCTTATGCAACACCTGCAGGTATTATGAATCTTGGCGTTTATGCAAACAGGGTTTCATCTGAAATGACAGAAGACGGGGGAGTCCTTGAGTTTTCTTATTCCCTTGATGTTGACGGTGAATACCTTAGTGAAAATCATCTGGTTGTAACCATACAAAAATAAAAGAGGTAGATAAAATGAGCTATATTGTAAATCAGGTTCAGGCACAGCTTCGTGAATGTGTACTTTCAGCAATTGAAAAAGCTGCCGAAAAGGGTGAGGTTGCCCTTGTACCGCAGACTGCTTTTAATGTTGAAGTCCCTGCAGACAGAGCTAACGGTGACTTCTCATCAAACGTTGCTATGGCATGGGCAAGGGAGCTTCGTTCAGCTCCGAGAAAAATTGCAGATACAATTATTGCAAACATTTCACTTGATGGTACATATTTTTCACGCTGCGAATGTGCAGGTCCGGGATTTTTAAACTTTTATCTTGATGACAGCTACTACGGTGCTATCCTTAACGATATCAAGGCAAAAGGTAAGGACTACGGCCGTTCAGATTACGGCAAAGGTGAAAGAATCAATGTTGAATTTGTTTCAGCAAACCCTACAGGCCCTATGCATATGGGTAATGCAAGAGGCGGTGCTTTGGGTGACTGCCTTGCAGCAGTGCTTGATTATGCAGGCTTTGAGGTTGAAAAAGAGTTTTATATCAATGATGCAGGTAATCAGATTGAGAAATTTGCTTTATCATTAGATATCAGATATCAGCAGATTTTCAAAGGTGAGGACGCTGTTGAATTGCCTGAGGACAGCTACCATGGTGAAGATATAAAAGTAAGAGCACAGGAATTTGCCGATGTTTACGGTGATAAATATATTGACGCTTCACAGGATGAGCGCAGAAAAGCACTCACGGATTTTGCGTTGCCTAAAAATATTCAGGCTATGCAGGATAACCTGACAAAATACCGTATTGAATATGATACATGGTTTAAAGAAAGTGCTCTTCACAACGGCGGAGAGGTTAAAGAAACTATCGACCTTCTGACCAAAAACGGCTATACTTATGAAAAAGACGGCGCTTTGTGGTATAAAAATGCAGAGGTTCAGACAAAGAAGCTCCTCAGTGCGGGTAAAACACAGGAAGAAATCGATAAGCTTGAGCTTAAAGACGACGTTCTTATCAGAGCTAACGGTATCCCTACATACTTCGCTGCTGATATTGCATATCACAGAAATAAGCTTGAAGTCAGAAAGTTTGACACAGCTATTGATATCTGGGGTGCAGACCATCACGGCCACGTTGCAAGAATGCAGGGCGCTCTTGACGCTGTTGGTGTCGGCGGTGACAAGCTTAAGGTAATTCTTATGCAGCTTGTTCGTCTTACACGAGACGGTGAGGTTGTAAGAATGTCAAAAAGAACAGGTAAGGCAATCACACTCGTTGACCTGCTTGAAGAGATCCCTATTGATGCAGTAAGATTCCTTTTCAATATGAGAGAGCCGGGCTCACAGATGGAGTTTGACCTTGACCTTGCTGTTGAGCAGAGCTCAAAAAATCCGGCATACTATTGCCAGTATGCTCACGCAAGAATCTGCAGCATATTCAAAAAACTTGCAAGTGAAGGCATTGAGCCGAGAGAATGCACGGTTGACGAGCTTAAGCTTCTTGTAGCTGATGAAGAGAGGGAGCTTATCAGCCACCTTGCATCACTTACAAATGAAATTGTTGTGGCTGCTAAAAAATATGACCCTGCAAGAATTACAAGATATGTTGTTGAGTTGGCAACTCTTTTCCATAAATTCTATAATTCATGCAGAGTTCAGTGTGAAGACGAAAGTCTTATGCAGGCAAGAATGTACCTTTGCTCATGTGTAAAAGATACAGTTAAAAACGTTCTTGAAATGCTTAAAATCACAGTTCCTGACAGCATGTAATATAAAATAAAAATGGTTCGATGATATCATCGAACCATTTTTTGTTACTTGCTTTTTTGCGGTAATTCACTTATGAATGCTGAGCCTAAAATCAGCACTCCGCCGATAATTCCGTAAATGCCCATATCCTCTTTTAAAAATATTGCAGATATCAGAATCGCAACTATAGGGTCAATATAGCTGAAAATCGCAATAGTCTGAGCCTTTAATTTTTGCATAGATGAAAAGTAAAGGGCATAGGCAATACCCGTATGTATTATGCCCACTGTTATCAGCAGGATAATAGCAGTTTTATCTGCTTCAAGTGATGAAATATCCACTGTCAATAAATTATAAGGTGCAAGCACAATTGCTGCCGCACCAAGCTGAATAATAGTCATATCATAAGGCGGCACATCGTGAGTTTTTTTGTTGATGAGAATAACACATGCATAAAGTAATGCGGCACTGATGCCAAAAAGAACACCTTTGATTTCTGAAATTTCGGGTATGCCGTTTTGCAAAACTCCCGAAACAAAAACCATACCTGTAAGAGCAGTTATAACACAAACAATCTTTTTTACCGACAGCCTTTCTTTTAATATAAACGGTGAAGCAATTATCACAAAAATCGGTGCAAGGTAGTAGCAGAGTGTTGCGGTCGCAACGGTTGTATAATGATAAGCTTCAAAAAGAAAAATCCAGTTAAATCCGATAAAAGCACCTGAAACAACAAGCTTTAAAAGATTGGCTTTAAGGGCTTCTTTGTTGAGCTTCTGCTTTTTAATGAGAATAACAATGAGCAAAAAAGCTACGCCTGTAAAGCCTCTTGCCATAGCGATTATCCCTGACGGCAAAGGGATGTATTTAACAAACACACCTATAGTGCCGAATATAAGCATAGCCGAAACAAGCTGAAATAACGAGGAATATTTTTTCATTTGTGTCTCCTTTATCTTTCCCAGAATTTGCGGTCAAGGGAACGGTATTGAATAGCCTCTGCAATATGAGATGCTTTGATATCAAGGCTGTCATCAAGGTCTGCGATTGTTCGTGAAACGCGCAGAATTTTATCATAAGCTCGTGCAGAAAGACCGAGCCGCCTGAATGCATTTTCCAACAGCAGCATAGCGTCATCGGTAGGTCGGCAAAGCTCTCTTGTAAGACCTGCGGGCATATGGGCGTTGCTTGTGATACCCGTACCCTCAAGGCGTTTTTGCTGCAGCTTTCTTGCATAATCCACACGCTGACGTATAGCCTGTGAGGATTCACCCTTTTCATCATCAGAAAGCTTTTCAAAGTCAACGGGCGGCACTTCTATATGAATATCAATTCTGTCAAGCAACGGTCCTGAAACCTTTGCAAGATATTTTTGCGCAGCACCTTTCTGGCAGGTGCATTCTTTTGTGGGGTGACCGTAATATCCGCAAGGGCAAGGGTTCATAGCGCAGACGAGCATAACAGAGCAAGGGTAAGATACTGTACCTGCTACTCGGGAAATAACGATTTTTTCATCTTCCAACGGCTGACGGAGAACCTCAAGTACACTGCGGTTAAACTCAGGCAGCTCATCAAGGAACAATACACCGTTGTGTGCTAAAGAAATTTCACCGGGGCGCAAAGATTTGCCTGTTCCGCCGCCTGAAAGACCTACTGATGAAACAGAGTGGTGAGGTGAACGGAACGGTCTGTCTGTAATAAGTGAAACATCATCAGGCAAAGCACCTGCGATAGAATAAATTTTAGTTGTTGCAAGGCTCTCTTCAAAGGTCATTGACGGCAGTATTGACGGCAGCCTTTTAGCAAGCATACTTTTACCTGAACCGGGAGGCCCTAACATTATAACATTGTGGCCGCCTGCCGCTGCAACCTCAAGGGCACGGCGTGCTTCAAACTGACCTTTCACATCTGCAAAATCAGGGGCAAAGCGCAGGTAGTCACTGTCTTTTTTGTCAGGCAGGCAAGGGGTTATGATTTCAACACCGTGGATGTGGTTGACCACCTGATAAACGTGCTCAACGGGTAAAACATCAATACCCTTGACAACCGAACCCTCAAGGGCGTTCTCTTTAGGCACAAAAACAGCTTTCAGCCCTGAATCACGGGCCTTGATAACCATAGGTAAAACACCGTTGACTCTGCGGATTTCACCGTTGAGGGCAAGTTCACCAAGGAAAGCGTAGTCATCTGTACGGGAACGTATCTGACCTGTTGCAATAAGCAAGGCTGCAAAAATACCAAGGTCATAAATGGGGCCCTCTTTTCTGGTGTCGGCAGGGGCAAGGTTGACGGTGATTCTGCTTACAGGGAAGTTGAAGCCGTTGTTTTTTATAGCGGAGCGCACCCTGTCCTTAGCCTCGCTGACGGCGGCATCAGGCAGACCTACAATATCAAATTTAGGCAGTCCCTGAGATAAATCAACCTCAACTTCAACATTGAATACATCCATGCCGAAAAGACCCATACTGTGCACTTTTGCAAACATTTCAATTCCCCCACAAATCGTATACATAAATTAAAGCAAATTTATCAATTTTTTTCAAGATATTTACTTTAATTAAAAATTTTTTTGTGATATAATCATTCTGAATTTGAAATAAGTTACCTTATAGGGAGGTATGATATATGCCGCGTTCATCTGCAGAGGAGCATCAGCGTAAGCAAAAGAACTCTGTGCTTTTAAAAAGATTTGTGCCCTATTATAAAAAGTATGTAGGCTTTCTTGCGTTTGATTTACTTTGTGCATCCTTTACCGTTGTGTGTGAACTTGCGCTGCCGATTATCGCAAGAAACATTACTGACACAGGTATCAACAACCCTGAATTACTTACCTTTACTTATATAGGCAAAATTGCAGCTTTTTATCTTTTGCTGAGAATACTTGACAGCGCAGCCAACTATTATATGGCGGCAGGCGGTCATATTATGGGCACGAGAATGGAGACGGATATGCGCCGTGATATGTTCTCGCATTTACAGAATCTTCCGTTTTCTTATTATGATAACTCAAAAATCGGTCAGCTTATGTCAAGAATAACATCTGACCTTTTTGATATTGCAGAGTTTGCCCACCACGCCCCTGAAGAGTATTTTATAGCTATGCTTAAATTTATCGGCAGCTTTGCTTACCTTGCAAATATCAACCTGCCGCTTACTCTTATTATGTTTATCATGGTGCCGTTGATGGTGATTGTTACCAAAAAATTCCGCGGCAAAATGAAAAAAGCTTTTAAAGAGCAACGCCACGAGCTTGGCGAAATCAATGCAAGGGTTGAAGATACTTTGCTTGGTATCCGTGTGGTTAAATCCTTTGCAAACGAAGATGTTGAAAGAGAAAAATTCCGTAAAAACAACAAACGCTTTTTTGATGTTAAGCGCTCGGCTTATTTCAGTATGGCAGGTTTCCACACAACTGTAAGATTTTTTGACGGTCTTATGTATATTCTTGTAGTTTGTGTAGGCGCAATTTTTATTATGAACAAGCAGATTCAGCCTGCAGACCTTACAGCATATCTTCTTATGGTGTCAACCCTTCTCGGCAGCATCCGTCAGATTATTCAGTTCAGTGAGCAGTTCCAGCGCGGTATGACAGGCTTTGAGCGTTTCACTGAGATTATGGATATCAAGCCTGAAGATATTGAAAACCCGGGTGCGAAAGAGATTGACCGTGTTGAAGGTGAAATCGAGTTTAAAAACGTCAGCTTTTCATATTCAGAAAAACTTGACGATGTGCTTCACAATGTTAATATTCATATCCCTAAAGGTCAGAATGTTGCCATTGTGGGTCCGTCAGGCGGCGGCAAAACCACAATCTGCAACCTTATCCCAAGGTTTTATGAAATCAATGAGGGTACTATCACCGTTGACGGTACAGATATAAACGACTTCACTTTAAGCTCGTTAAGAGGCAATATCGGTGTTGTTCAGCAGGATGTTTACCTTTTCTCCGGCACAATCAGAGAGAATATCGCCTACGGTAAACAGGATGCAACTGACGAAGAGATTATTGCAGCAGCTAAAAAAGCAGGTGCTCACGAATTTATTTCAGAGCTTGAAAACGGCTATGATACATATGTAGGTGAGCGCGGTGTCAAGCTTTCGGGCGGTCAGAAGCAGCGCGTGTCTATTGCACGTGTTTTCCTTAAGAATCCGCCTATCCTGATTCTTGACGAAGCAACATCCGCTTTGGATAATGAAAGTGAAAAACTTATACAACAGTCACTTGAAGAGCTGTCAAAAGGAAGAACAACCTTGACAATTGCTCACAGATTGACTACTATTAAGAATGCAGATAACATTCTCGTACTTACCAAGAACGGCATTGAAGAGCAAGGCTCTCATAAAGAGCTTGTTGCCGGAGGCGGTATTTATGCGAGTATGTATGAAATGTACAGTAATTAGAAAGAGGTTTTGATTATGCTTAAAAATGTTCCTTCAATTCTTTCACCGGAGCTTTTAAAAGTTCTTATGGAAATGGGTCACGGTGACACAATCGTTATCGGTGACGGTAATTTCCCTGCAGCTTCAAACGCTAAAAGACTTATCCGTCTTGACGGTCACGGCGTGCCTGAAGTTCTTGACGCTATTTTAAAGCTTATGCCACTTGATACTTATGTTAAAACTCCTGTTTCTCTTATGGATAATGACGATAGTGAAAACCGTCCTCCTATCTGGAAAGAGTATGAAGAGATTATTGAGAAAAACGAAGGCAAAAAAGATATCGAGCTTATCGAAAGATTTGCTTTTTACACAAGAGCTAAAAACGCATATGCAATTATTGCAACAGGTGAAACTGCAATTTATGCAAACGTTATTCTCCAGAAAGGCGTAGTTATTGAATAAGGTGACGGTATGAAAAGAGTTCTTGCTTTTGACTTCGGCGCTTCAAGCGGCCGTGCAATTATAGGCTCGTTTGATAACGGCAAAATCTCTTTGCAGGAGGTTCACCGTTTTTCAAATGACCCGGTTAAGCTTAACGGTACACTGTATTGGGATGTGCTTCGTCTTTTTCACGAAATCAAGCAGGGTATAATAAAAGCTAAAATCGCAGGTGGCTTTGACTCTATCGGTATTGACACATGGGGTGTTGACTTCGGCCTTATCGACAAAGAGGGCAGACTGCTTGAAAACCCTGTTCATTACCGTGATTTAAGAACAGCCGGCCTTGTTGAAGAAGCTTTTAAAACTATGCCTAAAGAGAAGCTTTACAATATCACAGGTATTCAGTTTATGGAGCTGAACACTCTTTTTCAGCTTATCTCTTTGCGTAAGCAGCGCCCTGATTTGCTTGAAAAAACAGATAAAATGCTCTTTATGCCTGATTTACTTGCATATTTCCTTACAGGTAAAAAATGCGCAGAGTATTCTATCGCATCAACATCACAGATTATCGACCTTGAAACACGCAGCTGGTCAGATGAAATTTTAAATGCATTCGATATCCCGAAAAGTGTTTTTGCTGATCTTGTTGAGCCGGGTACGGTTCTCGGTGAGCTCACAGACGAAATCTGTGAAGAATGCGGTGTTGATAAAGTGCCTGTTATTTCAGTCTGCGGTCATGATACTCAGTCAGCAATTACTGCAGTGCCTTGTGTTGAGGGTGATTTTGCATTCCTTTCATCAGGCACATGGTCCCTTTTCGGCACAGAGCTTGACGCACCTATCGTGAATGAAACTTCACTTGAAATAAATATCACCAACGAAGGCGGATTCGGAGGCTCAACAGGTCTTCTTAAAAATATTATCGGCTTGTGGCTCATTCAGGAAAGCCGCCGTCAGTGGCAGCGTGAGGGTCAGGATTATTCTTATGCAGAGCTTGAAAAACTTGCTCTTGCAGAGGAGCCTTTCAAATGCTTTATTGACCCTGATGCACCTGAGTTTACCCCTCAGGGCAATATTCCGAGACGAGTCAGAGAATTCTGCGAAAAAACAGGTCAGTATGTTCCGCAGACAGTGGGCGAGATAATGCGCTGCATTTATGAAAGCCTTGCGATGAAATACCGTCTTACTTTTGAAAAGCTTTGCCAGTGCACAGGTAAAGATTACCCTGTTATTCATGTTATCGGCGGCGGTACAAAAGACGGACTTCTTTGCAAAATGACTGCAAACTCATGCGACAGAACAGTAAAAGCAGGTCCGATTGAAGCAACTGTTATGGGTAATGTGGCTGTTCAGCTTATGTCTGACGGCACAATCAAAGATATTGCCCATGCCCGTCAGGCTGTGGCAGACAGTGAAACACTTAAGATTTACGAACCGCAGGATACAGACGCCTGGAAAGAGGCATATCCCCGTTTCGTTAAAATTGCAAAATATTAAAAAGAAGCACCCGAAACAATTTGTTTTGGGTGCTGTTATTTTATCGCTTGCTCTGAGTTGAAACACCCGGGCAGTAATATCTGAATTGTTATATATTTTGACAGCAGAAAAACTGCACTGTTGTTTCTGTGAATTTGCTTTCTAAGGTGTTTACTTTAATTAAATAAAAAAATACATTTTCCGGTTTGTTTTATATTTAAAATATGATACAATAAGTCGGATAAACAAATTACGAATAACAGCATAACTAAAAAGGGGGATTTGAGATGAAAACTTTTTTGTTTCAGGGAGATTCAATTACAGATGCCGGAAGAGATGATGATAATCAGGATAATTTCGGCTTAGGATGCGGATATGCATTTCTTCTTGCCTCTGAGATTGAAAGACATCATAAGGGCGAAGTTAAATTTGTCAACCGCGGCGTCAGCGGTGACAGAATTACCGATGTTTATGCAAGAATCAAGGAAGATATAATAAATTTAAAACCCGATTATATGTCGATTCTCATAGGCGTCAACGATGTTTCTCATGAGCTGACAATGGGCTGTGGCGTAGGTCCTCGCAAGTTCAAAAAGATTTATGAAATGCTTATTGAAGAAATTACGGAAAGTCTGCCTCATATTAAAATTATAATTTTAGAGCCGTTTGTTTTAAAAGGCTCTGCTACAGAAAAATTATGGGAAGGCTTTAATACCGAAGTCAGAAAGCTTGCGAAAGTATCCGAAGAAATATCACAAGAATATAATTTGAAATTTGTACCTCTTCAGGAAGAATTTGATAAAGCCTCATCTGACGGTGACACAAGATATTGGAGTGTTGACGGTATTCACCCTACCTCTGCAGGTCATCAGCTTATTAAAGAAGAATTACAAAAGGCTGTTGCGGATTTTATTTAAAACATCTGCTAACTTCTTTCTTCGACAAAAAATTAACAAAAACACTTGAATATAATTTTATGAAAGTGTATAATTATAATCGATTAATATTCAGGAGGTAACTGACATGAAATACAATATGCAGCTCACCAACGAAGAAGTTGAAATTCTCAACGGCTCCAAAGGTGAGACAATGGCAAAGGTTATGAAAACCCTTGTTATGTACGGTGATGCTTTCGGTGCTACAAAAATGGTACCTGTTACAAGCAAAATGGGTCATCTCGTTACAAGCTTCGGCCTTAAAGTAATGAGCCCTGTTTATGACCTTATGGATAAGCTTATTGAAGGCGGCGCGCTTTCATCACAGAAATTCTCTGTTGACCCGAAGCCTGTTGACCCGAAAGTTCCTTCAAGCTTCCTTAAAAACATCGTTTTTAACAAATTTATGTACTCAATGCAGGATAACTACGATGAGCAGTTAAGAAAAATCGGTCTTGTTGACGATAAATCATACACCTGCACATGCTATATGGACGAGGTTGGCAATATCCCTGCAAAAGGCGATGTTCTTTCATGGGCAGAGTCTTCAGCAGTTGTTTATGCAAACTCAGTTCTCGGCGCAAGATGTAACCGTAACTCAGGTATCATCGAGCTTTTCGGTTCAATCGTGGGCAAAGTTCCTTACTTCGGCCTTGTTACTGACGAAGGCAGAAAAGCTACATGGATTGTTGAAGTTAAAACAACAAAGAAGCCTGAGGCTCAGGTTCTCGGTTCTGCTATCGGTATGAAAGTTATGGAAGATGTTCCTTTTGTTAAAGGTCTTGACAAATGGATCGGCACAGAGCTTGACGGTGATACAAAAGCTTACCTTAAAGACTTCGGTGCTGCAACAGCTTCAAACGGTGCAGTTGGTCTTTATCATATCGAAAACCTTACTCCTGAAGCAGTTGAGCAGGGTGAAAGCCTTGTTGCAGAGGGCGCACAGGTTTATGTTATTGATGACGCTGAGCTTGAAAGAGTTAAGGCAAGCTACCCTGTAATGTGGAAAGATAAGAACGCTACACCAAAGCTTTGCTTCGTTGGCTGCCCTCATCTTTCACATGCACAGCTTGTTGAGTGGACTGATAACGTTGTTGAAGGCCTTAAAAAGAACGGTCTTAAAAAAGTTTCAATTCCTACAGTTTTCACAGCAGCTCCTGCAGTTATTGATGAGTTCAATAAAACAGACTATGCTAAAAAGCTTAAAGATACAGGTGTTGTTCTCAGCTACATCTGCCCGCTTATGTATATGAACAATCCTCTTGCAAAGAAGATGCCTGTTATCACAAACTCAAACAAACTCAGAACTTACACAACATCTCGTTACTACACAAGTGCAGAGATTCTTGACATCATCACAAAGGAGGCAAAGTAAGATGAAACAGTTTAAAGGTAGACCTGTTGTAGCAGGTAAATGTACAGCTGATGCTCTCGTTTCACACGGCGGTTTCAACACACTTGCTTCTTTCCAGAATGCGCTCCAGTTTGGCGACAAACAGGCTAAATGCGGCGATCAGAACAACTCTGACCTTTACGGCAAGCCAATGGTTGGTACAGCTCTTTGTCTTCCTCAGACAATCGGCTCAACAACAGGCGGTATGGTTCTTTACTGCGCAAAGGTTATGGAAAGAAACCCTGCTTGTATGCTTTTCTCAGAGCATATTGACTCACTTGCAGCTGCAGGTGCAGTTCTCGGCGCTGTATGGACAGACGCTCCGATGCCTGTTATCGACTGCCTCGGTGATGAGTTCCTTAACTATGTTAAAGACGGAATGAAAATCACAATTGACGAAGACGGTACAGTTACAGTAGAATAATTATCGCTTTTAAGAGCACTTCTTTCAAAAGGAGTGCTCTTTTATTTTATCTTGATAGGCAAAAAAAATTATGTTATAATAAATCGAATGTATTTATAAGGTGATAAATTTATGGTCTTTTCGTCATACGAATTTATTTTTATATTTTTGCCGGTGGTTTTAATCGGGTATTTTTGTACCCATAAAAAAATGATGCTGCAGAATATTATTCTTGTAGCAGCATCATTGTTTTTCTATGCATATTTTAATGTGAGTTATCTTGTTATTATACTTGCATCAATTATAGCGAACTATTTGTTTGCCCATGCAATAAGCAGATTCAATGATGAAAGGCGCGGGTTATCGAGATTTTTTTGCATAGCTGCTGTTTTATTTAATCTGGGTCTTTTAGGTTATTATAAATATTTTGACTTTTTTGTAGAGAATATCAACTCGGTATTCAATGCTGATTTTAATTTGAAAAATATTATTCTTCCTTTGGGTATCAGCTTTTTTACATTTCAGCAATTGTCTTTTGTTATCTCTGTTTACAAAAAAGAAGAAAAGGTTGAAGATATATTAACTTATTCTTTGTTTGTCAGCTTTTTTCCGCAGCTTGTAGCAGGTCCTATTGTTTCTTACTCTGAAATGATACCGCAGTTCCTTGACAAGAGCAGAAGAAGGTTCAATTCTGATAATTTCAGCGTTGGTTTATATACTTTTGCATTGGGTATGTTTAAAAAAGCGGTGGTTGCTGATACGCTGAATTTGTTTGTAAGTAACGGTTACGCTCAGGATGAATTGACTTCAGCTGCTGCCGGTTGGGTAGTTTCGTTAAGCTATACGTTACAGATTTATTTCGACTTTTCAGGCTATTCCGATATGGCAATAGGGCTTGGTAAAATGTTCAATATCGATTTACCTGTCAACTTTAATTCACCTTATAAGTCAGCAAGTATCAGTGAATTCTGGAAGCGTTGGCACATAACGCTGGGCAGAGCATTAAGAAATTTTGTTTATATCCCTCTGGGCGGCAACAGAAAAGGCAGACTCCGTACATATATCAACTATTTAATCACATTTTTACTCAGCGGATTGTGGCACGGTGCCTCCTGGACATTTGTATTGTGGGGCGGACTTAACGGACTTTGCATCGTGACAGAAAAAATATTCAGCAAGGTGTTAAATAAAATACCAAAGGTTATAAAAATCGCCTTCACTTTCCTCGTTACAAATGCATTATGGGTATTGTTCAGGGCAGAAAGCTTTGATAAGGCTATAGGGATATACTCGGCTATGCTTAATTTTAAAAACATAGGCTTTGATTCAATCGCGCCCCTTGCTGCTGACGGCATAATGGGTTTACCGTCTTTGATAGCAACAGCTTATGTTACGGGGTTAATTGCCATAGCTTTGTGTGTTGTGTTTTTTACAAAAAATGTTGTAGAAAAATCAAAAGAATTCAAGCCGACAACACGCAATATGCTGATTACCGCAGTGGCACTTGTTTTATCTGTTTTGTTTATTTCAAGAGAAAGTGTATTTATTTATTTTAATTTCTGAGGGATTATTATGACCAGTAAAAAATGGGCAATAAAGACCATAGCAATATCAGCTGTTATTCTGATGTTGATGGCAACTTTTACTTTTATAATTGACCCGCTGTATCAATACAGATATTCTGAAGACAGTGATTATTATGTCAATCCGCGATATTCGTGTGCAGGGCTGATAAAAACTTATGACTATGATTCTGTAATGTTAGGTTCGTCAATAACACAGAATTTTGACCCTGATTTGTTCAGCGAAAAAATGAATCTCAAATTGTTAAAAGTTAATATAGGCGGTATGAGTGTGCCTGAAACGGTGTTTTATCTTGACTATATCCGTCAGTCAGGCAAAGCAGAAACCGTTTTTGCATCTGTTGACCTTCAACGCTTTGTGCTTGATGAAGGTGAAGCAAGTTTCAATATACCCGAACACCTTGCAAACGGATATGGCGATGATTATCGTTATCTTTTGAGCAGCGATGTTTACACAAGATTTTTACCTGTTGATATTTTTATAAAAGTGCTGAAGCTTTTTAATATTGAGCAGCCTGATTTTATGAAGATGAGCACAGATATTGACGAAATGGGTTCGTGGCATCATCAGAATAAATGCAGTGAAGAGATCTTTCTTGAATCTTTTGAAAAAAACGGATTCGGTGTAAGCGAAATAAAGCTTGACGGTATCGACCAAAAGCTTAAAGTTAATATTGACACTTTGTTCAATGCTTTAGATAAATATGACGGTGATACACAAATCAATTTGTTCTTCCCGCCTTATTCGTCAATGTATTGGGTTTATGCTAAAGAAAACGGACATTTTGATTCCTTTATGAAAGCAAAGGAGTATGTGGTTGAAAAATCACAGAATTATAAAAATGTCAATGTTTATGATTTTCAGAATATTGAATACACCTCTGACCTGAATTATTACCGCGATATCAGTCATTATTCAAAAGATATAAACGATTATATGGTAGATTATTTTGCTCAGGGCAGTTACATTGTAAAAAGCAAAGATGATGTAATTCTGAATGCCGAGCAGATATCTGCGCGTTGCGATGATTTTAGCCTGAAATATAGTGATTATATTAAAAAATACGGTCAGTCAGGGATTCAGTAAATTGCCTGACTGAAAGAACGGAGGAATTTTATGATATTTGCTAACCATGCACATGTTTTCCCTGAGGATATAAAGCCGGAAGGCTCCGTTGATAACCTTAAAAAGCTGATGGATGAATGCGGTATTGACAAGTGCGTTGCATTTGCTCCTTTTTCAGACAGATTTGAGGAATCCTCACGTACGGACACTCCTAATGAGTGGCTTGCAAATGCAATAAAAGGGGATCCTGATCTTTACGGCTTCGGCACAATAGATTTCACAAAGAATCTTCGTGATGAGGTTGACAGAATTGCCGATTACGGCTTCAAGGGGATAAAAATGCATCCGCCTTATCAGGAGTTCGATATTGACGGTGAAGACGCTTTCAAGGTCTATGAAAGAGCAGAGGAGTTGGGTCTTTTTATTTCATTCCACTGTGGTATGCATTGGCACAGACTGAAAGGTGTAAGACCTATTCTTTATGATGAAGTGGGTTGGTATTTTAAAAATCTCCGTTTCAGCCTGGAGCATCTTGGCGGTTATCACTTCTTTAACGAATCTCTTGCTGTTATGTGCAACAACTCGCGTTTCGGCATTCAGCCCAGAGTTTTTGCAGGGTGGACATCTGTAAGTGACAGAGACGGCAAAGACGAGTGGACTCTGACCAACGAGCAGCTTGAAACAATTGTTTTTCAGACAAATGATGAAAGCAGTATTTTTGGTCTGGATTTTCCCTTTAAAAATGCAGATTACATTAAATATGAAATGGAAAGATATAAAAGCCTTAATATTTCTGACACTGCAAAAGAGAACCTTTTCGGAGGCACACTGAAAAAGGTGCTCGGCGTCTGATTAAGATTAAGGCATAAGGTGGATTATATGGCGGTTGAAATAAAAAACAAATCGGGTGACATTGTTATTGTCTCTTTTTTCGGCAGTGAAATTGAAATAGAAAATGAAGCTTGTGTAAACATCGAAACAAGTGAAAAAGCAGGAAGCATTACTGTTATGAGAAAGAGAATTCCTCAGGAATTTACAGAGGAAAAGCAGCGTAAAAAATTCTCAATTTATGAGGATGAGTCAAAACCTGCCTGCCGCGTTCAGTTAAAGCTGACAGCTCAGATTGAGCTTGATGCTGATGATGCGGTTATTGAAATTCAGGAAAAAGTCAGTGTGGCAGATACCTTGCATGAGGATGTGCTTTTTGCAGGTTATGATTTAACGGCAGACGGCGGAACGGTTAATTTTAAAAAAGACAGCTTTGCTAATGCTGATGTAAAAAAAGAATACCTTTCAAAGCAAATAAAAAGCACAGTTTTCCCTGTGGGGATTATCGGTGTTGCAGTTACGGTTGTGGGGCTTTATTGTTTGATTTCTGCCATGGGAGGCAACCTGGTCAAAATTTTTGACAATGAAGTTACCAAAAGCTCAGGCGCACTTGTTTTGCTTGGCGGTGCAGCAGTTTTCGGTGTTTTCGTTTCAAATATGATTAAAATATTCAAACGCTCAAAAGAGCTTAGCTGACGGAGGTTTTTATTATGTCAAAAATCAGAATAGCAATTATCGGTTGCGGCAGTATTGCAAACAGCGCTCATATACCAAACTACATTAAAAACGAAAATGCAGAGATTAAATATTTTTGCGATATCATCCCTGAAAGAGCAGATGCAGCTGTTGAAAAATACGGTTGCGGTAAAGCGGTTTATGATTATAAAGAAATCGTGAATAATGACGATATTGATGCTGTTTCAGTTTGCACACACAACGACTTCCACTCAATTATCTCAATTGATTTTATGAAAGCAGGCAAAGACGTTCTTTGTGAAAAACCTGCGGCAAGAATTCTCCCTGAAGCTCTTGAAATGCAGAAGGTTGCAAAAGAGTGTGACAAAATTCTTTCTATCGGTGTGGTAAACCGTTTTAATGATTCGGTAAACAGAGTTAAAAAGCTTATTCAGGATGGCGCGTTGGGTGAGGTTTATCACGTGTATGCATCTTTCCGCGCTCACCGTTCAATCCCCGGCTTAGGCGGTGATTTCACAAATAAAGCTTGTTCAGGCGGCGGCGCACTTATTGACTGGGGCGTTCATTATCTCGACCTTATTATGTATTGCTGCGGTGACCCTGCACCGTTGACAGCAAGCGGCCAGGCATATTGCAAATTAGGCAAAGATATGAAAAACTACACATATAAAAAGATGTGGGCAAGTGACGGTGCAGACATCGAAAACGGTGTGTATGATGTTGATGACTCGGTTACAGGCATTATCCGTACAGAAGGTCCTACAATAACATTTAACGGCGCATGGGCGCAGAATATCGGTATTGATGAAACATATATCGACTTCCTTGGCGATAAGGGCGGTATCAGACTTGAATACGGTGAATACTTCCGGTATTTCACAGCAAGAGACGGTGCTCTTATTGAAGAGAAGCATGACTTCCCTATGAGAAATCATTATGCTAACGAAATTGACAGCTTTGTTGAAGCTTGTATCAATCACAAGCCTAATCAGGCATCAATTGATAATGCAGTTTTAACATCAAAAATTATGGACGGAATTTACCGTTCATCAGACGAAAGAAAAGAAGTTACATTATAAACAAAAATCACGGGTCGATAAATTATCGACCCGTGAAGTTTATTTTAACATTTCTGCAATTTTATCGGCAGCTTCGTTGATTTCTTCAAACTCTGCCAGCTCAACAGCGCCTTTGTCAACAAGTTCTGCATTCTTGCTTCTGATAGGTAATTTTGCAAGAACGGGGATACCCATCTCTTCAGCTACCTCATCAAGCTTACTTTCACCGAAAACAGAGATTTTTTTGCCGCAGTCAGGGCATTCAAGATAACTCATATTTTCAACAATACCTAAAATAGGCACATTCATCATCTGAGCCATATTTACAGCTTTTTTAACAATCATTGTAACAAGGTCCTGAGGGGTTGTTACAATAACGATACCGTCAACAGGAATCTGTTGAAATACTGTGAGAGGCACATCACCTGTTCCGGGAGGCATATCGATAAACATATAATCAACATCACCCCAGAATACCTCTGTCCAGAATTGCTGGATAATGCCTGAAATAACAGGGCCTCTCCAGATAACGGGAGCATCTTCATTTTCAAGAAGAAGGTTGATTGACATAACCTCAATACCTGTTGAAGTTTTTGCAGGTATAAGACCCATTTCATTCTGCATAGCAGGGCCTTTGACACCGAATGCCTTCGGAATTGACGGGCCTGTAACGTCAGCGTCCATAACGGCACACTGATTGCCTTTAACCTGCATAGCGGTTGCAAGTGTTGAGGTAACAAGTGATTTACCTACACCGCCCTTACCGCTGACAATTCCGATAACCTTTTTAACAGAACTGTATTCGTTGCAAGGGATATGCATATCCTTTTCGTCATGGTTACAATTTGATGAACAGCTTGAGCAATTACCACTGCATCCCATAAAAACATCTCCTAATCAAATAAAATCTTTTCTAAAGCCTTTGCGCTGTCAGTTACAATCTGAACGCAAGGGCGTTTTTTGTAATATTGGTCGGTTCTCTCTTCGGGCTGAGCAGATTCCTTTATATTGCCGATGCCTAACAGCTCACGGCACACAACAGACGGGTTGCTCTCACGGAACAAATCAGAATGCTCACGCACCTTTTCGTAGCAAAGCTTTTTGCCTTCACTGTCTTTACCGTCAACGGCGCCGAATTTAAGACCCAGTATCATCGCGGCACCTGATACGGCACCGCAAAGCTCCCTCTGCCTGCCGCAGCCGCCGCCAAGACCTGCTGAGAGCCTGAGAGCAGTTTCTCTGTCGATACCGAATAAATCCGCATAGGCGGCAAAAACTGACTGAGAGCAATTATAACCTTGTAAAAAAAGCTGCTCTGCCAATTCGACTCTGCCTGACATTGAGAAACACCTTCCTTAAACATCTTACAAATGGATATTTTATCACAATAAAAATAAATTTCAAGTGGTATACTTTTGTTTGTAAAAACACTTTTATTTTTTGACAGATTATAGTATAATACAATTGGCTATATAATTTTGCATTTATGAAAGGGGAAATCCTCATGTCTAAAAATATGCTTGTTACAGGCGGCGCCGGGTTTATCGGCAGCAATTTTATTTATTATATGCAAAAGAAGCACCCTGATTACAGATTGGTGTGCCTTGACGCTCTTACTTATGCAGGCAATCTCCACACTCTTGAGGGAGCAAGGAACGATAACTTCCGTTTTGTTTTAGGTGATATCACTGACAGAAAGCTGGTGTTCTCACTTTTTGAAGAAGAAAAATTTGACGCTGTTATCAACTTCGCGGCTGAAAGTCATGTTGACCGTTCAATTGAAGACCCGGAGGTGTTTTTGAGAACAAACATTTTAGGTACTCAGGTATTGCTTGATGCAACCAACAAATATAATGTTCCCCGTTATCATCAGGTTTCAACCGATGAGGTTTACGGTGACCTGCCTCTTGACAGACCTGACTTGTTCTTTACAGAAGAAACACCTATTCACACTTCATCACCGTATTCAGCAAGTAAGGCATCTGCCGATTTGCTTGTTATGGCTTATCACCGCACATTCGGCACACCGGTTACAATTTCACGCTGTTCCAACAACTACGGTCCTTATCAGTTCCCTGAGAAGCTTATCCCTGTTATGATTGCAAAAGCACTCAATGATGAGAAGCTTCCTGTTTATGGTGAAGGTCTTAATGTACGTGACTGGCTTTATGTTGATGACCACTGCAAAGCTATTGATATGATTGTTGAAAACGGCAGAATCGGTGAGGTTTATAACATCGGCGGTCATAACGAAAAGGCAAATATTGAGGTTGTAAAAACAATTCTCAAAGCTCTCGGTAAAGATGAAAGCCTTATCACTTATGTTAAAGACAGACCGGGCCACGATATGCGATATGCTATTGACCCTGAAAAAATTAAAAATGAGTTGGGCTGGTACCCTGAAACTCTTGTTGAAGAGGGTATTCAGAAAACAATCAAATGGTATCTCGACAACGAATCCTGGTGGAAAAACATTCTCTCAGGTGAATACAAAGCTTACAGGGGGTTTGACGAGTGAAAAAAATAATTTCACTTATGCTGATTGCTTTCACTTGTGTTACCCTTGCTTCCTGCGGTAAAAATGATTTGGGTAAGCAGACACTGGTGAATGATGCTGAGGGCTACACCGAGTACGCCACTGTCAGCCCTTTTGATTTCAGCGATTATAAAAAAGAGAAAAAAGATAAGGCGCAGACAGAGGGCTTTGTCAACGTTGGCGGCAAAGAATTTTATAATAAAAAAGATGCGAAAGAACTGGCACTCAAAGAGCTGCCCGAGGGGTACAAATACAACACAATAAAGATAGCCTATGATCGCACCGAGGGTATGTGGAAGGTTGAATTTTCAACAGTTAAAGAAGACGGAAGCATGTCATCAGGTATCAGCGTGTGCATTGAAGAGACAGGCACAACAAAACTTATAGTTAAGGAGTAAATTATGAAAGCGATAGTTACTGTTATGGGCAAAGATAAGGTAGGCATTATTGCACAGGTCTGCACTTTGCTGGCTGAAATGAATGTAAATATAAACGATATAAATCAGACTGTTATGCAGAATGACTTTTTCTCAATGGTTATGCTCACTGATATTAAAGACAGCACTCTGTCATTTGGCGAAATCAGTGAAAAGCTTGATAAAAAAGGTGAAGAAATGGGCCTTTCAATAAGAATTCAGCTTGAGGATATTTTTAACTCAATGCACAAAATCTGAAAGGGGACTTCATCGTGATAAACATATCTGATATTATGCAGACTAATGAGATGATTGATAATCAACATCTGGATATCAGAACAATCACAATGGGTATTTCTTTAAGAGATTGTTGTGACCCTGATATTGATAAATGCTGCGATAAAATTTATAAAAAAATAGTTTCTTACGCTAAAAATCTTGTTCCCGTTGCGGAGCAGATTGAGCTTGAGCTTGGCATCCCTATCGTAAACAAGCGCATTTCTGTAACACCTATATCTTTGATTGCAGAAAGCTGTGAAAGCGATGACTGTGTGCCTATTGCAAAAGCTCTTGATAAAGCTGCAAAAGAATGCGGTGTAAACTTTATCGGCGGATTTTCTGCCCTTGTTCACAAAGGTTACACAAAAGGGGACAGAAAGCTTATAAAATCCATTCCGCAGGCCCTTGCGCAGACAGAAAGAGTGTGTGCAAGTGTAAATGTAGCAACAACAAAAGCCGGTATAAATATGGACGCTGTTGCTCAGATGGGTGAGATTGTAAAAGAGGCTGCAGAGCTCACCAGAGACACTGACGGTCTCGGTTGCGCAAAATTAGTTGTTTTTGCTAATGCAGTTGAAGATAATCCTTTTATGGCAGGTGCATTCCACGGCACAGGTGAAGCTGAATGCGTTGTTAATGTGGGTGTGTCAGGCCCGGGTGTTGTTCATTACGCTCTTCAGGGTATAAAGGGTGAGTCTTTTGACGTTGTTGCCGAAACTATCAAAAAAACAGCCTTCAGAATCACCAGAATGGGTCAGCTCGTTGCTCAGGAGGCTTCAAAAAGGCTTGGAGTGCAGTTTGGTATAGTTGACCTTTCTCTTGCTCCTACACCTGCTAAAGGGGATAGTGTTGCCCGTATTCTTGAAGAAATGGGTCTTGAGCACTGCGGTACCCACGGCACAACCGCTGCCCTTGCTATGCTTAACGATGCTGTTAAAAAAGGCGGTGTTATGGCATCGTCTCATGTTGGCGGTCTCAGCGGCGCATTTATCCCTGTTTCGGAGGATGAGGGCATGATTGAAGCTGTTAAGGTTGGTGCGTTGTCTATTGATAAATTAGAGGCCATGACCTGTGTTTGCTCAGTCGGTCTTGATATGATTGCCGTGCCGGGTGACACCGATGCTTCAACAATATCTGCAATTATTGCCGATGAGGCAGCTATCGGCGTTGTGAACACAAAAACAACTGCCGTGAGAATTATCCCTGTTGAGGGTAAAAAAGTCGGTGAAGAGGTAGAATACGGAGGACTTCTCGGCAGTGCACCTATCATGCCTGTTAATAAATATTCTTCAAAAGATTTTATTGCAAGAGGAGGCAGAATTCCTGCACCGATGCATTCGCTCAAAAACTAAAAATTAAAACAAAAACCGTGGGATTAGAGTCGTACTTTAAAGGACAAAAAGAGTTAATGTAGCAAAAACTACATTAACTCTTACTTTTTTTGCACTGTCACTAAAAGTGGTGAGTAAGTGCGCCTTTAACATTAAGTGATATTCTTTCCTTCGGAAAGAGTGATATTATGCACTTTTCGGCATAGTGATATTGAAATCTTCGATTTCAGTGTTATTTTATTCGCAACAAACTCGCGAAGCGAATAACACTGTGCGAAGCACAATAAAACTGCGAAGCAATACAACTCGCCGTATGGCGAATAAAACTGGCGTTGTATCCTTACGGGTACAACGCCTTCTCCACGGTTTTTTTACTGCATTTCGCTTAAATCTGACTTGACTTCCGATGCCATTTCAGACATTTCTTCACTGGCTTTTGTGATGCCGTCTTCTACCATATTGGTTTTGTCGGTGGTGGTTGATGTTTTATCCGAAGCGGAAGATGAAGTCGTGGTTGTGGTTGTAGTTGTTGAGACGTTCCCCATATTATCCTTCTCGCCGCAGGCGGCAAATAAAAAGCAAATTGCAATAACTGCTGCGATAACAGAGATATATATTTTTTTCATTTTAAAAACTCCTTTTGTAGTTTTAAAACTATTTTTACCCGATTTAACACATAAATTCACACCTTTTTAAAAAATTTTTTAATCAGTATAGGTTTTGGGTCAAAAAATCGCATAAAATCAATGGAAACGGTCAAAAATTCAAATAAAAAATATTGCAAAAAAATGATGACAAATTGACTTATATATGTTATAATAACAAAGTATATAAATTCGCCGTAAGGAGTAATTAAAATGGAAATTGTTCAGGCTTTAGAACTCGTAATCAAAAATATGACAGCAGCTGCTGACAACCTTGGTTTTTCGGTTGTTACACCTGAGGGTGTTGCAAAGGGTGAGGCACCCGTCAGCGTGTCAAACGATAAATACACTGTTACTTTTTCAGGTGAAAAAGGCTCATTCAAAATCGATGTTTCAGATAACAAAGTTTACCTCAGCTGCGCATCAACTAAAATCGGTGACGCTGTTGAAGAAGATTACACACAGGAATCAACCAGCCTTTTTGAAGCTGAAAACCTTACAGACAGAGATCTTCGTTCAATTGCCAATGAGTTTAACGAAAACATTGAGAAGGTCTATTCAAAAAGCAACAACAAAAAACAGACCAGACTCCCTAACCCTGTTTCTAAAACAGCGGCTAAAAACGGCAGCGCTTATTTTGATACAGTTACCCTTGCAAGCCGTATGACTCATATGTTCCCCGAAACCAAAGATGCATTTAAAGCAAATGTTGAAAAATACGGCGAATTCCTTCCTGAAGATTTCTTTATGAATCACTGTAATAAATACATTATGGCTACAATCAGAGAGAATGACCCTGCAAAAATGAAAAAGCTCTTCAACAGCCTTAACGAAATTTATAATGACGGCACAAACGAGGTTCAGGGTGTTATTGTTGTTACCATCCTCGGTGAGATGGCAAATGACGAAAAGATGATCGCAAACTGTGTAGATTACATGGAAGATATGACTCTGAGCGTTATTGAAGTCTGCAAACAGCTCAGACGCTCAAAATCAGTAAGAGCTAAGTTAGAAAATCCACCAAAATATAAACCTAAAAGAGTAAAGAAAACTAACCCATTGCTTAATCAGCTCGGTCAGCAGTAACGGAGGGTATTGATTTGGAAAACATAGAGAAAGATATTGAATTAGTTGAACAGGCAGAAGAAACCCCTGCAGAAAAGATTTTAGACAATCTTTCTGACGAAGAGATTGAAACTGTTGTTACAGAAGAATACGGTGCTGATCAGATTCAGGTTCTCGAAGGTCTTGAAGCTGTAAGAAAACGCCCGGGTATGTATATCGGTTCAACAGGTCCGAGGGGACTCCACCACCTTGTTTATGAAATAGTTGATAACTCTATTGACGAAGCTCTTGCCGGCTTCTGTACTCACATAGAGGTTGAAATTCACCCTGATAATGTAATCAGTGTCCGCGATAACGGCCGAGGCATCCCTGTTGACCTTAACGAAAAAATGGGACTCCCTGCAGTAACGGTTGTTCTTACCGTTCTTCACGCCGGCGGTAAATTCGGCGGCAGCGGTTATAAAGTATCAGGCGGTCTTCACGGTGTTGGTTCATCTGTTGTTAACGCTCTTTCCGAATGGATGGAGGTTGAGGTTTCAAGAGACGGTCATGTTTGGGCTCAGCGCTTCACAAGAGGTAACATTGTCAATGACCTTACGGTTATCGGTGATACAGACGAATGCGGTACACTTGTACGCTTTAAGGCTGACCCTGAAATTTTTACAGAAACCACTGTTTATGAGTTTGAGGTTCTTCAGCGCAGACTCCGTGAGTCAGCTTTCCTTAACGCAGGCCTTTCAATAACATTGACTGACAGCCGCGACCCTGAAAATATTATTGAGCAGGTTTACTGCTATGAGGGCGGTCTTTCAAGCTTTGTTGAGTATATCAACAATTCAAGAGGCCTTACACCTCTTCATCAGCCGCCGATTCATTTCTCAGCATCTGTTAAAGACCGTTATGCCGAAATCGCAATGATGTATAATGACAGCTATAACGAAACAATGCTTTCATTTGCCAACAATGTTAATACCATTGACGGCGGTACTCACGAAACAGGCTTTAAAAACGCTCTGACAAGAGTTTTTAATGACTACGGCAAAAAATACGGCATCCTCAAAGACGGTGACAAAAAGCTCTCGGGTGACGATGTGCGTGAAGGTCTTACTGCTGTTATCAGCGTTAAGCTTACAGAGGCTCAGTTTGAGGGTCAGACAAAAGGTAAGCTTGGCAACACTGACATCACAGGCCTTGTTTATTCAACAGTTTATGAGAAGCTGATGACATATTTTGAAGAGAATCCGTCAGTTGCAAAGGCAATATTCACAAAAGCGCTTGACGCTTCAAGAGCCCGTGAGGCTGCAAGAAAAGCCCGTGACCTTGCAAGAAGAAAGTCTGCATTAGAAAGCAACGCTCTCCCCGGTAAACTTGCTGACTGCACAGAAAAAAGTGCAGAACATACCGAGATTTACATCGTAGAGGGTGACTCTGCGGGCGGTTCAGCTAAGGACGGACGTGACAGACATTACCAGGCAATTCTCCCTCTCTGGGGTAAAATGCTCAACGTTGAGAAGTCCCGTCTTGATAAAGTTATCGGCAACGATAAATTAAGCCCTGTTGTTATGGCATTGGGTACAGGTATCGGTGATGATTTTGATATCACAAAACTCAGATACAACAAGGTTGTTATCATGGCCGATGCTGACGTTGACGGTGCTCATATCAGAACACTTTTATTGACATTCTTTTTCCGCTATATGAGACCTCTTATTGATGAGGGTCATATCTATATCGCTCAGCCGCCTCTTTTTAAGGTGAGCAAGGGCAAAAAATTCTTCTACGCCTTCTCTGATGAAGAAAGAGACAGATGCATCGAGGAGCTTGGAGGAAGCTGCGATATCCAGCGCTACAAAGGTCTTGGTGAAATGGACCCTGAGCAGCTTTGGGAAACCACTATGGACCCGCAGACAAGAATTATGCTTCGTGTAACTCTTGAGGATGCAATGGCTGCTGACGAAACCTTCTCGATTCTTATGGGCGATAAGGTTGAGCCGCGCAGAGAATTTATCGAAAAGAACGCTAAATACGTTCAGAATCTTGATGTATAAGAAAGGAGTGACTTAAATGAATAAGAAAAATGAACCACAGCGCAGTAATTTCCCGGAACATCTTCTGAATTCTAAAATTGTTAATGTTGATATTGACAACGAAATGAGAAAGTCATTCCTTGACTACTCTATGTCGGTTATCGTGTCACGTGCGTTACCTGATGTAAGAGACGGTCTGAAGCCTGTTCACCGCAGAATTCTTTACACTATGTTTGAAAACGGACTCACCCCTGAAAAAGCATACAGAAAGTGTGCTGACACAGTCGGTGCCGTTCTCGGTAGATATCATCCGCATGGTGACGCATCTGTTTATGATGCTATGGTAAGACTTGCACAGACCTTCTCTATGAGATATACACTCGTTGACGGTCACGGTAACTTCGGTTCAATTGACGGTGACCCACCGGCTGCTTACCGTTATACAGAGTCAAAGATGAGCAAGATTTCTCTTAAAATGCTCACAGATATCGAAAAAAATACAGTTGACTTTGCACCAAACTATGATGACCGTCTTAAAGAGCCTACCGTTCTCCCTACAAAGTTCCCTAACCTTCTGGTTAACGGTTCAACAGGTATTGCTGTCGGTATGGCTACAAACATTCCTCCTCACAATATGGGTGAGGTTGTTGACGGTTTGTGCTGCCTTATTGATAACCCGGACGCTACACTTGATGAGCTTATGGAGCATATCAAGGGCCCTGACTTCCCTACACAGGGTATCGTTATGGGCCGTGCAGGTATCAGAGCTGCTTACGGTACAGGCAGAGGTAAAATCACCGTAAGAGCAAGGGCAGAAATTGTTGAAAAGAAAAACGGCAGATTTGAAATTCAGGTTACAGAAATTCCTTACGGTGTAAACAAAGCAAGACTTATCGAAAGTATTGCTGATCTGGTTAAGGATAAGAGAATTGAAGGCATTTCTGACGTTAATGACTATTCATCACGCCACGGTATGCATATTTCTGTTGACCTTAAGCGTGATGCTAATCCGCAGGTTGTTCTTAATCAGCTTTATTCATATACACAGATGCAGACAACCTTCGGTGTGATTATGCTCGCTATTGTAAACGGTGAGCCAAAAATTCTTACTCTTAAGCAGGTACTTGAGGAATATATTAAGTTCCAGTGCAGTGTTATCAGACGCCGAACAGAATTTGACCTTAAAAAAGCTCAGGAAAGAGCTCATATTTTAGAAGGTCTTCTCACAGCTCTTGATTTTATTGATGAGGTTATTGATATTCTTCGCAAATCAAAGAGTGTTGCAGAGGGTAAAGAAGCTCTTATGCAGCGCTTCGGTCTTGATGACGTTCAGGCTCAGGCCATTGTGCAGATGCGCTTAGGTCAGTTGACAGGCCTTGAAAGAATCAAGATTGAAGATGAACTTGCAGAGCTTAAAAAGAAAATCGCTGAATTCCTTGAAATTCTTGCAAATCACTCAAAAGTTCTTGAAATCATCAAAACAGAAGCTCTTGAAATCAAAGATAAGTTTGCTGATGACCGCAGAACAGAAATTGTAAACGTCAGCGGTGAGGTTGATATTGAGGACCTTATCCCTGAAGAAAACAGTGTGTTCACACTCACAAACTTCGGTTACATCAAGCGTATGCCTGCTGACACTTATCAGATTCAGAACAGAGGCGGTAAGGGTATCAAAGGTCTTACCCGCCGTGAAGAGGACTATGTTCAGACAATGTTCACAGCATCAACTCATGATGTTATAGCCTTCTTTACAACTAAAGGAAGAACATATCGCTTAAAGGGTTATGAGGTTCCTGAATCTTCAAGAAACAGCAGGGGTATAAATGTTGTCAACATTCTTCCTCTTGAAGGGGATGAAAAGATTTCTGCAATGATTCGTGTTCCTCAGGATGATACAGGCAAATTCCTTTGCATGGTTACAAGAAAGGGTATTATAAAGCGTTCAGAAGCAGAGCTTTACCGTAATATCCGCCGTTCAGGTGTTATCGCAATCAATCTTGATGACGATGACGAACTTGCATGGGTAAGAATCACTGACGGTAACGATAAGCTTGTAATTGCCACCAAAAAGGGTATGTCAATCTGCTTTGATGAAAACGATGCAAGACCTATCGGCAGAACTGCCCGCGGTGTTAAAGCTATTGAGCTTAAAGAGGGCGATGAAGTTGTAGGCATGAGTGTTGTTGATGAAAATAAAACACTTCTCACCGTCAGTGAAACAGGCTACGGCAGACGAAGCTCTTTTGACAATTACCGTGTTCAGTCAAGAGGCGGTAAGGGTCTTATAAACTACCATACAGAAACATACGGTGATGTTGCAGTTGTTGCCGATGTTGATGAGAATGACGACATTATTCTTATTGCGTCAGACGGTATTATTATCAGAATCGCAGCAGATTCAATCAGCACATTTGCCCGTCCTTCAAAGGGCGTAAGAGTTATGAAGGTTACAAGCGGTGAAAAGCTTGTTACTCTCACAACAGCTCAGAAAGAGGAGTCGGGAGAGGCTGATGATCAGAATGCTGATGATCAGGAAAACAATCAGACACAGGAAGACGAAACTACACAGGAGGGCTGATAAATGAATATTGCTATAATCGCACATGATGCTAAAAAAGAGCTTATGACCCAGTTCTGCATCGCTTACTGCGGCATACTTTCAAGGCATAAGATATTGGCAACAGGCACAACAGGTAAAATCGTAAGCGAAGCAACAGGCCTTGATATCACTTGCTTTTTAAGCGGTGTTCAGGGCGGTGACCAGCAAATCGGCTCACTTGTTGCGTGCAACGAAATAGATATGCTTCTTGCTTTCGGTGACCCGCTTAACCCGAAAGAGCAGGAGCCGAAGGTGAATGATCTTCTTCGCCTTTGTGATGTTCATAATGTTCCTGTTGCAACAAATATTGCAACTGCTGAGGCTCTCATTCATTCACTTGACAGAGGTGACCTCGACTGGCGTGATATTGTAAATCCAAAGAACAAATAACGGAGGATTTATATGAATACGTTGGGTAAAACCCTTGTAGCTATCGGTGTAGGTATACTTGTTTTTGTTGCTTTGTTTTTTACCAGAGATTTCGGTGCTCCGTCAGGCAGGGCAGGTGAAGGCTTTGCCACAATGAGTGAATCAATCACAGACGGAATAGGTGCATCTTATGATATTGAGGAAGAAATCGGCAACATCGCCTTTGATGACGGTGTTATTTACCTTGCAAAAACAAAGGATGAAAAAATTGTTTTATGCTATTTCTTCCTTAATTCACAGCGCACAAAATATTACCTTGATTCTTACTACATCATAACCGATGTAACCGGCACACAATGGTGCTCAAACGAAAATAAGGTTAAAACAAACTACAAGCTTACTTCAGAAGATGAAGTGATTAAAACCTGCGATAATCTGCCGGTACAATGTCAGGAGTATACTATAACCCTTGACGAAAAAGAAACAACAATAAGGCTCTACTATAACAGAGTAGACTGATTCGGGAGAATATATTATGGCACTTATTACAAAGGCTCCGAGAGGCACACAGGATGTGTTGCCGTCACAGAGCCACAACAATCATTTTATTGAAAACACTTTACTTGAAATTGCTGATGAGTTCGGCTTCAGAGAAATAAGAACACCTGTTTTTGAACATACAGAGCTTTTTACCCGTTCTGTAGGTGACACCACTGATGTTGTTCAGAAAGAGATGTATACTTTCTTTGATAAAGGTGAGCGTTCAATCACTCTGCGCCCTGAAGGTACAGCCGGTGCAGCAAGAGCCTTTTTAGAGCACGGCCTTTATAATGAGCCGCTGCCTCAGAAGGTTTGCTACCTCACATCATGTTACCGTTACGAAAAGCCTCAGGCAGGCAGACTCCGTGAATTCCATCAGTTCGGTGTTGAGTGCTTCGGCACAGCTTCACCTGCAGCTGATGCAGAGGTTATTTCACTTGCCAACGAGATTTTCGGATTCCTTGGTGTTGATGATATTCACCTTGAAATCAATTCAATCGGCTGCCCTGAATGCAGAAAGAATTATCACGCTGCATTAAAGAGCTATTTTGAGAGCAAAAAGGGTGAGCTTTGCCCGACCTGCCTTGAAAGACTTGATAAAAATCCGATGAGAATACTTGACTGCAAGAGCCCTGTCTGCTCCGGAATTGCAGCTGAAGCTCCGGTTGTTATCGATTATCTTTGTGACGGATGTGCCGACCATTTCAAAAAGGTTCAGGCTTATCTTGATGAAATGCTTATCCCTTATGAAATCAATCCTCAGATAGTAAGAGGTCTTGATTATTATACAAGAACTGTATTTGAATTTGTATCTGACTCAATCGGTGCTCAGGGTACAGTTTGCGGTGGCGGCAGATATGACGGTCTTATTGAAGAATTAGGCGGAAGCCATACACCTTCTTTAGGCTTCGGTATGGGTATTGAACGCCTTATGCTTTTGCTTGAAGCTCAGGGTATTAAACTGCCTGAACCTAAAAGATGCGACCTTTATATTGCACCTATCGGTGATAATGCAAGCCTTAAAGCAGCAAGACTTGTTCAGGAGCTTCGTCAGAGCGGCGTAAGCGCTCAGTTTGATGTTGCAGGCAGAAGCGTTAAGGCTCAGATGAAATATGCTAACAAATTAGGCGTAAGATTCACTGCTGTTTTAGGTGATGACGATATTGCTGCCGGTAAGGTTAATGTTAAAAATATGGATAACGGTGAAGTTACCCAGATGTCACTTGCTGATTTTGGTGAAGAGTTCCTTGAGCTTACACTTCAGCAGTCAGCAAGGGATCTTGAAAGCGCAGTTGCCAACGGTGACAATATTGACCTTAAATCATTCCTGGGCGGACTTATGTAAGAAGCCGCAAAAGGTAACAAAAATTAAGCAGGAAAGTTTAAAATCTCCTGAAAGGACTGATATAAATGGATTTTATGACAGGTTTAAAGCGCACTCATTATTGTAATGACCTGCGCTTGAGCGATGAGGGTAAAGAAGTTGTTGTTGCCGGTTGGGTGCAAAGGCAGCGTGACCTCGGAGCACTTATTTTTATTGATTTGCGTGACAGAACAGGTATTGTTCAGTTAGCCTTTGATGAAGAATGCGAAAAAGATGTTTTTGATAAAGCATTCTCAGCAAGAAGTGAATTTGTTTTAATGGCAAGAGGTATCGTAAGAGAGCGTTCTGCCAAAAACAAGGATATTCCTACAGGTGATATCGAAATCGCAGTAAAGGAGCTTCGTGTTGTAGGTAAGAGTGAAACACCTCCTTTTGAAATTGTTGAAAATTGCCAGACGGCTGAATTAACAAGACTTAAATACCGTTATCTCGATTTAAGAAGACCTGATTTGCAGAAAAACATTATGCTTCGCCATAAGATAACAAAGGTTACCCGCGACTATTTTGACGAGAACGGTTTTATCGAAATTGAAACACCGATGCTTATCAAATCAACTCCGGAAGGTGCACGAGATTTCCTTGTGCCAAGCAGAATTCATCCGGGTACATTCTATGCACTCCCTCAGTCACCTCAGCTTTATAAGCAGCTTTCAATGGTTGCAGGTTTTGACAGATATATGCAGATTGCCCGTTGCTTCCGTGACGAAGACCTTCGTGCAGACCGTCAGCCTGAGTTTACACAGATTGACCTTGAAATGTCATTTGTTGATATGGAAGATGTTCTTGCAATCGGTGAAGGCTATGTTCAGAGAGTATTTAAGGATATACTCAATGTTGATATCCCTCTTCCTCTTCCCAGACTTACTTATGAAGACGCTATGAACCGTTATGGCTCAGACAAGCCTGACACACGCTACGGCATGGAGCTTTATGATTTAAGCGAAACTATTAAAGATTGCGGCTTCGGTGTGTTCACAAGCGCAGTTGAAGGCGGCGGCAGTGTAAGAGGTATCACAGCTAAAAATGCAGTTAAAACCCTCACAAGAAAAGAAATTGATAAGCTTACAGAATATGTAAGAGGTATCGGTGCAAAGGGTCTTGCATGGGTAAGACTTAACGAAGACGGCACAATGGCATCTTCATTTGCAAAGTTCCTCACAGAGGACGAAATGAACGCTGTTCTTGCAAAAGCAGATGCTCAGGCAGGCGATGTAGTTCTTATTATCGGTGATACCAAAAACTCAACAGTTCTTTCAGTTCTCGGTGCACTCCGCGGTGAAGTAGCAAAACGTCTTGACATTATTCCTAAAGATAAATACAACTTCCTCTGGGTTACAGAGTTCCCGTTCTTTGACTGGGATGAAGATACTCAGCAGTATGTTGCTATGCATCACCCGTTCACATCACCTATGGATGAGTATATTGACACTCTTGAAAGTGACAAAGCTAATGTTAAAGCCAAGGCTTATGACCTTGTTCTTAACGGTGTTGAGCTTTGCAGCGGTTCAATAAGAATCACAAACCCTGACCTTCAGAAGAGAATGTTTGCTCTTCTCGGTCTTTCAGACGAAGAGGCTTATGCTAAATTCGGCTTCCTTACAGATGCATTCAAATTCGGCGCACCACCTCACGGCGGTATGGGTATCGGCCTTGACCGACTTATTATGCAGATGCTCGGTTGTGAAAGCCTTCGTGATGTTATCGCATTCCCGAAAGTTCAGAATGCAAGTGAACCTATGACAGAGTGTCCGTCTGTGGTTGACAGCCTTCAGCTTGAAGAGCTCGGTATTTCACTTAAAAACAACGAAGAATAAAAAAATAAAGGAGAGGATATTTCCTCTCCTTTTAATTTTTAAAATATTAAATTATTCTTTTGCTGCTGTTTCAAAATTGATTTCGTATTTTGTTTTGGTCTGCTCACTGCCTACAAGGTAAAGTACAGCGGTGTCACCGTTCCACTCAAGGTCAAAGTTCTTTTTAGCAAGGGGTTTTTCACCGTTGTTGACTTCAGCTGTGAAAACAGCAGTTCCGTGTCTGTGGTCAGAATCACGGTAATAAGCTTTGACTCTGTTCGGTCTGAAAATTGTAGGACTGCCTACTTCAAAAATCTCAATGGTATAAGCTCCGTCTTCAGAGTAGCTTTTGTCAAGAAGATACTCTTCGTCATTATTTATAACGCCTGAAAACAGGATGATGACAACTGCTACTAAAATCAATGCACTCTGAACAACAGTCAGAACACGGAGGATGTTATATTTTTTATTGTTATTTTGTTCCATAAATATACCTCTTGACATCTTACAATTAACCACTCCGAGTATTATACAACAAAAAGTTGTATATGTCAAAGGTATTTTCAAACTACATATTGTGTGCAGAAAAATTTGTTGACCGATTTTACAAAAAGACTTGACTTATTTTGTTAAAGTTGTTATAATTCTTTTCCGTGGTAAATTTTTATGCCACATCCTTGGCACGAAAGTGCCCATAAAGTCCAGAAGGAGGTGCTTTAAGAGATGGTAAATTATGAGACCATGTTCGTTCTTTCAGTAGCTAATGGTGAAGAAGCAACAGCTGCTATGGTAGAGAAAGTTAAAGGTTTGGTTTCAGCTAACGGTACTCTCGACAGCGTTGATGAATGGGGCAAGCGTAAGCTCGCATATCCGATCGACGACGAGACAGAAGGTTATTACGTTCTCATGAACTATTCATGTGAGCCTGATTTCCCTGCAGAGCTTGACCGTGTAGCTAAAATCACAGACGGTATTCTTCGTACTCTCATCATTAAGAAATAAGGAGGCAGTCGAAGATGATTAATAATGTAGTTCTTATGGGCAGATTGGTGGCAACACCGGAATTGCGCAGCACAGGAACAGGTATTTCCGTTACATCTTTCACTATTGCAGTTGAGCGTTCATTTGCAAAAGCAGGTGAACAGAGACAGGCTGATTTCATCGACTGTGTCGCATGGAGACAGACTGCGGATTTCATCTCAAGATATTTCCAGAAAGGCTCAATGATTGCGGTTACAGGTAACATCCAGACCCGCAACTATGAAGATAAAAACGGCAACAAGCGTAAGGCTGTTGAAGTAGTTGTTGAGAACGCAAGTTTCTGCGGTTCAAAAGCTGAAACAGGTTCTGTAAGCGGCTATTCTGCTCCCGCCCCTGCTGCTCCTGCTCCCTCATTCGCAACAGGCAGTGAAAGCGATTTTGAGGAAATCATTGAAGATGACGATCTTCCTTTCTAAAAGGTGTCATCGTAACTAATTAAGGAGGTTTGCAAAATGGCATACGATAAAAACAGCCGTCCTAACAGAAAAGGACGCAAAAAGGTTTGCTCTTTCTGTGTAGATAAAGTTGATTATATCGATTACAAAGATATCAACAAGCTTTCAAAGTACACTTCAGACAGAGAGAAAATTCTCCCTCGTCGTGTAACAGGTACTTGTGCAGCTCATCAGCGTGCTCTTACAACAGCTATTAAGCGTGCACGTCAGATAGCTCTTCTTCCATACACAAACGACTAATCGTTTTATAACTAAAGCCAACGCATCGCGTTGGCTTTTATTTTTTAAAAACACTTTAAATGTGTTATTTAATTAACAAATTCCCTTGACATAAAATGAAGATTTTTATATACTTGTAGTGTAAAAATTTATGCTCAATTTTGAGGAGGATGTATTTATATGAATCAGCAGTATGAAGCATTATTCACTCCTTGGAAAATTGGTAACGTTGAAATCAAAAACCGTATAGTTATGTGCCCTATGGGTGGCACATCTCTCTTCGGCTGGTTTGAGCTCGGCGGTTGCCACTTTGACAAGGAAGCCGCTAAACTTTTCTTAGAAAGAGCTAACAACAATGTTGGTCTTATCATTCCCGGTATTGCTCCGCTTCGTGATACTTTCTGGGGAAAATGGCTTTGGCAGAATCCTAAGATGTTTGAAGAACTCAAAGAATTTATGGATGAACTCCATAAGACAGGTGCAAAGTTATTCGTTCAGTTGACTGCCGGTATGGGCAGAAGCTGGGCTATTACTGAGCTCGTAGCACCTCTTCATAAAAATAAATTTACCCGTGCACTTGTTAAGCCTATTCTTGATACATCTCACGAATTAGCTTCTCCGAGTCCGCAGCCTTCCCGTTGGGCTCACGATATTATCTGCCCTGAAATGACAAAAGAGCAGATTCACGAAATTATCGAAGCATTTGCAAAAACTGCTAAACTTTGCCGTGATGCAGGTGTTGACGGTGTTGAGGTTCACGCTGTTCATGAAGGTTACCTTCTTGACCAGTTTGCTATTGAATTCTTCAATAAGCGTACTGATGAATACGGCGGAAGCTTTGAAAACAGATACCGCTTTGCAGTTGAAGTTGTTAAGGCTATTAAAGAATCTTGCGGTGATGATTATCCTGTTTCTCTTCGTTACTCTGTTGAATCAAAGATGAAGGGCTTCTGCGAAGGCGCTATGCCCGGTGAAGATTATACAGAAGTCGGCCGTGCAATGCCTGAATCAGAAAAGGCTGCAAAATACCTTCAGGATGCAGGTTACGATATGCTCAATGCTGACAACGGTACATATGACTCATGGTACTGGGCACATCCGCCAATGTATATGCCGCAGAACTGTAACCTTGAAGATGTTGCTCACATCAAAAAGTTCGTTGATATCCCTGTTGTTTGTGCAGGTAGAATGGAACCTGATGTTGGTGCAAAGGCAGTAGCTGATGGCAAAATTGACGGTGTAGGTGTTGCCCGTCAGTTCCTTGTTGACTCTGAATGGATCACAAAGCTTATTGAAGACAGAGTTGAAGATATCAAGCCTTGTATCTGCTGCCACGCAGGTTGCTTCAACTTCTCATCATCAAAGGGTCATGCTAATACTCAGGACCTTTTGGATACAATGGGACTTTCACGCTGCGCTCTTAACCCTAAGACAATGCAGTCAAAGAAATACCAGATCAAACCTGCTAAGAAGCAGAAGAAGATTGCTGTTATCGGTGGCGGTATCGGCGGTATGGAAGCTGCTATTGTATGCGCAAAACGCGGCCATACAGTTGACCTTTATGAAAAGAGCGATAAGCTCGGCGGTGTATTTATCGCAGCAGCAGCTCCGTCATACAAAGAAAAAGACCGTGACCTTATTGCATGGTACAATCGCGAAGTTCAGCGTTATGACGCTATTAAGATTCATATGAACACAGAAGTTAAAGATATTGCTTCACTGGGTGCTGACGAAGTTATCGTGGCTACAGGTTCTGTTGCTAACAAGATCCCGATCAAGGGTGCAGACAAGGCAATCGAAGCAGTTGATTTCCTTCTTGACAACAGCCTTGCAGGTGATAACGTAGTTGTTATCGGCGGCGGTCTTACAGGTTGTGAAATTGCTTATGAACTTTATCTTCAGGGCAAGAAGCCTGTTATTGTTGAAATGCAGGATGATCTTATCACAACTCCGGGTGTTGCTCTTGCTAACACAAGTTACCTTCGTGACTTCTTCAAGACAAACAAAGTTCCTGTATATCTTGAGAGCAAGACTACCGAAATCCGTGATGACGGTGTTACAATCGCAACTAAAGACGGCAAGACAATTGATGTTCCTGCTGACAGTGTTATTCTTTCAGTTGGTTACAAGCCTGCTCCGCTTGCAGAGAAATCAAAGCATGTTCATGTTATCGGTGACGCTAACAAGGTTGGTAACCTTCGTACAGTTATCTGGGGCGCATGGGACGTTGCAATGAAATTATAATTTCATAAAGACATAAAATCAGAGGGTAGCGAAGCTGCCCTCTTTTTGTATATGTATACAGATTATAAATTGCTGATATAACATGGTATTATACCTTGACATAAATTCTTTTTTATAATAAAATTTTTTCAAGGAGGCGGTTTTATGTTTTCAAAAATTATTGCTTTGATTATGGCTTTTATTACGGGATTTTTTACTTACCCTGCAAGCTTTTTCCCAAGCAAAAATGATACATCTTTTCTTGCTACAACAGGTGCTGCTATCACTGTTAACGGTGACAGAATTGATGCTACAATTGAGGGTCAGATTATTGAAGATACGGCAATCACTCTTGATAAAAAAGTTACAGTTGATTTTGATACACTTCTTGTAGATTGGTTTAACTATTTCACAATTGCTTATTCAACAGACGCTTATTTAAAAGGTGAAATCACTTATAAAACAGGTCTTACCGATAAGAGTGAAGTGTTTTTTCTTGAACCATCACAAAATGGCAGCTTCTCTTCTTTTATAGATAACTGCTTTGACGGTACAAAAGCAAACGGTATTTATTCTGTTTCATTTGAGCCTTTGAATGTGCCGTCTGCAACAATTAAAGTTCAGGGTATTGCAACCTTTAACCGTGAGGTACCTGACAGAGAAGTTTTTATTGAGCATAAGGGATACAAAATCGGTGTTGATATGCTCTGGGGCGGTGCATTGAGCTACCTTGAAGATACTGATTCATCAGTTGAAGCAGTTAAGGTTGACGGCAGAGTTTATGTTGATTCAAATGCAAGTGAGATTTACGGCAAAAGAGCATTCAGCAAAAAAGTGAATCTTATAAACAGATATGACCCGGGCAGACTTGTTCAGCAGTCTTATTACGGAACAGGTGACTGTGAGCAGTACACAAGCGGAATATTTATGGACCAGAAATGGAACTATAACCCTGTTCAGGGCGGAAATCAGTTTGGCGAAAGCAGTAAAATTGTGGATGTCCGTTGCACTGAGAATTCAATTTATATCAAATGCCGACCTCTTGACTGGTCGTTGCCAAAAGAAAATATAACCCCATCTTATATGGAAGCTACATATACAATAGAAAAAGGTGCTGTTCATGTTGAGTGCCGTTATGTAGATTTCTCAGGTTATCCTGTTATCAGAGCAAGTCAGGAAATTTCTGCTTTCTATTGCATTGAACCCTTTAACAGATTTGTATATGCCAACGGCGGAGAAATCAAAAGCGAACCTGATTTGATTTTCTGGCCTGATGCAGGTTATCCGAATTTTATTTCTGATGAAAACTGGTCAGCCTTTGTCGGTCAGGGAGAAAACAGCTTCGGTATCGGCGTTTATGTTGAGGGCGAAGATACATTCCTTTCAGGCGTTTATGCCCGCGGAGGCGAATTGGGTAAAGACCCGTCAAAGGGTGGACCTACTTCATATATTGCTGTTATAAAATTCAGAGATTCTACCAGCTACGACCCGTTCATTTATGACTATTACCTTGCAACAGGCAATACAAACGAGATAAGAAACACATTTAACGCTTTATAAAAATCAAGTGCTGACTGTAAAACACAGTCAGCACTTTCGCTGACGCCACATAAGGCAGTATTTCTTTAAAAAGTAAAATTACGGCACAATAATACGTTAAAACCCACCGATACGCGATAGCGTTATCGGTGGGTTTTGCCTTTTCTTGTACACGCAATTTTGCATTTTAAAGTGCTGTGCAGTTTCGTAGAAAAGCAAAATTGCTTGAATTGAAGCCAAAAATGCAGCAAGGCTGCCGCCTTGCGAGGCTTTTGGTGATAATACAAGGAATTTTGTTCGAGAAACAAATACTTCCTTACGTGGTGTCAGCGTTTGTTATTTATTCACTTTTTTCAGAACCTTTGTCACAGGCTTATACAGTATAAGCATAATCAGAAAATTGCTTACTCCGTGAACAAGGTCAAATGGGATGCCTGCAATCCACCAGGAAAATGCAGTGTGAATTCCCCCCATAAAAAGATAAGGTATGGCGCACATAAACCCGAATAATAAACCGAATATACCTGAAACTACTGCCCAGAATACAGCGGAATCATTTTTTCGTAATATACTTGTTACAATAACAAGCAACGGCCAGGCATAAAGATACATTATCCACCACACACCAAAGCTGTAAACCACGCCTTCAACAAGAATGAAAACGGGCACAACGAAACCGATTTTTTTGCCGAAATGCAAGGTAAATACAATGAGCAAAAAAGAAGTAAGCTCAATATTTGCCAGGTTTGCCATAGCAAACTTAAACACCTCAATAACAGCAACTGCAAGGGCAAGTATTGCAATATCACGGGTTGTGCTTTTAACAGATACAGCTCTCATTTTATCATGCAAGAGTATAAACTATGCTGAATGTGTCGCCGTCATTTACAGGCTGTGAATCAATGCCGTAGTTGCAATACTCATCATTTACATAAAATGACCAGTATGCACCGTCTGTTTCATAAACAGCGCGTTCGCCGTTGACGGTAGAAACAGTGAAACCGTAAGGTCCTTCTTCACCGTCAAACTCAAGACCTTCGGCCTCGTCCATAGCCTGATGCAAAAATTCTGCATCTGTTTTTACCTCGTATTCGGTTGATTCACCTGCTTTGTTTACAACTTCGATGATAACCTCTTTGCTGCCTTCAACAGGTTTCTCGCCGAATGCAATATATGCACCTGCAAGGGCGGCAATAAGCGCAATTACAAGGCATATACCGAGAATCTTTTTTGTTTTTGACTTCATTTGAATTCCTCCTTTTTAAATTTTCCGCAACTCCGTCAGGGTTGCTAAGTGCAGAGATTGCGGAACAAAGACAGAATACAAACAAAAAGACCTTTTGCGCGTGCAAAAGGTCAGAAGGGCAGAGATATACTATCTTCATGCTTTAACCAGTTACTCGTGGCTCCACAATATCATAACAGGCAGGTCTTCTGACTGAGCTATCAACACTTTATTTCGTCTTCTCGGCAAATGCCAATGACTGCTTACTGCTGAAATAAAGCTACTGCATTACAGCGACGAGTTCGTTCAGGATTTTCACCTGATTCCCTTTTCACCGGATCAAATCTGTGATTTATCCGACACCTGAAATGTTCTATTCACTTGCAGATAATTTATCATATGCCGTCAGCTTTGTCAAGTCTTTCATCAACCATAACGGCAATAACGGTCATATCGTCAGCTCTTTTACCAAGGTGTCTGTCACTGGCGCACTGCAGAATATGCCTTGCAAGTACAGCAGGGTTTTCACCCCGGTAATGCTTAAGCTCTGATGATATCCAACCCCAGTTTTCACCGGCAACTCCGTCTGAAACGGTGAGGATTATATCACCTTTTTCAACTGAAATTTCACTTTCTGCCAGGTCAACGGTGTCAAGAATTCCGATAGGTACTGACTCGGCTTCAATCACAAAAGTTTTGCCTTTTTGCAAAATAAAGGTAGGCGCAGCACCGCATTTATAAAATTTTACGGTGGATAAAATTGGGTCAGCAACGAGCAAATCAACGGTAGCCAGTGACTCGTCGGTTGATTTCATAAGCATAGCGCAGTTGACGGTTGAAGCGGTTGTTTTAACATCAAGACCTGATTTTAAAAGATTACAGAAGGTTTCGCAGGTGAAAGCCGAGTCAATAGCAGCTCTGCTGCCTGTACCCATTCCGTCACTTAAAAGAACAATCTGACGGTTAAAAGAATCAGTAAAGTTACGGTAATAATCACCGCTTACGCCGTTTTTGGTGGCGGGCTTCATAGCTGCAGCGATTTTAAAATTCACCTTTGATTTTTGTTTAAAAATCAGGGTGTAAACATCGTCTTTCTGCACAAGGGTAGGGAAGTCAAGCTCGAAACCTGTTTCACGGCAAAGATTTTTTGTAAGCTGAGTAACATTGAAGTTTTCTTCAGGCTTCAGAAAAGAAAGATTAAAATATTCATGCCCTGCTTTGTTTGTGCAAAGTCGGGTATTTATTATTTCTATGCCGAAGCTTTCGGCGCAGGCGGTGCATACGGCGCTTGATTTTGATGTTATCGCACCGCCATTGACGGCTGATGTGCAGATGTTGCTTATAATTGAGCCGAAGCTTTTAAGCTGATTGCCCGTAATCTCCTGAAACTTGCTGATTTTATTATCTGAGTCAACATTTGCGCAGTGAATAAAATACGCCTGATTCATTGATGTAATCACTTCATTATGGCAATAGCAGGTCTGTGTAAAGTCATCAGGGAAAATGCCGATATCAACAGGCTGATTTTTGATTGAATCAGCCGCCTTGGAGTAAAACGGGTTGTCCTGTTTTCTGAGTTGATTTATACAGCTTTCTTTTAATTCGCATTGATTGCATACCTTTTGCGTTGCTCTGTAAAGCACCTTGCTTAAATCAGGTGCGGTCAGGGGCTTGAGGGTTTTTCTTACAGCATTTACACAATCGCCTAAATTTTCAACAGCCTTTGAAATTTCTTTTGCCTGTAAAGGAATTGCCACAGGGTCGGGCACAGGCTTTTGGTTGGTTGCAACACCTCTGATGATAATATTATAAGGTATAAAAGAAAAGATTGCCCCTGCAACAGCGGCGGCAGGCAAAACAGGCAGATAATCAGTGTATTCACCAAAACTGCAGCCGATAAAAGCTGACAAAAAGCAAATGATTCCTGCAATATAGGGGCGCTTGTTGTCGGTAAGAGCGCATATTAAACCACAGCTTGCCAACACAGCGCACATAAAGTCGGCTTCACCGCCCATAGCATACACCAATGAGCTGAAAGCACTGCTTAATGCTGCGGCAAAATATGATTTTCTTAAAGCAAAAAATAAAATTTCACTAAAAAAGAAAGTGCTTGCAACAAAATTACCCAAAACACCTATGCCTCTTAACTGACCCAAAAGTGCCGTCAGTGAAAAAAGCAGGCAGGCGAGTTGCTTCAGACTTAATTCTTCGGGGATAAAATGCTTGGTTTTTATACACCTTGTTCCAATGAAAAAAACAGGTACACAAAGGGTTGTGATTGCGGTTTCTGTCAGCGCAGAGATAATCAGGTCAGCACTGATTTTTTGTGAAAAAAGGAAAATACAGTTGACTGCCATCGAGCAGAATGCCGGGCATACGGGCCGCAGGATATTCTCGTTTTTTAAGCCGAAATAATGGGTACAGATATGTAAAATTACCGTTGAAGTAATAACTGTTGCAAAATATCTGAAAGCCGAAATACCTGACTGAAAAACAAAAATTCCCAATACCGAACCCACAGCACAGATTATAGAAAATTGGCTGTTCAGCGCTGCAGGTAATGAGGCTGCAAACGGGGAAAACGAGCCGAGAAAATACGGAACTGCAGCTATAATACCGCCTGAAAAAGATATAATTGCTTTAACAAAAAATCCGACAAAATTTTTATCCTGAATCAGATTTAAAAGCTTTTTTGATTTAGCCTTGATTTCCATAAAACCACTCCGAAAACATTGTAATCAACGCTGATATTTTACTTTAAAAAACAGGCAGAATATGTCGGTACACAAGGGTAAAAAACTATTGTATTTTGTCGATGTAATATGATATAATAGACTGAATAGTAATATCAGATACTTTTTGCTTAAATAGGGTGAAATTATGGATAAAATGACACAACAAGAAAATAACGGTCTTATTATCGGCAGAAACGCTGTTGCAGAAGCTATTAAAAGCGGCAGAGTTCTTGATACATTGATTATAGCTAAAGGTGAGCGCGGCGGGTCTATCGGCCAGATTATCGGCCGATGCAAAGAAAAGGGCGTTGTTATTAAAGAGGTCGAAAGAAAAAAGCTTGATATGATGTGCAACGGTGCAACCCATCAGGGTGTTGCGGCCTATGGTGCAGCTCACGAATATTCAAGCGTTGACGATATATTTGCACTCGCGCAGGAAAGGGGCGAGGCTCCTTTTATCATCATCTGCGATGAGCTTGAGGACCCTCACAATTTAGGTGCAATTTTAAGAAGTGCAGAGGCAGGCGGTGCTCACGGTGTTATTATCCCTAAAAGAAGGAATGCATCATTGAGCTATGTTGTAGGTAAGGCATCTGCAGGTGCTGTTGAATATGTGCCTGTTGCACGCGTTTCAAATATTGCTTCAACTATTGAGGAGCTTAAGAAAAAAGGTGTATGGATTTACACCGCAGATATGGACGGAGAAAGCTGGTGTCAGGTTGATTACACCGGCGGAGTGGGACTTATCATCGGCTCAGAGGGTAAGGGCGTCAGCCGTCTTGTTAAAGAAAAAAGTGATTTTACCGTTTCTTTGCCTATGAAAGGTAAAATCAATTCTCTTAACGCCTCTGTTGCGGCAGGTATTCTCATTTATGAGGTAGCCCGTCAGAGGTCCGGAATAAAGAGAAAGGGTGGTTGATTTGGCAAATAAAAATGACGAAAAAAACTGGTCAATAGATGAAGTTGACCGACTTCTTGTCAACACTGAAAAAGCTCAGAAAGAAGAAACCGTTGTTGAAAATTTTGCAAGAACAATGCGCCTTGCAGACACTGTTGTTACCACCGAAGTTTCTGTTGAAGAAGCCACAAGAATCGAACCGATTGTTGATGAAAAAACTATCAGCTTATCTAAAAATTATTCTCAGATTGCCAAAGAAAGAGCAGACGCTATGATTGGTGTTGCCGAGGCACATACCGGGGATATTCAGATTTCGTCCAAAACAACAAAACAGCGTGTTTCAGATATTGTCAAAGGCCTTAAAAAGAAAAAGATTCAGTCAGATGCTGACGGTAAAACAATAGCTGTTGACCTGAATGAGCCTCTGACTCCCAAAAAGCAGCACTCTATGGAAACTGACGAAAACCGCCGCAAATTTCTTGAGGTGCGTCAGGTTGAAGATGAAGAAGAGCTTTCAGACAAAACTCAGGTAGTTGAGCGCCCCGGATTTGTTAAGAAAAAGATTGCAAATCAGCAGCATACGACAGACCTTGATATTGTACCGACTCTTATTGAAGCTGACGATTATATCAATGAATTTGAGGTTGAAGATGAACCCGTAGGGGAAACTCAGCCTTGGGATGACGGTCAGATAAAGCTTTCAGGCTTTGATATTCCAGAGCAGATTCCCGAAAAGGTGAATGAAGCTGAAGAGGAGCAGAATCTTAAGGTCAAGCGCCGCGAAAAAATTGACAAATTCAAGCTTATGGGTATTGCTGAAGCAGAAGAAGAAAGCAGAGCCACTAACGGTAAGCTTGAAAAGCTTTTTAACGATAACGAAGATAATAAACCTGAAAAGCCGGACTATAAAACAAACCCTATCGGCGTTGAATATACTAATAAAAAAGACGCTAACAGAATAAGAGCAACTCTGCATAAAGCCAAAAGAATGTCCCTTATCCGTCTTTTGCTTTTTGCGTTGGCAACAGTTGTGCTTTTTGCAACAAATATAATATCTGCAGCTGTTGTAGGCTTTGACGCAACAGTATCTCAGGCTGTCAACCTTGTTGTTTTATTAGCCTGTGTTGTTCTTGGTATGAATTCAATCAACAGCGGTGTTATCGCGCTTCTTAAAAAAGAGCCTAATTTAAAGACGGCTGTTATGTTTGCTTCGATGATGGCAGTTATTCAGAGTGTTACATCCTTTGCTCTTGAAGAGTTTGTGGGCAGGGAATCTTTTGTTATAGCTGTTTGCAGTGTGTTTGCTTTTATGATTGATGAATTCGGTGATTATCTGCGCCATTCAAGAACATATGATGCATTCAACTTCTGCACAGGCAGAGAAAAAGAAAACCTTTATTCTGTTCATCGTGTTGAAAATAAAAGTGATGAATTTGAAATCGGCAGAGTCCTGCTTATGGACAAGCCTGATATCAGATATTCATGCAAAACTAATTTCCCGGCAAAGCTTATTGAGCGTTGTGAAAGCAGCGTATCATCTGATAAGCTTATGTCATTACTTTTACCTATGACAATTGCAGCAGGTCTGCTTTGCGGTGTTATTGCAGGTATATTCTCAAAAAGTATTGCAGGTGCACTCACAGGCTTTTCGGCTGCTGTGTGCTTGTGTGTTCCCGCTTTCGGAACTGCAGCAGTTCAGCTGCCTTTGCGCTGGGCAAATAAACGCCTTAACAAAACAGGCGGATTGATTGCTAACCAGAAAGCTGTTGAGGATTTCAGCAAAACCAATGCCATTGTTATTGACAGTGCAGACCTTTTTGACCAGCAGGCATGCCGTCTGCACGGTATAAGAGATTTTAAAAAAGTCAGAATTGATGATCTTACTCTTTATGCTGCAGCTATGGTTGTCAGAGCAGGAGGGCCGCTGACTGCTGTTTTTGACCAGGTGGTAAGCAAACGCGATTTGTTACCTGCAGTCAATTCGTTCAGCTATGAAGACAGGTTGGGTGTTTCAGGCTGGATTAACGGTCAGAAGGTAATCATGGGCAACCGCAATATGATGAAAAACCATAATATTGTTTTGCCTGATATTGAAGAGGAAGAAAAATATACTTATGACGGCAGATGCGTTACATACCTGGCAATTGCAAATCAGCTTGCGGCGATGATGGTTGTCAGCTATGCACCAAATAAAAAGCTCATCCCGTTTATGCGCCGTCTTGGTACTGACGGTGTTACCATTCTTCTGAGAAACAATGACTCAAACATCACTACCGATATGATAAACCGTGTTTTCGGTGCCAGATTCAGCAATATAAGACTTATCGGCAATACATCGGGCAGGATTTATAAAAAGTACAGAAATCGTGTTCGTGAAACATCAAAGGCAGGGATAATCCATGACGGTAAGGCGTTCTCTCTTTTCAGAAGCTTTACAATGTCATACACCTTGTGCGGAACATTTAAAGTTGAAAATCTTATTCAGCTTATAAACGTAATTGCAGGTTTTGCTGTTGTGGCAATATTCTCAATTTTTGATGTGATTTCAATTACAGGTGCGTGGCCGTTATTACTCGTTCAGGTGATTATGGCAACGGTATCGTTCCTTGTTGCAAGAATCAGAGGAATATTTTAAAAAAAGAGCCGACTGAACGCTGACACCACATAAGGCAGTTTTTCTTTAAAAAGTGAAATTACGGCACAATAATACGTTAAAACCCACCGATACGCGATAGCGTAATCGGTGGGTTT
>JBGVPE010000055.1:0-99773 GCA_045126895.1 Acutalibacteraceae bacterium | reverse complement strand
CTGCTATTGATGAAGTAATAAAAGCAGGGGATATTGTACTGTTTATCGATGAGGTTCATACCCTTATGGGTGCAGGTTCGGCAGAGGGCGCAGTTGACGCTGCAAACATTCTTAAACCGTCATTAGCAAGGGGAGAGATGCAGGTAATAGGTGCAACCACCCTTGAAGAGTACCGTAAGAATATTGAAAAAGATTCTGCTCTTGAAAGACGTTTTCAGCCTATAGTTGTGGGTGAACCTACTCAGGCGGAGGCTATTGAGATTTTAAAAGGACTTCATGATAAATATGAAGCTCATCACAATGTTAAAATCCCTGATGAAGCTATTGAAGCCGCTGTCCATCTTTCGTCAAGATATATTACTGACAGGTATCTGCCTGACAAAGCAATTGACCTGATTGACGAGGCTGCTTCAAAAATCAGACTCCGTGCATTTACTCCCCCTGAAAATATCAAGGAGTTAGAAGAAAAAATAAAATCTGTTACAGATGAAAAATCAGCTGCCGTAAACAGTCAGAATTTTGAACTTGCAGCAAAATTACGCGATGAAGAAAAAGAGCTTCAGAAGAAGCTTGATGAAACAAAAGAGCATTGGAACCGAAAAAATTGTGAAATGAAAGGCACAGTAACACCTGAAGATATTGCTGCTGTTGTTTCTGAATGGACTCATATACCCGTTGTTCAGCTCACAAGAGAAGAGAGTGAAAAGCTCTTGAATCTTGAAGAAGAAATGCATCGCAGATTAGTGGGTCAGAATAAAGCTGTTTCTGCAATAGCGAAGGCTATAAGAAGAGGCAGGGTAGGTCTTAAAGACCCTGACAGACCAACAGGCTCCTTCATTTTTTTAGGCCCTACAGGTGTAGGTAAAACAGAGCTTTGCAAAACACTTGCAGCAACTATGTTTGGTGATGAAAATGCACTTATCAGGCTTGATATGTCAGAGTATATGGAAAAACACACCGTATCAAGAATGGTGGGTTCACCTCCCGGTTATGTAGGCTATGATGATGGCGGCCAGCTTACCGAAAAGGTGCGCCGCAAGCCATACAGCGTAGTTCTTTTTGATGAGATTGAAAAGGCACATCCTGATGTTTTCAATATGCTTTTGCAGATTCTTGATGACGGTGTGCTTACTGATTCACAGGGCAGAAAGGTTGATTTTAAAAACACTGTTGTAATTATGACCTCCAATGTGGGAGCAAAGCTGATAAGCGGCGGTGCAGGTAAATCTTTAGGCTTTAATGCTGATGATAACGGTGGGGCATTAAGTGACAGCAGAATTCACGATGCTGTTATGGGTGAGCTTAAAAAGATGTTCAGGCCTGAATTTCTTAACCGAGTTGACGATATAATTGTTTTTGAACAGCTCAGGCAAGATGATATCAAAGAGATTGCTTCAAGAATGTTGAACACTCTGAAAAAAAGGACTCAATCTCTCGGCATTGAAATTGAGTTTGATGAAAGCGCAATTGAAAGAATTTCACAGGAGGGCTTCGACCCTGTATACGGTGCAAGACCGTTGCGCAGAGCAATTCAATCAAAAATTGAAGACCCGTTAAGCGAAAAAATGCTTGAACTATCTATTGTTCCTGATAAAAAATATATCTGCAGATATCAGAATGATAAATTCGAATTTACAGAGAAATAACCCAAAACGCAGTATCGCAACAGATACTGCGTTTTTATTGACTTTATTATATATAAATGATAAAATAGACTGATTATTTGTGCGAAGCGAGGTGTTACGATGGCAGTTTATAAAATAGCAGGTTTAACTGTTGAGTATGACTGCATTTATAACACCTTGAAACAGCGTAGTGAAAAGTATCTTTGTAATGAAACAAAGGCAGATATTAAGCTGAGGTTAGATGACAATTATTTTAAGTTAAAAAGGCAGACTTTCCCTGATATGAGTGATGAATTGCTTGAATATATGGGTATAGGCACTGCGTTTTATAAAGAGCTTTTAAATTTTGGCGGTATGATGCTTCACGCGTCTGCAGTAGCATTTGATGATGAAGCATATCTTTTTGCTGCCCCCAGCGGCACAGGTAAATCTACCCACACTCAGAAATGGACCGAGGTCTTTGACGGTGCAGAGATTATAAATGACGACAAACCTGCTGTCAGAAAAATTGACGGCAGATATTTTGCCTTCGGTACGCCTTTCAGCGGTAAGCACGATATAAGCGTCAACAGAGGCTTTTTAGTCAAGGCAATCTGTTTTCTTGACCGTGGTGAAAATAAAATTGAGTCTGTTACACCTGAAGCTGCATTGAATCCGTTGTTTAATTTAACAATCAGACCTGCTGACGAAAGCAAAATGGATTCACTGTGTAAAATTGTTGACGATATGCTTGAAAGCATTCCTTTTTATGCGATGCATTGTGATATAAGTGAAGCAGCGGTAAAAATGGCTTACAACAAAATGTATACAAAGGAGAATGATTGTGATTATGAAAATTAAACCTGAGTATAAATTGCGCGAAGTCAGTGGTATGAATATTGTTGTTTCAACGGCAGGTATGGACTTTCAGGGGATAATCACCGTAAATGAAACTGCTAAATTTATATGGAAGCTTCTTGAAAAAGGTGCAGAGAAGCAAGAGGTTATTTCTGCCCTTGCCAAAGAATGCAACATAAGTGAAGAAGAAATAGCATCAGATGTTGAAGAGTTTATTCTCACGCTTGAAAGGGAGAATATCATTGAATAAGCCTGTATCTTTGAGCCAATTCGGCCCCGTTATTGAAGAGGTCCTTTCTTCAGGCGGTAAGGTTAAAATTACGGCTACCGGTACAAGTATGGAGCCGGTTATAAAAAACGGGTCAGATACTGTAACGCTCACCGCTGTTAATAAAGAGTTAGGTATAGATGACATTGTTTTGTTTAAAAGGGATAACGGTAAGCTGGTGCTTCACAGAATTATCGGCAAAAATCAGAATGGTTTTGTTTTAAGAGGGGACAGTCAGTGGACAACCGAAGCTGTCAGTGCTGAAAACATAATTGCTGTTTTGGATTCGGTCGAAAGAAACGGCAAACCTGTAAATTATAAAAAGTATGATAAAATACTGCCTGTTATCAGGTGGTCAAACAGAATAAAAAAATCAATCAGAATAAGATTAGGAGACACTTCAAAATGATAAGTACAGTTAATGTAGGTTTACAATACGGCGGCAGAGAGCTTTTTAAAAATGTTGATATGACATTCACAAAGGGCAATTGTTACGGCCTTATCGGCGCTAACGGTGCAGGTAAATCAACCTTTTTAAAAATTCTTTCAGGTGAAATTGAGCCAAACAAAGGTGAGGTTGTATATACACCCGGTGAGCGTCTTTCAGTGCTTAAACAGAATCACTTTGAGTTTGACGATTACTCTGTAATCCGCACAGTTCTTATGGGCAATATGGAGCTTTGCAAAATTATGGATGAGCGTGATGACCTTTATTCAAAAACAGATTTAACTGAAGAAGAGGGTATCCGCGTTTGTGAAATTGAAGATGAGTTTGCAGAAATGGGCGGCTATAGTGCAGAGAGCGATGCAGAGATTCTTCTCAACGGTCTTGGTGTTACAAATGAATTCCATTATCTTCAGATGAATGAGCTTACTGACGCTATGAAGGTTAAGGTTCTTCTTGCTCAGGCACTTTTTGGCAACCCTCAGATTCTTTTGATGGACGAGCCTACTAACCACCTTGATATTGATGCAATCAAATGGCTTGAGGAATTTCTCATTGAGCTTGATAGTACGGTTATTGTTGTTTCCCATGACAGACACTTTTTAAACAAGGTGTGTACACATATTGTTGATATCGACTTCGGTAAAATCGCGATGTATGTAGGTAACTATGATTTCTGGTATGAATATACCCAGATGGCACAGCGTCAGCTTCGCGAACAAAACAAAAAAGCAGAAGCTAAAAAGAAAGAACTGCAGGAATTTATTGCACGATTCAGCGCTAACGCATCAAAATCAAAACAGGCAACAAGCCGTAAAAAGCTCCTTGATAATCTTGTTATCGAAGATATCCCTGTTTCATCAAGACGTTTCCCGTTTGTTGATTTCAAGCCTGACAGAGAAGTAGGTAACGACCTGCTTACAGTCAGCAGTATATCTAAAACAATCGGTGAAAGAAAGGTTCTCGACAATGTTAGCTTCACTATCAAGCCGAGAGAAAAGGTTGCTTTTGTAGGCACAGACAGCCTTGCTAAAACAACCCTTTTCAAAATCCTTATGGGTGAAATTGAGCCTGATGAGGGTGAATTCAAATGGGGCGTAACAACCTCTCAATCATATTTCCCAAGCGATAATTCAGAGTTTTTTGAGGGCTGTGAAGATTCACTTATCGATTGGCTTCGCAGATATTCTGATTTAATTTTTGAATCAGATGTACGCGGATGGCTTGGCAGAATGATGTTCTCCGGTGAAGAAGCAACCAAAAAAGCTAAAGTTTTATCAGGTGGTGAGCGTGTACGCTGTATGCTTTGTAAAATGATGCTTTCAGGTGCCAATGTTCTTCTTTTTGATGAGCCTACCAACCACCTTGACCTTGAATCTATCGCATCACTCAACAACGGCATTATCAAGTTCCCTGAAACAGTGCTGTTCACCTCTCATGACCATCAGTTTGTGCAGACAATTGCCACAAGAATTATTGATATCACAACAGGCAGCTTCTATGATAAGGAGATAACCTTTGATGAATATCTTGATGAAATGGCAGAATTAAATCAAAATTCATAAAGTTAAAGCACACAGTTATATAACTGTGTGCTTTTTGTATATTTTATCAGAGTTTTCAAATAATACCAAAGAGGTGATTGTTTGAATTCAGTATGGAAAGAAACCTGCAGAATGCCCCGATTCCCTGCTTTAAAGGGCGATGCTAAAACAGATATTCTGATTATCGGCGGCGGTATTGCAGGTATTCTCACGGCATATTTTTTAGACAAGCAAGGCGTAAACTACATTCTGGCAGAAAAAAATCATATATGCAGCGGAACAACGCAAAACACAACTGCAAAAATCACATTTCAGCATGGCCTGATATACCACAAGCTTATCAAAAAATACGGAGTTGAAAAGGCTAAAGGTTACCTTATGGCAAACCGACTTGCATTTGAAAAGTATGAGGAGCTTTGCCGAAGTATTGACTGCGATTTTGAAAAGAAAAACAATTATGTCTATACTGTTTCTGACCGTCAGAAAATTGAGTCAGAGCTTGATGCCTTGCAACGAATCAGATTTGATGCAATATTATATGAGGATGTACCCTTGCCGGTTAAAACCTCAGGTGCGGTTATGTTCCCTGAACAGGCGCAGTTTCATCCTTTGAAATTTGTATCTTCAATAGCAAAAGACCTGAATATTTATGAAAACACATTTGTCAGTGAAATGAAAGATAATTGCGCAGTAACAGAATTTGGCAAAATATATGCAGATAAAGTCATTGTAGCAACCCATTTTCCATTTATCAATAAACACGGAAGCTATTATATGAAGCTTTATCAGCATCGCTCTTATGTTATAGCTCTTGAAAATGCAGGTGGTATTGACGGAATGTATGTTGATGACGATAAAAAAGGGATGTCTTTTCGTCAGTATAATGATTTACTGATTCTTGGCGGAGGAGGGCACAGGACAGGTCAGCACGGCGGCAGCTTTAATGAGTTAAGGGATTTTGCAAAAAGCAAATATCCTTGTTCAAAAGAAAAATATCATTGGGCAGCTCAGGATTGCATCAGTCTTGATGATATACCATATATCGGTAATTATTCCAAAAGAACAACAGATCTCTATGTTGCAACCGGCTTTAATAAGTGGGGGATAACAGGGGCTATGCTTGCAGCCACACTTCTGAATGATGCAATAATGCAAAAGGATAATGATTTTTCATCACTTTTTACACCGTCAAGGAATATGATTCAGCCCCGACTTTTTATGAACAGTTTTGAAACGGTAAAAAGCCTGATTACACCTACAAGCAGAAGATGCCCTCATTTAGGCTGTGCGCTGAAATGGAATAATGCCGAGCATTCATGGGATTGCTCCTGCCACGGAACAAGACTTGATAAAAACGGAAGCGTACTTGATAACCCTGCGAATAAAAAATAACCGATAGAAATCAATCTATCGGTTATCAGTATTTTATCAGTAACTGAAAATCCCCTGAAGGAAACCGCCGTTATCATCTAATGTACCGTTATCAGAATCTTCAGCTGACGGCTCTGTAGCAGAAGTTGGTTCTTCTCCCCATACGGTAAGAATAACCTCAGAGCCTTTAGGGTAAACTGTACCGCTGTCAAGGCTTGACTGATATACAACATCTTTCATATATCCGCCCGGGTTATCTTTTTCAACCTTAGAAACCTTGAAGCCTGCTTTCTCTAAAATAAGCTTTGCATCATTATAATCAACGCCCACAATTCCGCTTGACGGGAAAGAAACATATTCGAGACCTTTGCTGACTGTAAGGATAATGGTGCTCTTTTGTTTCACCTGAGTTCCCGGTGCAACATTCTGGCTGATAACCACACCCTCGTCAACTGTTTCACTGTAAGATTCCTGCTTCTGGATTGTAAAGTTTGCTGAAAAATATTTATCTGCAATTACATCTTCATAATCTTTGTTGATAAATGAAGGCACTTCAACAGTTTCTTGCGCAACGGTTGTAGTTATATCAGCTTTATTATCACCTGAATTAAGAACTGCAAGGCAGATGCCCAAAGCCGCAACAGCAATAACAACAATAGTAACTATTGCAATAATAGTCATATTTCGGTTGTGCTTTTTCTGTAATTCGGCACGGTTGTCTTCAGGCTCAGCGGGAGCTGATTCAACGCGTTGCTTTGTACGGATTTTTTCAATATCCATTTTATCTGCTGCAGCAACTGCGTTAGGTGAAGCTGAAAGCTCATCGCGAAGCTCTTCAACGCTTCTTATGCGGTCATCAGGCAAAATCTGAAGAGCGTTAACAAGTCCGTTTATAACATAAGCAGGTAACTGCTCGGCAAATCTGCCGGGAATCATAAGTCTGTCGTTAGCCACGCGCTCTTTGGCGTCAATCGGGTCAGTGCCGATAAGTGTACGGTAAAGAACTGCGCCGAAGGCATAAATATCTGTGCAAGGGCCTTGTCTGCTTTCAAAATCATACTGCTCAAAGGCTGCATAGCCTGAGAAAATTTCAGCATCCAGATCAGAATGGGTTGAACGCACTGCACTGATGCTGAAGCCTGTGATACGGATTTTGCCGTCAGGGGCAACAATAAGTGTAGTAGGGGATATACCCTTGTGAACAATGCCTGAATTATGAAGTGTACCCAATGTTGAAAGCACAGGCATAAGCATGGGTCTTGCCTTTTCCCAGGTGATATAACCTGCAGAGTTGTTTCTTAAAAGATGCTCTCTTAAGGTGATACCGTCAATGTTTTCTGTTATGGCATAACAGGTGCCGCCGCCTTCTATAAAGTTGTTTACTTTAATAAGGGCAGAAAGACCGTTTAATCTCATCAGCTTACGCCAAAGCTCCGTAAAGCTCTGACGGTATTCGTCAAAAAGCTTCTCTTTACCTTCAACAGGTGAAACTGTTAGGGTTTTAGGGTCTCGCTGAGCAACACCGCTGGGGAAATATTCACGTATGTTTATAGCCTCTCTTGAAGTAAGGTCAAATCCCATATAAGTAGCACCGTCACCGTTAAACTCAAGAAGCTTACCTACAAGGTAGCGATTGCCTATAACAGTGCGTACGGGCAAATAGCCGTTTGGCTGCTGTGAATCAACGTGAAAGCCGCAATAAGGGCACTGCTTTTCACTACCGATTTCTTTCATACAGCTCATACATAAATTATCTGAATTTACCATAGCTCTCTTCCTTTCAAAGAACTTTCAGATGTAGGGGAATAGAATTCCATATAATCATACATATTATACTACCATATTTTACTATAATTTGTCAAGAAAAGGACTGCTCCGCAAACTTTAAGTGATTGTGAAGCAGTCTTCTGTCAATAGTTGATATGATAAATTGACATTGTATCAGAATCAACAGAGCTAATCTGATTTTCGGCGTATATCAAAAATTCACCTGTTGTTTTGATATAGCCTAAAGTGTTGCCGTCAATTATCATTTTTTTGTGGTTTACTTTAGTGTCAACAGTTTTAACATCTTCGTTTGTGCAAGAAACTATATCAACATCTGTTAATACATCCTTGTTGTAGTTGCCTTTTAAAGCCACAACAGCGTTATCAAACACAAAATATTGAATACTGTTTTCACATATAAGGGTTGATTTACCCTGATTATTGCATACATAAAGTGAATCATCAGTTGTTTTGAAAATCAGTTTATCTGATTCGATTTTATAGTATGTAACATTTCCGAATAATAATTCGTATTTACCTAATGCCTTGTTTTCTAATCTGTTGATATAAAGGTCATAGGTTTTGTCCTTATTTTTCACAGCGGTTATAATGATGTTTTTGCCGATAAAAGAAATTTCGCAGTTATTGATATTTGTTTTTGGCTTGAAGTCATATTCTATAACCTTGTTGCCGTCATATTGAGAATATTTGTAACTGCCTGATGCGCCTGAGCTGTCTTTAATGCAGTTGATAAAATAATTAACCGCATCGTTAACTGTTTTGCTCACTGCAATATTATAAAGGCTGTTGATGTCAAGGATTTTACTCGATGAGCCGAATGATTTATAAATCACTCTCGGTGTGCCTGTATGGGCTAATGAAACGATATTTTCTGCAGGAACATTCCTTGCCAGTTCCTTGCTGAGCTTACCGTCATAAATTTTTATGTTATACCCCGGTGAAGCAACAGAAGTCGGGTCCGTCTTGTCCAGAGCTGCTCTGATTTCTTGCCTTTTGAGAGCTTTGTTATAGTTTTCAAGAGCTTTATTATATGCGGTTTTATCAAGAGTTTCATAGCCGAAAAGAAAGCCGATTTCAATCATATAATCGTCTTTATCAGGCTTTTTGGCAGTGGCATCAGCGTCAGCATAACTATCCTGAACAAAGTCATTCCAACTAAGTGCAGAGTCATTGGCTGTCAGATAATATAAATTACCGCCTATGTCATAGCCGTCAAATAAAACCTTGCTGACCTTATCTGAGATTTTTAATTCTTCACCGTTATCAGTGATTTTGTTGAGAGTCAGCAAACCGTCTGAATCAGGGACAGTGTAAAATATTTCAAAAGCATCGTTTTTGCTGAATATTTTAACATCTGTAACCTCACCGAAGGCTTCAGCACCTTTTGTGAAGTTATGACGATAGAGCATAGTTTTTTCTGATTTTTTAACTGTATAATATATGTTTTCACCGTAAGGCTGAGAGAGGATTGTTGCATTTTTTTCTGCAACTGCTCTTTTTTCGTTGCTGTCGGTTTTCAAGTTATAATAAGTGCCGTCTTTCTGATAGCAAATGAACCGGCAATTGCTGTCGGTTGTCCAGTTATCAGACACGCCTGTTGCAATAACTGTACCCAGGTTTTTAACACTTGAGTATTTGTTAAAATCAATTAACAGAATGTCGCTTTCACCTGATTGAGAAGCTGTATCCTGTGAGAAGATTAAAGTTTTTCCGTCATCTGAAAGCTTTGTCTTTTTTGCGCTGCTTAGTTGAATGATTTCATCATTATCCAACCTGATATTTATAACAGAGTTTTTATCATAAACAGCGACTGCATGGTGATGAAATTTTTCGGTGTTACCTGTAGCTATATAAATACCAATACAGGCAGAAACAATGACAATCAGTGAAACAATAACAGGCAAAATCTTTTTTCTTTTTTTCTTTTTTATCGGTTCTTCAACTGAGTGATTAGTTTCATCAGTTGAAGATTCTTCGACAACATTATCTTCAAATTCAATAAAATCACCAACCTGAATATCATCAAGAGGCTGGATATCGATACCGTTTTTCATTTCATTGAAAACCGAAGAAAGCTCAGGGGTGAATTCCGCCTGAGCTTTGTTAATGTTATCGGGTTTAGTCAAAGTGTTTTTGTTATCCATCTGACACACTCCGAAAATACAGTTTATTTTTTAGCCTGAATTGCAGCCTTGGCTTTTTCAACGATATGCTCAGCAGTAAGGCCGTAAATCTTAAGCATTTCAACAGCAGGGCCTGAAGCACCGAATTTATCCTCTACGCCCACTCTTAATACAGGTACCGGACAAGCTTCACAAACAACCTCAGCAACTGCAGAGCCGAGGCCGCCGATGATATTGTGTTCTTCAGCGGTAACGATAGCACCTGTTTCTTTTGCTGCAGCAATAACGATATCTCTGTCAAGAGGTTTGATTGTATGAATATTGATAACTCTTGCATTGATACCTTCGTTTGCAAGAATTTCTTTAGCTGCAAGAGCTTCGGCAACCATAAGACCTGTTGCGATAATTGTAACATCGTTACCCTCGCAAAGCTGAATACCTTTGCCTAATTCAAAATTGTAGTCAATAGGATTGATTCTCGGCACAGCGAGTCTGCCGAAACGAAGGTATGCAGGTCCGTCATATTCAGCCATAGCAAGTACAGCTGCTCGTGCTTCAACATCGTCAGCAGGGTTGATGATAACCATACCCGGAATGCTTCTCATTAAAGCAATATCTTCACAGCATTGGTGGCTTGCACCGTCTTCACCAACAGAAATACCTGCGTGAGTAGCGCCGATTTTAACATTGAGATGAGGGTAACCGATTGTATTACGAATCTGCTCAAAAGCTCTGCCTGCTGCAAACATAGCAAAAGAGCTTGCAAAAACTGTGTAGCCCGTTGTTGAAAGACCTGCGGCAACGCCTATCATATTTGATTCGGCAATACCTGCATCAAAAAATCTTTCAGGGAAGGCTTTTTTGAACATACCTGTTTTTGTGGCAGCTGCAAGGTCAGCGTCAACAACAATAACTTTATCGTTCTTTTCACCTAATTCAACGAGAGCTTTACCGTAAGCGTCACGGGTTGCAACTTTAATAATATCTGCCATAATTATGCCTCCAATTCTGCAAGAGCTGCCTGAAGCTCAGCCATAGCCTGATTATACTGCTCTTCGTTAGGGGCTGCACCGTGCCATGAGCACTGGTCTTCCATAAATGAAACGCCTTTACCCTTGATGCTTTTTGCAACGATAACAGTAGGTTTGCCTTTGAATTCAGCAGCAGCTTTGAAGGCTGCATCAATTTCATCAAATGAATGAGCAAAAACTTCTATAACATTCCAGCCGAAAGCACGGAATTTTTCAGGGATAGGGTAAGGTGAGTTAACCTCTGAAACAGAGCCGTCAATCTGAAGGTTGTTGTTGTCAACAACTGCAACAAGATTGTCAAGACCTTTAGCTGAGGCAAACATAGCAGCTTCCCATACCTGACCTTCCTGAATTTCACCGTCACCTAAAACAGTGAAAACTCTGAAAGCTTTTTCGCTTAATTTTGCACCTAAAGCCATACCTACAGCAGTTGAGATGCCCTGACCGAGCGAGCCTGTGCTCATATCAACACCCGGTGTAAGCTTCATGCTGGGGTGACCCTGGAGCATAGAGCCGGGTTTGCGTAATGTTTTAAGCTCTTCTACAGGGAAGAAGCCTCTGTGGGCAAGAACTGCGTAAAGTGCAGGTGCTGTATGACCCTTTGAAAGAACAAATCTGTCTCTGTCTTCCCATTTAGGGTTTTTAGGGTCAATATTCATATGCTCAAAATAAAGATATGTGAGGATATCTGCAACAGAGAGTGAGCCGCCTGGATGGCCTGATTTTGCATTAAAAACACCCTCTACAATACCCATTCGTACTTTGCACGCTTTGATTTGTAACTGTTTTTTAATGTTTGCGTCCAAAATAACACCTCCGGTTAAATAGCTGTTTTTTTAAGGGTTTTTACAAATTGAGTAAAATACTCAGGTAAATCTGAAGAAAACTCCATATATCGTCCGTCACGTGGGTGATTGAATCCAATCATTCCGGCGTGAAGGCATTGACCGTTCAGTTTTGTCACACCGTTTTTCGGGCCGTAAACAGGATCCCCTGCAACGGGGTGACCGATATGAGAAAGGTGAACTCTGATCTGGTGAGTTCTGCCTGTTTCAAGTGTTACTCTTAAAAGAGTAAAATTCTCAAATCTTTCAAGAACTTCATATCTGCTGAGTGCGTTGCGGGAATTTTTATCAGTAACGCACATCTTTTTTCTGTCTTTAGGGCTTCTGCCGATGGGTGCATCAATGATTCCCTCATCGACTTTGAAATTGCCGTGGGCAACTGTCATATATCTTCTTGTGAAGCTGTGTTCTTTAATCTGCGCCGCCAATTTTTCGTGTGAAAAATCATTTTTAGCAACAATAAGAAGACCGCTTGTGTCTTTATCAATACGATGAACAATCCCGGGGCGGATTACTCCGTTAATACCTGAAAGTCTGTTGCCGCAGTGATAAAGAAGGGCGTTGACCAAAGTTCCGTCATAATTGCCCGGTGCCGGATGAACAACCATACCTCTCGGCTTGTTGACAATAAGCAAATCATCATCCTCATAAACAATTTCAATAGGGATGTTTTGCGCCTTGATATCAAGCTCTTTTAATTCAGGAGGGGTAAAAACAATAACATCACCTGAATTAAGCTTATAGCTTTTGCTTACAGCTTTGCCGTTGACTGTAACGGATTTATCTTCCAGCACAGCCTGAATATGTGAACGGGTAAAACCCTCGGCAGCAATACTGAGCGCTTTGTCAATTCTCATGCCGATGAATTCATCTTCAGCAGTGAAAATCAGTTCATCCAACATTATCACCCTTGATTTTTTTAGTTTTATAGTCTTTATAAATATCCCAAAGCATATAACCGATAAGCATAAACGAACCGCAGGTTACAAGAATATCGGCAAAATTAAAAACAGGGAATTCTATAAATTCAGTGCAAATATAGTCAACAACATAGCCTCTTGTCAATCTGTCAACAAGATTACCCAGACCGCCTGAAATGATTATAACAGCTGTCAGTAAAGTAAACTTACGGTTGATTTTTTTTGTTATTATTGCAATTATACCAACGGCAATTATAACACCTGTAACGATTGATAAAAGGTTTGTGTTTTCAGAGAATGCACCGAATGCGGCGCCTGTATTTTCTACATATTCCCAACGGAGAAAGCCGTCAATAAACGGTATTTCACCAACAGGTTTCAGGTCAGCTTCAACAATGAGTTTGATGACCTGGTCAATTACAGTCAGCGCACATATAGCTAATAAACTGATAACTACCGCCATTATCTTTTGAAGAAGCCCTTGAGCTTTGAACCGAAGCTGCCGTTGTTATCGTCATCATCGTCTTCATCATCATAGTAGTCGTCATCATCGTCATCTTCGTCATCATAAAACTCATCATGGTCATCAGCTGTGCTGAATTTGAAGTTGAGATTGAATTTAACACCGTCATCTTCACCGTAATCGTCGTCAGCTTCAACATCAGATGATTCAACAACATCCTCATCTTCATCGTCAGCTGAGAAAATTACCTTTGGTGAAGCATCTTCTCTTGTAACTTTTCTTTCAAAGAAAACAGGCTCTTCAGCTTTAACAGGAACGTCAAAGCCTAAATCTCTGAGCTTTTCGTCAGAAATTTCTTCTTCTTCCTGTGCAGGTGCTTCTTCAACTGCAACAGCAATATCCTCTTCTTCTACAGGGTCTTCAATTTCATCTTCCTGAATCAAAACCTGCTCAATTACTTCTTCAACAGGCTCTTCTTCTGCTTCTTCAACAACAGGGATTTCTGCAACAGGCTCTTCAGTAGGTTCTTCTTCAACCTGAATAACAACCGGTGCAGCTTCTTCAACAGGCTCTAAATCGGCCTCTTCTTCCTGAATTTCAGGGATTCTGCTGATGAGTTCAATATGTTCGGAATAAAGAGAGAGAAGTTCACTTTTGAATTTATCAGCTTCCTGCTGAACGAGGCCTAATGCAGCCTGAGTTTTGATCATTCTGTCTCTTGCAATAACTGATTGCTCTTTTGCCTCAACAGTAGCATCTTCGATAAGGCGCTTTGCTGTATTGGCAGCGTCAATGAGAGTCTGGTTAGCTTTTGCCTGAGCTGCATCAATAATGTCTCTTGCTTTAGCTGCAGCCTCAGCTTCAGTCTTTTTAGCTGATGTTGCAGCTTCCGCTAACTGAGCGTCAGCTTTTTCGTTTGTTTCTCTCATAATCTGGTCAGCCATACGCTGAGCTGTAAGTAATGCAGCGCGAATATTGTCTTCGTCATTTCTGTATTCTTCAACTCTTTCAGCAAGAAGGCTGATTTTTTTAACTAATTCACCGTTTTCTTTGAACATCTGCTCGTATGAATCAGCTACGATATCAAAGAAATCGTCAACAGACTGAGCGCGGTAAGCGTTTTTGCCTGAAGCTTCAAAATGATGGTTTTTGATTTTTGATGGTGTTAACATCACATAACCTCCTGATAAGATTTAAAAATCTTATTTGTAATTTAATTAGAACAAGCCGTTTGCTGCAGAGTTAACAACTTCGTCAAGAAGTTCGCCTGAAAGAGGCACATTGTTAGGTGTAATAATATAAGCTCTGCCTGCAACACGCTGGATAGTTGCATCATTTGCATAAGCAACACCTGAAAGGAAGTCGATGATTCTGCGTGAATCGTCATTAGGGCATGTTTCAAGGTTAAGAATAGCAATTCTCTTTTCGTTAAGAACATCAGCAACAGGGCCTACTTCTTCAAACGCATCAACTTTCTTGAAAACTACATGAGCCTTTGAGCTGCCTGATGCAGCAGGTGCAGAAGCTTTGATGTCTACCACATTGTCAACAGGTGCATCATACTGTCTTGCAGGTTTTGCACTTGTGAATCTTCTGCGTACAGGAGTGTATTCCTCTTCTTCATCTTCCTGAACGTCAACATCGTCAAGATATTCTTCCTCTGACATAGTCAATGATCTTTTAATTGAATCTAAAAATCCCATAACTGCTCCTCCGTTATCTGTAATTTCTTGCTCCAAACAAAGCGGAGCCTATTCTGACCATGGTTGAACCGCAGGCAACAGCGTCTGCATAATCGCCTGACATACCCATGGATAAAATATCCATACTAACATTATGTATTTTTTTTGCGCCAATGTCAATAAACAGTTGGTGCATATTTTCAAAAAATCTGCGATTTTTTAAAGAATCATCACAAATTGGCGGGATTGCCATCAATCCTTTAACATTTATACCTTCAATTTCGGCAATTTCATAAACCGTTTCACCGATAGATTCAGGGGTGAAACCAAACTTGCTTTCTTCACCGCCGATATTTATCTCAAGCAGAATATTAGTGGAAATACCTGCTTTAAGTGAAGCTTTGCCTATTTCTTTTGCCACTTTGATGCTGTCAACACCGTCAATAAAATCAACGTTGCCGACAATCTGCTTTACTTTGTTTGTCTGAAGGTGGCCGATAAGATGTTTTTCAACGCCGTTAAGGTTTAATTCATCGCGTTTGCCTAAAAATTCCTGAACACGGTTTTCACCGATTAAATCAAGACCTAAAGATAAGGCGTGATTTATAAAAATCGGCTCAACTGTTTTGGTAACTGCCATAAAGCGGATATCTTTTGCATCACGGCCGCATTTAAAAGCAGCCTGAGCAATACCGTTTGACAGTTCCTTGTAATTTTCTTCAATATCACAGAAACGCTGCTCAATTAATGACTTTTCCGTCATATAAATCCCTCCCTTTTATAATCACATCGTCATAAAGAGAAAGTCCGCTTCCACTTGATTTAGATGAGCTGACAATCACATATTCTTCCTGTGAATGTATTATTTCCACATTAATAAAAGTTATTATCTTACCGCGTAAAACATATACTCCGCTGTTGTTTTCTTTATCAAATCTGATAGCTTTAACGGGGATTTTGTAGCCTGTATAAGATTTTTCTACCACCTGAACGGTTTCGATTCGCATATTTGCAAGCGTTTCATTCATAAGAGTTGAGCTGAGCGTTACTTTTAACTTGCCGTTAACAGATTCTGCAGATTCAACTTTCATTTTTATATCTTCAAGTCCGTTTTCAGGGAAGTTGACAGTGATATTTTTACCTGCAGGGAAATCTTTTGAATGGTCTGTTTCAACCAGACCGACAATATACCATTTGTAGCTGTTTACAAGTTTGCCGAGATTAGACGAAATTTTCTGAGGTTTTGCCTGAATTGCAGCTGAAATCTGTTCGTTTGTCAAAGCCGAAACCTCATCATAATTAACCGTGGTTTCGTACCCGTCAAGGTTGTTGATATAATAGCCTGAACCCGGTGCCTGGATCTGTGTATATTTAATATTTTCGCTTTCAAGATTTTTAATTTCTTCTTCAAGTGAAATCAATTTTTCACTAAGGTCAATAGAGCCTTGGGACAATATCTGTTTTGTAGCGCTTTTGTCATTGAAAATCTCAATATTTTCGGGAAGGCTTGTGTAATTGCCTGATAAAATATTATCCATTATGCTGCCATATGCAGATCTGATTTCTTCATTGAGCTTTTCTGAATTTAAAGCGTTGACACCGTTAGGGTTATTAAGAACAGAAAGCCTTGCAAATTCAGCCTTTGCGGCTTCAAGACGGGTATAAACTGCTGCATCACCGTCATCGGCGCAGGATATTGCTATGCAGTCACCTTTTGCGACTCGTTTACCGTCATTGGCAAGGGAAATAACTGTGCCGCCTGAGGCAGCTGATACAGCTTTTTCATCCCTGACAACAAAGCCTGTGAATTCAAAGGTTTGCTTGAGCTGAGCCTCTTCAGTGAGTCTGTCGGTAGTAACAGGGGAATATGTGTAAGCAAAAGCATTGTAAGACATATATAATATCACAATAACACTGAGTATCACTGCAACAATACGCTGCCATGAATATTGTTTACCCATATTAACCCTCCTTTAAAACAGATGAAGCTTCTATAATATTAAACGCTGCCTGATACAGCTCGTCGGGATTTTCGTATTCGTCAATAAATAAATGAACAGCTTTTTCGTTACGCCTGAACCAGGTAAGCTGCCTTTTGGCATATCTGCGAGTGCCTTGCTTGAGTGAATCAAGAGCCTGCTCCAAGGTTTTTTCGTTGTTGAAGTAAGGGGCAAGTTCTTTATAGCCTATCGCCTGGGCAGATGTTATTCCGCGGTTTTCAATGAATTGAACAGCCTCTTCAACAAGACCTTCTTCAACCATTTTATCAACTCTTTTGTTGATTCTTGAATAAAGAATTTCTCTGTCATGAGCGTCAAGGCAGATGTAGCATACATCATACGGGCTTTCATTAAGGCGCGAAAGCTTGTTTTGCTGAGTGATTGTAATGCCTGTTGAATGCCACAACTCCAAAGCTCTGACAATTCTTTTTTTATTTATTTCTTTTAAATTGTTTACATAATCAGGGTCAATCTGACGAAGCTCCTCAATCAGCACGTCAAGACCCTCGTTGTCGGCTCTGTCCATAAGCTTTTGACGGATTTCAAGGTCGGCAGGGGAGTCGATAAGTTCAATATTATTGACAAGATTATCAATGTAAAGCCCTGTTCCGCCCACAATAACCGGTATTTTGCCTTTTGATATGATTTCACTGATTTTTTCTTCAGCAGCTTTTTTGAATTCTGCAACAGAAAAGGCATCTTCCGGCTCGATTATATCAATAAGGTGATGAGGAATATCACCCATTTCTTCTTTAGTCGGTTTGGCAGTGGCAATATCCATACCCTTGTAAACCTGCATTGAGTCAGCCGAGACAACCTCTCCGCCGAATTTTTTACAGATTGCAATACCAAGGCTTGTCTTGCCTGAAGCGGTAGGTCCGGCAACAACAATAAGTGGTAGTTTTTTCATATTGAGCCGCCGCCTTTCTTTTAAATTCTGCCAAAGTTTTTTTCTAATTCTTTTTTGCTCATTTCAATAAGCACCGGTCTGCCGTGAGGGCAATACCTTACGTCAGGGTTTGAAAGCAGCTGCTCAACAAACTTCTGTTGTTCATAAGCGGTTGTTTTGTCACCTGCTTTGATTGCTGCTCTGCAAGCTGTTGAATGATAAATCCAATCAAGCTTTTCAGGTACAAGGTCACGTTTGTTGTCTGCAAGATACCCTGCAAGTTCGATAACTACAGGCTCTATATCACCGCTTTCGATAAAAGTAGGGCATTGGGTAACAATAACCATACCCTGACCGAAATCGTCAATCACATAACCTGCTTGTGAAAGTATGTCGGTGTTTTCTAAAACAGCGTTATATTCTTCTTTACTCAGCGTTACTGTAACGGGGGTAAGAAGCAACTGACCTTCAACATCATTCTGCTCTTTTTTCAAAGAGTCAAAAATCATTCTTTCGTGAGCGGCGTGCTTATCAATAACCAGCATTTTATCGCCTTGCTCAACGAGGATATATGTTTTGAAAGCTTCACCGATTACCTTGAACGGCTCAACGCTGATGACCTGCTGAGCAGGAGTCTCGTCAACTTCTATTTTAACAACGGTTTCTGTTGCAATCGGAGCTGTTTTTTCTTCAACAGCTTTAACGGAAGTCGGGTTATTGAGAAGGATATCGATATCACTTTCTATATTTTCTTTGGGAGTAGTGAAACCTGAATCAGCAACTGTTAAAACCGAAGGAATCTCTTTTTTGATAACGGGAGCTTCTTTGATTACTGTATGTGTAACAGACTCTTTTTTTATAGTAAAATCTGATTCTTTTGGTTTGATTACCTCCGGTTTCAGCTGAATTTCAGTCTGAACAGCTTCAGGCGGCTGAGGTAAATGCTGAGCGCTGATTTTAATCTGGGCTTTTGATTCAAAGCTCATCTGCGGTCTTGTGTCGCTTTTTTCAAGAGCAAATTTTGTGCAATAATAAACTGCATCAAAAATCTTCTTTTCGTCAGCAAAACGAACTTCTGTTTTGGCAGGGTGAACATTCACATCAACTGCCATTGGCGGAATAGCTATATTAAGAACACATGACGGGAATTTACCCACCATAATCGCATTTTTATATGCTTGTTCAAGAGCAGCCATAGCAGTTCTTGTTTTTATAAGTCTTCCGTTTAAAAAGAAAAACTGCATTGTTCTGTTTGCTCTGGCATGGACAGGCTTTGATATATAGCCGTTGACTTTAACGCCGTTGAGCTCGTATTCACAAGGTATAAGTCCGCTTGAAAATTCTTTGCCGAATATTGCATAAATTGCACTTTGCATTTTGCCGTCACCGGGTGTTACAAGGGCATCCTTGCCTTCGCGTACAAATCTTACGCTGACTTCAGGGTGAGAGAGCGCAATTCTGTCAACAACGCCGGCAACTGCATTAGCCTCGGTAACGTCTTTCTTCAGGAACTTCATTCTTGCAGGGGTATTGAAAAACAAATCCCTTACAATAATAGTTGTACCCTTAGGGCAGCCTGCATCATCAAGCAAGACCTCTTGTGAGCCCTCAACACAGTATCTTGTACCTACTTCTTCATCCTGAGCTCTTGTCATCATCTCAACTCTTGCTACAGCGGCAACAGATGCCAAAGCTTCACCTCTGAAGCCTAAAGTGAAAATTGAATCAAGGTCATCTGCTGTTGAAATCTTACTTGTAGCGTGGCTGATGAATGCTTTTCTTATATTGTTGCGGTCAATACCGCAGCCGTTGTCGGTTATTCTTATATAGGTAACACCACCCCTGCGAATTTCAACAGTGATGCATGTTGCACCTGCGTCAATGGAATTTTCCATCAACTCTTTGACAACTGATGCAGGTCTTTCAACAACTTCACCTGCAGCAATCAGTTCGGCAACGTGTTTATCAAGAATATTGATTTCAGGCATGGTATCACCTCTTTTCTTATAATTCTTTAGCTTGTTTAACTATATCGTAAAGTTTCTGCATAGCTTCGATAGGTGTAAGGGTGTTCACATCTATTGTTTTGATGCTTTCAATAAGCTCGTTACCCACTTCGTTTGAAAAAGATATCTGCATAATATCATCATCAGGTAACTGCTTAGGGGTGTCGTTCATATGAACAGGTGCTGTTGTTTCTTCCAGCTCTTTCAGAATAGTCCTTGCCCGTGAAACAACATTGTTCGGTACGCCTGCCAGCTTGGCAACCTCGATACCGTAACTTCCGTCAGCACCGCCGGCAACAATTCTTCTTAAGAATGTGATATCGTCACCGCGTTTTTTAACAGCGATATTATAATTTCTGACACCGTCCATTTTGCTTTCTAATTCAGTAAGCTCGTGGTAGTGGGTGGCAAAAAGTGTTTTGGCGCCAAGATGCTTCTTGTCAGCTGTGTGTTCAAGTACAGCTCTTGCAATACTCATACCGTCAAAGGTGGAAGTGCCTCTGCCGATTTCGTCAAAAATCAAAAGACTTTTTGATGTTGCGTTTTTAAGGATGTTGGCAACCTCACTCATCTCTACCATAAAAGTAGACTGACCGGATGCCAGGTCATCAGATGCGCCCACACGGGTAAAAATGCTGTCAACAATACCGATTTCTGCACTGCTTGCAGGTACAAAGCAACCGCATTGAGCCATAAGCACAATCAATGCTACCTGGCGCATATATGTAGATTTACCTGCCATGTTAGGGCCTGTAATGATAGCACAACGGTTGTTGTCGCAATCAAGCAGAGTGTCGTTGGGGACAAAAGGTGAATCCTTAAGCATTTTTTCAACAACAGGATGTCTGCCGTCTTTGATGTTAATAACGGATTTATCTGTCATATCAGGGCAGACGAAGTTATTTTTAGCAGAAACTCTTGCGAAAGAGCAAAGGGCGTCAATAGCTGCCAGAGCACCTGCTGTTTTCTGAATTCTGAAAAATTCATCAGCAATCTTACCTCTGATTACAGTGAAAATTTCATATTCAAGCTTAACAATTCTTTCTTGTGCGCCGAGAACTTTTGATTCAAGCTCTTTAAGCTCACTTGTGATATATCTTTCACAGTTAGCTAAAGTCTGCTTTCTGATGTATTCTTCAGGCACAAGCTCTTTGAAGGAATTGGGAACTTCAATGTAATATCCGAAAACACGGTTATAGCCGATTTTAAGCTTTTTGATGCCGGTTCTTTCTTGTTCGTCAGTCTGAACTTTTGCAATATAGCCTTTACCGTTGACAACAATATCGCGCAAAGAGTCAAGCTCGGCATTGAAACCGTCTTTTATCATACCGCCTTCGCGTACAGTAAAGGGAGGGTCCTCACAAATTGATGTTTCAATAAGGTTAAGTATATCTTCAAGCAAATCAATGTCGCCGAAAATCTCGTTTAAAAGAGCAGATGAAAAACTGCCTAAAATATTTTTGATTTCAGGTAACTGCTTGATTGTTGCAGCTAAAGAACGCAATTCTTTAGCATTGGCAGTTTCATAAATGATTCTTGCCATAAGGCGCTCAATATCATTGATGCCTGAAAGGGCAAGTGTAATGCCGTCAAGTGCAACAGGGTTGTCACAAAGCTCACCTACTGCATTATGACGCTTGGTGATTTTTGTAAGGTTTACAAGAGGCTGCTCAATCCATGAACGCATAAGGCGTTTGCCCATTGCGGTTTTTGTTTTATCAAGAACCCATAAAAGAGTGCCTTTCTTTTCGCGGTTTCGCATAGTTTCTGTCAATTCAAGGTTTCGTCTTGAGCTGACATCAATTTTCATGAATTGAGAGTCGCTGTAAAATTCGATAGAACGGATGTTATCAATACCGGCTTTCTGCACCTGCTGAAGATAAGTCAGTGCAACACCTAAGGCGCAAACGCTTTCTTCACCGTGAATGCCCAACTCATCAACACTTGATTTTTTAAAGTGAGATAAAACTGTGCTGAGATTATCGGTATAATCCAATGAAGATTGGTCTATACCGTCAGCCATACAGCCTAATCGGTTTTTGATAAAGTCCTTGATTTTATTGTTTGTTACAACCTGAGGACTGTATAAAATTTCGGATGGCATAAATCTGCCTAATTCATTTATTGTTTTTGAAGCGACATCTTTATCGTCAAGCTGAGTCAGGTGAACCGAGCCTGTTGAAACATCGGCGAAACAGATACCTGCCTTTTGTCCGTTGAGAACGATACTTGCAAGGTAGTTGTTTTTGCTTTCGTCAAGCATATTGCTCTCGATAACTGTACCGGGGGTGAGCACTCTTACAACCTCGCGCCTTACAATGCCTTTTGCTTGTGAAGGGTCTTCCATCTGCTCACAGATAGCAACCTTGTAACCCTTTGCGACAAGACGGGCAATATAAGAATCAACGCTGTGGAACGGCACACCGCACATAGGTGCACGTTCTTCCTGTCCGCAGTCACGGCCTGTGAGAACAAGCTCCAATTCCCGTGAAACTACCTTGGCGTCTTCAAAAAACATTTCATAAAAATCACCCAGACGGTACATGAGAATTGTATCAGGGTAATCTTTTTTGGTTTCGAGGTACTGCCTCATCATAGGCGTCATTTCTGCCATTTTTTTCACAATCCTTGTTTATTATTCACCGCAGTTGCTGCTGCATGAAGAGCAGTTGCCTGAGCAGCCTGATTCTTCGTATTCGCAGGTTTCAGGGTCTTCACCCTGAGCGCAAAGAGTTAAAATACCTGTGATGCGTTTCATAAGCTTATCAAGACCCATTTTAGCCTGTTCAAAAGCCATCATATTAGGGTTTGCCATAACCTGCTGATAAACTTCTGTGAATTCTTTATCGTAAGCTGCAAGCTTTTCTTCGTTTGCATCAGGCTTCATAGCCTCGTGCTGATAAGACATATGAATAAGCTGAATTTTGCTCATAAGCTCGTTGAGAGCGTCATCTTCTTCGTTTACTTTTCTTGCTTTATGGAAAGCATCGTAAGCAGGGTCCTGCTGAATTGCAGCACCGAGCTGTCTTGTAAGTTCAATAATATCCATTTTGTTTTCTCCTTTTATTGTTTTTGTGTTAATTCACCACGAACAATCCATGTAAGCGGTTCTGTTACCAATACATCGCAGAATTCACCAATTACGCTGCCGTTAACTGTATCGGGGAATTCAATCATAACGTTACCGCTTGTCCTGCCGTTGAGGATGCCTTCTTTTGCATAACCCTCACACAGAACACGGTAAGTTTTGCCCTTCATCTGAGCGGTGCGCTTGCCGGCAATGCTTTCTTGCAAATCGCAAAGCTCTTTGAACCATACACCTTTTTCTTTTCTTGAAACAGGGTCAGGCATCTTTGCTGCTTTTGTACCCTCTCTTGGTGAAAAAATAAATGTGTAAAGCGAAGTGAATTTAGTATGCTCAATCAAAGATAAAGTATCTTTGAATTCTTCATAAGTTTCACCGGGGAAACCGACTATGATATCACTTGTGAATGAAATGTCAGGCATAACCTTTCTTGCATAGTCGATAAGCTCCATATATTTTTCTCGCGTGTAGCCTCTGTTCATTTCTTTGAGAACACGGTTGTTACCGCTCTGGAAAGGAAGATGAAAATGCCTTGCAACTTTGTCGCATTCAGACATTGTGTCAAGCAATTCTTTAGTGCAGTCTTTAGGGTGTGAAGTCATAAAGCGAATTATGAAATCACCCGGTATATCGTTAATCATTTTTAAAAGCTTTGCAAAGTTTATATCGCAATCAAGGGTCTTACCGTATGAGTTTACATTCTGACCTAAAAGCGTAATATCTTTACATCCTGAAGCGATAAGCTCTTTGGCTTCTCTGATAATATCTTCGGGCTTTCTGCTTCTTTCTCGTCCTCTTACATAAGGAACAACACAATAAGAGCAGAAGTTGTTACAGCCGTACATAATAGGTAGCCAGCCTTTGATATTACCGTCACGATGAACAGGTAAATCTTCAGCAATAACACCATCACTGTCAGGCGAAGAAAAAACTCTTTTACCCGTGCGCAGAACCTTATACAGCAATTCAGGTATTTTATGAATAACATGAGTGCCGAAAACAAGATTCACAAAGGGATAGCTTTTTTTGATTCTTTCGGTAACATGCTCTTGCTGCATCATGCAGCCGCAAAGGGCAATTATTAAATCAGGGTTAGCCTTTTTAATGTTTTTGAGTGCGCCCACATTACCGTAAATACGGTCTTCAGCGTGTTCACGGATAGCACAAGTGTTATATAAAACAAGGTCGGCTTCATTAACATCTTCTGTAAATGAGTATCCGATAGATTCGAGCAATCCTTTTATTCTTTCACCGTCAGAAACGTTGCCCTGACATCCGTAGGTATGAACGAATGCAAGAGGAGCTCTGTCGGGGAATTTTGTTAAGATTATTTCTTTGGCAAAAGCTGCGAATTCTTTTTGTTTAAGCAATTCTTCAGGCTCAACAAAAAAGCTTTTGCCGGTGCTTTTTTCGCTCAAAAGCGACACCTCTCTTTTTAAACTTTAAAACTAATTTATTATACATTATTATTATAAATTTTGCAACAGTAAATGGTGGAAATTTAATTTTTATGATAATTCCATTTAATGCAGATTTTTTCAGGTTTTTTAAAAAGGAATTATGTGAAAAATATGTTTAGTCAATTTTGTTCGGAGAGTGATTCTTATGTCAGTTTTACAATTGCCTGAATACATCTATACAGGTATGGATTCTGCTTGTAAAATTCTTGATTTACAATATAAAAATGTGCTTATAGCAGCTGATAGCGGTGTATCGCAAAACACTGATATTATAAAAATTCTTGAAGCAAAAGCTGCTTGCTGTAAAATAAAAGTCAACACAATAATATGCGATTCGTGTCTTTCTTTTTTTGATAAAGTGCAGGAAAAACTTATGGAAGACCCACCCGAAATCATCATCGTTGCAGGTAATGGTAAAGCTATTGATTGCATCAGCGCAATTTCTTCAATTACGCAGATTCCTTTTGCCTCAATCCCCATGTGTGCACCTACAGCTTTGTGGGACAGTGACTGTGTAGATGCTTTTCTTAATAAAAAAGTTCCGAAGATATGTGTGCTTGACCCTGAAATGATAAGCAGTGCCAATTCTGCCGGAATAGCATATGAAGGGTTAGGTATGCTTACTCTTTCGGCAGAGAGTTATTTATATGCACCGGACAGGTATATAAAAAATCTTGCTAAAACAGCTTTTTTGCAGATTTATGACAATCTTTTTTCTGCTTTTAAAGGTGAGATATCTGCCCGTGAAAACCTGCTGGAGGCTATGTATTGGGCGTATCTGGCATATATAAACAGCTATGAATATTCATGGGAGTCCGGTTGCTACAGACTGTGTGACTTTTTTGAGCAGTTTGATATTGATGCACTGAGCATACTTGCTGTTTCTTGTGTAGGGATAACAGAAACTGTATATAAAGATAATGAAAACGAATTGATAAATTTGTCAAAAGAACTCGGTACGGCAAAAACAAACGGAGCTGATTATTGCATTGAATGCATAAGAAAACTAAGAGCACAGATGTCTGTGCCTATGTCTGTTAAAAATCTTGGCGCTGATGAAAGAAAATTCCACGAATTATGTAAAGAAGCAGGGGAAGATGACGCCAGACTGTTTTCGTTGGTATATTATGGCGATAAAAAGTTTCATGCAATCAGGTTTTAATAATTGACACTATAGTTCTATAATGATATAATGGCTTTGTGAAGGAGGTTTTCTTATGAAAACTGTTAAAAGACTTTTGTCTATTGCTGTTGCATTTGTTATGGTTTTTTCTATGTGTGCAACATTATCTGCTCATGCAGCACCTATGTTAATGAATATTAAAATTGTATCACAGCCTGATAAGCTTAAGTTTTATAAAGGAACAGATTGGGACTACGGTGAGTGGGAACAGCCCGGTGAGGGTGAATGGGTCTGGGTTCAGAGTGACAGAATCAGCTTTTTGCGTAACGGCGGATGCGGTTCTTTCCCTGATGTAGGCATGATTGATGCAACAGGTCTTGTGCTTGAACTCAGCTATTCAGATAAAACAACAAAGACTGTTACTTATACCGAAACAGCAACCTCATGGGGTATCGCGCAGAATATAAACCTGGCACCGGAAAAAGGATTTTACGAAACAGGCAAGGTTACTATTGAGGTTTGGCTTGGCGGTTACGGATGGGCTTACGATACTTATGAAATCGAGATTGTTGACGGACCGAAACCTGCCGAAAGACAAAAGGGCGATATCAACAACGATACAAAGGTCAATTCATCAGATGCTTTGCTTGTGCTTCAGTATTCTGTCGGTCTTCAGACCTTTGACGATGTGCAGAAGTTTTATGCAGATATGAATGACGACACATTATATAACAGCTCAGATGCATTGGTAATTTTGCAGAAATCAGTTGGCTTATAAAATAAAGAGATAGTGAGCATCACTATCTCTTTTTATATATGGGAGGTGCTTTTATGAAAATGCTTTTTAAGCAAAGAATGTTCTCTTGGCTTTGCAGTTATGATATTTTTGACGAGTCAGGCGAGGTGCTGTATAAAGTTAAAGGTCAGTTATCCTGGGGCCATTGCTTTAAAATATTTGACAGGAATGATAACTGTGTGGGTATGGTCAAACAGCGTCTGCTGACCTTTATGCCTAAGTTTGAAATATATATGGATGATACTTATATGGGTTGCATATCACGGGAATTTGCTTTCTTTAAACCCAAATATAATATTGAGTGTAAAGATTGGCAGGTTGAAGGCAATTTCTTTGAATGGGATTATGCTATTACGGATTCCCGCAGAGAAACAGTTGCAACCGTTTCAAAACAGCTGTTTAACTGGACTGATACATATTCAATTGAGGTTTACAATCCGGCAGATGCACTTGTGGCGTTGATGCTTGTTCTTGCAATTGATGCTGAAAAATGCTCAAGAAATTCTCATTAAAATCAAAGAGATAGTACAGCTTTTGGCAGGTACTATCTCTTTTTGTTTATCAATTGTTTTGTATTAATGAAAAAATAGTGTGTGGGGATTTATATTGCAGATTAGAAAAAGAGTATAATATACTTGATACGGGATTATTTGAGAGCACAGCATTATAAGAATCGATATTTTTACAATAAACCATATTTTGTTCTGCTATTCTCGATTTTGCACTGGTTTTATATATGATATCGCTAAGTGAACTAGGGTGTTCATCCTCACATACTATTGTTTTGCAAGGAAGAGTTGGTATATATATTGTTTCTGCGTCCATATTGACTTGTTCTGCAATATACTGTGTTCTTACAACATAAAAATTGTAATTGTATGATGTCTGGATAAAAATGTTCATGCTAAGAAAAACAAATGCTGTTGCAAATACTACAGGAACAACCTTTTTGAAAGTCACTTTTAAATCCTTAGTTAAATAAGGAGACAAATGCTTTGCGACTTCTTTTAATAAATAACATGCAAAAACAAATAAAAGGATAAAGGTTAAGTAGAATGTGCGGTATCCGTACTTTGAAACTATAAGTAAGGGTCCGATTGAGAATAGAATCAAAATATAAAGTTCAATCAATATTAACCTGAAAGCTGATTTTTTAAGACATAACAGGCAAATGAAAATAACTACAGCATAAATTGCAACCATAATAGTCTGCAAAGCCGCAAAATATATTGAAAGAAAAGAGTCGTCTGAGAAAATCGCAAGAACAAAACTTTCTGCCGCAAAAAACAGCAGATAGCCGATAAGTAATGTTTTGGGGGCTTTTTTGATACCTGTCTGCTTTAAAATCAAAAAAGCAAATGATGATGAGCAAAGAAGAATGGGGATAATAAAAGTAGTGAACATATTAGAAAAGCTAAAGGAAACAGATATAACCGATTTTATCAAAGAAATCAATTCGGTTTTAATTTCTCTGTAAAAACTGAGCTTTTCACTAGTGTTCGTCAGTTTTGGAATCAAATACATTCCTAAGGTGCCGGTTATTGAACCGATAAGAAAGCTGATTCCCGCAAGAGATACTTTTTTCTTTGTTGATAGTGAGTAAACAATATAACAAATTGATGCAATTAAAACAACAATTGTGGAGTTTTCACTAAACAAACAAGCCAAAATTGAAAATAGAAAAACAGGAATAAAAACGAATCGGTTTTTCTGCTTTTTCAACAAGCACCAAACAGACAAGAGGAAAACTACAGGTAAAACATAGTTTGTAAAAGATGCATATACAGAATAAACTTCACTAAAAATGCCTTTACATGGAAAAGCTATAACAAAAGCAATGGGGAAAATTGTTCGATAATCATTGTTAAAAACCAGAATGTTAATCAACGCAACAATCAGGATAAGAAAAACGGAAATCAGTAAAAAGGCAAAGATGAAATTGTGAGAAAAAGATATTCCTAAAAGGTTTCCTAGTAATCTGCCATTACCGTAAAAAAGAGAATTTTCCCAAAAGGATTGAAGTGTAGGCTCATAATCTCTTGAAAAGAAAAAAACATCAAAAGACGGAACGCATAAGAAAAACATTAAAAGAAATCCGCCAAAAATAACCACATAGCTTCCATACCTTAGTAAAGCATTCTTGTTCATAAAAAAACTCCTCAAAAAATTTTTAGTTGATTATACAGCTTTTAAAAATATATGTCAATCATTTTGAAAGGCGAGGGACAATCAAAAAATCTATCGACCTGAAAAATCAAGCCGATAGATTGAAATCAGAGAATATAGATTGTAACGCTTCTGCGGCCGAACTTTGTGCACATGGCATCAGTCGGCATATAAAGGTCGCAAAGAGTTGCTCTTTTGCCGGTCCACTTTGTGAATCCGCCGGTATCTTCTGCGAAAGAATAACCGTAAACATACTTACCGTCATTTGAAACGATCCACATAGCTGTATGATATGGAATCTGTCTCGGGTTTACTGCAACATAACCCGGCTTTACAGCTTTACCTGTAGCTGTTCTTGTGCCGCAGTGATAAGCTGAAGCTGTACCTACAATTTTTTTCTTATAAGAAGTAGGAACATTTTTGTCCGTAAGCTCAAGTGAAGCAGGCGGTGTGAAAACAGAGATGGTTTTAACACCGTTAGCAAGCTTAACGCCGCCTGATGATACTGAAGCAGCATTGGCAACTTTTTTAGTGCCGACTAATGTGATCTGCTCAACAGCTTCTTTTGTAATTACAGTGTTGGTAAGGGTTGACTCTGCAAGCTTGCCGTCAACATATTTATCTGTGTAAGTGAGGACTTTCTCACCGTTTACGCCTTTTTGCTTGATTTTTGACTGACCCTTGTTAAGAGTGTTGGTCTTTTCTTTTTTCTCAGAGAATTTAATAACCTGAGTTTCTTTTCTGTCAACGAACTCAATTCTTGTGATTTTGATTGAGCAGTTGCCTGTAAGCACATCATCAAGAGGGCGTGAGATGATATCGTCATCGTCAGCTGTGATAACTGCTTTGTCAAGTGCATCGGCAACAGTGCCGGTTGTCATATGAACTGTAGCAACTTCGCCGTCAACAGCAATAAGAACTGAGAAAGCTCTGTTGATTGTGATTACAAGATTTTCTGAAACATAGTCTTCCACGTTGCAACCGCTTACTGTGTCATAAGGGCTTAATTCGAGACCTGCCTGCTTGATTGCGTCAGCAACGGTACCGTAGGCTTTGATTTTGTATTCTTTGCCGTTGTCAACAACAGTTACATTGCAAACTGTGTTTACATTGATAACACCGCGGTCAGCGAGCAAGCTGTCATCGATATTACTGTTTTCGTCAATTTCAAGGCCGCTCTGGATGAGAATATCATCGGCGTTGGTGCGATGTGTTGTTACCTCATGCTCAATACCGTTGAGGATAACCTTGATTGTGTTGGCACCTGAAACTGTAGTTAAAAGGCTTGCCATGCAAAGAACAAGACAGATTGCAGTTGTGCAGATTCTTATTCTTGATTCATAAACACGCTTGCCTATATTTTTGATTTTTTCAGACATTTTGAAATAACTCCTTTTCTGAAGCAGATATCTGCTTGGGTAGGTGGTATATTTATGGAATGTACCTGTTTGCAGGGAATTTAATATATTTTTTCCGCAACGGTGGTTATTATAGTGAAGTTATCACGAAGTGTCAAATAAAATTGAATTTGTTTTTTGTTGAATTTGCACAAAACAAAACTTGCGAAGTTGTGTTTTAAAAGTCGAATAAGAACTAAATATTGATTTTCTTGCTGACATTTTTCTATTTGAGAAATATTTTTTGTGAAAAATCTAAAAAGTTACAAAAGGTTACAAAAATCAGATAAATTTCATTAAAATTATAAAAAATTGTAACTTTTAATTCTGAAACAGAAATAAACAACATATATATTTAATTTAATTGTAAATTTTCCGTTGAAGAAGTGAACGCTTTATGATAGAATGGTCGGGTAATATGTTCTTGAGGTGATAACTTGGCAGTATCAAAGCAGAATATCAGAAATTTTTCAATTATTGCCCACATTGACCACGGCAAGTCAACTCTTGCTGACAGAATGTTAGAGCAAACAGAATCTGTTGCACTCAGAGATATGACTGCGCAGCTTCTTGACAATATGGACCTGGAAAGAGAAAGAGGCATTACAATCAAGGCTCACGCAGTTAAGCTTGATTACAAAGCTAAAGACGGTGAAACCTATGTGCTCAATCTTATTGATACCCCGGGCCATGTTGACTTTAACTATGAAGTTTCGCGTTCGTTGGCAGCTTGTGAGGGCGCGGTGCTGATTGTTGACGCTTCGCAGGGTATTGAGGCGCAGACTCTTGCTAACACATACCTTGCACTTGACCATGACCTTGAAATAGTACCGGTCATAAATAAAATTGACTTACCTGCAGCTGACCCTGAGGGTGTTGCGAATCAGGTTGAAGAGGTTATCGGTCTTGATTGTGAACTTGCACCCAGAGTTTCAGCTAAAACAGGTCTTAATGTTGACCAGGTTCTTGAAAGAATAGTTCAGGATATACCTGCCCCGGTTGAAGCAGATGATACAAAACCGCTCAGAGCTTTGATTTTTGACTCTGTTTATGACAGCTATAAGGGCGTAATTGTATACGTTCGTATTATGGACGGCAAAATAAAAGCAGGCGACACTATGAGAATGATGGCCACAGGTGCAGAGTTCACTGTTGTTGAGGTTGGCTATATGCGCGCAACATCAATGGAGCCTGCAAAAGAGCTTACTGCAGGTGAAGTAGGTTATATCACTGCATCTATCAAAACAGTAGGCGATGCTCAGGTTGGCGATACTGTTACAACAGTTCAGAATCCTGCTTCAGAGCCCCTTCCCGGTTACCGTAAAGTTAATCCCATGGTCTTCTGCGGTGTTTACCCTGCAGACGGTGCCGACTATGAAAATCTTCGTGATGCGCTTGAGAAGCTGCAGCTTAATGATGCTTCACTGTCTTATGAGCCTGAAACATCAGGCGCTTTAGGCTTCGGTTTCAGGTGCGGTTTCTTAGGTCTTCTCCATCTTGAAATTATTCAGGAAAGACTTGAGCGCGAATACAACCTGGACCTTGTAACCACAATCCCCAGCGTTGTTTACAAAATTCATCTTAATGACGGCTCTGTTGTGGAGATTGACAATCCTACTCATTACCCTGACCCTGCAAACATAGCCTACAGTGAAGAGCCGTTGGTAGACGCTCACATTTATTCACCACAGGAATATGTGGGTGCTATTATGGATTTGTGCCAGGATAGACGCGGTGTGTTTAAAAATATGGATTACATCACACCGGAGAGAGTTGATATCAGCTATCTTTTGCCGCTTAACGAAATAATTTATGACTTTTTTGATGTGTTGAAGTCAAGAACAAAAGGCTACGCTTCTTTTGACTATGAAATCTCTGATTATCAGCGTTCAGACCTTGTTAAGCTTGATGTTCTTCTTAACGGTGACGGGGTAGACGCTCTTTCATTTATAATACATTCAGAAAAAGCATATAATAAAGCTCGTAAAATTGCTGAAAAATTAAAGGATAATATCCCTCGTCAGATGTTTGAAATTCCGATTCAGATAGCTATCGGCGGCAAGGTGATTGCCCGTGAAACTGTTAAAGCTATGAGAAAAGACGTTCTTGCAAAATGTTACGGCGGTGACATCACACGTAAAAAGAAACTTCTTGAAAAGCAAAAAGAAGGTAAAAAGAGGATGCGTCACTTCGGTACTGTTGAAGTTCCGCAGGAAGCATTTATGGCAGTTCTTAAGCTTGACGAATAAAATGTGTATAATTATTACAAAAATCTATTGCAAAATGCAAAGGTGTTGTGATATAATACCCCTATAATTATATTTAAGGAGGAGTTGTATGGCAAAAGAAACCAAAAATGTTGCTGTGGCCGAAGAAGAAAAAGCTAACCGACAAATGCCTAAAAGCAGACGATATGTCGGCAGCCGTGAAACAACAGCTTACATTCTTTTCGACATAGCGCAGTCACTTAATCTCAACTCTAAAGAGGCGTATTTTGTTACTGACGTTTTGGTTGTTGCGCTGAAATGGCAGACATTAATAAACACTATCGCAAGTATCTGGGATATTGTTAATGACTTTTTCCTTGCAGCGCTTGTTGACAGAACAAACACCCGTTTTGGTAAATTTAAACCTTACCTTATTATGTATGCCGGCCCCGGTGCTGCTTTAAGTATTTTCTACTGGGCAATGCCTGCGATATTCCCGGGCTCTGCGGCAACGTATATGCCCAAAATCATAGCCTTCTTCCTATTTAAGATAATAAATGACTTGGGAGGCACGGTTTATACCTACGCTAAAACCGGTATTCTTGCAACAATCACACCTGACACAATTGACAGAACAAGACTTATCAACCAGACTAACCTTATTTCCAGCCTTGTTGAAAACATTCCGAAACAGGCAGTCACAATTTTCATCGACCTTGTTAACAACGGTATTATGAAAATTCAGATGTCAACCCTTTTCGTTGTAATGGGTGTTGCAACAGCAGCTGCATCAAGTGCACTTTCTTTCTACTTTGCATTAAGATGTAAAGAAAGAGTTCTTCAGTCTGTTGAAAAGCCTGACTATAAAGCAGCTTTTACATCTTTGTTCCGTTCAAGACCATTGATGCTCCTCGCTCTTTCCGATATGTTAGCTAACTTCGGTAGCGTAAGCACAAGTACATCACTTTATTATATCAACGTTCTTAACTTCAGCTCAGCTGAGTTGGTTGTTGGTATCCCCGGTATGTTTGTTACATACGCAAGTTACACTTATGTTACAAAACTCAGAAGTCTTTTCTCAACAAAAGCCCTCTGGATTTTTGGCGACCACTTCGGAAATGTTTTGTTATTGTTAGTATTCGGCTTCGGTTCAATCAACAAGAATTACAAAAAGACATGGACAATGCTTATCGCATTCATGATTCGCGAAACTATATGGAACGGTGTTTACGCCCTTCGTAAAGTTATCCCAACCGAAATCGGTAACGAAGTTATCGACTACGGTGAATGGAAGAACGGCTACCGTACAGAAGGTTCAACCGGTCTTGTAAAAGACCTTGCAAGTAAGATTGTTGGTTCAATCGGTGGTGTTCTCAGCACAGTATTGCTTCAGGCTATCGGTTACAGACAGGGTCTTAAACCGGGTCAGCAGAGCGCAAGAACAGAATACTTGCTCTTCCTTACAACTACACTCGTTCCTGCTGTAGGCGGACTTCTTGGTATGATTCCTAAATTCTTCTACAACATTGACGACAAAACAAGAAAGAGAATGTATGCTGAATTGGCAGAGCGCCGCAGCCAGACTGCAAAAGCTCTTAATGAATCAGCAGATAACACAGCTGTTGAAGCTTAATTCAATAATTAAAGGCAGGTACTTGTACCTGCCTTTTTGTTTGAAGGTGAAAGTGTGAAAAATATAGGTTTGTATATTCACATTCCTTTTTGTAAAAGCAAATGCCCTTACTGTGATTTTTATTCTATGCGGTTTAATGAAAAAACTGTTGATGAATATGTGAAAGCTGTTGAAAGCTCTATTGATACATGGGCAGATAAAATCAACAAAAAAGCCGACACTCTTTATATCGGCGGAGGTACAGCGTCTCTTATCGGTGCAGAACGCCTTAGCAGAATAATTCTCAAAGCAAAAGAAAAGTTCCGATGCGAAGGTGAAATTACTGTTGAGTGTAACCCGTCTGCTGTTGATGAAAAGTTTTTTTATAAGCTTTATGAAGCAGGGGCAAACAGAATTTCTTTAGGTATGCAATCGGCTGTTGACAATGAGCGTAAAAAACTTGGCAGATTGGCTGATTCACAAAAAGTTAAACAAGCTATCAAATGGGCAAAAGCAGCAGGATTTGAAAATATCTCACTGGATGTTATGCTGGGAATACCTGAACAAACTGACTCTTCTCTTGAAAAAACTCTTGATTTTTGTATAAATTCAGGCGTGAAGCATATAAGCGCATATATGCTCAAAATTGAAGAAGGCACCTGGTTTTATAAAAACGAAGATAAATTGGATTTACCTGATGAAGATACTGTTGCAGACCTGTATCTTAAAATGGTTACAATGCTTGAAAAAAACGGTTTTAGTCAATATGAAATTTCGAATTTTTCTCAGAACGGGTATGAAAGTAAGCATAATCTGAAATATTGGAATTGTGAAGAATACCTCGGCATAGGTCCGGTGGCTCATTCTTTTATTGACGGTCAGAGATTTTACTATCCCCGTGATATTGAATATTTTATGCAGGGTAACGAACCTTTGCCTGACGGTGAAGGCGGTGATATAAACGAATATATTATGCTTCGTTTACGCCTGAAAGACGGATTTGATTTTGATTTGGCAGAGCAAAAATATCACGGGTTTAATAAAAAGATTTATATAAACAGAGCAAAACCTTTTTTAAAAAATAACCTTGTTGAAATCAATGAAAATTGTATAAGGCTAACCACAGAAGGTTTTTTAATATCAAACTATATTATTGAAAAAATCATTTAAAACGGTTGACAAATTATGATAGTGTGTTATTATAAATATAAGCAGTTTTGTCTTTTGACATGCGAAAGGAGTAATAGAGATGAAAAGATTTTTTGCAACTCTTGCAGCAGTTGTTCTCATCGGTGCAACAGCATTAAGCGCAAGTGCAGCTAAAAGCCCAACAGCTAAGCCTATCAAACCGGGCGATGATTCAGCTGTTTCTCCTGATACAGGTTATTCTGTAATGGCAGAAGTTGGCGCTATTGCAGCAGTTGTTTCTTGCTCAGCTGCAGGTATCGTTCTTTCAAAGAAGGTTAAATAAGTTTTAAACAAATCAATAAAAAGCTCTGTTTAAACGGAGCTTTTTTATTTTAATAGGGTGACTTTATGGATTATTATGAATCCCGTGAAAAAAGAAAAAAAGCGCTGATAATTATTTTAGTTATAATATTATTCCTCATTTGTGCAACGGGTGTGGTTTACCTTGTTTGGAATTGGTATAATAATTATATGGCTCAAAATATTTATAATCAGCTTACACAGGAATATATAGTTGAGCAGGTTGAAGATGATACAGCTTCTGCCCTTGCTGAAAATCCTATTGACTTTGAATCGCTTCAAAAAATCAATAGTGACGTATATGCGTGGATAAAAGTGCCGAATACGGTTATAGATTATCCTATCCTGCAGAATGAGCAGGATGATTATTATCTTCGCCGTTCAATTTATAAAAAGTATCTTTTAGCAGGTACAATTTTTTCAAACAATGTAAACAGCAAGGATTTTACAGACCCGGTTACACTTATTTACGGCCATAATATGCGTGATGATACCATGTTTTATATGCTGCATAATTTTGAGGATAAAGAGTTTTTTGACAAGAATGAATATTTTTATATTTATACACCGGGTCATAAACTGACTTACAGAATTGTATCTGCATTAAAATATGATAACAGACGAATTACAACTGTATATGATTTTTCACAGCCAAGTGAAATCGAAGATTTCCATTACAGTATTCTCAACCCGAAATTTGAGTTATTTAATTCAAGGGATATCCCTTTAACAACAGAAAGTAAAATAGTAACCCTTAGTACCTGCTTTGCAAATCAACCTGCATACAGGTACCTGGTAAACGGAGTGTTAATTTCAGATGAGCCAACAAACTAATCCGGAAAATAATAAATATTCAAATAACCACTCAGGCAGCGGTCATCACCACTCAGGCAGCGGCCATCACCATCACTCAGGCAGCGGCCATCACCACCACTCAGGCAGCGGTCACCACCACTCAAGCAGCGGTTATCATCACAATCATCATTCATCAAGCAGCCACAGTTCAAAGCCTTCGGGGCACAGAGATTATTATTACAGTGAGCAGCCTGCTGAGATGATGAATTCTGAAAAAGCGCAAGAAAAAATCAAAAGCCTGAATCAACGGTTTGAAGAGATTGCGGGTGAAAGTGTTCAGAATGTCAAGACTGTAAAAAGACCTCAGCGTTCTGAACCCAAAGGTAAGAAAAAGAAAAAAACAGGCAAAATTATTCTGGGCATTTTTGTTTTCTTTTTAATGTTGATTGTTGTTGCTGTTTCAACACTTATGATAATGATAAACTCAGGTAAAAATAATCTTCTTGACTATGAAGATACTACTGTTGAAGCTGTTGAAGAGGCAGAGGTTGAAGAGGACGGTAAAACTGTCAGATACAACGGTAAAATTTATCGCCTTAACGAAAACATTACTTCAATTGCCTGCCTTGGTGTTGATAAAACCGACATCAACCAAAACGGGGTAGTTGGTACATCCGGTCAGGCAGACACAATAATTGTTATTGCTTTTAATACAGAAACGGGCAAAGCCAAAGTTATTTCTATCCCTCGTGATACAATTACTGCTATTGACGTATATGACACAAAAGGTTCTTTTGTTAAGGTTGAAGAAACTCAGGTGTGTCTTGCTTATGCTTACGGTGACGGAGGTAAAACAAGCTGTGAAAATGTGATAGCCAGCCTCCAGAAGCTTATGTTTGGTATACCTATCAGGTCTTATGCTGCTCTTGACCTTGAAGGCATCGGAGCGCTTAATGATGCAATCGGCGGTGTAACAGTTACACCTAATGAAAGCTTCGCAGGTTTCAAAAAAGGTCAGAGCGTTAAATTAAAAGGTGATATGGCGATGAATTTTGTCCGTTACCGTGACCACAAAAGAGTTGACGCTAACCTTTACCGTATGCAAAGGCAGATGCAGTATATCAAAGCCTTTTCATCAACAGCTGTAAGAACAGTGGGTACAGATTTATCTGCAATTTCTGATATTTATAACACAGCTTTGAATTATTCTTACACGAATATAAGCCTTAGTGATGTTTCATACCTTGCAGTGTCATTTGTAACAAAGGCAAACGGTGAGTTTGAAACCTTCACAGTACCCGGTAAAATGGTTGCAGGTGAAGATTCTTATTCAGAATATTATGTTGATGAAACGCTGTTTTACGAAACAATTTTGTCAATATACTATAATGAAATCGGCACATATTAAACAAAATAGCATTTCGTTAAATCAACGAAATGCTATTTTTTATTGATTGTTATAAGCTTCAATAACTGCTTTTGCAAGTTGGTCAGGGCATGAAGTTTTTTTGAATCCGCATGTAATACCTGAAAATCTTTCAGCAACATGCTCAACGGTCATACCTTCAACAATTTTTGAAATACCTTTCAAGTTGCCCTGGCAGCCGCCGAGGAATCTGACGCTTTTGATAATATTGCCGTCAAGCTCAACTTCAATAGATGATGAGCAAGTACCTTTGGTTTTATAAATATAAGCCATAATGACACCTCCGAATACAATCTTCTTTAATTATAAACTATATGTCAAGTGGGATGTGTCAGGCCATAATATAAGCCAAAGCCAATATAAGCATTTTATCTCCGCCGTCATGAGAAAGCAATAAAATCATAGCTAAAATAAGGCAGGTGTCGCTGTCTTTTAAAAAATTCATTATATTTGAATTAAGATTTATCATTTTCATCACCGTTCAGATTAAGTAAATTAAGCATAGGTAAAATTTCTAACAGTTTGAGCATCTGCATAGCTTCGTCTGCCTTTTTCTGACGCTTTCTGCTCAGGTTGGGTTTTAATGCCTCTATGAGTCGGAATCTTTCGTTGCCGCCTTGTGAATTGAGCATATTCATAATCCCCGATATTTTCATAATCATATCGGGGTTTATACCGCCCATAAAATCAGGGGCTGAATTTGATTGTCTGGTTTGCTCCTGAGATGAAAAAATTGAGTCTGCGATACTTTTCAGTGAATCAATATCTTCAGGCGAAAGTGATGAAATGATATCGTTTATGCTATCCATTTTTATTGCCTTTCAGTTTGTTGATGATTTGTTGTGCTTCAGGGCTTGAGATAATAGATTGGATTTTTTCTTTGTCACTCATTATCTCTTTGATTTTTTTGCTTTGCTCAGAGTCCATTGACGAGAGCATATTCATAGCCATTTTCTTTTGCTCATCAGGTGATTTGGCGCTGAAAAGACTGAGGATTTTATCAGGGCTTTTGTCCATTTACAATTCACCTCCGCGATGCTATAATTAAGTATATTGTAAAAAAGGGGCAGGTATGAATGAGAATATTAGTTGTTTCCGATTCCCATGGTGATGCTGTAAAATTAAAAAAAGCCGTGGAGCAGCAACCGTCTGCTGAGTTTATGTTTTTTCTCGGTGACGGTGAAAGAGATGTTGAATATTCAGGTGCCAGTGTACCTGCTGTCAGGGTCAGGGGTAACTGCGATTGGGGCAGTGAATTACCTAAATACTCTGTTGATAAAATCAACGGCAAAACATTATATTCAACCCACGGATATATTGAAAATGTGAAATACGGCAACTCGATGCTCAGATCTGTTGCGAAAGATTTTGACGCTCACATTGTATTATATGGTCATACCCATTCTCCTGTTACTGAATACGTTGACGGTGTGTGGTATATAAACCCCGGCAGTATACGTGACGGCAACTACGCTGTTGTTGATATAACTTCATCAGGTATAATGCCTATTTTAATGAAAATAAGATATTAAGAATATACCTCCGAAAGTATGCATAAATTACTTTGGAGGTGTTTTTTATGTTTGTTTTATCGTTGAAGGCAAATAAAAAAAGATTAGTGATATTACTCAGCATAATAGTTGCTGTTTTGCTTGTATTATATGCAGTTGTTAATAAAGATGCACCTGTTGCAAATGACGGGGGTATCAACCTTAAAGCTTCAGATGAGCAGGAAAGACTTGCTTTTTTATCTCAATTCGGGTGGAAGGTTGACCGGGACCCTGTTGCCGTTGAGGAGGTAATTATTCCGTCAGAATTCAACGAGGTTTATGAAAAATATAATCAGCTGCAGATTTCTCAGAATTTTGATTTAACAAAGTATGCAGGTGAAGCTGTAAAAAAATGGACTTATGAAATCAAAAATTATCCCGGATACGGTGCAGACAGCGGATACATAGTGGCGAATATTCTTGTGCGTGACGGTGTTGTTATCGGTGGCGATGTGTCAAGCAGGGAACAAAACGGATTTATGAGCACCTTTGATTTCCCTGAATAAAAAATGACAAAACTGCCAATCCTTGTAACAGGATGGTGATTTTATGAAAAATTCTCAGATTAAAATTCAGACAAAAAGTGTAATAAGCGGCAAAACAGGTGAAGCTTTGCTGATTTCTTTGGGGATTATTTTTTCAGTGGCAGTTTTTTCTGCTTTATCCCATATTATTTATTCACTGAATCTGCCGGTGTATATTTCAATACCACTGGCAGTGCTTACGGTATTTTTACAATGGCTGACTTATTGTGCGTTAAGGTCAGGAAGGTGTGCATGGTTTAAATTTTATAACAGAAACAACAAAAAAGGCAGAGTTCTGTTCTGGTTTAAACCGAAGTACTCTGCAAAATCTATGAGATTTTACTTATCACTTTTTTTAAGAAAATCAGGGTGGACATTTTTGCTTTTATTACCGGGTGTATTCACTGCAACTTCTTTTGTGTTGCTTGCTGCTGACGGTGGAATTGAGCTTAATTTATTCCTTTGCGGGATAATCGGCGGGGGAGTTATGCTCATACTGGGTATGGCTTTCAGGTTTCTGATTATTCAGAAATACTTTTTAGCCCAATACCTTTTTGTTTCTGACCCTAAAATCAAAGTCAGAGATGCACTCAGGCAAAGCACTGCTCTTATGAACGGCAAATTAAAAAAGACAGCTCTGTTTAAACTGAGCTTTATACCATGGTTCATTTTATGTATAGGTATTTTGCCTTCGGTATATGTGCTGCCTTATTATCGTCAAAGCTGCGTTATGTATGCTGACAACTGTATAAAAAATTAACACACAGCCCGTATTTTACTGTTATTTAATAATGGCAGTAAATACGGGCTTTTTATTGCACATTTTATAATTAAACTGTTCAAAAATCTACATTTTAGTGATTGACATTTAGGTGTAAAAAGGATAACATTATATTATGAAAACCTTGCAATTTCATAAAATTAAGGAGGTATTCTCCCTATGTATGTAATGGCTCTGGATCAGGGAACAACCAGCTCCCGCGCGATTGTTTTTGATGAAAAAGGCGAGATTGTTGCAATGGCTCAGAATGAGTTTACACAGATTTATCCTCAGGCCGGTTGGGTTGAGCATAATCCAATGGAAATTCTCGGCAGTCAGCTTCAGTCAATGTCAATGGTACTTGCCAGCGGTAAGTTTGACCCTGCAGAAATTAAAGGTATAGGTATCACTAATCAGCGTGAAACAACAATTATATGGGATAAAGAAACAGGCTTACCTGTTTATAATGCAATTGTGTGGCAGTGCAGAAGAACGGCTGACCTTTGTGAAGAGTTAAAAGCTCAGGGTCTTGAGGATTATGTCCGTGAGCATACAGGTCTTTTGATAGACGCATATTTCTCAGGCACAAAAATCAAATGGATTCTTGATAATGTACCGGGCGCAAGGCAAAAGGCTGAGGATGGTAAACTCCTTTTCGGTACAGTTGAAACCTGGCTTATCTGGAATTTGTCAGGCGGTAAGGTTCATGTAACAGACTACTCAAACGCTTCAAGAACAATGCTGTTTGATGTTGATAAGCTTTGTTGGGATGAATATCTTTGTGAAAAGCTGAATGTTCCGATGAGTATGCTGCCAACACCCGTATCATCAAGTGAAATTTACGGTGTAGTGGCATCAGATAAAGTTGCAGGTATCAACCTTCTTAAAGGTGTGCCTATCTGCGGTGCTATCGGTGACCAGCCTGCTGCCCTTTTCGGTCAGGCTTGTTTCAATCCGGGTCAGGCAAAAAATACATTCGGTACAGGCTGCTTCCTTCTTATGAATACCGGTGAAGAGCGAGTTCGTTCAAAGCACAATCTTTTAACAGGCGTTGCCTGGAGCCTTAACGGTAAGGTTACATACTCAATTGAGGGCAGTGCGTTTAATGCCGGTTCGGTTATTAAGTGGCTTCGTGATGAGCTTCAGATGATTCAGGAAGCAAGAGAATGTGACATCCTTGCAGAAAGTGTACCGGATTCAAACGGTGCCTATATTGTGCCTGCATTTACAGGTCTTGGTGCACCTTATTGGGATATGTATGCAAGAGGTTGTATCGTTGGCCTTACAAGAGGCGTCAACAGAGCCCATATTGCAAGAGCTGTTCTTGAGTCTATCACCTTGCAGATGAAAGATTTGCTTATTGCTATGAATAAAGACAGCGGTATTGAGCTTTCTGAGCTTCGTGTTGACGGCGGCGCAAGTGTCAGCAATATAATGATGCAGATTCAAAGTAACTTCATCGGCACCCCTGTAAACAGACCTGAAACTGTAGAAACAACAGCTTTAGGCGCTGCCTATCTTGCAGGTCTTGCTGTGGGAGTCTGGGACAGCCTTGATGATATTGAATCTAACCGAAAGGTAGACAGAGTTTTCACACCTGAAATGGATGAAGAAACTAAAGACAGAATATACAGCCAATGGCTCAAAGCAGTTGAAAGGGCTAAAAGCTGGGAAGATTGGGAATAATAAATTTAATTTTTATATACGGAGGTTTTAATTATGCCTAAAATCACATTAGACTGGAAAACAATTCACGACTTTATGAAAGATTCATTTATCGCGGTAGGCGTTCCTGCAGACGATGCTGAAATCGTAGTTGATGTTATTATGGAATCAGACAGACGCGGTATTGAATCTCACGGTTGTAACAGATTCAAGCCGATTTATATTGACAGAATCAATGCAGGTATCCAGAACCCTGTTACAGAGTTTGAAATTGTTAAAGAAACACCTACAACAGCTGTTGTTGACGGCCATGACGGTATGGGTCAGGTTATCGGCTATAAAGCTATGAATATGGCTATTGAAAAAGCTAAAAAATACGGTATGGGTATGGTTGCTGTCAGAAATTCATGCCACTACGGTATTGCAGGTTATTATGCAACTATGGCAACAAAAGCAGGTATGATCGGTATGACAGGTACTAATGCCCGTCCTTCAATTGCACCTACATTCGGTGTTCAGAATATGCTTGGTACAAACCCGCTTACAGTAGGTTTCCCGACTGATGAGGAATTTCCGTTTGTGCTTGACTGCGCAACATCTATCACTCAGCGCGGTAAAATCGAATATTACGCAAGAATCGGTAAAGATACCCCTGCGGGTATGGTTATCGGCCGTGACGGCAGTGCTTTGACTAATTCTGATGAGATTCTTGACCAGCTCAATACTCAGGAAGCTGCACTTGCTCCTTTAGGCGGTATCGGTGAAGAGCTTGCAGGTTATAAGGGCTACGGCTATGCCACTGTTGTTGAGATTCTTTCAGCAGCACTTCAGCAGGGTCAGTTCCTTACAGCTCTTTCAGGTATCGGTCAGCAGGGTGAAAAAATTCCTTATCATCTGGGTCATTTCTTTATTGCTATTGATACAGAGGCTTTCGCAGGCAGAAAAGAATTTGAAAAAACAGCAGGTGATATTCTCCGTGCTCTTCGTAATTCACAGAAAGCACCGGGTGAAGACAGAATCTACACCGCAGGTGAAAAAGAGTGGGATATCTGGAACGAGCGTAAAGATAAGGGCGTTCCTATCAACGAAGCTGTTCAGAAAGAAATGAGCACAGTAAGAGATAATTTAGGTCTTGATTATAAATTCCCTTGGGACTAATGTGAGGTTTTATAAATGGATTATGCAAAAAAAGCCCTTGAATGCCATTATGAGTGGCAGGGCAAAATTGAAGTTACAGCAAGAGCAAAGGTGAACGATAAAGAATCTTTATCACTTGCATATACCCCCGGTGTTGCTCAGCCTTGTCTTGAAATCAACAAAGATATTGATAAAAGCTATGAGCTTACCCGCCGCCACAATCTTGTGGCAGTTATCACTGACGGTACTGCTGTTTTAGGTCTTGGTGATATCGGCCCTGAGGCAGGTATGCCTGTTATGGAAGGTAAATGTGTTCTTTTTAAAGAGTTTGGCGGTGTTGACGCTTTCCCTCTTTGCATCCGTTCAAAGGATGTTGACGAAATTGTAAACACAATTGCTATGATTGCAGGTTCTTTCGGCGGTATTAACCTTGAAGATATTTCGGCACCCCGTTGCTTTGAGATTGAGAGAAAGCTTAAAGAGAGAGTTGATATCCCTGTTTTTCACGATGATCAGCACGGTACTGCTATTGTATGCTCAGCTGCATTGATGAATGGCCTTAAATGTGTTAATAAAAAGGTGGAAGATGCAACTGTTGTTATCAACGGCGCAGGCTCAGCAGGTATTGCTATTGCAAAGCTTTTTATTTCAGTTGGTGTTAAAAACGTAATTATGTGCGACCGCTTCGGTACTGTCTGCAAGGGCAAAGAGGGTATGACCTCTGCGCAGGAAGAGATGGCTGAAATCTCAAACAAAGATAATATTGACGGCACTCTTGCAGATGCTCTTGTTGGCGCTGACGTTCTCGTTGGTGTTTCTGCACCGGGTGTAGTAACACAGGATATGATTCGTTCAATGGCAAAGGACCCTGTTGTTATGGCTATGGCAAACCCTGTTCCTGAAATTATGCCTGATGAAGCAAAAGCGGCAGGTGCGGCAGTTGTAGGTACAGGCCGTTCTGACTATCCTAATCAGATAAACAATGTTCTTGCTTTCCCGGGTATTTTCCGCGGTGCGCTTGATGTAAGAGCAAGTGATATCAATGAAGAGATGAAAGTTGCAGCCGCAAAGGCTATTGCATCTTTGGTTTCAGATGATGAGCTTAATGCTGAATACATTATTCCTAAAGCATTTGATGAGCGTGTAGGTAAAACTGTTGCTGCAGCAGTTGCTCAGGCAGCAAGAGATACAGGCGTTGCAAGAATCTGAGAATAAATAAAATATACCGGCGTTTTACATACTTTGTATGTGAAATGTCGGTTATTTTTTTGTCTTTAACTGCATATTGTTTTACAGAGGTGAAACTATGGACAGCATTGACAAAAAAACACGCAGTAAAATAATGCGTAACAAAGATTCGGATTATCTTTTAAAAGTAATAGGTGTGCAGGTGCTGGTATGCAGCCTTATGGTGTTGCTGATTATAGGTGTGTGTCGGTTCAGCTCTGATTCGGGTGAAAGTCTTAAAAATAAATATAAGCAGTTAATGATATCAGATATAAGCTTTTCAGAGGTATGGGGCAGCGTTAAAGAGGTTGCAGAGTTTGTGATGAAGCCTGTTGATACCGATAATATCAAAGAAACTGTTGAACAAGAAAAAACCGATGTTATTGATGAAGAAGAGTATTATTCACAAGCAGAAACAACTACCCAAGTGACCGAAACAACAGCCAAAGCAAAAACAGAGACTATTGCAGTAATGTCACTTTTTGAAGATAACAAAAAAATTGTAACACCTGTTCACGGCAGAATAACTTCGTATTTTGGTGAAAGGGCAGACCCGATAAGCGGTGATGACGGCTTTCACAAAGCTGTTGACATAGCTGTTGATGAAGGTACCAGGGTAGCAGCAGCTTGGGATGGTATTGTGACCAAAGAGGGATATGATGCAACAGCAGGTAATTATGTGTGGATGGTACATAAAAACGGCAAAGAAACTCTTTATTGCCATTGTTCACAGATTTTAGTTAATAAAGGTACTGTTATCAGAGCAGGTGAAACCATAGCTTTTTCAGGTAACACGGGTTACAGCACAGGCCCTCATCTTCACTTTGCAGTTAAAGAAAACGGGGAATACACAGACCCGTTGAACTATCTTAAAGTGAAAGACGGTAAGCTATGACAACACAGGTCAAAGGCGTCAGGGTCAGCGTAAGCGTATATTTTGCAGCAGTTTTGACTTTGGTTTGTATAATGTCAGAAAAGGGTCACGGTGCCGCAGGTCTTATTTGTTGCATTCTTCATGAATTCGGGCATCTTCTTTTTATGAAACTGTTTGGCGTCAGGGTAAAAGCGATAAGCTTTGGTATTTACGGAATGAGAATTGATGCTTCTGCAGAACCATTTTTATCACCTTTAAAGGAAGCTTTGGTAGCGTCAGGCGGACCTGTTGTTAACTGTCTGCTTTTTATTGTAGGTTTTATTATAGGGGACAAACTGCTGATGACTGCAAATGCCGTCTTAGGTGCTTTTAATCTTTTGCCTGTTGAGTCTATGGATGGCTATAATTTTTTGTTTAACTTTTTACGGTTATATTTTGATGAGGATAAAATAAAAGCTGCACTGAGAATTGTCAGCGCAGCTTTTTTGTTGGTAATATACTGTTTTGGCTTTTTGGTTTTATTTAAAAGCCGATACAATTTTACTGTGTTAGCAGTTGCAGTGTATCTGACTTTCCGGTTTTTGCATTAAATTCTTGTTTCAAGGAATTTAGCGTTACCGTCAATTGTGAATTCACCGCTGTCAGCAGGGATGAAAAGGCTTTCACCTTTTTTCATTGTGAGTGTGGTTTTGCCGCATGAAACACTTGCATTACCTTCAAGGCAAAGAAGAGAAACAAAAGATGTTTCGTCAGCAAAGGATTTATATAATCCGTCAACTTCAATATCATACATTTTGAAAAGGTCGCAAACAGAAAGCTCTGCTCGTGTGCCGCCGGCCTGAGATTCAGTTTTTCTCTGTGAAGCATCAGGTATAACAGGTGGGCAAAGGTTTGTAACATCAGCGGCTTTGTCAACGTGAAGAGGTCTTGGCTGACCGTCAGCACCTAATCTGCCGTAGTCATAAATTCTGTAAGTTGTGTTTGAATTCTGCTGAACTTCAGCGAGCATAATTCCTTTGCAGATAGCGTGCATTGTACCTGCTTCAATAAAGAAAAGGTCACCCTTTTTAACTTTGACTTTATTGACAATGTCAAGCATTTTTTCACTCTGTGCAGCTTCTTTGAATTCTTCAACGCTTACTTCACGGTTAAAGCCTAAAATCAATTCTGCATCATCGTCACAGTCAAGAATATACCAGGCTTCGGTTTTGCCGTATTCACCTTCAACACGCATAGCATATTCATCGTCAGGGTGAACCTGAATTGAAAGGTTGTTTTTAGCATCGATAAGCTTTATAAGAATAGGGAAGAACTCAAATTTGTTACCGTTTGTGCCACAGATTTCTTTATGATTTTCATAAATTTCCTGTAAAGTCATACCTTTCATATCGCCGTCTTCAACAGTTGAAGGACCTGCCTTATGGCATGAAAGCACCCAGGCTTCTGCTGCAGGGTTCTTATCGGTTTTGATACCGTATTCATCAATAAGTCTTGTACCACCCCAGATATAGTCTGCAATAGTGGGTGTAAGTTTAAACATTTCCATATCAAATCTCCTATTGAACAAAATCATATATTATATTACTTAAAAAATTGAAAAAAGTAAATAGAATTTTGCTAAAACTCTTGACAAAATTAAATTTTATCGCTATGGTAATAGCTGCGCTATTAAGGAGCGGGGAGGAGAGATAGGAGATAAATAAATGATAACACATACTTTAAAAGTAACAGGTCAGAGAATTTTCGGTGCAGAAAAAATTTCACTTGCAACCGATGCTAATAATACAATAAAGTTCAGATTTGATTTTGACAAAGAATGGCGTAAGTTTTCTGAAAAAGCGGCTGTTTTCGGCAGGGTGAATCAGGAGCCTATGGTGATTGACTTTGAAAATAACAGCGTCAACGTACCGTGGGAAATGCTTACTCAGCCTGAACCTTTTTTCTTGTCAGTTATGGCTTATGATGACAAGAGTCTTCTTTCAACCCAAAAGACAGTTGTTGCGGTGGGGGATAGCTTTATTCCGGATAATGTTCTCCCTTTGACACCTACAGGTACTGTTTTTGACAGAATAAGAACAGAGTTCGCGGCTGAAATTGAGTCTTTGAAAGAGCAGCTTGAAGCTGCAAACGCAGAGATAGCAGAGCAGGATGGTCATATTAAAACTCTGCTTTTAAAAATCAAACAGTTAAGCGGCAAAACCTGATAATTAAAAAAGAGGGCTGCGCAGCACTTTAAAACGCAAAACCCACCGATTACGCTATCGCGTATCGGTGGGTTTTAACGTATTATTGTGACGTAATTTCACTTTTTAAAGAAAAACTGCCTTATGTGGTGTCAGCGTTTAATCAATCAGTCCTCTTTGATTTTAATAATTGAATTTCTTGTGCATATCCGGGTAATTCGTTAGGTGTTTCAAGATAAAAAGGTAGGCTGCACAAAGCAGGATGATTTATAATATTCACAAAAGCATCTGTACCGATATGACCCTGACCGATTTTTTCATGTCTGTCTTTATGAGCTGAGCAAGGGTTCATACTGTCATTAAGATGAATGGCTTTAAGGTAATTTATGCCTACAATATTATCAAAATCATCAATAACACCGTCAAGATTATTTACAATATCATAGCCTGCATCGTGAACGTGACAGGTGTCAAGGCATACACCGATTTTATCTTTAAGCTCAGTTTTGTCTATAATAGCCTTGATTTCTTCAAAGCTTTTACCTACTTCAGAGCCTTTGCCTGCCATTGTTTCAAGCAAAACAGTTGTGCTTTGTTCAGGGGTGAGAATTAAGTTGAGCATATCAGCTATCTGTTCAATGCCTGTCTGAGTGCCCTGACCTGTATGACTGCCCGGGTGGAAGTTATACATACATCCGCCGATAAGCTCAAGCCGATTCAAGTCATCTGCCATAGTTTCACGGGCAAACTGTCTTGTTTCAGCTGTTGCAGAACAAGGGTTGAGTGTATATGGAGCGTGAGCAAGAAAATGTGAAATTTCATGAGCTTTGCAAAATTCAAGAAAAGCGGAAATATCTTTTTTGTCAATATCTTTTGCTTTGCTTCCTCTGGGGTTACGGGTAAAAAACTGCATTGTGTTTGCTCCGATTTTAACAGCGTCTTTACCCATTTGTAAAAATCCTTTTGATACAGATAAATGACAACCTATTTTAAACATATTAACCTCCGATAATATCACCAAAATCTTTAAAAAGCAGTTCTCTGTTAAGTCCGCCGTCAAGAATCAGCCACAATTTTATATATGCAGCAAGGGGCGAAATTTTAGGTAAAACAATTAACTTCAGTTTTGTAAAAGATGATATGCTTTCATAAACCACATCATCTGAAGACCCTGTGAGATAAACAGGGATATCTTTTTTTGTTGCTTTTATAAAAATACTTTGATTTTTAGTGTTTAATGTGCCTGAATGATAAGTGCCGTGGAGAATAGCCTTGATTTTATCTGGGATGTCTGTAATATTAAGACCCACTCTGGCATCAACAGACAAAATACTGTCGCAGTATTCATTGAGAGTAACATGACCTATGCTTTCAAATTTTTGGGCACCATTATTAAAAATAAAACCTTCATCGGTAAATTCACCGTAATAACTGTTGCATAAACTCAGTACATCGTCATTGTAAGGGGAAGATTGCAGCAGCCTGACTCCGCGGTGAACGTAGCGCCTTTTGTCATTATTCTGATAGCATACAAAAACACCTTTACCGTGTTTTTCTTTTATAAACTCAACAGCATCAAGGAAGTTTTGCTTTCCGTTACTTTCAGGGTGATCAAGTATATATTGAGCGCTGACAAAAATTATCGGTATCTTACTGTCGGCAAAAACATAGCCCAATGCTGCTGCAGAAAATTGCAAGGAGTCAGTTCCGTGAGTAATAATAATGCCGTCATAATCTTTCTTCAGCAGTTCATTAACACAGTTAAAAAGCAAATTAAGATGTTTGCCTGTTACATACTCACTCAGGGTTGTAAACGGCTCAAAGGCATCAACATTTACATTTTCAGGCAAATATGATAAGAGCTGATAAGATGCACTGCCGTCAGGCGCGATAATATTATTATTAAGTTTGCTGCCGATAGTGCCGCCTGTAAAAACAACTGCAATTTTCATAAAACACCTCAAATAAAAAAGAGCCGAAACTGATTCGGCTCTTTCAGTTTTATATTATTATTACCACTTGAAACCTGACATAGTCACAGTTGATGAACCTGTTGCAAGGCCCTTTGAAGCCATAACATTTGAAATGTCATATTTGAAGTCAAAGGTTACTGTAAGTGATGTAAGGTTACCTGTTTTTGAATCAACAGTTGCTTTTACAACTGCATTTGAGTAGCTTTCGCTGATGTTAGCTTTAGCTGCAATTTCAGAGATAGCTGAGAAAACGTTCTGAGCATTTTTGTGATCCCAATAATCCTTATCGTTTTCACCTGCAGAAACGCCGCACTTATCAAGTGCAGTACCGCCTGCTGAAACAACACTGCCGTTTTTAACTGAGCTTGCGCCGTCTTTAAGGTTGATTGTGATGTTGTAAATGCCGTTTTTGTTTTCTAATTTAGCGCTCTTCACGTTAGCCGGTGTAAGTGAAGAAGCGAGGAAGTACTTGTGGTAACTGTCAGCATCTTCTTTTGTGATGTCAGCTACATATTTGTTAGCTTCGCCAACACCCATGAACTGGTAAACAAGGCTCTTGAATGTGTTGAGAGCAACACCTGCTTCGTATGATTTTTCAACTGAAACTCTTTCTTTGTGGAAAGCAAGTTTCTTGTCAGCAACTTTCTTTGTAGCTGTGTTGTAGTATGTAAGGATTTCAGCAACTGAAGAAGGGTCTTTTGAGCTGCTTGATGATGAAGATGAGCTGCTTGATGAGCCTGACTGTGAAGGAGCTTTTGTATCAGTTGAGCTTGAAGGAGCGTCTGTTGAAGCACCGCTGTCAACTGTAGCGTCACTGCTGCTGTCAGCTGATGCATCACCGCTGTCGACTGTAGCGTCACCGCTGTCAACTGTAGCATCACTGCTGCTGTCAAATGAACTGTCATCACTTGATGTTGAATCGCCTGCATCTTCTGAAACAGTACCTGTTGAAATCTTTGCAACTTCTACTTTGTTGTCAGAAATTTTCTTAATGCTGATTGATAAAGACACTGCAACGATAGCTACACATAAAACGATACAAATGCAGCTTACAAGTGTTGTTGCAACGCTAAGCTCCATAGGATTTCTGTTGGCTTTTTTCTCAGCCTTTTTTTCAGCCTTCTGGGCTTTCTTGGCTTTTTTATCTTCTTTTTTGCTCATGAGAAATAATACCTCCTGAATAATATTAAAAACATTATATATTAAAATTTTATATTTTGCAACATCATTTTTAGAATAATACTGATATTTTAGTTAAACATTTCAACAATTTCACCGTTTGTTGCCGAAATCATAATGGTTTCATCAGCTGAAAGAAGTCCGATTGACACCTGAACATCGTTGAATTTATAAAGACGGAACTCATCATAGCAGGTCTGCGACATTGTGGCTATGGACTTCGCAAGATTCTGATAAGATGTGTTATCAACCTGATATGCATAATAACAGTCTTTATATAAATCTTTTGCATAAGCGGCAACAACAAGCTGATTTTTTTCAGAATCATAATATCCGTGAGCTTCAAAAGACTGCAGCATAAACTGACGTTCTATATCTTTGATAAGCTTGTTTGCTAAATTTTCACGGGTATTTATATTTTCAGCGGAGGTTGTTGATTCGGTGTTGAAAATTGCCTCATATTTTTGGCTGAAATTACCTGTTACTGCTTCACCGTCAGCTTTCATATATGAATATGAAACGGCTACAGCTTTGTCACATTCATATTCAAAAGCAAGTGTCAGTGATGCCGTCTCATTCTCTTCAACATAAATAGGGTAATCAACAGAGGCTTGTTCAATTTCTTTATTATCAGTGTATGTAACAACATTCAGCTTTAATTCGGTGATAGTATCCGGCTCGTTGTTGATGATTTCAAACTTTGCGCTGATACCGTTTTTTGTTCTGAAAAGCTCACCTGAAGTGATTTCGATTTTGTCAGGGCTTTCTGAACAGCCGGCAAAAATCAAAACAATGGCCAAGAGTAGGCAAATGGGCTTGAATATTTTCATAAAATCAGTCCTTTTTCTGATAAGATGACAAGCTGTCAATAAACTGCCTTGCGATTCTGCCGGACATACCGCCGTGGTGAAGCTCCCACACTCTTGCTCTGTCAAGAAGCTCGGCCTCATCCATTACGATACCGGCTCTGTTGGCAAGATGAATGACAATTTGCTGATACTCTTTTTGAATCGGCTTCATAAAGCTGATTGAAACACCGAACCTTTCTGCAAGTGAGAGCTTTTCTGCAACCGTGTCAGAGTGATGTATTTCAGCTTGGGTATCATTACGGTCGGACCAGCTTTCTTTAATAAGATGACGGCGGTTTGAGGTAGCATAAATCAAAACATTATCAGGCTTTGGCTGAATGCCACCCTCGATAACAGATTTTAAAAATTTATACTCAATTTCGAAATCTTCAAATGAAAGGTCATCAATATAAATTATGAAACGGTAGTTTCTGTCTTTAAGTGAATCGATAACAGGGGTGAGATATTTAAACTGGTATTTATTGACATCAATTATGCGGAGCCCCTGAGACCAATACTGATTCAGAATGGCTTTTATGCAGGTAGATTTACCTGTTCCGGCAGCGCCGTAAAGTAAACAGTTGTTGGCGTGCCTGCCGTTTACAAAATCAGTTGTATTATCGCAGAGCTGTTTCTTCTGTGTTTCATAACCCCATAAATCGTCAAGGGTAACATCACTGAATTTTGTAACAGGTGTAAGGGTGAAGTTACCGTCACTTTCTTTAATGGTAAAAGCTTTGTTAAGTCCGAAAGTACCTGCACCGTATTTTTTGTAAAAATCGGCAATTGTTTTTATAAATTCTTTTTCGTCAGAAGCAGACTCAAGCTTCTGTGAAAGACGGCATGCCATAATACCGATCTGATAATCGGCAGTGTCTTTCTGTGGAGCGTAGCTGTTATAGCTTTCAAGAATTTTTAAAATATCTTTGTTATTACTGTTGCAAAAATCAAAATCAAAAAGCTTCTTTAAAACAGCCATATCTTTTAAAGCTATATGATAAACGCCGTCTTCGGGCATATCTCTTTTTTCACAGGCAAGAGAGAATGCATTCTCATCGTTTATAATAAGCCAGGCAATATATGCTTTATAGATATTTCCGTTGAACCAATATTTTTCTGCTGCAGAAACAATGTTATTGATGCAGTTGTTAAAATCAATGCCTTCAGTTAAATTGAATATGTTACGGTAACCTTCACTTTTTCCGTAAAGTATCATAGTGTTTTCCAAAATATACGCCTTCTTTCCTGATAGATTATACAATAGCAGTTATTTTTTTTCAATACTTGTTTTACCTCTTGATTTAATAGTTGTATATGTAATATAATAAACTGAATATATGTTCTCGGAGGTGACCTGATGCTTGAGTTTTTTACATCTGTATCACGCTATATGCTGACAGGTATGGGCGTGCTTGTGCTTGTGATATGCTGTGTTTCTTTGCTTAAAATCAAAGCCCCTAAGGTCAAACCCGCATTGTTTATTGATATGGTAACTGATGATGAATACCCGGTAACCCATTGGGAAACTTCAATAGGCAGAAGTAATGCGTGCGATATTATCCTTGATTTTGATACAGTCAGCAGATTCCATGCTGTTCTGGCAAAGCAAAAAAAGGGGTGGGTGGTTACCGATACCCTTTCACGCTCAGGTACATACATCAACGGTAAAAAAATAGAAGAGCCGTCAATTATAGTGAACGGTGATATTGTTACATTCGGCAGAGTTTCACTTTTGTTTAAAGAACGGTAAAGAAGGTTTATTTTAATGGAAAATCTGAAAGACGCAAAAAGAATAGTTGTTAAGGTGGGTACTTCAACCCTGACATATGAAACAGGTAAAACAAATATCAGACGAATGAAAAAGCTTGTTGAGGTTTTATCTGATCTTAAAAACAGCGGTATGCAGATTGTGCTTGTTACATCAGGGGCAATCGGTGTAGGCGTAGGCAAATTAGGCCTTGCAAAAAAACCGCAGGATACTCCGGGCAGACAGGCTGCCGCAACGGTGGGTCAGTGTGAGCTTATGTTTATGTATGATAAGCTGTTTTCAGAGTACGGCCATACAATCGGTCAGCTTCTCATTACCCGTTCAGATATTGAGAATGAAGAGAGAAAAGTCAACCTTATAAACGCTTTTGATAAGCTTTTTGAATACGGAGCAATCCCGGTCATTAACGAAAACGATGCTGTTGCAGTTGAAGAAATTGTTTTTGGTGACAACGATAATCTTTCTGCAATTGTAGCAAAGCTTACAAATTCAGACGGTCTTATTATTATGACAGATATTGACGGTCTTTTCAGCGGTAACCCTAAAACAGATGAAGATGCTGTGCTGATACCTGTTGTTGAAAAAATCACTGATGAGATTGAAGCTCTTGCAGGTGGCGCAGGGTCAACAAGAGGTACAGGCGGAATGATAACCAAAATCCACGCTGCCAAAACCGCAGGGGAGGCAGGTATTCCCACAGTTATTATAAACGGAACAAACCCTGAAGATATTTACAGAATTATTGAAGGCAGACAGGTCGGCACATTTTTCTGTGCTGAGAAGTGAGGTAGTTTTATGTTAAATGAAATAGGTTTAAAAGCTCAGAAAGCCGAGAGAATTCTTGCAACTGCTGGTACAGAGATTAAAAACAGAGCCCTTGTAGCTATTGCAGATGCACTTATGGCAAGAGCTGAATATATTCTTGAAGCTAACAAGCGTGATGTTAAGGCTGCCAGAATGAACGGCACATCAGATGCTATGATTGACCGTCTTTCTCTTGATATTCGCAGAATTGAGGGTATGGCACGGGGTGCTTTTGAGGTATCTCAGGCAAATGACCCTGTAGGCAGAGTTATCAGCGGCGGCAAAAGACCGAACGGCCTTAAAATAGAGAAGGTTACAGTGCCTTTAGGTGTAATTGCCGTTATTTATGAAGCAAGACCTAATGTTACTGCCGATGCTGCTGCATTGTGCCTTAAATCAGGTAATGCAGTTATTCTTCGCGGCGGTAAAGAAGCTATTTATTCAAATATTGCTATTGCTCATACTATGCGTGATGCTGTTGCAAGCGTAGGCTTACCTGCTGATTGTATTCAGTTGATTGAAAACACTTCAAGAGAGAGTGCAAATCAGCTTATGAAGCTTAACAAATATGTTGATGTGCTTATTCCTCGCGGTGGTGCAGGTCTTATTAAATCCTGTGTTGAAAATTCAACCGTACCCGTTATTGAAACGGGCACAGGCAACTGCCATACTTATATTGATAAAGATGCAGATATCAATATGGCAAAAGATATCGTAGTCAATGCAAAAACATCAAGACCGTCTGTTTGCAACGCTTGTGAAAGTGTACTTTTTCACAGTGAGCTTGATGAACGCGCTGTATATGCAATCTGCAAAGCCCTTGACGATAAAGGTGTCAAAATTCATGCAGACAGTGAAATAAAAAGAATTTTCCCGGGTGCAGTTTTGGCAACCGAAGAAGATTGGGGCACAGAATACCTTAACTATGAAATCAGTGCAAAATTTGTGCTGAATGAAGATGAAGCTATTGAGCATATCAGTAAATACGGCACAGGTCACAGTGAATGCATTGTAACAAACAATTATTTTGCTGCCAATAAATTCACCACAGAGGTTGATGCTGCTGCAGTTTATGTTAATGCATCAACAAGATTTACCGATGGCGGTGAGTTCGGCTACGGTGCAGAGATTGGTATTTCAACACAAAAGCTTCATGCAAGAGGTCCGTTAGGCCTTGAAAATCTCACCAGTGAAAAATATATTGTTACAGGTGAAGGTCAGATAAGATAGAGGTGATTTGATGTCGGAAGTTACTAAAACCGAAAATAAAAATCAAAAGAAATATTTTGCTTTCGGCATTGTGATAATATGCCTTGCATTGGCAGGTTTGTTTTTCCTGGGCTCACTTGCTGTTGAGTCACTTAAAGGTATCTCAAACGAAGATAAAAGAAAAGCAGAGTATGAAAAGTTCCTGGCGCCTGTTGTAATGCTTGACCCTGAACTTTTTGACGATGTTACCAATGCGGATATGGAAGATTTGCTCAACGCATCTATTCTTTCAATTCTTGCAGATAACGAAAGCACCCCTTATGATTTCGACTTTGTTGAGGGTGAAACTTCAGGTATTGCAATACCTAAAGAGATTGTTGAGAGTAAATTCGCAACTCTTTTCGGTACGGATGTTAAGCCTGAGCATCAGAGCGTTGAATGTTCAACCTGTGTTTTTGAATATCAGAATGCTGCTAACAGATATGTAATCCCTCTTACAGGTTATGACCCTGCTTATGTCCCTGATGTAACAGAGATTGATAAAAGCGGTGAGGGCGCAGTTGCTTTAACGGTAGGTTATATCGCTTACGGTGATTGGGAATTGAGTGAAAATAAATTCACACAGCCTGAACCGGTCAAATACAGAAAAATTACTTTAAGAATAAACGAAACAGGCTATTATGTCAGCGCTGTTCAGAATTCAGATGCAACGAGGGTGACAAAATGAAAGAGATTTTTTCATGCAAGGTTTTTGATGAAGGCTTTATACCGGAGGTCCATGCAACAACTGTTTTGAAAACAGGTGAGAATAAATTTATCTGTGCTTTTTTTGGCGGAACAAAAGAAGGCAAGGATGATGTTAAAATTTATCTCAGCTTCTTTGACGGTGGTGAATGGTCTGAGCCTGCAGTGATAGCTGACAGTGAAAATGAACCGTGCTGGAATCCTGTCTTACTGCAAAACGGTGACAAAATCACTCTCTTTTACAAGGTAGGCAAGCCTATACCTAAATGGAGAACAATGGTAAAAGATTCTTTTGATATGGGCAAAACATGGACTGATGCCCGTGAGCTTGTCAAGGGAGATATCGGCGGCAGAGGTCCTGTTAAAAATAAAGCCATAATCCTTAAAAACGGTGATATATGTGCACCATCTTCAGTTGAAACCAACTTAGCGTGGGACAGTTTTGTTGATATATCCTCTGACTCAGGTGAAACATGGCAAAGAAGTAAAAATGTTCCGTTTAATCACCTGACCGCACAAGGTAACGGTATCATTCAGCCAACTTTATGGGAGGATGATAAGCTTTATATGTTAATCCGTTCAACAGAGAGCAGGGTTATGAGAAGCTACTCAACAGACGGGGGCAAAACATGGTCAAAAGCTCAAAAAACAGAGTTGCTTCACAATAACAGCGGTATCGACTGTGTCAGACTTGATAATGGTGATGTAGTGGTTATTCACAACCCTATCCCGGGCAACTGGGCAGACAGAAACATTATCGCCTATGCAATCAGCCACGATAACGGAGAAAGCTTTGAGCCTTGCACGGTTATCGAAAAAAGCGATGACCCTGATGCAGAGTTTTCTTACCCTGCGATTATTACCGATAACAAATATCTTTACATAACTTATACTCATAACAGAAAGAATGTTATGTTCAAAATATTTGAGATATAAAAATTATCACCTCAACATTCAGCGTTGAGGTGATTTTTTGATTTATATTATATATCTAACTTTTCTTTTAATACAGCTGTCAGCTTTTCTGCGATGATTTTATGGCCGTCACGAAGAGGATGCAGCGGCTCCAAAGGTACCCATCCTGATGAATCAATAAAAAGAATATCGCAGTTGTTTTCGGTGTTGTATTCATCAATAAGCTTTTCCAATTCTTTTGGGAAAGCACCGCAAAAAGCGCTCAAAGCAATAATTTTTGATTCAGGGTTAATGCCCCTTATTACATCAAGTAATTTTCTGTAATCTTTAATATACTGTTCTGCACCGTTACCTCTGTCGTTTGCACCATGATTGATTAAAATATAATCAGGTGTAGGGTAGATGACTTTATGACCGTCAAAACAGAAAGGATAAGCTTCACTTGCTTTAGGCACACTGCCGCAACCCCCTTTTGTAACACCAACAGCGCCGTAGCCCATATGAAGTGAACGAAGATTAAGGTTTTTTGCCGTAAGATAAGCGTAGGTTGCAGTTGAGTCGTCCTGATACGGTCGGTTGTTCATACCGTCATTCATATCGTAATCACGTTCTTCAACAAGAACACCTTCGGTGATAGAATCACCAACGAATTCAATTGTTTTGCGAGTGTCTGCAGGCAGAGCACCGCAACCGTCTGCCTCATAACCTGAAAATGAAATTTTGCCGATTAAGGGCTGATACCAGCGGTGATGCATCTCAACTGCGCTTTTATAAGTAACTGTCAGAATATGGTCACCGTCATCTTCTGTTTCGATTCTCAGAAACGGGCTTACTGCAGTTTCTGTTCTGGTTTTGCCGTCAACAGATATCCACAAATGAGGGTATGGATGAGCGTTTGCTCTTGTGTTAAAATGCAAGGTAACCCATGTCCCCTTAAAAGCTAATCTGAAAGAAGAGCCGGGTGCAGTTGCGGTTGCACAATTGTCAAGTTCACTCCATCTTCCTGTTAAATCAACACTTTTATCTTTGAAAGAATAAAACATAATCAATTCTCCTTGATTGAAATTTCACTGACCATAAAGCCTGTTGTGGGCTCAGTGATTTTTACTTTTGCAAATCCGTTTTCAAAAAACTCTGAGGGGATATCATAGCTGACAGCTGTGTATTTGTCTGTCAGATAAAGCTTTGTATAAGCCTCATCAACTTCACCGCCGTAAGGGGCACCGCAATAAAGCACCTTGTCATTGACGGCGATTTTAAATTGATCAGCTGATTCATCAAAACTTTTGTTTTTATAAGTGATTCTCATTTTACAGCCGTTGTTATTTTTTACAGCAAATGAAAAATCAATGTTAAAATGGTCATAAACCTTGACTAATCTCATAGGCAGAGTGCCGTCATTCAGCGGTTTATCCCCCTGATAATCCATATAAAATTCACCTTGCTGTTTGCCTAAGGTTTCAAAACCGTGATATGCAAATGAAAAATAGTTTTCATCAAAACAGTGATTTACTATTTTTGTAAGATAATCAACATCAGGGTTTTCTTTGATTTTGTTTAAAAGATACGCTCTGTCAGAAACAGGTCTGTCAATTGTTTCAAGGGTGCAGCCTCTTTCCCAGCTTTTGCCGTGGTATGTTTCTACATCCAGCTGCATACCGATTAAATCAAAAAGAGCTTTACCGTGAATATCAATTTTGTGACGGAGCTCAATATAGTTGTCATCATAATCAGTTTCAAGAATTGCTTTGGCTTTGTCAATATTACCTGCAAGAATTTCGTCTTTTGCAAGGGCAACAAGCTTGTTTTCAAAAACAAAACGGTGCTTTACAAGCATATCGCATTCAGCCTTGAAAAGATGCATAACAAATCTGAAATTCAACTCATTTTCAGGTGAAATCAGCTTGTTGATTTTATTGTAACAAAGCTCAATAACAGGGTTCTCGTCAGGGGCACCTTCCCAATTCTTTTCAAGCAGGAATATGCATTCAGCAAACTCTTTTGCATCAACTGACGGAATGTATGCACGGGCATAGTCCTCAACAATTTCATAAATATCTGCATTTATATCAAAATCAAGAGCACCCCAGATGATTTTATTCAAATCATCGTGAATTCCGTCTGAGTAGGTTACACCGCCGTCAACAAAAGATTGAATTGTGCAATAAATGTGTCTGTACTCAACAGGTCTCGGGTTTACACTCTCTCTTGAAAAGGTTGAAGCAAAAGCATAATGCCAATCATCCTTATCAAAATGAACAGGGTATTCGCACCTGACACAATGGGTAACATCAGGATAAAATCTTAACGGATATTTTGAAGGCGTAACCTTGCGCAATTGCTCCAACGGCATAGCGTGATTAGGGCCGTAAATTATACCCTCAATAAAATCAGGCTCTTTTTGAATCTCTTGAATAAATTTTTCTCCCCAGTCAGGGTATTCGTGCGGAGCCTGAGCAGATATCCATAATTTAGCCTGAGGATGAATTTCACACAAAAGATTTTTGATAAGATTGCATCTTTCAAAAAAGTCTTTCGGCATCATATCACCGGGGTCGCCGCCCGGGATGAAAATCATATCAAGCTTACTCAAATTGCCGTAATAATCATTGATTTTTTCTTTGATGCTTTCGTCTGTTTCTTTTGTGTAAGTAGGATGCCATACAGATACATCCACATCAAGCTCTTTACAGGTGTCAGCGTTTTTGATGAGCATATCTCTTGCAGAGTCAATCATAAGGCAGTTCTGCTTTTCGTCATCACAGATGCCTTCAAATGTATTTGTGCCGAACATCATAAGGTCTAATATATAACGCCTGAATTGGTTGCTGTCCCACGCGTCATAGGTGTTATTACAATCACGGTAGCCTAACTGATGGCCTCTGATTTTTTTACTTGGCTTATATTCACCGTTTATGTTTTTAACAAGCGTAATTTTACCGTCTTTAAAAACAGCTTTTCTTAAAAACATAGAGTATGCATAAATAAAGCCTCTTAAACGGTGAGCAAAAAAAGCAATTTTATCAGGCTTAATATCAATAAAAAAGCTTTCACTTTCAGGGTTTTCGTTAATAGTGCAAAACTCAATAACAGTTTTATCACCTTGCCTGAAATCAGGGATTCTTATTTTAAGTTCCTGTTCAAAAAGTGATGCCGCTTTTCCTGCAATCTGTGAATCGGCAGAAAAATAAAATTCAAAAAAATCAAAAGTCATATAAACACAACCTTGAAAAATATTTTGATATATTGTAACATATGTAAGTGTGATTTATCAACAGGGGAGAAAATAATGATAGAAAAAATTGTTGAAAAAAATGTCTGGGATATTTTAAAGAGTACACCATTACCTATCGTAATTTACGGCATGGGTAACGGTGCTGATATGGTTATTGATAAATTGAATGAATCAGGTGTTGAAGTTGCAGATATTTTTGCCAGCGATAAGTTTGTAAGAGGTCAGTTTTTCAGAGGGATGCAGGTCAAAAAATACAGTGATATCTGCCGTGAATACGATGACTTTTTTATAGTTATGAGTTTTGCTGTTCACGATGATGAAACTATTGAGAATGTTTTCCGTATGTCAAAAGAGCATCCCCTTGTTGCACCTGATGTTCCTGTTGCTGATGATGAGTTTTTTACAAGGGAATTTATTCAGCAGCACGATGCTGAGTTTGATGAAGCATATTCTTTACTTGCAGATGAAAAATCAAGAGAGAACTATATAAAAATCCTCAACTTTAAAGTCAGCGGTAAAATCGAATATCTTTTTGACGCTGAAGAAGAAAAAGACAATATTTATAAAAATGTTTTCAACTTAAGTGATGAAGAAGTTTTTGTTGACTTAGGTGCTTATGACGGAGACACAATAGTTGAGTTTATTGATAATTGCCAAGGTAAGTATAAAAAGATTTTTGCGTTTGAGGCTGACGAAAAGAATTTTAAAAAGCTCACAAAAAACACAGAAAATCTTTCTGCTGTCACAGCATATAACCTTGCCGCGTGGGATAAAAAAGATACCTTACTTTTTGAAAAGAAAAAGGGCAGAAATTCAAAGCTTTCATCCTCAGGGAATGTCAGCGTCAAAGCAGACAGTGTTGATAATGTGATAAATGAAAAAATCACAATTTTAAAGATGGATATTGAGGGCAGTGAATATAAGGCGATTAAAGGCGCTGAAAAAACAATTAAAGCATATAAACCAAAGCTTTACATCTGCGCATACCATCGAAACAGTGATATGTTTCGTTTGCCTCTTACAATAAATTCTATCGTGCCGGGGTATAAATTTTATTTTTATCATCACAGATACATCCCTGCGTGGGAATCAAATTTTTATGCAGTTACAACGCAGATTCAGGAGTGATTGAATGTCAAATCCAAAAAATAAGATATTACCCGATATCTCAAAAGTGTTTGTTATGGTATGGCTGTTTCATTGTGTGGATGCTTTTTACCCTGCTTTGATGGGTGATGTTTCTTCATTCGGTACAAATGTAATTGGTAATTTTTTAGGGTTGGCGTTAGTCTTTGCCGTGTGCTTTTTAGAGAAAAAAGGTTTTTATAGTTTGTCACTGACTTTAAGACCAACCCATATTTTAAAGGGTATTCTTTCGGGTGCGGTGTTAATGCTGATTCCTATAGGGATTGTTTTTGGGGTTCAGACTCTTTTCGACGGCTTGCGCTTTGCTTTACCCAATTCACCGGATTATTTTTCACCCATGAGTGCAGTGATGTTTGCCGCTTCATGTGCGGTAACTGCTTTTATGCAGGAACTTATGTTCAGAGGCTACATAATACGAAAAATGCGGCCGGTATATCCTTTTACTGATGCTAATATTGTTCAGGCTGCTTTTGCATCGGTGCTACCGCTTATGCTTGTTATAAGAAACATTTTATACGGTTATTACGATTCTGAATCGGCAGTTAAGAAATATATTTTTATTGCCGTTGCCGTTGTGTTCAGCGTTGTGCTTGAATTTATGTCATCAGTTAAAAGGGGACTTGTTACAAGGGTAAACGGTAACATATGGGCATCTTTTTTTGATAACTTCTTTTTCAAGCTTTTTGGCGGTATTTTAATTATAAATGCCAATATTATCACGACTTATCCGACTATGATAAAGCTCCTTGCTATTCAGTTGATTTCGATTCTGATTGCGCGTATTCATTACAAAAAGCAATATAACCGTAACAAAATAAAAAGCGAAAGAATTAAATCAGAAATACTGCAGAAGCAAAAGGCTTTTAAACAAAAAGAGGAAGAAAAAGCCCGGGAAATTTTAGAAGATATTTCAGACAGAAGTGTAAAAGAAATAATAGAAAATTATCACAATAAAACAATTGCCAATATGGGTAATCGACCGATGAGACCTGATTTATCAGATGCCACTGATGACAATATAGTTGATATAAGCGAGGTTAAATCAACCGAAGAATAAAACAATAATAAAAATCCTACCTTACTTAATTGCAAGGTAGGATTTTGTGTTGTCAGGGCTTTTATCTGAATGCTATGTAGCCATAAGAGATTGCTGCTTCATTCAATGCTGTTGTTACAGCCCCGACCGTTGCTTTTGACAGCTTAAAGCCGCTGCTTGTAAGCGTCAGCCCGGCTGATGAATAATTTTCATTTGCCATAGCCATAAATGCTTTTGAAGTTTTGGCAGTAAAATCTGTTGTTGCAAAGGGGTAGTCGGTACAAAATACCAACATAAATTTAGGCTTGAAACCCAGATTGATTGAGCGTGAGGACTGGCTGTTGCCGATATAAAAACCTGAATGAATATGATTATCCCAATTCTGTTTATCCTGAGCTGTTATGTGAATGGAGTCATCTTTTATATGACTGCCGCAAATAAAGCTCTTATCAAAAATCGATGTAAAACTTTCGTCAGGATTGCTTGCGGGGCAAAAATCTGCGATGATTTTAAACCATCCGTGGCAGACCAAAGCACTGGTGTTTCTGTCAGATTCAATTTCAGAACAACCTGATTCTTCAATGTTAAGGTCAGTCTGAAAGGTAAGGCTGTTAATGATTTTAGTGAAATAATCGTGGCATGCCGTACCTCCGTAAGAGTAAGGTACACAGATGCTGAGCCTTGCCTTTATATTTGCAGTGCGGCAATATTCCTGTTTTTCAAGAACACCGTCATCATTGGCTGCAAATTTATCAACAATTGACATTTCTTCGATGCCTACTGCAACAATTGCTTTTTTTAACGGAACAGCTTTGAGTGTGGGTGGGAATTCTGTGAAAAAAGAAATATCAGAAAGCTCCTCTTTTTTTGATAACCAATCGACAATCTGCTGAGGGATTGCTACTACTGAATCCATTGTTACACCTCCACAATTTCTCTGATAATTGCCCATATATATAATGGCTCTTTACCGCAAAAAACCTTTTCTGCACGGTCAATGGTGTATTTGACATTGTCGCATAAAATACACCCTGTTGCAGAATCGAATGCAGTAAGGTCGTGATTTGCAGGGCCGATATAAAGATATTTACCCTGATTATCAAAACCGATAACGGTATAAACACCGTCAAGGTACATTTTGTTTTTATATCTTAAAGGCTGAATGAAACCGTGAAAAATTTCAGAATTCCAGCCGTCATCTTTTGTGAGCAGTATTTCTCTGCCGAATTTTTTAAAAACTTTATCTAACTCTGTTACGGTCATATATCCACCATCCCAACATAAAAGCCGTTATCTTTAAGCAAGGGGGTAAGCTCTTTCAGGGCATTGTCGCGGATTTCACCGGCGAGCTTCAGCTGCTGTTGAGAATCAGCTTTGTCATAGGAGATGCTCAGATCACCTGCTTTAAAGCCTGACATATTTGCTTCACTTGCAGATGTGTTTCTTCTTACACAAAGAGTGTAAAAAGCCTGAGCGGCGGCAGCAGCTGTTATGCGAGGGTCATAAAAATCGGCGTCATGTCGCAAACGGGCATTGATTTCTTTTAATGAAATTTCGCAAATCCCCATAACAGTCTGCTTTTCACTGTCGTCAATATGAGTCAGGAGGGCAAGAGAGTCTGCTACTTCCCAGATGTTTGCCATAATCAGTTACCTGAACCGTTGAGAACTTTTGATGCATCTTTAATGATTTTTGCAAAGCCGTCAATTGAAGTGATAGAAATCTGCTCAAGCTGACGGTCAATAAGTTTGCCGTAATCAGTTTCGATGTCACCTACTTTGATATGCTCAAGAGCGCAGGTTTTATCAATACCGATAAGTGAATCACCTGTGCCGATATGTGATGACTTGATAAGCTTTGCACCGAATGGTGTAATCATTTTGCCTGTTCCGTGGAAAGTAAGACCTGCACTTGCATCTCGGAATTCACCGAGCTTGAGAATTTTACCTGCTGCAGACGGTGAAGCAAGAAGAGTGTTGAGCTCATAAGGTGAAAAATCATTCCAGAAATCAACAAGCGCATCATAAGTCAATGAAGTTGCACTTTTTACTTCTGCTGAGTTGTCACTGCCATCACCGTTGATAAGCACATCAACAGCGTCTGCCATAAGGCTCTGAGCAAGATATGCGCCGATTCTTTTAAGTGCAACGGCAACAATATCAAGACGCTGAAAACGAAGAACATCATAAGATGTTGTAATCATTCTGCCACGCTTTTTAAGACGGATTGAGCGGTCGCTTACCGAGAAATCAGCTTCGGCAAGTGTATCACCTTCGTTGAATTCGTTCATTGTTTTGTTTTCGTCTGTCATAACAAGGTCCATAGCACGGTAATCCAATGAGTCGATGTTAGTTGTTGCTGCAACAACATCAGGTATAAAATTAGCTTCATCCATACCGTAACGGACAGCTCTTGCTACATATTCGGGGAAAAGAACAGCTGCATCACTTGTGCTGAAAAACTTGCCTACAACACTGCTGTCCGCACCTGAAACCTTGATATCAAATCTTTTTAACTGACGCTGATATGCATCAAGACCTTCAAGAGAAGTACCTTTGTAATTTTCTGAAGGGTCCATAGATTCAAGAGCCTGTGTGAAAGAACGGCCTGTTCCGTACATACCTTTTTCGAGTTTAATTGTATCAAATGACATTTTTATTTCTCCTTTTTAAAAAATAAATTGATTATTATTGCTTTCGCATTTTTTACTTGGTTTTAATTGTGAAACAAGAGGTATAACCTGATTAGCTTTGTCAAAAAATGAATCACGGAGATCCTTCAGCTTTTCAATATCTAACTTGTCGCACACTTCTTTAATAGTTTCAACATTTGCTGTGTCAAGCACCAATGAAGCGTACTTTACAGCTTGCTGTGTCAGGTCATTTCTGTAAGCTTTGCCTTCTTCAGCAGCTTTTTCAAGACGTGAAAATTTTTCGCCTAACTCTTTTGAAAGAGAACGGCTGATTACAATTTCATTACCGTTATGTAAATCTTTTTCACATTCTGAAAATGTTTTTGCTACCTTATATTCAGGGTAGCTTTTAACAACGCCTGCACCCGCCTGAGCAGGAACGGCAACAAATGACCATTCGTATGCATCGCAAGGGTCTTTGAGTATACAATGACATATATTGCCTGAATACTCTGCGCCTTTGATATGAGAGCATCTTTCACTTCTCATATCGTTACCGCAAACAGAGCATACATATCCTTTTACGCTGCAACAAACACTGACTTCTTTTTTGATGCCTGCATCAATTTCTGTAATAAGATTTTTGTTACTCTCGGTGCGGGGCATATAAGCTCTGGCTTTGAGGCATTTATATTGTTTACCGTAAGAGGTTTTTCTGTCGCTGTATTCAATAATTGAAGTGTCAAAAATTCTTGATGTCTGGTTTTTGCCTGAATGTGAATGGTCAAAAATACCCGTAACTCCGATAAAAAGCTCTTTGAGTTTTTCAAGAGCAAGGTCATCAAATCTTTCACCGTCACGGTCAATTTCGTTATCGCACAAAATAACACTGAAAACAAAAACATCATCTGCTTTCAGCTCTTTTCTTGTGAAACGGTTGATAAGGTCAAGCTCCTGCTGAGTAACTTCCTGAGATTTTATATCGGTGTTAAAATTCTTATCCATTTAACTCTCCTTTAACTCATGATAAATTTTTTCACTTTGTGCGTTATAAAGCCGTGCTTTGCTTAATTCGCATTCATCCTGTAAAGTGATATCATCCCAGATGATTTCAGGGGTATCTGCTATGCCGTTAAGGGTCATATACATTCTGCAGATTTTTGTAATAACGGGTGTAAGGATTCTACGGTAAGCCTCAAGCTCGCTTGTAAGGAGGTCTGCTTGCTGACTCGACATTCTTTCGGTTGATGACCATGAAAGCCCCAGCATGAACGGAGGGATGCCTGTTTTTGCAACTATCTGCTCCAACATCTGTTTTACAGGGATTTCACTGTCAAGAATCTGATTGTCTGCACCGATAGCTTTGATGCTTACATCACCAACAGCAACGAAGTCTTTGACAGGGCCGCCTTTTTTCATAGCCTCACCCCATTCGGCTGCTACCTGCTGAGCTCTGTCTTTTGCATAAGCCCTGTCCATAGCGTCATTCTGAGGTCTGTATGTTACTGCGTATCTGATGTTACCTGCACGCTCCCAGTTTTCGCCTATAGAGCTGAAAATTTTCATAAGAATACCGCTTACAAAGGGGAGACCTTTTAATATGGAGTTGCCGCAAAGGCTGCCGGCTTCAGGGTTGAGCACTGATAATAAAATCAGATCAGGGTATTTTACCGGAACAGCCTGACCGTGTGCTCTTGCACATACAATGCAATTTACATTGTTTTTTGCGCGCTGAAGCTCAATGTCGTCAATGTCGGCGTTGTATAACGCTGCAAAATTACCTTTTGAGTCAGTTATGATTTCACCTACCGCTGTGCCGTAGGTCAAAAGCTGCTCAAAATAAGTTGAAATAAATTCAGAGATACCGTATCTGTTTGGTGATACAGGAACATTGTTCAAAAACTCATTCAGCTTTTTGGTGTTATCAGAGTTTTTGCATTCTATTTTAAATCCACCCGTTAACCTTACTGTTTTTAAAATAGCAGCATCAATTATAGGAACAGCTTCGCGCAATTCGCGGTAAAGCCTTGTCTGACCGTTAGACAGGGGAACGTAGTTGTTCACAAAATCAAACAGCTGAGTTTTATATGTCTGCGGTACCGATACTGCTGTTTTGCTTGATGAAATTTTTTGAAAAAATCCCACCTTTATATCTCCTTTCTGTTAACACTCAGGGCGAAAAAACTGTCGGCAGGTGCTTCGAGAACGGTTGTAACAAAATACCTGAGATCGTCCATAGCGTGGTCGTCTTCTTTTCTCGGAGCATCTCTGACTGATTTTTCGTCCCATCTGTAGAGGGAAAATTCTCTTAAAGTATCTTTGCATTCAGGTGAAAAATAAATTTTTTCTTGCTTGAGTGCATCTGACACTTTTCGGATACCGTCAACAACATCATTCTTGGCAGGTATCACTTTGAATTTTCCCTCGCGGCGGATACATTGAATGAAACTTGCTGCACTCGGGTCAACAATCACGGCCTCAATATCCAGGGAACCTGCAAGGTCTGTGAGCGCAAAATAATGCTCAAGGTCTGTGCGCTGTTCACCTTGGGTGCGTGAATTGTAGTAATACTCTTTTATGCGGTACCATTTGCCCTGATACAGCCCCCATAAGCCCATAGAGCAAGGGTTTACCGTTCCGTAGTCGCATGATATGTAGTGCATATCAAAGGGACCGTCAGGCGGCTTTTTTACATGACGGCTTTCGCTGAACATAGAATAAACCGTGCCATAGGCAGCAACCCATCTGCCTTCGATAAAACGCTGATAAAATGCACCTGAATACAGTGACTCGTATCGTTTGATAATGGATTGTTTAAGACCCGGATTATCTTTCATTGTGAAATGAAGATATAAGCAGTTTTTGCTTTTTGCCTTTTTAATCCATTCCCGGTAAAACCAATGCATAGGATGTTCGGGGTTGCAGTTAAACCATAGCTTTGATTTTTCTAACGAACAACGCGCGATAGCCTGCTCAACAAAAGAGCGTGGCATCAACGCGACTTCATCAAGTAAAATTCCGCCCAGAGTCATACCCTGAATCAAAGCCGCAGAGCCTTCATCCTTTCCGCCAAATAAATAAAAACGATTAGTCCGGCCTTTGTATGAGATTTCGATATAATTCTTTGATACTTTTTCTTTACAAACAAATCCAAGTGAATTCAGCATCGGCAACAGAGGGGTAATCAGATTGCGCTTTAAGGATGTTACCGTTTTGCCGCAAAGTGCAAAAGAAGTATTATCATAGTCATAAAAAGACCAGGTGACAAAAGAAAGCGACATGCAAACGGTTTTGCCTGAGCGGACAGCACCGTCGCAGATTATTGCATCTTTATTGCGATGGGGTGAAGATGCACACCACCAGTTTAAAACCGTAAGTTGTTTTTTTGAAAATTCTCGGAAAGCCTCCGTAGGGTTAGTTGACATCTTCTTCATCCTTTATAGCCGCAGCGCTTCTTTCTATTGCTTCATAAAAAGGCAGCCCCTTGTCATCATGGGAATCTGATGAAATTTCACTGAGCTTTTCAAGGGCTTTAAGACGGTCAAAAAATTTAATTTCAATGCCGCCGTTTTTGGGTCGTTTGATTTCACTTATGTTTAAAAGATTCATACTTTCAAGCTCAGCTTCATGGGGGAGTTCATCACAAAACAGCAGTTTGAAGGCATCACTTGAACTGCTGAAAGCAAATTGGCGGTATCCGTTTGCGATTTCCTGATTTGTTACAGGGTGCTCTGAATCAAGGCGCTGAATTTCGTCACGGATATTCTTTTTGCCTAATAGCTTGGCTGCTGCTTTTTGCGCAGAATTGTAGCCTGCCATAGATGCAGCTAACTGTGAAGAACGATGATGGCAATAATAAATACAAAACAACTTTTCTTTTGGTTTAAGTTTGGTTTCCACTTTTTCGCTTCCTTTCTGAAAGAACTTTGATTATTCTTTCAACCTAAAGCGCAAAATTAAAATTTTTGAATCAAAAAAGTGCAAAAAATTTAGTTTATTGTATTTGTTTACAAATTGTTCACAAAAAGAAACGGCTGACTCATCAGATGAGTCAGCCGTGCTGTTCGATATTTCAGGTTAATCCAAAGGGATTATTTTACCTTTTTTAATTAAAAATTTGTGTTGAGCAAGGGATAATAACGGTGCATCGGATTTGGGATTATCGGTATATGCGTTTCTGAAAACATATTCTCCGGCCTCTTTTTTTATCCGTTCAACCTTTTCTTTGCCTTTGCAGTTGTTACCTGTGATTTTACCTGTTTCAGGGTCCATATCTGTGCCGATTATAACATCAGCGCCAAGCTTTTTTAATATGGGGCTGATTTCAAATTCAGGCGATGCTGAGCAGACAACAGTTTTAACATCATTGTTTTCGGGCTTGAACCAGGAATACATTTTGCATTCGTTTTCAACCCAGAAAAGCTCAGCTTCTTTTTTTGCATCAACAGATTTCACGAAGCAAAAGAATTCACCTTTGAACTGAGTCAGCGTAAGCTTTTTAAAAGCAAACTTAAAAACAGATATGATCTGATGTGGAAAGTGCTTTATCAGCTTAGGGTGCTTCTTAAGGCAAAACAGCCAGAATGCGGTGGCAGAATCCGTAGGGTATACGGTTTTGTCAAAATCATAAAGGTCAGCTAACATAAGTGCACCTTAAAATCTGATTTCTTTTTCTTCACCGTTAAGTGAAACTGTAACTGCTTTATCGCCGTAAACAAAATTAAACTCACCTGAACCGATAGCAGTCAGCTTTGAAAGCTTGCCATCTGCCCATTCGATGTTTACTCTTACACCGCCTTTAGCGCTGAGGCCTTTGACCGAACCCTGCTTGAACTCGTCAGGTAATGCAGGCAAAATAAGAATTCGGCCGTCTAATGATTGAACAAACATCTGAGCAATACCGCTGGTTGCACCGAAGTTACCGTCAATCTGGAATGGCGGATGAGCGTCAAGCATATTAGGATATGTGCCGCCTCTGCCGCGGATTTCAGGGTTAGGGATATATCTTAACTGGTCTTTAACTAATTTAAGAGCTTTGTTGCCGTCACGAAGTCTTGCGTGGAAATTGATTTTCCAGCCAAGGCTCCAACCGGTACCTCTGTCACCTCTGACATGAAGTGTTTTTCTTGCTGCTTCAACAAGGTCAGGTGTGTTGTCAACATCAATAAGGTTTGCAGGGTATAAAGCATAAAGATGTGAAACGTGGCGGTGCTTGATTTCTTCTTCAGGTCTTTCATCATACCATTCAAGAAGTCTGCCGTCTTTGCCGATTCTGAAAGGCAAAAGTTTAGGTAAAGCTTCTTTGATTTCATCAATAACAGGGTTGCTGTCGCCAAGTATTTCAGCACATCGCAGAGCGTGGATAAAGTTTTCTTTGATAATTGACATTGTCATAGTGGTTGTCTGGCTTACTGCAACAATGTTTTTGTTTTCATCAAAGAATTTGTTTTCAGGTGAAGTTGAAGGGCAGGCGATAAGGTAACCGTCTTTATCTTCAACAAGAATATCAAGGCAGAATTTAGCTGATTCAAGAATAACAGGGTACGCTTTGTCTTTAAGGTAATTAGCATCACCTGTATATTCGTAATACTCATAAAGATGTCTTGTAAACCATGCACCTGACATGTTCCAGAAAAGCCAACTTGCGCATCCTGAAACAGGTGTGTTGTGTCGCCATAAGTCAACGTTGTGGTGGCAAGTGAAACCTCTTGCGTTGTAAATGTTCTTAGCAGCCCACTGACCTGCTTCGGATAAATCCTCGATCAATGTGTTTACAGGCTCACAAAGTTCAGGCATTGAGCAAGGGAGAATAGGCCAATAGTTCATTTCGGTATTGATATTAACAGTATAGTTTGAACGCCACGGTGAGTATTTTCTGTAAGTCCAGATACCCTGAAGGTTCATAGCCTGAGAGCCGGGGCGTGAAGCAGAGATTGCAAGATATCTGCCGTAGTTGAAAAGAAGAGTATAAAGCTCAACGTCATTTTTAGTTCTTAAGAAGTCAAGAAGTCTTGTTGATGTAACACAGCCTGATTTTTTGCTGTCGCCAAGGTCAAGCTCAACTCGGTTATAGAAGCTCTGATAATCCTTGATGTGCTCTTCTTTTAATTTGTCATAGCTTTTTTCTTTTGCTGATCTTACTTTTTTCTCACAAGGCTCAATATATTCTTTGTCAGGTAATGATTTCCAATCAACGAAGCTGCTTTCTGCGCCAAGATAAATAGTGAGATAAGATGCATCTTTAACGCTTACGCTGTTTTTATTGAACTTGATTTTTCCGTCAGAATCAAAAGCAGTAAGGCAGCAGAAATCCATACCTTTTTTATCACCGTCAAGATAAACGTCAGTGAATTTTTCGTCAATTTCAGGGTTTTCTGAAGGGCATGTACCTGTAAGGCGTAAAAACTCACCGTCTGTTGTAACTTCGTGACGAAGCTCATTCTGAATGGTGATGTTAAGGTTGATTTTTTCATCACCGTCAGCAACAGTTTTGATAATCATTACATCAGCAGGTGCACTGATAAAAGACTCTGTTTTGTAGCTTGTCTTTTTAAGGTCATATGTAACAGTGTGAACAGCTGTTCTTAAATCGAGCTGACGTCTGTACTTTCTTGCTTTAAGTTTGGATTTTGATGAAATGATCAATTTGCCCAAAGGCATATAAAACATTGAATCGCCGCCGGCAATCTCTTTTTCGATAATATTCTGAGCTTCAAAATTTTTGCCTTCAAGTGATAAATCACGGGCTTTTTTATATGCTTCATAAGGGTTTTTGTTCGGGTAAGAATCTCTGCCGGGGTAACCTGACCACAATGTGTCAAGGTTCAACTCAACAGTTTCTTTATCAACTCTGCCATAAAAGGCACCGCCTAAGCTGCCGTTACCTAAAAGCAAAGAATGCACCCATGTTTTGGCAGGGTGTTTATACCATAATACGTTTGAAGCGTCTGTCATAAGGATACCTCCGTTTATTTGTTATTCCGATTATACTTTTATTGAATGTTAAAGTCAATTAAATATTGCAATTTATTTGATGATATTGTAAAATAAAAGTAATACTTTGTTGGAGTTTTTAGAATGACAGATATAATTATTATAGGTGGCGGTGCAGCCGGGCTTATGGCAGCCGGTGTTGCATCAATGAGCGGTAAAAGTGTAACTGTTATTGAGCGTAATGACCGCCCCGCAAGAAAAGTTATGATAACCGGTAAAGGCCGTTGCAATGTTACCAATAATTGCGATTCTCTTGATGAACTTATTGCAAATGTTCCTGTAAACGGGCGTTTTCTTTACAGCGCGTTTTCACGCTTTATGCCTAAGGATACAATGGAGCTTTTTGAAGATATGGGTGTACCTCTGAAAACAGAAAGAGGTAACCGTGTGTTCCCTGTTTCAGATAAGGCGGTTGATATTGTTGATGCACTTACTGCCTTTGCAACAGATGATGGCGCAGTTATTGTAAAAGGCAGAGCCGTTGAGCTTATCATTGAAGATGATACTGTCAAAGGCGTTGTAACAGAAGAGGGAGAAACTCTTTATGCCGAAAAGGTTCTTATCGCAACCGGTGGCAAATCTTACCCTGTTACGGGTTCAACCGGTGACGGTTATGACCTTGCAAAGCAGGCAGGTCATACAGTGACTGAGCTTAAACCCTCGTTGGTTTCTCTTGTTTGCCACGAAGGCTTCTGCACCAACTTGCAGGGCCTCGCACTAAAAAATGTTGCAATCAAAGTGGTTGATACTAAAACTAAAAAAGAAGTTTACCGTGATATGGGTGAAATGCTGTTTACTCATTTCGGCGTATCAGGACCTATGATTTTAAGCGCAAGTTCACATCTGAGAAATATGGAAAAGGGCAGATATCAGATTTTAGTTGATATGAAGCCTGCACTTTCTGCAGAACAGCTTGACAGCAGAATATTACGCGATTTTTCTGAAAACAATAATAAAAACTTTATAAATTCTCTGGGCGGACTTTTACCGAGAAAAATGATTCCAGTTGTTGTGAAACTCAGCGGAATCAGACCTACCGAAAAGGTAAATCAGATTACTAAAGAGCAGAGAGCAAGATTGATTACGGTATTAAAAGAATTCAAGGTTACGGTCAATGATTTCAGTTCAATCAAAGATGCTATAATTACATCCGGCGGGGTTAAGGTCAGCGAAATTAACCCTAAAACAATGGAATCAAAACTTATTAAAAATTTGTATTTTGCAGGCGAGGTTATTGATGTTGATGCTTATACCGGAGGCTTTAACTTACAGATAGCTTTCTCAACAGGTCATCTTGCCGGCGAAAATATGTGAATTATCTGACAGAAAGAGGTTATATTATGTCTGTGAATATTGCAATTGACGGACCTGCGGGCGCAGGTAAAAGCACACTTGCACGAAAGGCGGCCGAAAGGTTAGGATACATCTATGTTGATACAGGTGCACTTTACAGAACAGTAGGTCTTTATTCTATAAGAAAAGGCTTTGATACTAAAGACCCTGCTTCGGTTGGTGAAACTCTGAAAGATATCGATATTAAATTGGGTTTTACCGATGAAGGTCAGCGCGTATACCTTAACGGTGAAGATGTTTCAGAAGCAATCAGAACACCTGAAGCATCTATGGGCGCATCAAATGTATCGGCAATTCCTTGTGTAAGAGAGTTTCTGTTTGATTTGCAAAAACAGATTGCAAAAGAGAATGATTGCCTTATGGACGGCAGAGATATAGGTACGATTGTTTTGCCTGATGCTCAGGTTAAAATCTTCCTTACAGCTTCACCTGAAACACGTGCAAAACGAAGATATGACGAGCTTGTTGCAAAAGGTTCGGATGTTACATTTCAGGATGTGCTGGATGATCTTATTAAGCGTGATTATCAGGATACACACCGTGAAATAGCTCCGTTAAAGGCTGCAGATGACGCTGTTGTGCTTGATACAAGTGACTTTACTTTTGAGCAGAGTCTTGATGCAATTCTTGATGTAATCACAAAAAAGCTTTGATGTAAGTTGGGGTAAAGTGAAAAAGAAAAATATATTTGCAGCGAGCTTTCTGTTTTTGACAATGCCTGTGCTGCTGTTGCTTCACAGGCCGAGATTTATAGGCACACAAAACATTCCGAAAGGCGGAGGCTATATTATTGCAGCTAACCACCTTTTGGCATTGGATGCTTTTTATGTTGCTTTGGGTTGTCAGAAATCCATACACTTTATGGCTAAAAGTGAGCTGTTTAAATTCCCTTTATTCAATATATTTTTTCGTTCATTAAAAGCTTTCCCCGTTAAACGAGGCTTTTTTGACCGCGGAGCTTTAAAAGAAGCTGAAGCTGTGGTTGAAAACGGAGAAGTGCTTGGTATTTTCCCTGAAGGTGCAAGGTCTCTCGTTGACGGCAAACCTAAAAAGGCGAAGTGGGGAGTGGCGTATATCGCCAATAATTGTAAGTGTGATGTTGTCCCCGCAAGTCTGTTTTGCACTAAAGGGTCAAAGCCATTTTCAAAACTTACTGTCAGATTCGGCACACCTATTAAATTCGATGAGCTTAATCTTGATGAAAATTCAGGCAAAGCTGAGCTTACAGCTGCTGCTGATATGATAATGTCAAAAATAAATGAGCTTTGGGAGAAAGGTCATGAAAGAAATTAAACTTGCAAAAACAGCGGGTTTTTGCTTTGGCGTCAACCGTGCTGTAGATATGCTTTATAAAATGGTTTCTGACGGTGAAAAGGTCTGCACTTTGGGGCCGATTATTCACAATCCTCAGGTTATTGATGACCTTAAAAACAAGGGCGTTGATATTGTGAACAGTGCAGATGAAATCCGCGAGGGTGTTACCGTGGTTATCAGAACTCACGGAGTTGAACGCCAGATTAAAGAAAAAATTGAAAATGCAGGGTACAATTACTGTGACGCGACCTGCCCTTTTGTTAAAAAAATACATAAAATTGTTAAAGAGAATTCTGATTCAGAAACTGCAGTTTTAATCGCGGGTGATAAAAATCACCCTGAGGTCAAAGGCATCATGAGCTATAGCCTTGGCGACACTTATGTTTTCATAAACTCTCAGGAACTTGATGAAATTGCAAAAAATGACGAAATTTTGCTTAAAAAGAAAATTCTGGTTGTCGCACAGACCACATTCAGCATAAAAGAATGGGAAAACTGCTTAAAAAAAATAAAAAAACACTATACAAACGCAATTATTTTTGATACAATATGTAATGCGACTAATGAGCGACAGTCTGAAGCAATACAGCTTTCTAAAGATTGTGACGCTATGGTTATTGTAGGCGGCCGCCAAAGTTCTAACACTGCAAAGCTTAAAGCTGTGTGTGAGCCTAACTGTCCGACCTACCTTATAGAAACTGCTGATGAGTTAAATTTAACCGATCTCAGCAATTTCTCTTGTATTGGTGTTACTGCAGGGGCATCTACCCCTGCCGGTATTATAAAGGAGGTACTTTCAACCATGTCCGAAATTTTAAACGAACAGGAAAAAGAAATCAACGAGACTGCAGTGCAGGCTCAGACAGAGGAGGTGCAGGTAGCAGCTCAGCCAGCTAAATCTATTGATGAAATGGATTTTTCTGAGGCACTCGAAGAGTCTCTTAAAAATATGAGTACAGATCAGAAAGTTTGCGGTATTGTAACAGCTGTTTCTCCAAGTGAGATTCAGGTTGATATCGGCAGAAAACAGACCGGCTATGTTCCTTGTGATGAATATAGTGCAGATCCTACAGCTGATCCTATGAAAGAGCTCAAAGTTGGCGATGAAATCAATCTTATTATCATGAAAACAAACGACCAGGAAGGCACAATCATGCTTTCTAAAAAGCGTTATGACGCTCAGGGCGCTTGGGATAAAATGATCGCAGCTCAGGAATCAGAAGAGATTCTTGAAGGTACAGTAACTGACGTTATTAAAGGCGGCATCATTGTTGTAGCAAACGGTGTAAGAGTGTTTGTTCCTGCATCACTTGCAACAGCATCAAGAGGCGAATCTCTTGAAGATTTACTCAAAACAAAAGTTAAGTTCAAGGTTATCGATGTTAACCGTCAGCGCAGACGTGCTGTTGGTTCAGTTCGTGCCGTTCTTAAAGATGAGCGCAAGGCTAAAGAAGATGCATTCTGGGCTCAGGCTGAAGAAGGTCAGACATACAACGGTGTTGTTAAGTCACTCACAAGCTATGGCGCATTCGTTGATGTTGGCGGTGTAGACGGTATGGTACATATTTCTGAACTTTCATGGAAGCGTATCAAACACCCATCAGACGTTCTTGCTGTAGGTCAGGAAATTTCTGTTTTTGTTAAGGCGCTTGACAAAGAAAACAAGAAAATTTCTCTCGGTTACAAGAAGGCAGAAGACAATCCTTGGGAAATTCTTCGCCGTGACTATCCTGTTGATACAGTTGTTGAGTCAGAAATTGTTGGTCTTACAACATTCGGCGCATTTGCAACAGTAATCCCGGGTATTGACGGTCTTGTTCATATTTCACAGATTGCTAACCAGCACATTAAGCATCCGGGCGATGTTCTTAAAGTTGGCGACAAAGTTACAGCTAAAATTACAGCTATCGACTTTGATAAGAGCCGTGTAAGCCTTTCAATCCGCGCTCTTCTTCCTGAAGCAGAAGAAGTAGTAGCAGAAGAGGCTGTTGCTGAAGAAGCAGTAGCAGAAGAGGCTGCTGAATAATCTCTGTTTTTCAAAAAAATTACGCTCCGTACTTCTGAAGTACGGAGCGTTTTTTTTATAATTCTTTTATAAATCGGCTTAAAGCATCCTGCCAGGAGGGGAGTCTGCTGAATCCTGCATCATCAAGGCATTTTTTTGAAAGCCGTGAATTTAACGGTCTGTTTGCTTTAGCGCCATATTCAGCTGTTGAGACAGGGTTTATGACGGTGGACTTTTTACCTTGCTTCATAATTTCTTCGGCAAACTCTGCCCAAGAGCATAAGCCCTCATTTGTGCCGTGATATATACCGTATTTATCCGTTTCAATCATGTTGCACAGCAACTTTGCCAGGTCGGGGGTGTAAGTAGGTGAGCCAATCTGGTCACATACAACGTTGAGCTTGTCATAACTGTCGCCAAGGCGAAGCATTGTTTTGACAAAATTATTGCCGTTGATACCGAATACCCATGAAGTGCGCACGATAAAATACTTTTTACAGTGTTTTGCAACAGCCTCTTCACCTTGTAGCTTTGATTTGCCGTAAATGTTGCAGGGGTTAGTGGGGTCTGTTGTTTCAAAAGGTTCAGTGCCTGACCCGCCATAGACATAATCAGTGCTTACATAAACCATTTTTATATCGTTTTTGCCACATACCTTTGCGATGTTTTCGCTGCCGACAGTGTTTACTTTAAAGCAGTTTTCCTCATCGTCTTCAGCTTTGTCAACTGCCGTATAGGCAGCGCAGTGAATAACTGCATCAGGGGCATAATCGTCAATGTATTTTTTAGTAGCTTCGCTGTCAGTAATATCAAAATCCGCCATATCTACACCTTTGCAGTGAATATGGCGGCTTTCAAGCTCTTTGATAACATCGAAGCCAAGCTGACCGTTATAGCCGGTAACAAGAACTTTCATAGTTATTATCCTTTATAATTAAATTTAACATCACTGTCACTAAGCAGTGGAGCGTTAAGGTCTTTCTGTGATAAAACAGGGTCAGTTACGCCCCAATCAACACCGATTGCAGGGTCATCAAACCGGATACTGCGATCATTCTCCGGTGAATAAAAATTATTAACCTTATACATAACCTCTACATTATCTGTGAGTGTAACAAATCCGTGAAGGCAACCGGCAGGGATGTAAAACATTTTTTTGTTTTCTTCTGTGAGTTTAACAGCTACCCATTTCATATAAGTCGGTGAACCTTGGCGGATGTCAACTGCAACATCCAGAATCTCACCTTTTAAGCAAGTGATAAGCTTTGCCTGAGCCATAGGCTCTGTCTGACAATGAAGTCCGCGTAAAGTGCCTTTCTCTGCAGAGAAAGAACGGTTATCCTGAATAAAATCATCAGTGATTCCCACTTCTGCAAGTGTGCGCTTTGAGTATGATTCCATAAACCAACCGCGGTTATCACCAAACACTTTAGGTGTTAAGGCAATTGCACCTTCAATCCGGGTCTTTTCAACATCCATTACCGATTCTCCTCAGATTCTTTTTCTATACCCCAGCAAGGCTTTTCGCCCGGAGTGTTAGAATACATAATTTTGCCGTCAGCGACGCTTTGCAAATGCCTTCCGTATGAGGATTTACCGTATTTCTGAGCTGACTCAAGAAGAGACTCTCTGCTTATCCAATTATTATTGTATGCAATTTCTTCAGGTGAAGATATAATAATGCCCTGCAAGGTCTCAATTGTTTTAATGAAGTTTGATGCATCGTTAAGACTGTCAACAGTACCTGTGTCAAGCCATGCATAGCCTCTGCCCATAAGCTTGATATCAAGCTCACCTTTTTCAAGGTAAATCTTATTGATATCTGTTATTTCAAGTTCGCCTCTTGGTGACGGCTTGAGATTTTTTGCATATTCAACAACCTTATTGTCATAGAAATAAAGTCCTGTAACAGCATAGTTTGATTTTGGCTCAGCAGGTTTTTCTTCAATAGAAACAGGTGTGCCGTTTTCATCAAATTCAATAACACCGAAAGCCTGAGGGTTTTCCACATAGTAACCAAAAACAGTAGCCTTGTTCTGATTTTTAGCAGCAAGACGAAGCAGATGCCCGAAACCGCTGCCATAAAAAATATTGTCACCGAGAACCATAGCTACGCTGTCATCACCGATGAATTCTTCGCCTATAATAAATGCCTGAGCAAGACCTTCAGGCTTTTCCTGAACAGCATAAGAAAGTTTAAGACCAAACTGATGGCCGTCACCCATAAGGTTTTTAAACTTAGGTGTGTCTTCAGGGGTTGAGATTATAAGAATCTCTCTGATACCTGCAAGCATAAGGGTAGAGAGCGGATAATATATCATAGGCTTGTCATAAACAGGCAAAAGCTGTTTACTTGTAACCATTGTTAACGGATATAAGCGGGTGCCTGAGCCACCTGCAAGAATAATACCTTTCATTACTAATCCTCCGTTTTGAAGAATGTGCTTATTTCACCTCTCAATCATAATACAAATACAGGGTTTCGTCAATAGACTTAACTACTTTTTAATCTTTTATTTACATTTTTTGTCACAAACTGTACACTTAAAAAATGTTGATTTTGTGCATTTTAAAGAGTACAATAAGTAGTATACTAAATAATCGTAAAGGAGGGGGTACTTATCAAAAAAGTTGCAGTGATAAATGATTTGTCAGGCTTTGGCAAATGCTCTCTGACCGCGGCGATACCTGTTCTGAATGTTCAGGGTGTTCAGGCTTGTCCGTTACCTACCGCTGTTTTCAGCAACCAGACAGGTTATCCTGAATACAGCTATATCGATCTTACCGAAAAGCTTCCCTCGTTTATTGAACAATGGGTTAAGCTTGGTGCAGATTTTGACGGAATTCTGACCGGCTTTGTTTCGGATGTCAAACAGATAGAAGTTATAGAATCTTTTTGCAATCAGTTTAAAAAAGATGATACTTTGCTGATAGTTGACCCTGTTATGGCAGATAACGGTAAAATATATGATGCCTATTCGGCTGAGCTTTGCGAGGGTGTAAAAAAACTTGCTATGAAGGCAGATATCATTACACCTAATCTTACAGAGTTCTGCGTCTTAACAAACAGTAATTATGATGAAATTATATCTTGTGCCTATAGCGAAGATATACTGAATGTCATTTCTCAACGTAGTCAGGGGCTTTTCAACAGCGGTATTAAAACTGTGATTATAACAAGTGTCCCTGTTTATGAAGGTAAAATTTCTAACTGTATTATAAATTCAGAAGGGAGAAAAACAGTTTCATCAAAAGATTTCGGAGGCAGCTATTCCGGTACAGGCGATTTATTCGCTTCTGTTGTATGCGGTTCAGTGGTAAAAGGTGAAAGTGTGTATGATGCTGTTTGTAAAGCAACAAGATTTCTTGAAGCTTCAATTGGCGCCACACTTTGCGAATGTACCCGTCCGCAAGACGGAATTTGCTTTGAATCTTTTTTGAAATTATTGTAATTTTATGAAAACAAATAAAACAAAAAATATTGCCGCTGCAGGCATTTTTGCTGCAGCAATTATGGCAATGACGATGATACACCTACCAATACCGAGTGAAACAGGCTATGTTCATTTAGGGGACGGTCTTATTTACCTGGCGGCAAGTTTTTTGCCAGGGCCGTATGCTGTAGCGGCGGCTGCAATCGGTGGAGCATTAGCAGATTTAATATCAGGCTATTTTCATTGGGTACCTTTTACGTTTGTTATAAAAGCACTCAACACAGTACCTTTTATTATATACTTTAAATACGCTAAGAAAAATTCTGATAAAGTCTTAACGCCTTACACTGTTATTCTTAGTGCGATTTCAGGTATTATAACAGTTTTGCTGTATTTTTTATCAACATGGATAATCTACGGCAATATAGCTCCGGCTGTGGCAGAATTACCCGGCAGTGCAGTTCAGGCGATAGGCAGTTCTGTTTTTTACGGATTTGTGGGTGCGGCATTAAATAAGTCAAAAATTAAATTTAACAGGAGATAGTTATGGCAGATATAGTTTATGAATATGCGGGTGGTTTGTATCTTAATATTACAAATGAATGCCCTTGTAAATGTGTTTTTTGCATCAGAGATAAAATGGAGACTCTGGGTACTGCATCTGAAATGTGGCATGAAAAGCAGCCCTCTTTTGAAGATATAAAGGCGGCTTTTGACAGCTTTGATAAAACAAAATATAACGAAGTTGTTTTTTGCGGATACGGTGAACCTACATGTGCTTTTGATAATCTTGTTAAAACAGCAAAGTATATAAAGGAAAAGTACGGCTATAAAATCAGAGTCAACACAAACGGTTTAGGTAATCTTATAAATAAAAGAGATATTACACCTGAGCTTTGTGAAATTGCTGATATGATTTCAATAAGCCTTAATGCACCTGATGCAGAGAGATATCTTAAAATAACAAGAAATGATTTCGGTATAGACAGCTTTGATGCGATGCTTGATTTCACCAAAAAATGCATAGATAAAAATGCAGATGTGAGAATGACCGTTGTTGATGTTATTAAAGATGATGAGGTTGAAGAATGCAGAAAGCTTGCCGAGTCAATCGGTGCAAAGTTTGTTTCAAGACAGTATACTGAAGAATAAAAAACCTGAGATAACGTTTACCGTTATCTCAGGTTTTTATCTATTTTACTAAAAGTCGTGCGATATCTAATGTTTCACTTCTGTCCTCTGCTTTACCTAATCCTAAAAATTCGTTCTTGTCAGAGTAAACTCTGTAAAGACCGCTGCCGTTAAATCCCTTGATTCTGGTGGTGAAAAGCGATCCTCCGTTTGAAAAGCGTTTGCTCTGAGCTTCAGTGACAAAAACCTGAGGGTAAGCGTCAAGCACACTGTCAACACTTCTGATTTTTTCTGAAATGCTGCCGTTTTTAACAAGATCTTCAAGCTGCTCAAAGGTTACCGTGTCATCAAGTGTGAATCCGTTAGCATAAGTTCTCCTTAATCTGCTAAGACAAGCACCGCAGCCTAATTTATTGCCGATGTCATCAGCTAACGAACGGATATATGTACCTGCACTGCAGGATACCTGAACGGTAAAAATATTGCTCTGAGGGTTGCCTGTAATCTCGGCAGAGTTGATGGTTACATTCCTTGCCTCTCGTTCAACAGTTATCCCTTGACGTGCAAGCTTATAAAGACGGACACCGCCTTGCGAAACCGCAGAGTACATAGGAGGATATTGCTGAATGCTGCCTACAAAAGATTGCAAAGCATCATTAAAATCCTCATAAGAAACGCTCACATCTTTTTTTGATATAATTTCACCTGTGATATCATAAGAGTCTGTAGCTGTGCCTAAAAGAATATCAGCTTCATAAGCTTTATCGTGAGTGGGGATAAATTCGGAGAATCTGGTTGCACCACCGATCATAATCGGCAGAACGCCTGTTGCCATAGGGTCAAGGGTGCCGGTATGACCTGCTTTTTTTATTCCGCAGATTCGTCTTAACTTGTTAACTGCCGTGAAGGATGTGATTCCTTCAGGCTTATCGATGCAAATAAATCCTGTCATATCAATCTAACCATGTTGAGAAATCAGCATCTGACGGCATCTGCCAATCTCCTCTCGGTGAAAGTCCCACAGTTCCTACCTTAGGGCCGTCAGGTACGCAGGAACGTTTGAACTGATTGGTGAAAAATCTTTTTATAAATGTGTTGAGCCAGGTTGAAAGCTGTTCTTCGTCATACTTGCCTTCAAAAGCTTTTTTTGCTATAAACAGCAGCTTTTCAGCAGTGAACCCAAATCGGATAAAATTATAAAGATAAAAATCATGAACCTCATACGGACCTAATTTATCCTCAGTCTTCTGCTTGATTTTTCCTTGTTCATCAGGCGGAAGAAGTTCAGGACTGACAGGAGTATCAAGAATACCCAGAAGTGTGTCAGCTACTCCTGATTCATTTTCTTTAACACAATATTCCACAAGCTTGCGTGCGAAGGTTTTTGGTATACCGCAGTTAACGTTATACATACTCATATGGTCACCGTTATATGTGCACCAGCCTAAAGCTCCTTCACTAAGGTCGCCTGTACCAACGAGAAGAGCCCCTTCTTTATTGGCAACATCCATAAGAATCTGAGTGCGTTCTCTTGCCTGGGTGTTTTCATAGGTTATATCGTGAATGTTTATATCGTGGCCGATATCTTTCATATGCTGGATGCTTGCAGCTTTAATATCAATTTCTCTCAATTCCGATCCTAAAGCTTTAATTAAATCAACAGCATTATTGTAGGTTCTGCTTGTTGTGCCAAAACCGGGCATAGTAACGCTGATAATATTGCTTTCGGGTAAATCAAGTAATTTAATTGCTTTGTGGGCAACAAGTAATGCCAAGGTTGAGTCCATACCGCCCGAGATACCGATAACCAGCTTTTTGATACCTGTATGCTTCATTCTTTTTGCAAGACCTGCGCTTTGGATTGCAAACGCATCCTTGCAACGCGAATCAATATCGCCTGATGTAAAAGGATTAGGGTCAATGTATCTGTCAATACTATTTTTGTTGATTTCAGGTAAAACAGTTCTGATAGTTGTATAGCAGCTGTCAGTCTTGTACTGACCAAAATTCACTGAATGGCGTAATGCGTTGAGCATCTGTGTATCGATGCAGGCAGATACGTAACTGTCAGGCTGATAAAGTGAGTCTGTGAAGCAAATCGCCTTGCCGTTTTCAGCTATAAGGCAATCGCCTGAGTAAACCTGATCTGTTGTGCTTTCCCCCATACCTGCAGAGGCGGATATATATCCGCAGATACATTTTGCACTTTGCTGCGATATAAGATTACGCTTGAAATCACGGCTTGTGATAATATACTGATCTGCACAAGGGTTGAATATTACATTTGCACCGCATAGTGCCATTGATGATGAAGGTGGAACAGGGGCATTTATATCGTCACCGATTTCTATGCCGAAAGTAAAATCTCTATCCGCTTTAAAAAGAAGGCTGCCGAAAGGTACAGTCTGACCGCAAAGCTCAATTTCATTTGCTTTGCAGTCTGCACCTGATGTAAAATACCTTGATTGTCCTTTTGTATAAATTTTTGGCACAATGCCTATGATTTCACCGTTCCGGATAACTGCGGCGCAATCAAACAAAGAATATCCGGCTTTAACCGGCAAACCGACAATGATAATTGAATCAATTTTTTCGGTTTCTTCAACAAGATTACAGAGTGCCTTTTCGCATTCTGATATAAGCTTGTCTTTTTTGAAAAGATCACCGCAGGTATACGCTGACAAATAAAGCTCAGGCAAGCATATAATCTGACAGCCGTCAGCCGCAGCTTTGCAGATTTCTTTAATTGCTGATTTTAAGTTTTCAGATGGGTTAGCAACAGTTGTTTCCGGACAAACTGCAGCAACTTTAATATAACCGAAGTCAGACATATCATCAACTCCAAATAATAATCTACATTATATTGTAAACCATTTTTCTTTTAAATTCAACTGTTTGAAGTTTAATTTATTACAATACATTTTTGGACTAAAAAAAGTACAATTAGCTTAATAGATATGTTTGATGGTTGAAAAATATAGTCAATTTTGCACAAAAAAACAAGTTTTAATTTGGTGTTTAGGTAAAACTTTATAACACGATGTTGACTTTATTTATTTAATGTTATATCATCATATTATAACTTGTTGTCGGTGAGGTGTCGTGATGCATCATTATAATGATGATGAGCTTGTTGCGGCAGCTGTTGCAGGTGACGAACAAGCTATGTCAATGCTTATCAAGGGTCTTATGCCTTGTGTTGAAGCTCAGGTAAGCAAATTTTCAGATGTAGGTGCATTAACCCGTCACGATCTTATTCAAGAGGGGCTTCTTGGTGGCGTAAGGGCGGTTTTTAGCTATGATGCAACAAAAAACGTCAAGTTTGAAACTTATGCTCAGGTATGTGTAAACAATAGCATTCTTTCAGCTGTGCGTAGTCAGAACAGGGTAAAGCATAGTCCTTTAAACAGCTATGTTTCAATTGATGAAATTGAGATTCACAGTGAGGGCTCACATAATCCTGAATTTGCAGTTTTTATGGCTGAAGAGATGGAACAGATAAGATCCTGTATTGAAAATGAGTTGACACCGCTTGAATACAGTGTTCTGATGCGCCACATAGCTGGGGACAGCTATGATGAAATTGCACAGAATTTGAATATAAGCAACAAATCTGTTGATAACGCTTTGTCACGCGCCCGTAAAAAAATCAAGTCAGCAAGGAATATTTGACCCGGCCACAGTGGCATTTATTTAATCAAGAAATGAGGGGTGCAACTCCCTGTGGGTCGATAAAAAAACAAGCGAGGTAAATCACTATGTACGAAGACAAGACACTCATCTGTAAAGAGTGCGGCAATGAATTTGTTTTCACAGCCGGAGAACAGGAATTTTATGCAGAGAAAGGTTTCGTGAATGAACCACAGCGTTGCAAAGCATGCCGTGACGCACGCAAAAACGCAACTCGTGGTGAGCGTGAACTCTTTGAAGCAACATGCGCATCTTGCGGCTCAGTGGCAAAGGTTCCGTTCCGCCCACGTGAAGATCGCCCTGTATATTGCAGCGAGTGTTTCGCAAAGATGAAGGAAGAAGCATAATTATTTATAATATATTGTTTTCATCAGCACTCCGCTTTTGCGGAGTGTTTTCCTTTATATATTGACTAATGGTTAAATTTAATGTATTCTAATTACAGAGACTTTCCATGAAAGGATGTTTATTATGTCGATAAAGGTTATTGCTCATAGGGGAGCTTGTAAGGTTGCACCTCAAAATACAATGCCGGCTTTTGAAGCTGCTGTTGAAATGAATGCAGACGGTTTTGAAACCGATGTGCATTTAACAGCTGACGGGCACCCGGTTATCTGCCATGATTATCAGATTGATGAAACATCTGACGGTAGCGGAACCATTACTTCTATGACACTTGACGAATTCAGGCAATATGATTTCGGCGGTTATTTTGATGAGAAGTTCAAAGGTACAAAAGGTCCTACTCTTGAAGAATTTCTTACTCTTTGTGAATCGGCAGATATAGATGTTATGAATATCGAAATCAAGCCGTCAAAAGAAAACGATATGACAATAGTGGGCAAAACCATCGAAGCGGTTAAGGCTCACGGCTTGTTTGACAAGCTTCTTATTTCATCTTTTAGCGCTAAGATGCTACTTGAATCTAAAAAAATCGATAGAAAATGCAAGACGGCATTTCTGTACAGTCCTAAAGATAAGATAATACTTAAAATTATGTTCACTGCTGCTAAATTCGCTAAATCTCTGGGCGCTTCTGCACTTCACCCTCATTATACAATTGTTACTGAAAGATATGTTGCGAAGGCACATGAGCTGGGCATCAAAGTAAATCCATGGACGGTAAATAAAGAAAAAGATATCAGGCGTATGATAAAGTGCGGTGTTGATGGCATTATTACGGATTATCCGGAGCTTGTGCACAGCATTTTAGCTGAAACAGATGATTAAATCTAAAAATATCGATATTAAAATCAAGTTTGAAGGTTCGGCTTTTGCTGAACCTTCTTTTTTCTTTCTTGTCAATAAAGCAAGTACGATATATTAAGATTTATAAAATTCATATTTATTTAACATTATACTGTTGTTTTTTTGAGGCAAAGTGTGTTATAATAACAATGAATAAGAATGAAAGTTGGCGAGAAGTTTGAATAATAAGGACGATCAAAATTTCTTCAGCACACAAGAAGAATATAACAAACAAATGGCTGATAACGAGAATAAAAAAGAAGATATATCAGATTACACTTCTTTGACAGAGAAATATAACAAATATGTTGACTATAATGAGGATGAAGAAGAAACAGCAGATGATATTCTGCCTTCAACCGATGAGAACGAAGCCGAAGATAAAAGTATTAAAACGTTCTTCAAGAAGAATAATTATAAGAACTTAAAAATACTGTTGATATCTGTCATAGTAGCTATTATTGTGCTTATCGGTGCAGCGGTTGCATATCTTTTCCATGTAACTGACGGTGCTGATTACGGTGATTCCGGTGTTGACTATAACGGTGAGGTTGTAGCAGATGATGAAGATCTGAACCTTGAAGCTATGGGAGATATTACAGACGCGAACTCACTGAACGATTTTCTTTACAGCTGGGCAAATAACGGCGGTGACAAAATGCACAGCAAAAATGTGCTCAATGTTCTGCTTTGCGGTGCTGACAGTAAAACAGGTACTGCATCTTCAGGCCGAGCAGATGCTATTATGTTGGTATCTATTAACAAAAAAACCAAAGAAATTGTGCTGACCTCATTTTTCAGAGACAGTTATATTTATATGGATATTCCTCAGAAGTCAGGCGGCACAAAAGGCCGATATGAAAAAATCAACGCTGCATACAGCCTTGGCGGACCTGCAACTCTTATTGACACAATCGAAAAGAATTTCAAAATAGAAATTGATGAATATATTGCTGTTGACTTTGCATCATTTAAAAAGCTTATTGATGCCCTTGGCGGTGTGAAGGTTGATGTTAAACAGAATGAAGCAATGTTTATCAGAAGAACTTCAAAGCAAAAGAGCTTCCCTTACGGTAACGATGTTAAGCTTAACGGCACACAGGCACTTATCTACAGCCGTATCAGAAAGCTTGACAGTGATATAAACAGAACTGAGCGTCAGCGTAAAATCATCAAAGCTTTGATGGCAAGTGCCAAATCAGCTTCAAGCGGTCAGCTTGTGAATGCATATAAGCAGACTGCGCAGTATATAAGAACGGGTTATTCACAGTCAGAGGTTGTTTCACTTCTTGCAACTGCGGTTACTCAGGGATGGATGAAATATAAAATAGTTGAAATAACTCTCCCTCAGGAGCAGGGTGTTGAAATGGCATCAGCTTATGTGACTACATCATCTGCAAGTAATCAGTGGGTGTGGATTGTTGATTATCCTATCTGCGCACAGAAGCTTCAGAAAGCGGTTTACGGCGAAACAAACATAATTCTTGATGCTGACAGAGTTTCTGCACTTGATTATACAAACGCTAAACGTCCTTCATCATCAGGTTCGTCAACCCCGTCTTCGGGCAGTGATCATACCATAACTACCACAACTGCTACAACAAGACCCGGTGCTGCACCGGATGAAACCACCACAGCTGTCACCTCTGAGGAGGAGACAACCGCAACAACAGAGAGCACGGCAAACAATTCGGATGTAGAAGATACAACAACTGAGCTTCCGCCGGTGCCGGATACAGATAATGTCTTTGATCCTCAGCCTGACGGGGATGGTTCAGGCGACTCACAAGAATCTTAAGGAGGTTTGATTTATGGATATAATGGATTTAGTTTCAAAAGGAATAGTTAAAATTGTTTCAGGCTACGGCAAAAAAGTATGCAAACGCAAAACTGCTGATGAAATAGAAAAGGTTCAGCCTACAGTTATGAAGGGTGATTGCTACAATATCGGCTTTTCAACTGCCGAAATTATGCCTGATTTAACTAAAGATACTACATATTGGATTGCAGGTCACGGTTCAGGTCATAAGATGGAAGGCGTGCTTACACCTGTTTACACATCTGCAGTATGGATTGATTGCGGCAACAACGAAGGTATGCTCTGGATTGGTGCCGATATCGTTGGTATGACCAATATTGAGGTTATGAAAGTTCGCTCAATGCTTGCAGATTTTGCAGAAGAAGTAAACTGCAAATGCATCAACATCAGCGTTACTCACAGCCATTCTGGTATTGATACATTAGGATATTGGGGTAAACCTTTTGCCTCTATTCCGTCAGACGGTAAAGACCCTGATTATATGGATGTGCTTATGAATACAATGGTTAAGGTGTGTAAAGAAGCATATGCAAACAAAAAAGCCGGTAAGCTTTATCTCGGTACAAAATATCTTAAAGGCGCTCAGCAGACAGGCCGTGCAACAAAGGGCCTTAATGAAACATTGACACGTTTGCGTTTTGTTCCTGACGACGGCAGCACAGAAACATGGATTATGAACTTTGCGGCCCATCCGAACTCACTTGGCGGCAGCAACAGAATGCTCAGCGGTGAATACCCGTATTTCATGAGAGAAGAAATCAAAGCAGCATGCGGTGCTAATGTGCTTTATGGTATCGGCGCAATCGGCGGTGTTGATATGGCTGATTTTGATGAAGAAGATAATGTGAACAACATCAAGCTCCAGGGCAAAACTCTTGCTCAGGGTGCTCTTGCAATTGATAATGACAAAGAGCTTGAGCCTGAAATTACAGTTGTTCAGCAGAAGTTCTATCTCCCTGTTGATAACAATGTCCTTATGCTTCTCGGTATGCGTCAGACTTTCAGCAATGACCCATATCCTTGCGACAGCAGTGAGTTAGGCGTTGCTCTTAAATCTGAAATGACATATATGAAAATAGGTTCACAGCAGATTCTTCTTGTTCCCGGTGAAATGTTCCAGTCAACCGTTTACGGCGGATATGATGAAGCTGAGATTTCATCAACCGGTCTTGGTGAAGATGCGAACCCGACACCATTGGTTGAGGTTGCAAATGACCCTAATCTTGTTGTTTTTGGTGTAAGTAATGATATGACAGGTTACTGTGTGCCGCCAAATGACTTTGTTTTAAACAAAACACAGCCATACCTTAACACAGCAAGAGACAGATTTGACAGAAGACATTATCACGAAACAAACTCAATGGGACCAAACACACAGAAGGTTATCAAAGAAACCTTTGAAGATATCCTCAAAAGAGTATAAAATGTAAAAAAGGCTGACATTCGTTATGTCAGCCTTTGATATTTATTTTATTCAGGTTTATCGGTGGTTTAAGGTAATATTCTGTTAGTTACAAAGTTTTTAACCCCTAAAGGATAATAAAAATCTACATATTCTGCTTTGTCAACTGTCCAGCAGAAAAGCTCTGCTCCCGCTGCCTGCAACTTTTTGAGATGTTCGGCAGTGTTCTTATCAGGTAATGCTTTGAAGCTGACACCCCAGTTTTTCTTATCGATGCATTGTGAAATATTATCGTCGTTCAATTCTTTAATTACATATAAAACGTTTATATCCGGGTCAATTGCCTGAACGGCATTTATTGCATCATAAACAAAAGAGATAACATAGCAGGATTTTTCAAAGCCGTGATTTGTGATTGACTCAACAAGGCTGCTGATACCTTCATCGGTATATCCCTTAATTTCAATCATAGGTAAAATATCGTACTCTGCACAAAGGTCAAGCGCTTCGTCAAGAGTCGGGAACTTCATATCAGGATAATTCTCGTGGTTGGCACCATTGTTGATAGTATATTTCATAAGCTCGTTATAGGTATAATTTTTTATGTATCCGAATCCGTCAGACATTCTGAAAATATGCTCATCGTGGTTAAGTACCCATATACCGTCTTTTGTAAGGTGAATATCAAATTCAACATATTTATAGTTGTTTTCACCGGCGAGTTTTATTGCCGGCAATGTATTTTCAGGTGCCAGGGCAGATAGGCCTCTGTGTGCGGTCAGTGTTATGTCAGCGGCATCATTGATTTCACTTATTTTAACAGTCTCTTTTTCATCAATTTTAAGATATGTGAAATATGCCCAGATACCTGTTGATGCAAAAATAACAGCTACGCAAATGATGATTGATAATATGATTTTTGTTTTCTTTTTCATAAACATTCCCTTTCAATGCAGTTGATAAATGAATTTTAACTGTTTATGATAACCGGGTCAAGTGAATTTTATAAAAAATAAAAAATATAAAGTGAAAATAGGTTATAATAAATATATAAAATCTGAGCTTCAAAGAGTTGCTTATGGTGTTGTAACGCTGTATATTTGTGTAAAATTGCTATAATAAATTTAAAAATATCAATAAAACAATGTAGTTTTTGTCAAAAATAACAAAAATAAGGCAAGTTATTTTCGTAATTAGTGGTTGTTTTTTATTTAAAAGTAGTATAAAATAATATTGGATAGATTGACAGGAGGTAATTACTGTGAATTATAAATTAACAAAAAAACAAGCCAAAGACCTTATTGAAGGTAAACTTTCACATTATTTTGGCGTAACAGCTGATGAAGCTACCTATGAGCATTATTATAAGGCTATTGCACTTATTGTGCGCGAAATGATGATGCAGGGAAGAAAAGATTTTTATGAAGAACATAAAAAATCAGATTCTAAAAAGGTTTACTACCTTTGTATGGAATTCCTTATGGGTCGTTCTCTTAAAAATAATTTATATAATTTAAATCTTACAAATACATTCAGCTCGGCTTTGAAAGATTTTGGTATCAACCTTGAAAAGCTTTATGACTGTGAACCTGATGCGGGTCTGGGTAACGGTGGACTTGGCAGACTTGCTGCCTGTTATCTCGACGGCCTTGCAACAGATAACTATTATGCAACAGGCTACTCTATAATGTATGAGTACGGTATTTTCCGCCAGAAGCTTGTTGACGGATGGCAGACAGAGCTCCCTGATTTCTGGCTCCCCGGCGGTGAGGTTTGGCTCATTCCGAGAGAAGATCAGGCAGTTGATATCAGCTTTGAGGGTTGGATTGAGGATCATTGGGATAATGCTTATCACTCAGTAACAATCCACGATAACAAAATTGTAAAAGCCGTGCCTCACGATATGTATGTTGCAGGTAAAGACGGTAAGGGTGTCAGCGTTCTTCGTCTCTGGAGTGCTAAAGCCCCGGGTCTTGATATGGATATGTTCAATCAGGGCGACTATATGAGAGCTATGGAGCAGAATGCTATGGCAGAGGTTATCAGCAAGGTTCTTTACCCTGCAGATAATCATTCAGAGGGTAAGAGTCTTCGCCTTCGTCAGCAGTATTTCCTTGTTTCAGCTTCAATTCAGGATATTGTAAATAATCACCTGCGTCATTACGGCACACTTGAAAACTTTGCAGAAAAGACTGCAATTCATATCAACGATACACATCCTACACTTGCTATCCCTGAACTTATGAGAATTTTTCTTGATGAATGCGGTTACAAGTGGGATGATGCATGGGATATTGTAACAAAAACAGTTGCTTATACTAACCATACCGTTATGGCAGAGGCTCTTGAATGCTGGCCGGAAGATTTATACAAACGACTTCTTCCGAGAATTCATGAAATCACAAAAGAGATTGACAACCGTTTTCGTAGCTTTATCTGGGGCGCAACAGGCGATGCAGGTAAGGTTGAAAGAATGGCAGTCGTTTCAAACGGCGTTATCAGAATGGCAAATCTCTGCGTAGCAGGCAGCCACAGTGTCAACGGTGTTTCTGCTCTTCATTCACAGATTCTTAAAGACAGCGTGTTCCGTGATTTCTACACAGTAACACCTGACAAATTCAAGAACGTTACAAACGGTATTGCTCACAGACGTTGGCTTTGTCAGTCAAACCCTGAGCTTACTGAGTACCTTACAAAGCTTATCGGCGGTGACTTTGTTTATGACGCTTCAACATTAAGTAAGCTTACAGCCTATGCCGATGATAAAGAGGTTCTTGATAAACTTGCTGAAATCAAGCTCAATAATAAAAAAGAGTTTGCAAAGCTTGTTAAGAAAACCAACGGCGTTGACCTTGACCCTAATTCGATTTTTGATGTTCAGGTCAAGCGTCTTCATGAGTATAAGCGTCAGCATCTTAACGCTTTCCAGATTGTTTCAAAATACCTTGCAATCAAAGAGAATCCTGACGGTGAGTTTACTCCTCACACATATATCTTTGCTGCAAAAGCTGCATCAGGCTACTTTATGGCAAAGAAAATCATCAGTTTTATCTGTGCTCTTGCTGATTTAATCAACAATGACCCTGATATGAGAGGCAGACTCAAGGTTGTTTACCTTGAAGATTACAATGTAACACTTGCTGAGAAGCTTATGCCTGCTGCAGATATCAGTGAGCAGATTTCCCTTTCAGGCACAGAGGCAAGCGGTACAGGTAATATGAAGCTTATGATAAACGGCGCTGTAACCCTGGGTACAATGGACGGTGCCAATGTTGAGATTCATGAAGCTGTAGGCGATGAAAACATTATGATTTTCGGTATGAATACTCCTGAAGTCAATAATCTTAAGCGTGACGGATATTCACCTATGAATTATTACAACAATAATGCAGATATCAAAAAGGTTGTTGATTTTATCAATGGCGGAATCAACGGCAAAACATTCCCTGAAATCGGTGCAACAATTACTCATCATGACCCTTATATGGTACTTGCGGATTTTGCAGACTATAAACGTGCGCAGAATGATGCAGAAAAAATGTTTGCCGATAAAGATAAGTGGAATAAGATGATGCTTATGAATATTGCAGGTGCAGGCAGATTTGCTGCAGACAGAGCGGTTAATGAATATGCGGCAGATATCTGGCATACAAAACCTGTAACTTTCAGCGAAAACACCAAGAAAAAGAAATAATTTTCTATCCCTCCGCAAGGAGGGATTTTTTGTTTTCTATTGCTTTGAATTTAAAATATGATAAAATGTAGTTATTAAATGTAAGTGGGTGTAATTATGAAAGCAAAAATCACATTGGCTAAAGAATTCAGAATCGGTGACATTGATAAGCGTATCTACGGTTCTTTTGTTGAGCATCTTGGCAGAGCTGTTTACGGCGGCATTTATGAGCCGGGTCATCCTACTGCAGATGAAAAAGGATTGCGCAAGGATGTTATCGATTTAGTGAAAAAACTCAATGTTCCCGTTGTCCGTTATCCGGGCGGTAACTTTGTGTCAGGCTATAATTGGGAAGACGGTGTAGGTCCTGTTGAAAAAAGGCCGAGAAGACTTGACCTTGCATGGGGAACAACCGAGCCGAACGAGTTCGGCACAAACGAGTTCCTTGATTGGTGCAAAAAGGTTGACGCAGAGTGTATGATGGCTGTCAATCTTGGTACAAGAGGTCCTGAAGAGGCAAGGAATCTTGTTGAATACTGTAACCATAAGTCAGGCACATACTGGTCAGATTTAAGGCGTTCACACGGTGTTGAAAACCCTCACAACATCAAGCTGTGGTGCCTTGGTAACGAAATGGACGGTAACTGGCAGATGGGTGCAAAAACTGCTGTTGAATATGGCAGAACTGCCCTTGAAGCATCAAAGCTTATGAAGTGGACTTCACCCGGTATCGAAACCGTGCTTTGCGGCTCTTCAAGCAGAAATATGAGCACTTTCGGTAAGTGGGAAGCAGAGAGCCTTGAGATAGCTTATGACAGTGTTGATTATGTATCACTCCATCAGTATTACGGCAACCATGACGATGATATTCAGTCATTCCTTGCAAGAAGTCTTGAACTTGACGATTTTATTTATTCAATAATATGCACCTGTGACTATATCAAAGCAAGAAAACGCTCAAAGAAAACAATCAATCTTTCTTTTGATGAATGGAATGTATGGTATCACTCATACAATGCACCGTTTGAAAAATGGAGCGTTGCACCTGCTTTACTTGAAGATATTTATAATTTTGAGGATGCTTTGTTGGTGGGCTCAATGCTTATCACATTACTTCGCCATTGTGACAGAGTTAAAGTAGCCTGTCTTGCACAGCTTGTCAATGTTATTGCACCTATATTCACTAAAACAGGCGGCGGTGTGTTTGAGCAGACAATCTTCTTCCCCTTTATGCATCTTTCAAATTACGGCAGAGGCAGTGCATTGTTACCTCTTGTTGACTGCCCTAAGTATGACTGCAAGGCTTTCACTGATGTTCCTTATATTGAAACTATTTCCACCTATGACGAAGAGAATGAAGAGATGACAATTTTCTGCGTCAATAAGAGCCTTGATGAGAGTGTAGTTCTCGATGTGAATCTTATGGACTTTGATGGCTACAAACCTTTTGAGTTTATTTCAATGGACGGTTATCATAAAAAGGACGAAAACACCTTTGATGTAGTTAATGTAAAACCTCATAATAATCCTGTACCGTCAATGGACGGCTCAAACATGGTTGCAGAGCTTAAGCCTTTGAGCTGGAACGTAATCAGACTTAAAAAATAATTTGATATTTATACAATATATTTACCGGCTAACTTATCTCGGTTTTTAACAATGTATGTAAGCTTATTTGGAGGGAAAATTCAAACTTATGATTATCGGTAAGAAAATAATCGTTTTGGTATTATTTGTTTCAGTTGTAGCATTAAGTTTTTTACTATTTCTCCCTGCTTGTTTCCCCGTTGATTATGAAAATTTGTGTTTACAAGAATTAGAAAACTACCGTAATGCTATCGCAAAGGAAACGTTTGATAAAACGAGTAAAACTTTCTATAGATATATAACTAATTTTGATGGTTTTGATTATTATTGTAAATATACACGAGAAGAAACTGATGACGATGATTTTGTTTATTGGATCAAAGATACTTACATTCAAAAATACAAAGATGATGAATTGATTGCAGAGTTTAATACCCAACATCTCCCTAATAATGTCGATAATAATTTTTGCATTGTTTTAAAAGGTAGTGTATATAATAATGAATTATATTTTACCATACGTTCTTCTGAAAGTAGTTGTATTGAAAAATGCATATACAAAATTGATTTAGAACTAAATTCATGTATTTGTTATAAGAGTGAAAGTTCATTTGGTGCAATTAGTCCTACAACATTGCAATTTTATAATAATAATTTGCTATACATTACAGATAAGGCGAACGTTGTGTTATATGACGGAAAAAGTGAACATTTGTTAAAACAACTTCCTTTAATAGCGGACAAGTTTGATTCAAATGACTTTATTGAGAATGATATGTTTGATTATTTTGGGACAAAATCAATTCCTTTGGATAGAAGCAATTATCAAGTATGTTATGATGGTAAAAATATTTTTGCTACTGCTGGTCAATCTATATTTATTTTTAAAGATGGTAAATTAAAAAAATTACCGTTTTTAAAGATATTCAAAAATTATTTTGATTTTGTTGCAGACGTTTCATCAATTTGTGATATTGAAGTGTTCAATACAGATGTCGATAGACCGTCATTGAAAATATCTATTGATTGGTATTCGAAGCATGTAATAGGTGGGAAAAAACGTAGTATTTATCTTTACGATGTTAAAACAGGAAAATCACAATGCTTTGAAGAATATGGATATTAAAACAAGTGTTTGATTCATCTAATATTATAGGACAATTTTCTGCGTCAACAAGAGCCTTGATGAGAGCGTAGTTCTCGATGTGAATCTTATGGACTTTGATGGCTACAAACCTTTTGAGTTTATTTCAATGGACGGTTATCATAAAAAGGACGAAAACACCTTTGATGCAGTTAATGTAAAACCTCATAATAATCCTGTACCGTCAATGGACGGTTCAAACATGGTTGCAGAGCTTAAGCCTTTGAGCTGGAACGTAATCAGACTTAAAAAATAATTTGATATGGCTCTAAAAACAACATAACGACTTTCTGTTATGAGATTCAAAACTTTGTGTTGTTTATCGCCACTCAGAGATGTGGCTGTGCCACAGCAATAATCTGATATTACTTTTGAAATATACTTCAAGCGAATTTAGAGAGCTTAGCTATGAATAGATTCATTCTTTTATTTAATCTTATCTTGTGTATTATGTTGTTGGTTTTTTGTTCTTGTAAACCAATCGAAACATACTATTACTATGATTATGTTAACACAGGTATAAAGGCTGAAATAGATACAGCTTGTGAAGAAGCTTCTTATCATATTTACGATCACTTGATTATTGAGTCGAAAGAATATTCTGTTTTGACTGATGAGAATCTAAATCTTATGCATGCCTGTGATAGGGCAACAGTTGTGATGCCTTATGCAAATTTTGGCAAAGAGTATGAATATACTTTGTATGAAGTGGATAGCGCTTGTGATTTTAAGGTTTATGCAGACAGCAAAAATCGAGCATTGTTTTGCGAACGTGAATACATAGCCGATTTTAAAGCATATTACACTGATTATAACAATTATTATTTCGAATGTTATTTTAATGATGATGAAGAAAATGTTTCAAGGCTCGATATTGAAGGGGATAAAGTAAACGAACTTGTACTTAATCAAAACTATTCAGATAAAAAGCAAATCACTTTTAACAGAAGCGATGTTATTCAGTTAACGATAGTTCCGTTTAGCAAAGACAATCTTATTGAGGATTGGCAGATAAATCTGCTTAAACATAATGATAAAATTTATATTGCCGATGGGTACACAATTAAAACTGTAGAGGCTTTTGAACTTTCAAAAGAACAAATATCATATTTTAATAAATTTTTTGAAATGTTACAATAATTTATTTGAATAGTGAGGTAATATATGAGGAGTAAAATTAACATTTTAAAACTTTCGGCTATTTTCATATCAATCATTCTCGCTACTTTGATATTTTTAGTTGTTTACTCAAATTCTCTCACTGTATCAAAAGATATAGAAGAACAATGTAAAGCTGAACTTAGTCAAATAGAAGTAACTGATAATAATTATTATTATAACTATAAACGTATTGTTGCTTCAAATAACACATATTATCAATTTGATAGTTCGAAAATAATCCGAGTCTGCGAAGATGAAAAAAAGATTTTTGATGTTGCTATTGATTTAGATCAAATATCAGGACCTTTCTTTTATGATGGATGTATTAGTGAAGAAAATTTGTATTGCATAGGTCAGACATTATACTCTAATGGCTATGCAAATCAACTCTTCAGAATAGATAGTTTGTTAACATCTGCTAAAAAATTAAGTTTTGATGATTCGGTTGGGGAACTCACTTTTTGTAATATTGCAACAGAAAAACAAACTGTATATTGTACTGTTAAATTTGATAATGTTTATCGAATTATCGGATTTGATGACTATCATACACAAATTATATATGAATGTGCTGAAGAAATTGAACCTATTACCGTAAAAAATTCAATCTTATATTTCAGAGAGTGTGATTCAGAAAAGATATACTCATATAATATGAGTATGGGTAAGCTTGAAAAAGTCCCTTTTTCTTTATTGCAAGTTCCCGAACTGAAATTTTATGATATTGAAGATGGGGAATTTATAAACGAACATCAAATTAAACTTTTTATCACACATCATAACAGTACCTATGATATGGAGGGGGAAAAAAGGCTATATATAGTTGATGTTAGAAATGGTAGAAAGTGTCGAATAAAGACATAACATAAAGAAAACGGTTCTCTTGTGTTGACTAAGATTAAAACTTCCAAATACAAAGGCTGAGGCGGGTAAATGCCTCAGCCTTTTGCTATATACGCAACAACCTGATGATAAATCTTTCAGCTGTAAATATATTGCAAATGACACAATAGTAAAATCAGTTCAAAAGTCGGGTAGGTTTACAAGGTTGTATTTTATATAAAAATATGGTAAACTATAGTATATTGCTCATTTTGGAGGGTATTTATGACAATTTATGAAATTGCCGAAGGTGTACGCCTTGTTAATGTAAAAACAAACAAGTTCAAAACAAGCCGTATAAGCTTCACTATGGCAACACCTTTGGGCGGTAACATTTCAGCAAAAGCAATTTTACCGTATTTTTTACATCGCAGATGTGCACAGTATCCTGATTTCTCTGCATTCAACGGTATGCTTGATGAGCTTTATGGTGCAATTATCACAGCGTCTGTGTCAAAGCTTGGCGAAACAATGCTTTTATCAATCAATATGACAGCTGTTGATGACCGTTTTGCTTTAAATGGCGATAAAATCACAGATGAATGTGTGGAGCTCCTTACAAAATTGGTTTTCGAACCTATTGTTATTGACGGCAGCTTCCCTGCAGATATTATTGAAGAAGAAAAACGTTTGTTAATTGAAAAGCTTGAGGCTGAGCAGAATGACAAGCGCCATTATGCTCTTGACCGTTGCGAACAGATTATGTTTGCCAATGAAGCTTACGGTAAAAACAGACTTGGTACTGTTGAAGAAATCACTGCCCTTTCAGGCAAAGATGTATATAATGCCTGGCTTGATTTGCTCAAAACAGCAAAAATGCAGTTGACGATGGTGGGCAGCTGTGAGCCGGATAAAGTGAGAAGTATCCTTGAAGATAAATTCTCACACATTGAAAGAAACCCTGTTGAAAATACAACCGAGTTTTTTGCAGGTGTACCGAAGCCTAACTATGTTTGTGAAACCTTGCCGGTCAAGCAGGGTAAGCTTGTTATGGGCTTCAGAACAGGTATGAGAAATGATGAAGATAATTCATACCCTATGAGAGTTGCTGTTGATATTTTCGGCGGCGGCACTTACTCAAAGCTTTTCAGTGTTGTTCGTGAAAAGATGAGTCTTTGTTATTATTGCTCAGCAAGTCTTTATTCACAAAAAGGTGTGGTAATGCTTCAGAGCGGAATTGAAGATGTCAATGAGCAAAAAGCAAAAACAGAAATTTTAGCTCAGCTTAAAGAGGTTGCAGATGGCAACTTCACAAACGAAGTTTTTTCATCTTCAATCAAAAGCCTGTGCGATGCAAGGCTCAGTGTGAATGATATCCCTGAAAGTCTTTGCAGCTGGTATTCTGTTCAGATTCTTAAAGACAAACCTTTGTCACCTGAAGAACAGGTTGAAAAATTCAGGCAGGTTGACAAAGCTCAGGTAATCAGAGCCGCTAAAACTATTATGCTCGATACCGTATATATGCTCAAAGGTGACGGGGAGGGTGAAGCTGATGAAAATTAAAGAAATTCGCAATCAACTTGTAGATGAATCTTATTTTGATATTTCTCATCCGTCAGGGCTTAAAATTCTCGTTATGCCAAAAAGTGATTATTCAGGCGCATACGCTGTTTTTATGACAAAATACGGCTCAATTGATACTGAAATCCCACAAGCTGACGGCAGCTATAAAACTATCCCTGAGGGTACAGCGCATTTTCTTGAACACAAGCTTTTTGAAAGCGAAGACCTTGATGCCTTTGAACGATTTGCCAAAACAGGTGCATCGGCAAATGCTTACACCAGCTTTGACAGAACAGGCTATCTTTTCTCTTGCTCAGGTAATTTCAAACAGAATCTTGAGATTTTATTGGATTTTGTTCAGCACCCTTATTTCACACAACAGACAGTTGAAAAAGAGCAGGGCATTATCGGTCAGGAAATTATGATGTATAAAGATGTACCTGACTGGGAGGTTATGTTCAACCTTTTCAGAGCCTTATATCATAACCATCCTTTAAGAACAGATATTGCAGGTACCTGCGAATCTATTGCCGAGATTTCATCAGAGCTTTTATATGATTGTTATAAGAGCTTTTATAATTTGGGTAATATGGTGCTTGCTGTTGCAGGTAACATAAGTGTTGATGACGTGCT